>NZ_JBPPLY010000001.1:0-561210 GCF_051535215.1 Nitrobacter sp. | reverse complement strand
GCCTTGTGAGCTCATCAAGCTCTCAGACCGGCGCCGCTGTCGGCGAGGTACCTGGCAAGGTACCTGGCAAGTTACCAGGACTGTCGCTTGGCATAATGTCGGGTGTTCCAGTGATGGGCGCGCGACCAAGGCCGCAGCATCCCGCTTTTGTTGACATGATCCTTCAACCTGACGCCGTCAAGGGAAAATCGCGCGATCACCGAGGTTCGAAAATCGATGCGACCCGCGCGAGGGCGAGACGCACGCGCCAAGACATGCCTCTCAAGGAGCCGCCGCCGTCAGCATGTCCATAATATCGTCCGGGAAGACCTGCTCGGCAGGGCTCGCGAGTTCGGCGCGCGACCACCAGCGATGGTCCACCATCACCTCGCGTTCAAGCTCGGTCCATGCTCCGCTGGAAACAACATGAAAGCCGGTTCTCACCAGAAAGAACCGCTCGTCCGCCAGCACACGCTCGCCGCCGATGAGTTCGAGAACAAACCGGCGCTGCGCGATTTCCGGTCCGACGCTGGCGACACGCAGGCCAGTCTCCTCCCACAACTCCCTGATCGCCGCCTGCTCGAAGGTCTCGCCCTCGTCCACGGCCCCGCCCGGAGTCGCCCAGTACGTCCTGTCGATCTGCGCGCTGTCCTTGTATGCGAAACGAAACAGCAATAAGCGCTGATCGGGGTCGAGCAGCAGCAGCCGCGCCGCCGGACGCCGACGCAAATTGCCATGAGATATCGGGCTCACCCGCTGAGCTTCGCCATCAGCGCGTCGGAGACCTCAAAGTTGGCGTAGACGTTCTGGACGTCGTCGTGCTCGTTGAGAAGATCGATAAGCTTGAGCAGCTTCTCGCCGGTATTGTCATCGACGGCGATTGTATTCTGCGGCTTCCAGATCAAGGCGACCTTGCGCGCCTCGCCGAACCTGCCTTCGAGCGCCCTGGCGACGTCGCGGAAGGTGTCCTGCGAGGCATAAATCTCGTGGCCGCTCTCGCCCGACGCCACGTCGTCGGCGCCGGCCTCGATCGCCGCTTCCAGCATGTCGTCGGCGGACGCCTTGTCGGCGTCGTATTCGATCACCCCGAGCCGGTCGAACATGAACGACACCGAGCCGGTTTCGCCCAGGTTGCCGCCGGACTTAGTGAAATAGGAGCGGATGTCGGAAGCGGCGCGGTTGCGGTTGTCGGTCAGGACTTCCATGATCACGGCAACGCCTCCCGGACCATAGCCTTCGTAGCGCAGTTCGTCATAGGTCTCCGCGTCATTGCCGCTCGCCTTCTTGATCGCGCGCTCGATATTGTCCTTGGGCATGTTTTCCGCCCGCGCCGCGATCACCGCCGCGCGCAGCCGCGCGTTCATTGCGGGGTCGGGCGTGCCGAGCTTGGCCGCCACCGTGATTTCACGCGCGAGCTTGCTGAACAGCTTCGACTTCTGGGCATCCTGCCTGCCCTTGCGATGCATGATGTTCTTGAACTGGGAATGTCCGGCCATCGGCAGGTCTCTCTCGAATCCGGGGCAGGTGCCGGCGGCTACACCGGTACCCTCTGCAAAGGTGGAAGCGGCGCGGCGTTATAAGCCGGGACCGGTCGGAATCAAAGGCTGGCGCGAAAACATCCGCACCATCGATCCCGGTTCGGCCGCGTCAGGTCCAGAACGACGGCTCCGCCGGCTCCAGCCGTCCGCCGAGCCGCACCGGCGCGATTCGAAGCGCGAGCCCGGTCGCGTCATCGGTCTCGACCGCAACGCCGCTCAAGGTGGCGACACCGCCGGCCGGCTCGAACCGGCCGCTCGGAATGCCCGTGGTGAAGCGGCGCAGCGGCTCCTCCCTTTGCATCCCGATCACGGAGTCATAATCGCCGGTCATGCCGGCATCGCTCATATAGGCGGTGCCACTGGGAAGGATGCGATGATCCGCCGTCGGCACATGGGTGTGCGTCCCGACCACGAGGCTGGCGCGACCGTCGCAGAAGAAACCCATGCTTTGCTTCTCGCTGGTCGCCTCGCCATGGAAATCGACAACGATCGCGTCCACCGCCTCACGCAACGGACAGGCTTCAAGCTCGCGATCGATGGCGCGGAAGGGATCGTTGAGCGGCTCCATGAAGATGCGCGCCATGGCGTTGATGACAAGCGCGCGGCGGCCGTCCCTGGTATCGATCAGCGCGGCGCCGCGGCCCGGTGTATGCCGCGGAAAGTTCAGCGGGCGAATGAGCCGCGGCGCGCGCTCGATGAACACCAGCGCCTCTTTCTGATTCCAGGCGTGGTTGCCGAGCGTGACGGCGTCGGCGCCCGCGTCGAGAAACTCCTGGTAAATCGCCTCGGTGATGCCGAAGCCGCCGGCCGCATTCTCGCCGTTGACGATGACGAGATCGAGCTTCCACCGGGCAATGAGCGCCGGCAGATGCCCGCTGATGGCGGTACGTCCGGTCTTGCCGACGACGTCGCCGATGAAAAGAATACGCACGGCTCTACTGTTCCGATGTCAACGCAGCTATTTTCCGAAGCTGAAAAGCCCAGCTTCGGTTAGCACATAATCGAGCCGGACGTCGTGGGACAATGCCGGCACCTGCGGAATTTCCTGCACCGCGAAGGCGAGACCTATGGCGATGACCGGTTTCCTGTCACGCAACTGCGCGAGCGTGCGGTCGTAATAACCAGCGCCATAGCCGATGCGATGACCGGCGCGATCGAATGCGGCGAGCGGCACCAGCACAATATCGGGGACGACCTCGGCCACGGTGACGGGCGGCTCGGAAATCCCGAACACACCCCGCACCAGCGCATCACCGGGCGTCCACCGCCGAAACGTGAGCGCGGCGTTGCGCGCTGCAATCGCTGGCATCGCCAGCGCAGCGCCCCGCGCCGCAAGGCTCTGCATCAGCGGCACCGGGTCGATCTCGCTGCGGATCGGCGCGTAACCGGCGACGACAGTCGACGATGTTATTTCGAGCGACGGAAGGAGGGCCGCGATCGCACACGCCGCTGCTGCGCGCTGCTCCGCGCTCAAGGCATCGCGACGAGCCAATGCGGCGGCACGCAATTCGTTTTTGGATGGGACGCCTGAGGAAACCGACATGCCGGATGTTTAGTTCACCGTCGTCATCAGCGAAAGCGGATGATCCAGTGCAGCCCGAGCCAATGACGTGAATATCGATGCCGCTTTCGCGGCATGACGCCCGAACGGAGGCTCTGGAAAAGTGCGAAGCCGCGATCGCCGTTGGAGCGCTCGATCCCGGAGTTCCCTACGAAAGTAGGTGGGCACCATATGTCCGGATCCACGGACCCGGCCAGGGACAGTTCCCTTAAGGATCGATAAGGCCCCGGGGATAGTGGCTCCTGACGCGCGGCGCAGCCTCGCAGCGCTAATGTAGGCGGGAATGGGCGCGGATGCCAGCGGCGTCTCATGCGACGACGTGCATCTATCGGCATATCCCGCGCGATGCGGGGCCGAAGTCTTCACCCGATGGCGATGCCGCCGCCGACGGTGCGGTTCAGGACCTGCGTGGTCTTCTCGATCCGCTGCGCCGCCATGTTCAACGCGGCAGCCACCGCGGTTTGCGTCGCGCGCGCGCGCTCCGCGGCCGCGGCGCGCACGTCTCCCAATGCGCTGAGTTCGTCCTCCAGGGCGCGGATGCGCTGGTGCGCATCCAACAACTCGTCGGAGGCCGTGAGAGCCGCCATCACTTCCAGGCGCTGATCGCCGATTTCGCCGAACTTGCCGCGCAACTCGCCGATCCGGTTTTCCAGATCGCGCGCCAGAGCCTGCAGCCGCTCTTCCTGGCCATCCTCGCAGGCCATCCGGTACTGGCGGCCGTTGATGGTGACATTGACATGGCTCACGACTTCTCCCCCGTCTCTCCCGCCGCTTCGAGCACAGACTGGATGGTGCCGATCGCCGCGTCGAGCTTTTCGGCGATTTCGCGATTGGCGCGTTCGAGCTTTCGCGTGCGCACCAGCGAGCCGTCAAGCTCATCCGCGAGCCGCGAGCGGTCGGCACCCAACGCCTGAATGCGGCTCGCCAGTTCGTCCTCGTTGCGGTCCGCCTCGCGCCGCCGCTCCACCGCCCTTTCCAGCGCATCGAGCGCGGCGGTCAGTCGCCGGGTCGCGGCGTCGATTTCGACCGCGCCAGGACTGGACGGTTCGGCGCCGGCGGAACGGTTGGCGGGTCGATCGTTCATGTTCGCTCTGCGCGCCTTTTGGCCGGCCGTAGGCCGGATTACAAAGCCACGGCTCGGCAAGCCCTTAGGGGCTGAAATTTACGTGGCAGACGAGGCCAGCGCAACGCCGCAGCGCAGCTATGCACCGCAAAACATTTCTCCCTGTGAGGGGGGTCTCCCGCACTTGGACTCCGCCGACGCAGGTGCTATGCCCCCGGCACGCCAGTCCGGCTCGCCGGGCTGCATCGAATTCCAATGCGAACCGTTTAGCCCTCCTCATCTAGTCTGGACCGGATATCCCACATGCCGACCGTCGACTCCTCCCGTATGGCGAATGCAATCCGCGCGCTCGCGATGGACGCCGTAGAAAAAGCAAAATCGGGCCACCCCGGCCTCCCCATGGGCACGGCCGACATCGCCACGGTGCTGTTTACCAAGTTCCTGAAATACGATGCGACCGATCCGCACTGGCCGGACCGCGACCGCTTCATCCTCTCCGCCGGCCACGGCTCGATGCTGCTCTACGCGCTGTTGTACCTGACCGGCTACAAGGAGATGACGCTCGACCAGATCAAGAATTTCCGGCAGCTCAACTCCAAGACGCCGGGCCATCCCGAGAATTTCATCACCGAGGGCGTCGAGACCACCACCGGCCCGCTGGGCCAGGGCGTCGCCACCTCGGTCGGCTTCGCGCTCGCCGAACGCCTGCTGGCCGCCCAGTTCGGCCACGATGTCGTCGATCACTACACCTACGTGCTGTGCTCCGATGGCGATCTGATGGAGGGCATCAGCCACGAGGCGATCGCGCTGGCAGGCCATCTCAAGCTCAACAAGCTGATTTTCCTGTACGATGACAACGGCATCACCATCGACGGCCCGATCTCGCTGACCGACGACGTCGATCAGGTGGCGCGTTTCAAGGCCTGCGGTTGGGACGCCAGACGGATCGACGGCCATGACCCCAAGGCGATCACAGCCGCCATCCGCCGGGCGCAGAAGTCCGACAAGCCGTCGCTGATCGCCTGCAAGACCATCATCGGCTTCGGCGCCCCCACCCGGGCCGGCACGTCCAAGGCGCACGGCGAAGCGCTCGGGGCGGAAGAACTGGCGGGCGCGAAGAAGGCGCTCGGCTGGGATTACGGCCCGTTCGAGATTCCCGACGACGTTCTCAAGGCCTGGCGCAGCGCCGGGCGCAAGGGCAAGCGGCAAAACAAGGAATGGCGCGCGCGCTTCGCGGCGAAGTCCGACGCCGAGCGCGGCGAGTTCACCCGCCGCGCCGTCGACCGCAAACCGCCGCAGAACCTCGACGAGGTGATCCGCAAGCTCAAGGACAAGCTGGTCGCCGAACCGCCGACGGTCGCCACCCGTAAGGCCAGTGAAATCGCGCTCGAGGTACTGGTGCCGGCAATGCCGGAACTGCTGCTCGGCTCCGCCGACCTCACGCCGTCCAATAATACCCGCACCAAGGGGATGAAGGACGTCGAGCCCGGTCACGACGACGGCCGCTACATCCATTACGGCATCCGCGAGCTGGGCATGGCGGCTGCCATGAACGGCATCGCGTTGCACGGCGGCTTCGCGCCGGCCGGCGGCACCTTCATGTGCTTCGCCGACTACGCCCGCCCGGCGATGCGCGTGTCCGCGCTGGCCAGCATCCCGGTGGTCTACATCATGACCCACGACTCCATCGGGCTCGGCGAGGACGGCCCCACCCATCAGCCGGTGGAGCATCTGGCGAGCCTGCGTGCGATGCCGAACATGCGCGTGTTCCGCCCCGCCGACGCGGTCGAGACCGCCGAGTGCTGGCAACTCGCGCTGGAGCGCAAGCACGGACCGACGGTCCTGGCGCTGTCGCGGCAGAACCTCACCCCGGTGCGCAAGACCCCGCATGCGGACAATCGCTGCGCGCATGGCGCCTATGAGCTGGTCGCGGCCAACGGCGAGGCGAAGGTGTCGATCTTCGCTTCCGGATCGGAAGTCGAGATCGCTGTCGCAGCGCAGCAACAGCTCGCCGGGCGCGGCATCGCGTCGCGGGTGGTCTCGGTGCCCTCGCTGGAACTGCTGCTCGAACAGCCCGAGGAACGCCGGCAGGCCCTGATCGGCAAGGCGCCGGTCAAGATCGCCGTGGAAGCGGCCGTACGCTTCGGCTGGGACGCCGTGATCGGCGCCGACGGCCTCTTCGTCGGCATGCACAGCTTCGGTCACAGCGCTCCCGCCAAGGACCTCTACAAGCATTTCGGCATCACCGCCGAGGCCGTGGTCAGCGCTGCGGAGAAGCACCTTCGTTGAGGTTGAGATTGCCTCAAAATCAAAAAGGCGCTAGCTAAAACGCGCGGAATGTGGATTTGACATGAGCGGATCGGCCTCCCGCAGGTTCGAGACGCGAATGTCAGATCCGGATTCCGCTGACAGCTTATTTTGCTGGTGGTTCCCTGATTTTGACGCTCGCAGATTCTCTCGCTCAAGGCGGGATGCGAATGCTAAAACCGGGCCGCTAGGTATCACCAATGGTCGCCGCCCGGCAGAACCGGGTGACACAGGCGTCGACGCTCGCGCGCGGAGCTAAACTTGCCGTTGCGCGGAGACAATGCCCTATTTGAAGGAGAAAAAAGACATGGCAGTCCGGGTCGCAATCAACGGCTTTGGCCGCATCGGCCGCAACGTTTTGCGCGCCATCTACGAGGCCAAGCGCGACGATCTCGAGATCGTCGCCATCAACGATCTCGGCCCGGTCGAAACCAACGCGCATCTCTTGCGCTTCGACTCCGTGCATGGCCGCTTTCCGTATGAGGTGAAGGTCGAAGGCGACAGCATCGTCATCGGCAAGAACAAGATCAAGGTGACCGCCGAGCGCGATCCCGCCAAGCTGCCCTGGAAGGAGCTCGGCATCGATATCGCGATGGAGTGCACCGGCTTCTTCACCGCGCGCGACAAGGCGGCCGCGCACCTCACCGCCGGCGCCAAGCGCGTGCTGGTGTCGGCTCCGGCCGAGAACGCCGACATGACCGTGGTCTATGGCGTCAACCATGACAAGCTGACCAAGGACCACCTGGTCGTCTCGAACGGCTCCTGCACCACCAATTGCCTCGCGCCGGTCGCCAAGGTCATCAACGATCTAGTCGGCATCGAGACCGGCTTCATGACCACGATCCACGCCTATACCGGCGACCAGCCCTCGCTCGACACCATGCACAAGGACCTCTATCGCGGCCGCGCCGCGGCGCTTTCGATGGTTCCGACCTCGACCGGCGCCGCCCGCGCGATCGGCCTGGTGCTGCCTGAACTCAAGGGCAAGCTCGACGGCGTCGCGATCCGCGTGCCGACGCCGAACGTCTCGGTGGTCGACCTCAAGGTGATCGCCAAGAGAGAGACCACCGCTCAGGAGATCAACGAGGCGATGAAGCGCGCCGCCTCGCAGGAACTGAAGGGCATTCTCGGCACCACCGACCAGCCCAACGTTTCCAGCGACTTCAATCACGACCCGCATTCCTCGACGTTCCACATCGACCAGACCAAGGTGCAGAACGGCACGCTGGTGCGCGTGCTGTCGTGGTATGACAACGAATGGGGCTTCTCCAACCGCATGACCGACACCGCGGTCGCGATGGCCAAGCTGATCTGAGACGACGCGTCCGGACGCATCGCGGCGCAAGCGCCGCGATGCGGAACCGGCTCATTCCATCCGCAATTTTTCCTGCGTAGCGGTCCCGGCTCTGCGGCGCACCGTGCACGCACCGTGTCCGGGATACCCAGCCATGACAAAGCCCTTCCGCACCCTTGCTGACGTTGACGTGAACGGAAAGCGCGTGCTGCTGCGCGTCGACCTCAACGTTCCCATGGAGCAGGGGCGCGTCACCGACACCACCCGGCTGGATCGCATAGCGCCGACGATCGCGGAAATTGCCGACAAGGGCGGCAAGGCGATCCTGCTGGCGCACTTCGGCAGGCCCAAAGGCCCCGACCCCAAGGATTCACTGAAACCGGTCGCGGCCGAACTTTCGAAAGTGCTCGGCAGGCCGGTCGCGTTCGCCGACGATTGCATCGGCGACGTCGCGCAGAAGGCCGTCGCCGCGATGAAGAATGGCGACATCCTTTGCCTGGAGAACACCCGCTTCCACAGGGAAGAAGAAAAGAACGATCCGGCCTTCGTCGCCGAACTGGCCAAGCTTGGCGACATCTGGGTCAATGACGCCTTCTCCGCCGCGCATCGCGCCCACGCCTCGACCGAAGGCCTCGGCCACAAGCTTCCGGCCTATGCGGGACGCACCATGCAGGCCGAACTCGAGGCGCTGAACAAGGCGCTCGAGGCGCCGACGAAACCCGTCATCGCCATCATCGGCGGCGCGAAGGTGTCGACCAAGATCGACCTTCTGGAAAATCTCGTCAGCAAGGTCGACGCGCTGGTGATCGGCGGCGGCATGGCCAACACCTTCCTCCACGCGCAAGGTGTCAACGTCGGCAAGTCGCTGGCGGAAAAGGATCTCGCCCCAACCGCGCTGCGCATTCTCGAAAAGGCCCAGGCCGCCAACTGCGCCATCATCCTCCCGGTCGACGCCACGGTGGCGTTCCATTTCGCCGCCAATGCGCCCTCCCACGCCTACGGGCTGGATGCGATCCCGGCCGACGGCATGATTCTCGACGTCGGTCCGCAATCGGTGGAACGCGTTCATTCCGCCATCGACGACGCCGCGACGCTGGTCTGGAACGGCCCGCTGGGCGCGTTCGAACTGACGCCCTTCGATCGCGGCACCGTCGTCGCCGCACGACACGCGGCAGCCCGCACCAAGGCCGGGAAACTGGTATCCGTCGCGGGCGGCGGCGATACCGTCGCGGCCCTGAACCAGGCCGGAGTGGCCGGGGACTTCTCCTACGTCTCGACCGCCGGCGGGGCTTTCCTGGAGTGGATGGAAGGCAAGCCGCTGCCCGGCGTGGAGGTTTTGCGGGCGAAATGACGCTGCTTCTCGCGGCAAAATGAGTTGCAGCGCCGGAAAGCCGCAATTCTCATGCCTGTATGGGTCTCGGAACCGGCATGCCGGTTTCGGGCACGCAGAAGGAGCCGCCCATGAATCTCGTCGACCTCAACAAGGTGGCCCAAGCCATGGTCGTGCCGGGCAAGGGCATTCTCGCCGCCGACGAATCGTCCGGCACCATCACCAAACGGTTCGACGCGATCGGCGTGACGTCCACCGAGGACAGCCGTCGCGACTATCGCGAGATGCTGTTCCGCTCAACCGACGCCATGACGAACTACATCTCCGGCGTCATTCTCTATGACGAAACCATCTGGCAGAAGGCCGAAGATGGCACGCCGCTCATCAAGCTGATCGAGCAGGCCGGCGCCATTCCCGGCATCAAGGTCGACGAAGGCACGCAGCCCCTGCCCGCATGCCCCGGCGAACGCGTCACCGTCGGACTGGACCGGCTCGCCGACCGATTGAAGACATACTACGACCGTGGCGCACGCTTTGCGAAGTGGCGCGCAGTGATCGCCATCAACGCGAGAGGCATCCCGAGCATGACAGCCGTGGGCGTCAACGCCCATGCGCTGGGACGCTATGCTGCGCTCTGCCAAGCCGCCCAGGTCGTGCCGATCGTCGAGCCGGAAGTGCTGATGGACGGCGATCACGACATCGACCGCTGCCTTGAGGTCACGACGCGGGTGCTCAACGTGACGTTCCAGGAACTGCGCAAGCAGCGCGTGGCGCTCGAAGGCATGATCCTGAAGCCGAACATGGCGATCTCCGGCAAGACATGCGCGAAGCAGGCATCGGTGCAGGAAGTCGCGGAAAAAACCGTGCGCATGCTGAAAGCCTGCGTGCCGGCCGCCGTCCCCGGCATCGCCTTCCTGTCCGGCGGACAGTCCGACGAGGAGGCCACAGCCCATCTCGACGCCATGAACCGGATCGGCAACCTGCCGTGGAAGCTTACCTTCTCCTATGGCCGCGCGCTGCAGGCTGCGCCGCAGAAGGCGTGGGCCGGCAAGGCTGAGAACGTTGCCGCTGGTCAACGCGCCTTCAATCACCGTGCCCGGATGAATTCGCTCGCCAGCAGGGGCGCGTGGAAAGCCGATCTGGAAAAGAAGGCCGCGTGAGGCTTTCTTCACGGACCTGATTTTGCCGTCATTGCGAGCGAAGCGAAGCACGCCCAGTTCGCATTGAATGCAACGAGTTACTCCTCACCTCTCCCGCTTGCGGGAGAGGAAGTTTCGCAGTGCTCCACGATGTGTGTCTTCTGAAACACTCAAAAGGTTCAGGCTCCAGATGTCGTCCAAGGCCGCTCCATCGCGTCCTCTCCCCAGGCTTTATCTTGCGACGCCGGTCATCGACGATCCGTCGCAATTGACGGCGCGGCTTGCCGCTCTGGTCGCAAGCTTCGATGTCGCAGCCGTGCTGGTGCGGCTTTCGCCGTCCGATCCGCGCTCGCTGATTTCGCGCATCAAGGCGTTGACCCCAGCGATCCAAGCCGGCGGCGCGGCGCTGTTGCTCGACGGTCACGCCGATCTGGTCGCGCGCTCGGGCGCCGACGGCGCGCATCTCGCCGGCATCGAGGCGTTGCAGGAGGCGCTGCCGGCGCTGAAACCCGAGCGCATCGCCGGGGTCGGCGGACTGTCGACGCGTCACGACTCCATGATCGCGGGCGAGGCCGGCGCGGATTACGTGTTGTTCGGCGAGCCGGATCACGCCGGCGAACGGCCCTCCACCGACGCGATCGCGGAGCGGCTCAAATGGTGGGCCGAACTGTTCGAACCTCCTTGCGTCGGCTATGCCGCGAGCTGGGAGGAGACACGCATCTCTGCCGCGTCGGGCGCAGATTTCATTCTCGCCGGCGAGTTCGTCTGGAACGACCCGCGCGGCGCGGAGACGGCGCTGGCGGAGGTCGCCGAGGCGATCCGGCAGGGGCACCGACTGCAAGACGGCCGCACGACACCTGCAGCAACGGACGCGGAGGGAGGTGCCGCCGGATGACGGTTCTGCGTTCTGTTGTCCGTCCTCTTGCCATTGTCGCGAGCGTTCTCATGCTCGGCGAAAGCGCACTGGCGCAGCTCCAGTTGACGCCACAGGCAAACGACGCGCCGTCCCGGCCAAGCAAGAGCGTCAGGACCAAACCCGTCAAGCCTCCATCGCCGCCGAAGGAAGCCGCGACGCCTGGGAAACCGGCACTCACACCCAACGACAAAGCGGACGCTCCCGCTCCCGACAATCCGAACGCCGACATGGTCTACGGCGCCTATCAGCGCGGCCTGTACAAGACTGCGTTCGACCTCGCGATGAAGCGGGCGCAGGAGAACAAGGACCCCGCCGCCATGACCATGCTCGGCGAGCTTTATGCCAACGCGCTGGGCATCAAGCGCGACTACGGCAAGGCGATCGAGTGGTACCGGCGCGCAGCCGACCTTGGTGACCGCGAGGCGATGTTCGCGCTCGCCATGCTGCAGATCAGCGGGCACGGCGGAGCGCCGGACCGGGCTGGCGCCGTTAAACTGCTGGCCTCCTCGGCCAAGCTCGGCGAACCGAAGGCCGCCTATAACCTCGCGCTGCTCTACATGGACGGGCAGACGCTGCCGCAGGACTTCAAACGCGCCGCCGAATTGCTGCGGTTCGCCGCCGACGCCGGCAGCCCGGAGGCGCAATATGCGCTGGCGACCTTCTACAAGGAAGGCACCGGCGTGGAAAAGAATCTCTTCACATCGGTGCGCCTGCTGCAGGCGGCCTCGCTCGCCGGCAACGTCGATGCCGAAGTCGAATACGCCATCGCGCTGTTCAACGGCACCGGCACCGAGAAGAACGAGGCCGCCGCGGTGTCGCTGCTGCGCAAGGCCGCCAGGCAGAACAGCGCGATCGCGCAGAATCGTCTCGCTCACGTCCTCGTCACCGGCATGGGAGCGCCGATGGACAAGGTCGAAGGCCTGAAATGGCACATCGTTGCGAAAACCGCCGGCAAGGGTGATCTGATGCTTGACGAGGCGATGGCGCAGGCAACGCCGGAAGAACGCGCCAAGGCCGAGGAAGCCGCCCGCAAATGGCTCGGAGTCAAATGACGCCTTGACGGAGGCGTTGGCGCAGGGCACCCAGTCCGCACCCTTCATCCGAGCCGAAAATCATGCTGCAATCCGCCCTCATGAACGTCATGGTCAAGGCCGCGCGCCGCGCGGGCCGCAGCCTGAAACGCGATCTCGGTGAGATCGAAAATCTTCAGGTGTCGCTGAAGGGACCGGCGAATTTCGTCAGCCTCGCCGACAAGCGCGCCGAGGAAATCATTTACGAGGATCTCAGCAAGGCGCGCCCGGGCTATGGCTTTTTCGGCGAGGAAGGCGGCAACCGCGAGGGCACCGACAAGAGCCACACCTGGATCGTCGATCCGCTCGACGGCACCACCAATTTCCTGCACGGCATTCCGCATTTCGGCATCTCGATCGGCCTGCAGCGCGACGGCGTGCTGATCGCGGGGCTGGTCTACAATCCGGCCACCGACGAACTCTACACCGCCGAGCGCGGCAAGGGCGCATTTCTCAACGACCAGCGGCTGCGCGTGGCCGGGCGGCGCCAGATGAACGATTGCGTCATCGCCTGCGGCCTGCCGCACATCGGACGCGGCGATCACGAACTGTCGCGGCGGGAAATGGCGGCACTTCAGCCCAAGGTGGCCGGTCTGCGCCGCTTCGGCGCGGCGTCGCTCGATCTGGTTTACGTCGCGGCCGGACGCCTCGACGGCTACTGGGAACGCAACCTGCAGCCCTGGGACATTGCCGGCGGACAGATCATCGTGCGCGAGGCCGGCGGCATCGTCAGCGGCATCCAGGGCGACGACGATCCGCTTGTGACCGGCGACGTGATCTGCGGCAACGAGTTCGTCCACGGCGAACTGGTGAGGATCATCAGGCCGCTGTGAATTAAGTCCCTCTGACCTGGCCGAAACATTCGCTGCGAGGTAACGAGCGCTCCCTCTCCTGTCCAATCCGAGTTTACCCGAGTTGGACAACCTTGATGTCAAAAGTCTCCGACTTTGACCGGGAAGAGCGTTGGGTTGAGAGGGCACGACCTCAACATTGTCCAGTCCCCCTCACCCGACCGGCTTTGCTTTCCCGGTTGAGGAGCGGTGAACAACACGCACCCCACGCTACTCCGCCGGATGCAGCGGCGCCGGAGGCCCGTAAACCTCCGGCTCGGTCACCGGCTCCAGGCCGCTCTTGTCGCGTCCGAGCACGCGCATCACGACAACGAAGAACACCGGCACCATCAACAGCGCCAGCACCACCACCGCGATCATGCCACCCATCACGCTGGTGCCGAGCGCCTGCTGGCTCGCTCCGCCCGCTCCCTGGGCGACCACCATCGGCAGCACGCCGCAGACGAAGGCGAGACCGGTCATCAGAATGGGACGGAAGCGCAGCGCGCACGCTTCGATCGTGGCCTCCCTGAGTGGCTTGCCCTGCGCGCGCAAATCCTTGGCGAACTCGATGATGAGAATGGCGTCCTTCGCAGCCAGGCCGATGATGGTGACGAGACCGACTGTGAAATAGACGTCGTTGGCGAGGCCGCGCGCACTCGCCGCGATGACCGCGCCGCAAATGCCGAGCGGCACCGTGAGCAGCACGGCAAGCGGAATGGTCCAGCTTTCATAGAGCGCGGCAAGGCAGAGGAAGACCACCAGCGCCGAGAGCGCGAGCAGGAACGGCGCCTGCGACCCCGACAGTTTTTCCTGCAACGACTGGCCGGTCCACTCGTAGCCGAAGCCGCGCGGCAGACGGGCCGCAAGCCGCTCGATCTCGGCGATGGCTTCGCCGGATGTATAGCCCGGGCGCGCCTCACCGGTGATGCGCATGGCCGGATAGTAGTTGAAGCCGACGATCTGCGTCGGTCCCCTCGACCAGTCGATCGAGGCGAACGACGAGAACGGGACCAGCCGTCCGCTGCTGTTCTTGACATTGTAGCTGAGGATGTCGTCCGCCGTCGTGCGGCCGTCGCGGTCCGCCTGCACGATCACGCGCTGCATCCGCCCGCGATTGGGGAAGTCGTTGACGTAGGTGGATCCGAGGTTGATCGACATGGTATCGTTGATGGCCTCGAACGAGACGCCGAGGGCGCTGGCCTTCTCGCGATCGATCACGAGATTGACCAGCGGCGCGGACGGCAGGCCTTCGACATAGACGTTCCTCAAGATCGGGCTGGCATTGGCCTCGGCTATCAACTGATCGGTCGCCTGCACCAGCGCCGCGTAGCCCTTCTGGCCGCGATCCTGCAGTCGGAAACTGAAGCCGGAGGAATTGCCGAGGTTGTCGATCGGCGGCGGCTGCAGCGCGGTGATCTTGGCGTCGCGCAGCGAAGCCAGATCGCGGTTGATGTCAGCCACGATATTGGCGGCGGAATCCTTCTCGGGCCGTTCCGACCAGTCCTTCAGGGTGATGAACGCCTGCGCCGTGTTCATGCCCTGTCCCGAATAGGCAAAGCCGGTAAGGAACGTGACGTCCTGTATCCCGGGCCGTTTGGCGAGATATTTCTCGACCGCCGAAACCGCCGCCTCGGTGCGGCCGTGGGACGAATCCGACGGGGTCTGCACGTCCGTCGTGATGAAGCCCTGGTCATCCACTGGCACGAACCCGGCAGGCAGCCGAACGAACGCCCAGACGAGAGCGCCCACAAGGACCGCGTAAATCACCATCAGACGCCCGGTCCGCTTCAGCGACCAGCCGACTGTCGAGACATAGCGGCCGCGCACGCCGTCGAGCCGGCGATTGAACCAGCCGAACACGCCCTTGCGCGCGTGACTGTGTCGGGCCTCGACCGGTTTCAGCAGCGTGGCGCAGAGCGCAGGCGTCAGCGACAGCGCCATCAGCGCGGAGAAACCGATCGCCGCGACCACCGTGACGGAGAATTGCCTGTAGATGATGCCGACAGAGCCTGGAAAGAACGCCATCGGCACGAACACCGCCATCAGGACCAGCGTGATGCCGATGATGGCGCTGGTGATCTGCGACATCGCCTTGCGCGCGGCCTCCTTCGGCGGCAGTCCCTCCTCCGTCATGATGCGTTCGACGTTCTCGACCACGACGATGGCGTCGTCGACCAGAATGCCGATCGCCAGCACCATGCCGAACATGGTCAGCATGTTGATGGAGTAGCCGGCGAACAGCAGGACCGAACAGGTGCCGAGCAGCGCCACCGGCACCACGACGGTGGGAATGATGGTGTAGCGGATGTTCTGCAAGAACAGGAACATCACGAGAAACACCAGCACGACCGCCTCGATCAGGGTATGCAGGACCTTTTCGATCGAGGCCTCCACCACCGGCGTGATGTCGTAGGGGATGTCGTAGGCGATGTTCGCGGGAAAGAACTTCGACAGCTCCTTCATCTTGGCCTTCACCGCGCTCGCGGTGGCAAGCGCGTTTGAACCCGGCGCAAGCATCACCGACAGGCCTGCGGTCGGCTTGCCGTTGAGGCGGGTGGTGAAGCGGTAATCCATGCCGCCGACCTCGATCCGCGCCACGTCGCGCAGCCGCACTGTGGAGCCGTCGCGGTTGGCGCGCAGCAGGATGGAGCCGAATTCCTCGGGCGTGGTGAGCTGCCCGCTCACCAACACCAGCGCTGCGGTCTTCTGCCCGACCCGGCTCGGCGGTGCGCCGATGCTGCCCGAGGCCACCTGCGCGTTCTGCGTCGCGATCGCCTTGGTGACGTCGTCCGATGTCAGGTCGTAGCCGACCAGCTTGTCCGGATCGATCCATACGCGCAGCGAGCGTTCGGTGGAAAACAGCGTGGCGCGGCCGACGCCGGGAAGGCGCCGGATCTCGCCGATGATGTTGCGCATCATGAAATCGCCGAGGCCGACCTCGTCGAGGCTGTCGTCGGTCGAGCGCAGCGTGACGATCTGCAGCGTGTCGCTGGAGGCTTCCTCGACCAGGATGCCTTCCTTCAGCACGACGGACGGCAGGCGCGCCTCGATGCGCTTGATGCGGTTCTGCACATCCACCGACGCCATGTCGAGCTGCGTGCCGGGGACGAAATAGGCGGTGATCTCGACCTGCCCCAGAGAGTCGCTGGTCGATTCGAAACTGAGAATGCCCGAGGCGCCGTTGAGCTGTTCCTCGATCAGGCGCGTGACGCTGTTGTAAAGGTTCTGTGGTGACGCGCCGGGATATGCGGTCGAGATCGAGATCGAGGGTGGCGCGATGATCGGATACTGCGCCACAGCCAGAAGTGGAATCGAGATCGCGCCGATCAGGCAGATGAACAGCGCGATCACCCAGGCAAAAACAGGCCGGTCGATGAAGAATGCCGGCATGATCGGTTACCGCTGCGCGGCCGTCGTCTCGTCAGGCGCCGCTCCGTTCTGTGCCGAAGCCTCGGCATCCGCCCACATCACGGCGTTAACCTTGTCGCCGGCCGTGAACTTCTGGAACCCCTCGACGACGACGCGATCGCCGGCCTTGAGGCCCTGGCTGACCATCGACTGGCCGTAATGGACGGACGCCGTCCGAATCGGCCGCACGATCACGCGGCCATCGTCCTTGACGACAAAAACCTCGCTGCCGCCGGCGGAATCGCGCTGCACCGCCTGCTGCGGAACTGCAATCGCATCGCTGTCGACGCCCTGCTCCAGCAGCACGCGGACATACATGCCCGGCAGCAATTCTCGCTTCGGATTCGGAAACTCGCCGCGCAGCGTCACCTGGCCGGTCGAGGCATCGACCTTGGCTTCTGAAAACAGGAATTTTCCCGGCAGCGGGTAAAGCGCGCCGTCGTCGAGCACGAGGCGGACTTTCGCCGCGCCCGGCGCGATGCGCTCCAGATCGCCGCTCTCGAACGCCCGGCGCAGACTGTTGAGGTCGCTCACCGACTGGGTGAAGTCGGCATAGATGGTGTCGAGCTGCTGCACCGTCGCGAGGCTGGCGGTGTCGTTCTGAACCACAAGCGCACCCTCTGTGACCTGGGCAGCGCCGACCACGCCGTCGATCGGCGCGCGGATCGTTGTGTAATCGAGGTGGAGCCGCGCGCGCGCGACGTCGGCCTTGCGGGCGGCGACATCGGCCTCCGCCTGACGCAGGGCGGCGATCGCCTTCTCGTTTTCGACCTCGGAAGTCGCGTGACGCGCCGTCAGTTGTTCGATGCGCTTGGCCTGCAGCGATGCCTGCTCGAATATCGCGTTTGCCTTCGCCAGCGCCGCTTCCGCAGCCTGCAATTCGACCTCGAACGGCTTGGAATCGATCTGATACAGCGGATCGCCGGCCTTGACCTCGCTGCCCTGCTTGAACAGCCGCTCGGTGATGATGCCGGAGACGCGCGGGCGCACTTCGGCGACGCGCATCGGCGCGATGCGCCCTGGCAGCTCGCGCACCATCGCGTGCGGCTTGGGAACCACGGTGACAACGCTGACTTCGGGGGTGATCGCGCTGATCGAAGCTTCTGCCGTGACTGGCTCGTCGCAACCGCCGAGGAGCGGTGACAATCCGGCGATCAGAAGAGCGACGGACGTCAGTCGTGGATTAAATCCTGGCATTAACCTGGAGACCCCGTGATGCGGAAAGGTCGAGCACAGATTCTCGTCCCGCGAAGCCTGATGCCTCGCAGAGTCCGACACGAATCCGTGCACTTTCCGGTTACTCCAGATTAGTCGACAGACACTGCGGCGCAATACATTGCGGCGGCGGCGCAATGTCACACAAAGCTACCTCGCTGACCTCACGCCGGTTTTCCCGATTCACACAGTCGTGAGCCGGGTTCCATGCAGATCGAAGGAAAAAAGTAAGCAGATGCGAGGACGCGACATGCGGCGTTGCGCCGCGGACTGTGACGCGCAACTGCAGCGATGCCGGCGCGAAGCAAGCGCGGGCCTGGAGACGCCCCGCCTTTTCGGAGCCAACTGTCGGCAGCGGGAGAAGCCACGGCGCTTTGCGCAAATGCCGCGACGACATGACAAAACCAGTGGATCAGCTATTTTTTGCCTGCGACACCGTGGCATAATGCGGCATGTCTTGAGTCTCGGCCTCTCTCCTCACGGGTAAGCAAGCTCACTCATGGCGCAAGGCACGACCACAGGCTCCGCACGGGAGATCGAACTGACCAAGCTGCCGCAGCCCCGGATATTCCTGGTGCGCATGCTGGTGTTCATCGTGCTGTGCGCCCTGGTGGCGGTGATACTCTACAAGCAGATCGTTCTGGCTTTCTTCGCCAATCCCGGCCTCAACGCGCTGATCGCCGCCGTGCTCGCGATCGGAATCATCTTCGCGTTCCGGCAGGTGATCCGGCTTTTTCCCGAGATCGCCTGGGTCAACAATTTCCGCATCGCCAGCCCGGGCCGGGCAGGCCCCGACCGGCGACCACGGCTGCTGGCGCCGATGGCCGCGATTCTCGGAGGCGAACGAACCGGGCGGATGGCGATCTCGCAGCAGACCATGCGGCATCTGCTCGATTCGATCGCAACCCGGCTCGATGAAGCCCGCGACATCTCACGCTACATGACCGGCCTTCTGGTGTTCCTCGGCCTGCTCGGCACCTTCTGGGGCCTGATCGAAACCGTCGGCTCGGTCGGCAAGGTGATCGAGGGCCTGAAGGTCGGCGGCGACGCCGGGTCGCTGTTCGACACGCTGAAGGAAGGCCTCGCCGCGCCGCTTGGCGGCATGGGCATTTCGTTTTCGTCCTCGCTGTTCGGCCTCGCCGGATCGCTGATCCTCGGTTTCCTCGACCTGCAGTCCAGCCAGGCGCAGAACCGCTTCTATACCGACCTCGAAGACTGGCTCGCCACCACCGTTCGCGAATATGACGCCGAGACGCGCGCCGATCCGTCGGCCGAGATCAAGACCGCGATCGAGGGACTTCGCGCCAGTCTCGAGCAGGCGCGGCCCGGCCCGGACACGACCGCCGCGATGGCAAGCCTCGCGGAAGCCATTCAGGGGCTGGTCACCCATATGCGGACCGAACAGCAGATGATCCGCGAATGGGCCGACGAACAAGGCGAGCAGAACCGCGAGATCAAGAAGCTGCTGGAGTTTCTCGCGCAGCCGCCGGAAGAAGAGCTGACCGTACCTCTGCCACCGGCGGCCGCTTCACGGCCCGCATCCCCTGCGGCCGGGGGAGAAGCCTGAGAGTCAGGAAAGATGGCCCTTGCGCGCGCCCGCAGAAACGAAAGCGGCTTCAACTACTGGCCGGGATTCGTCGACGCCCTCTCGACGCTGGTGCTCGCGATCGTGTTCCTGTTGTCGGTGTTTCTGGTCGTGCAGTTTTTCCTGTCGCAGGAAGTGTCCGGCAAGGACAAGGCACTCGACCAGCTCAATTCCAAGATCGCAGAGTTGACCGATCTGCTGTCGCTGGAAAAATCGGGCAAAGTCAGCCTCGATTACGAGGTCAGCCAGTTGCGCGCGGGTCTCGCATCGGCGGAGGCCGAGCGCGACCGCATCAAGGGTCTTTATGACGGCCTCGCCGGCGCCGGCAACAACGCCGCCGGCCGCAACACCCAACTGAACAAGGCGCTGGAATCCGAGAAACAGATTTCGGCCCGCGCGCTGGCTCAGGTCGAGGTGCTCACCCAGCAGATCGGCGCGATGCGCCGGCAACTGGCGGCGCTGGAAGACGCGCTCGACGCATCCGAGAAGAAAGACAAGGAATCCCAGAATCGCATCGCCGATCTCGGACAGCGGCTGAACGTCGCACTGGCGAAGCGGGTGCAGGAGTTGTCGCGCTATCGTTCGGAATTCTTCGGGCAACTCCGCGCCATTCTCGGCAACCGGCCTGATATCCGGGTCGTCGGCGACCGCTTTGTCTTCCAGTCCGAAGTTTTCTTCGATACCGGGCAGGCGGTGCTGCTGCCGGAAGGCAAAGCCGAACTCGACAAGGTGGCCGGCGCGCTGGCCGATCTCGACAAGCAGATCCCGAGCGACATCGCCTGGGTGCTTCGGGTCGACGGCCATACCGACGTCCGGCCGATCAACAGCCCTGTCTTCAAGTCGAACTGGGACTTGTCGTCCGCGCGCGCGATTTCGGTGGTGCAGTATCTGATCTCACGCGGCGTGCCGCCGCAGCGCCTGGTCGCGGCAGGCTTCGGCGAATTCCAGCCGCTCGATGCCGGCACCACGGAAGATGCCTACAAACGCAACCGCCGCATCGAACTGAAGCTGACAGAGCGGTGAGGGCATGATCCCCAAGAGTGGACTTCCGGTTTTCGGGTAGGATCATGCCCAACCAAGTGACCCATGCGTTCGAACTCCGCCCATACGTGCCCGCTGACGAAGACGCCGCCATCGCGCTCTGGCAGGCGACGTGGCAGCAAGCCTATCCCGCGATCGACTTCGCTGCGCGCGTGCCGTGGTGGCGCGAACGCTGGCGCAACGAACTGGCGCCGAATGCTGCGATCATCGTCGCCGAACGAGCCGGCGAACTTGTCGGCTTCGTCACCATCGACACGGGAGGCTATCTCGACCAGCTCGTGGTCGACCCCGCGCATTGGGGGAGCGATATCGCAAACGCGCTGATGAACGAGGCGAAACGGCTGTCGCCCGCGGGCATCACGCTGTTGGTCAACACCGACAACGTGCGCGCCATCCGATTCTACGCGCGCAACGGGTTCGCGCATGCGGGCGACGACGTCAATCCGACGTCGGGGCGGCCGGTGAAGAAGATGGTGTGGAAGGCGTGACTGCTTTCTCACCTTCCCAGCGGAAAGCGGGTTCCGGACGCGGTGCAGCGTTTTGACGCTGGCTCCGCGAGGCACGAACCGTCTCAACCGGCGGCTCTTGTAACGGCCCCGGATCAGCCGGCGCGCCGATCGTGCTGCGCGGCGTCAGGAAAGCACAAGAGACCGTCTACACCCCCTCGAACTGCAGCCGCGCCAGCCGCGCGTACAGTCCGTTGGCGGCGACCAGCGAAGCATGCGTGCCCTGCTCCACGATCCGACCCTTATCCATGACCATGATGCGGTCGCAGGAAAGCACGGTGGCGAGCCGATGCGCGATCACCAGCGTGGTGCGATGCTTCATCAGTTCTTCCAGCGCGGTCTGAACCAGCGTCTCGGATTCGGCGTCGAGCGAGGAGGTCGCTTCATCGAGCAGCAGCAGCGGCGCATCGCGCAGGATCGCGCGGGCGATGGCGATGCGCTGGCGCTGTCCGCCGGATAGCGTCACGCCGCGCTCGCCGAGCATGGCGTCGAAGCCGCCGGGCAGCCGGCGGATGAACTCGGTCGCATGAGCGAGATCGGCCGCGCGCTCGACATCGGCGTCGGACGCATCCGGCCGGCCGAAACGGATGTTTTCGCGGGCGGATGCCGCGAACACCACCGAATCCTGCGGCACCAGCGCGATGCGCTCGCGAATTTCGCGCGGATCGGCGGAGCGCAGCGGAACGCCGTCGAAGGAAATGGTGCCGGAGGCCGGATCGTAGAACCGCAGCAGCAGGTGAAACAGCGTGCTCTTCCCCGCGCCGGACGGGCCGACGATGGCAACCTTCTCGCCGGGCTTCACCGCCAGCGAGACGCCGTCGAGCACCTTGACCTGCGGGCGCGACGGATAGGCGAAGCTGACATTGTCCAGCGCGACATCGCCACGCGACGGCGTCGGCAGCGCGCGCGGCGACGGGGGCGCTGCGATCACCGGCTTGACACGAAGCAGTTCGAACAGACGCTCGGCCGCGCCGGACGCCGCGGCGACCTCGCCCCAGACTTCGCTCAACTGACCGAGACCGGTCGCGGCAAAGGCGGCATAGAGCACGAACTGGCCGAGCCGGCCCGGCGTCATGTCGCCGCTCAGCACGTCGCGAGAGCCGATCCACAGGATCAGGACCACGCTGGTGAAGACGATGAAGATGATGATCGCGGTGAGCACGGCGCGGGCGCGCGCCGAATTGCGCGCCGCCGTGTAGGCATGCTCGACCTCGGTCCCGAAACGAGTGTCGGCGAGCCGCTCGTTGGTGTAGGCCTGCACCGTCCTGATCGCACCGACCAGTTCGGAGGCATAGGCCGTCGCGTCGGCAAGGTTGTCCTGCGCGCTCCGCGACAGCCGCCGTACCCAGCGTCCGAATGCGACCAGCGGCAGCACGATCAGCGGGATCGCTGCCAGCACCAGACCGGAAAGGCGCGGGCTGGTGATGACCATCATCGAGGCAGCGCCGACGAACAGCACCACATTGCGCAGCGCGACCGATATCGAGGAGCCGACGGCGGACTTGATCTGGGTGGTATCGGCGGTCAGCCGCGAGATCAGCTCGCCGCTGCGGGCGGTATCGAAGAACACCGGCGACAGCGACATCAGATGGGCAAACACGTCGCGCCGGAGATCGGCGACGATGCGCTCGCCGGTCGTCGTCACAAGAAAATAACGCGCCGCGCTGGCGCCGGCGAGCACGGCGACGACGCCGATCATCATGCTGAAATAGCTGTTGATCATCGCGACGCCTTCGGAGGTGAAACCGAAGTCGATGATCCGGCGCACCGCAAGCGGCACCACCAGCGTCGTCAGGGCTGCGACTACCAGCGCCACCAGTGCGAGCAGCGCCCGTCCGCGATAGCGGGCGATATAGGGCATGAGCGCGAGCAGCGGTCGCAGCCGCGCACCGCGAGCGCCGGAGGACGGCGGCGTCTGACCGGTCATTGCGGGTTCGGGCGCCCCGAGCTCCTGCTTCGGGGACCCGTCGGCAATCGGCGAACCATTGAGCGGCAGCGCAATGGCCTGGGATTTCAAGGTATTCTCACGCACTTGGACCGAACTCATCCGCCTGACCATGATATTGCTGACCGAGCACGTAATAGGCCCCCCGGCGCGCGCTGGCAAATGCGCAAGCGCGCTTGTCCGTCAAACCTTGGTGCGATATAGAGCGGGCCAAATCCGCCCAAAACCTTCCGCGCTGCAAGGACATGCCATGAAAGCCGAAATTCATCCGGATTATCATACAATTAAGGTCGTGATGACCGACGGCACGGAGTATCTGACCCGTTCCACCTGGGGCAAGGACGGCGATACGCTGAACCTCGACATCGATTCGAAGTCACATCCGGCCTGGACCGGCGGCTCCCAGCAAATTCTCGATCGTGGCGGCCGCGTCTCCCGGTTCCAGAAAAAGTTCTCGGGCTTCCTTAAATAAGGGATCGTCGCATCCTGGTTTTTCGAACTCCTTAGAGCCTCGCTTTCTGATGAAATCGGAAGCGAGGCTCTAGGATTTTGATTTGACGCGTTTTGTTGACGCGAGCCGGTATTCACTTCGTTCGAAAACGTTATAGCGGAAGCGTTTGCGAGGCGGTCCATACCTGCATCGACGTCGGCCCCATCGGGAAGCGACACACCAGGTCTTTATCTATAAGGCTTGATCTACGGGCATGATTTGACGACATGCCGTCGCTCGACACACGGCGGCACCTCAGCCGGTCTGGCGCTCGAAGGCTTCCCTAAGACGGTTGAGGTGCGGCACCAGCGGATTGCCGGCTGGCTCCTGTTCGACGGTCGGCGCGTGAATGGTGGTGTCGAGGCGGCGCACCCGCGCCTGCAGATTCATCGACCGCGCGATCAGGTCCTGTAACTGCGCCGGCAATTTCTCCACCATGTCCTGCGGACCGGGATCCGCCGCCGTCAGCTTGACCCTGGTCTTTTCGCGATTGGCCTGCGCCAGCGTCATCTCACCTTCCTTCACGGCGCGATGCAGCAGAAGCCATGACGCAAGCTGCATCAGCCGCGTGGTCAGCCGCATGCTTTCGGTCGCGTAGGTCAGGCTGACCGAACGCTCCAGCGCCTTCGCCTCCGTGCGGCCGTCGCCGTCGAGATAGGCAGCGGTTTCCTCGACCAGGTCCATGCCTTCCCGGAACAGGCCGGTGAACGCCGAAGACCCGGCGAGACGTTCGCCGAACTGGATGGGACCGGTATCGCCCGCCGATGGATCCGACATGGTTGACGCCTCACGCAACTGAAAACCCCCGTCCGTCGGCTTTCTTGCGAGCCGGCTTATGATGAACAAATCATTGCTCGCCGGACGGCGGGAGTCCAGCGGAGGTCTTCGCAAAGGTTAACGAGGGTTAAGAGTTGCAGGAGGGCGCGGGAGCGGTTCCGAGCGCGGAACCCGGCTGATGCGATGCGCAAGTGACGCAAGACAAAGATGACGCCAGACAAAAAAGAGCCGCCGTTTCCGGCGGCTTTGAAGTTGATAACAGGGAGGCGTCAAACAGAGTGGACAGGAAGCCACTCGATGTCCAATGAAGGACATTCCAGTCATAGTCGAGAAAGCTTAACTAATCGTAAACGAACGAATTTCTTCAGCATTCGTTTGCAATTTGGGCAAGGCGACCCGGCTCTCTCTAAGCTCAGGACTTGAAGAAACGGTCTGCCGCGTCCTTCGAGGCGCGCTTTTTCGTCTCCGCGGCGCGCAGGCGCTCGATCTCTGCCGTCAAGAGCGCGATGCGCTGGCCAAGTTCGTCCACCGAAAGCAGCGAGAGATCCTGTCCGATCTCGTGGGCAACCTTTTTCCTCGGCTTGTCGTCGTCCTCGCTCGCCATCAATCCCGCCCCGGGTAGTGATCCTTGATCTGATGTGTTTTCTTCACGCGCACGCGTCTACTTCGCTCGAAAACGCTATAGAGTGGTCAGACCTCATTAACTTTTCCGCTTTCCAAGGACAAACCATGGAAAAGCTGCCCGCGCAAATGACCGTCATCGGCATCAGCAAACCCGGCGGTCCGGAGGTCCTTGTGCCGGAAACCCGCCCGGTTCCCGTGCCGGACGCCGGCGAAATCCTGGTCCGGGTGGAGGTCGCCGGCGTCAACCGGCCGGATCTCATGCAGCGGACCGGCAGTTATCCGCCACCGCCCGGCGCCAGCGACCTGCCCGGCCTCGAAGTTGCCGGCGAGGTGGTCGCGGTTGGCGAGAGCGTCACCAGGTACAAACCCGGCGACAAGGTGATGTCGCTGGTCTCAGGCGGCGGTTACGCACAATTCTGCGTCGCCCATGAATCGATCGCGATGGCGATCCCGCCCGGGCTGTCGATGGTGGAAGCCGGCGCCACGCCGGAAACACTGATGACGGTGTGGCACAACGTGTTCGAGCGCGGCGCGCTGAAGGCCGGACAGACGCTGCTGGTCCATGGCGGTTCGTCGGGCATCGGCACCATGGCGATTCAGCTCGCAAAGGCGTTCGGCGCGAAGGTGATCGTGACCGTCGGGTCACAGGACAAGGCCGACGCCTGCCTCGCGCTCGGCGCCGACAACGCCATCAACTACAGGACACACGATTTCGTCGCGGAGGTGAAGGCGCTGACAGGCGGCGCCGGAGCCGATGTCATTCTCGACATGGTCGGCGGCGATTACATCGAGAAGAACTACGATGCCGCCGCGGTCGAGGGCCGCATCGTCCAGATCGCCTTTCTCCATGGTGCGAAAGCGACCGTCAATTTCGTCAAGCTGCTGATCAAGCGGCTGCACCATACCGGCTCCGCGCTGCGGCCGCGTTCGGTGGCCGACAAGGCCGCAATGGTCGGCGCCATCGAAGCCAAAGTGCTGCCGCTAATGCGCGAGGGACGAATCAAGCCGCTGATCGACAGCAGCTTCCCGCTCGAAAAAGCGGCGGACGCGCATCGGCGGATGGAGACCGGCTCACATATTGGCAAAATTGTGTTGACGGTTTAGAGGCGAAGGTCTGCGTTGAATCAAACTCCGCCTTAATCTTTTGGGTGGGGAGCATGATCTTATCCGAAATCGGTTTCCACCCCGGATCAAATCCCGGCCAGGCATTTCGGGACCATGCTCTAAAGCCTGTAATTTCGTCCGCAATTATGTCATCTATCTCGCGCGGCCGGCGGGTTCGGCGAAAGGCTGATGGCGGGTTCACGCGAATTCGCTTTCATTCTGTGACATACCGATTCTGTGACATGCAGATTCGCAGATTCGTCCGGATCGATCCGTATCGCGCGCACCGCGTCGGGAGTGTATGTTGAACGTGGGGAATTGACATTGCGTCCGATCAGTTGGCTTGCGTGGATCGCGTTGGCCCTCATGATTTTCGCCGCTGCGTCGCCGGCACGCGCGATTGACGCCGTCAGCGTCCGCAGCGACGCGCCCGCCATCGACCTCACCGCCATCCTCGACCATCAGCACAGCGATAGCGACCGCATTCAGGTTTCGACCGCGCCGGGCACCGACGGCATCGTCCGCCGCGTCGAGGTGCGCGCACGCGAAGGCGGCCAGAACTGGGTGGTGTTCGCGCTCGCCAACAACACCGACGATCAGCTCGACCGCCTGATCGTCGCTCCGCA
Source organism: Nitrobacter sp. (assembly GCF_051535215.1). Taxonomy (NCBI): domain Bacteria; kingdom Pseudomonadati; phylum Pseudomonadota; class Alphaproteobacteria; order Hyphomicrobiales; family Nitrobacteraceae; genus Nitrobacter; species Nitrobacter sp. The sequence goes on along the minus strand of NZ_JBPPLY010000001.1, from coordinate 534,859 downwards.
TTATCGTCTGGTGTCTTCGGGACTGCTCTGGCCGGATCTCGGGCAATCGCGCATTGCGACCATCACGCCATCGACCGGAGACCGTCCCGAGCGGCAGGAGAGCGCCACGGCCGACGTCTTCCGCATCACCCTCGATCCCGGCGCCGTGATCACCTTCGTCATGGAGATGCGCACCGACAACCTGCCGCAGCTTTATCTCTGGGAACCGGACGCCTACAAGGACAAGATCAACTCCTTCACGTTGTATCAGGGCATCGTCATCGGCATCTCGGGGCTGCTGGCGCTGGTGCTGACCATCCTGTTCGTGGTCAAGGGCAGCATCATGTTCCCCGCCGCTGCGGCGCTTGCCTGGGCGGTGCTGGTCTATATCGGCGTCGACTTCGGCTTCTGGGGCAAGGTGCTGGACATGTCGGCCGGCGCCGAGCGGGTCTGGCGCGCCGCGGGCGAGGCCATTCTCGCGGCGACGCTGCTGGTGTTCCTGTTCGCCTATCTCAATCTCAACCGCTGGCACGTGCGCTACTCGCACATCACGCTGGGCTGGCTCGCCTTCCTCGGCTCGCTGGTGGGCCTTGCGCTGTTCGATCCCGCGGTCGCCTCCGGCATCGCGCGGATCTCGCTGGCGTTGATCGCCGTGTTCGGCTTCGGGCTGATCGTCTACCTCTCGACGCACGGCTTCGATCGCGCGGTTTTGCTGATTCCGACCTGGTTCCTGCTGGTGGTGTGGGTCGGGGCCGCCGGCATGACCATCGAAGGCAGGGTGACCAACGACATTGTCGGCCCGGCTTTGCTCGGCGGCCTCGTGCTGATCGTGATGCTGATCGGTTTCACGGTGATGCAGCACGCGTTCGCGGGCGGCGGCGCAGCCGCAGGCGTGGTCTCCGACGTCGAGCGCCGCGCGCTGGCGCTGACCGGCTCCGGCGATCTGGTCTGGGACTGGGATGTCTCCGCCGACAAGGTCTTCACCAGTCCCGAAACCGAAAGCCTGCTCGGCCTGAAACGCGGCGCGCTCGAAGGACCGGCGGCGACCTGGCTGGAGGTGCTGCATCCGCTTGACCAGGACCGGTTTCGCGCGGCGCTGGACAGTGTGCTCGATCAACGCCGCGGCAGGCTGGTGCAGGACTTCCGGCTGCGCACGCCCGACGGCCATTTCATGTGGTTCGCGCTGAAGGCGCGGCCGGTGGTCGGCTCCGATGGCGAGGTCTCGCGCGTGGTCGGCACCCTCACCGACGTCACCGAGACCAGGAAAGCCGAAGAGCGGATGCTGCACGACTCGGTGCACGACAATCTGACCGGCCTGCCCAACCGCAAACTGTTCATCGACCGCCTCAACGCGGTCGCGACCTTCGCCAAGACCATGCCCAGCCTGCGGCCGACCTTGATGGTGATCGATCTCGACCGCTTCAAGCAGGTCAACGATTCCGTCGGCGTCGCGGTCGGAGATTCGATCCTGCTGACGCTGGCGCGGCGACTCACGCGCGTCCTGAAACCGCAGGACACGCTGGCACGGCTTGCCGGCGATCAGTTCGGCCTTATCCTGATGTCGGAGCAGGATCCGCCGCGCATCACCGCCTTCGCGGAAACCATGCGCAAGGCGATCCGCGCGCCGATCGCCTTCAACGACAGGGAGATCTTCCTGACCGCCTCGATCGGCGTCGCGCTGAGCGACCCGCAGACGCAATTGACGGAGGAGATCATCAAGGACGCCGAACTGGCGATGTACCATTCCAAACGTATCGGCGGCGACCGCATCGATATCTACAAGCCGGCAATGCGCGCCCGGAAAAACGACCGCCTGACACTGGAAGGCGAACTGCGGCGCGCCCTGGAGCGGCGCGAGATCGCGATCCTTTACCAGCCGATCATCCGCCTGGAGGATCGCTCGACCGCCGGATTCGAAGCGCTGGCGCGCTGGGATCATCCCAAGCTCGGGCGGATGGCGCCGGACGAGTTCATCACCATCGCCGAGGAAGCCGGCCTGATCGTCGACCTCGGCACGTTCGTGATGGACCAGACCGCGCGCCAGCTCGCGATCTGGCAGCGCGCCATGCGATCGCGAGCGCCGATCTTCGCCAGCGTCAACGTTTCATCGCGCCAACTGCTGCGGCACGATCTGATCCAGGACGTCCGCTCCGTATTGTCGCGCTCGTCGATCGCGCGCGGCACGCTGAAGCTGGAGCTGACGGAATCGCTGGTGATGGAGAACCCGGAACACGCCGCACAGATGCTGCAGCGGATACGCGAACTCGGCGTCGCCCTCGCGCTCGACGACTTCGGCACCGGCCATTCCTCGCTGTCCTATCTGCAGCGCTTCCCGTTCGACACCATCAAGATCGATCAGTCCTTCGTCCGCACCACCAGCCGCGGCACCCGGCCGGTCATTCTCAAGTCGATCATCGCGCTCGCTCACGATCTTGGCATGGATGTGGTCGCCGAAGGCGCCGAGACCGATTCCGATGCGGTGGAACTCTATCAACTGGGCTGCGAATACGCGCAAGGCTTCGCCTTCGGCGAGCCGATGGACGCCGATGCCACCATGCGCCTCCTGGCCCAGGAGCGGCTCGAGGCGGCGAGTTGAAGCATGACGAAGCGGGGTTTTGAAGCAAAGTCTCCGCGCTGGCCGGACAGATTGAGTATTAGCCAACGTGCGGCTGTTTCACTTCAGCGATGATCCCGCCATAGCCAGCTTCATGCCGCGCTCAGTGATGGTGCCGTCTCAACGCGCGCCCGGCATGGGATGGCTGAATGCTCCCTTGGTGTGGGCCATCGAGGAGCGGGTGGATTTTATTTACCTGTTCCCCCGCGACTGCCCGCGCGTCCTGATATGGGCAACCGAACAAACAAACGATGCCGACAGGACGGAATGGCTAGGCAGGTATCGCGCAGCCGCTTACGTCGAACGTGAACGGCTTCCCGATCTCGCGAACGCCACGATACATCGCTACGATCTACCCACCGATAGCTTTGAGAATTTGCACGATGCAGGCATGTGGGTTAGCCGGGTGGCAGTGAAGCCGCTAGGTTGCGACACCCTTCTCAATTTGCCGTCAGCCTTCGCCCCCCGGGGCGTGGACCTGCGTGTGGTCGATAGCCTGCTTCCCTTGAAACCTCTTTGGGAAACGACTCTTCACACCAGCGGAATCAGGCTGCGCAATGCGAAGGGGTGGGCCTAGATAGTGATCTTGTCGCGCAACTCGGGATTTTCGCGACACATTGGGCTATAGTTAGTGAACGACTTGGCCCGTGCCCTCCTCCCTCCCATCGCCGGTTCGGCAGCGCAGCGCTTGATCGCACTCCCTCATTATGCCCAAATCAAGTCAGCGCATAATGATGCCACTGTCATGGAAACAGAAAACCGCTCGCTCAGGCGTGGCCGGCTTCGTTCGATAACATGCCGGGATCGATGCCGATCTTGTGCAGCGCGCGGGCATACTTGTCCTCGACGTCGCGCCCGAAGATCAGGTCCGGATCAGCCGGACAATGCAGCCATCCATTGTCCTGGATTTCCGTCTCGAGCTGGCCCGGCGCCCAGCCGGCATAACCGAGCGCCAGGATCGCGTGTTTCGGTCCGGCGCCCTTCGCAATGGCTTCGAGGATGTCGAGCGTCGCGGTCAGGCAGATGCCCTCGTCGATCGGCAGCGTCGCATCCTCGATGAAGAAATCGCTTGAATGCAGGACGAAGCCGCGGCCGGTTTCGACCGGGCCGCCCTTCATCACTTTCATCGCCTCGGCGGTTTCCGGCAGCTTGATTTGATCGGACCTCTTGATGATATCGAGTTGCACCAGCAGATCGGTGAAATCGAGACTTCCGGCGGGCCGATTCAGGATGATGCCCATCGCTCCCTCGGACGAGTGCGCGCAAACGTAGATCACGGAACGCGCGAACCGCTCATCTTCCATGACCGGCATCGCGATCAGCAACTGGCCGTCCAGATAGCTTCGGTCCGCGTCGTCGGCGTCCCTTTCGTCCGCCCGACGCCGATTCCTGCCGGGTTTTTTTCGCGCTGGATCCATCGGCAATGACCCTCATGTTGCCCTCACATCCTGATATTGGACGTTTGTTCTGTCAATCAACCTCCCCGCCCCGGCCAAACAGCGGATCACAAGCATTTCAATGGTTTGGGGCAGCACCTGCCTGTAAGGACGTCGGATGATCACCAAGGCTCCCCTCGATGCGAGGTCCGGTATTGCGGTCGCGTTGCTGGCTGTCGCGTTTTCGGCCCCTGCGACGGCACAGGACGCCTCGCCCTGGCAGCAGGGCAGCCACTCCGCGGTCCGCCTTCTCGCCGGCTCGCGAAGCGGGGCGGTGCTGCTCGGCGGCGTCGCGTTTCAGCTTGAGCCGGGTTGGAAAACCTACTGGCGCACGCCGGGCGATTCGGGGGTGCCGCCGCGTTTCGATTTCTCCAGGTCGGACAATGTCGACGCCGTGACCGTGCTGTGGCCGGCGCCCTCGAAATTTCCGGACGGCGCGGGCGGACACTCGCTCGGTTACCACGATCAGGTCGTGCTGCCGCTGCGCATCGCCGCCAAAAATGCCGACAAGCCGATCACGCTCCGCGCGACCGTCACCTACGCGGTCTGCGCCAAGCTATGCGTTCCCGTCGAGGCAAGCATCGAGCTTCCTTTCGTCAGCGTCGCCAGCACGGAGGACAGCGCGCTGGCGGCCGCCCTCGATACGGTGCCGAAGCCGGCCCGGATCGGCGATCCCAACCCGCTGACGATCCGTGACGTCAAGCGCAAGGGAGAATCAGCCGTGACCGTCGATGTCGTGACCGCCAATCCCAAGGATGACGTCGACCTGTTCGTCGAAGGACCGACACCGGATTGGGCGCTGCCGATTCCGACGCGGCTCAATCGCGCGCCGCGCGGCGTGAAACGGTTTTCTTTCAACCTCGAGGGTCTGCCGCCGGACACAAAGCCGGAAGGTGCCGCGCTGAAACTGACTCTGGTGGGCGGCAAGCAGGCCTACGAGTTCAATATCAACCTCGATTGACGAAATCTTCGCCGGCATCGGGTTTGACCAGAGCCTTGCCGCTTCTGATCGAATCAGAAGCGCCATGTTCTTTGAGCACCTTCTTCACGTGGACCGGGAATCTATCCTCAGATCAAACCTGAGGGGCATGCTTCGCCCGAAAGCCTTATGGGTGCTCTGCCCAACTGAATCTTAACGAATCGTTGCTAACCGGATCGTGGCGCGCTTCGCCTCACGAGGATTTTGCCGTGGCCGTAACGGACACTCCATCCGAACCCGCGAGGCAATCGCCCGGCATGGTCGGGCGGTTGCGCGCGATGCTGAATGGATCAAACGAGGCATCGCTGACCAAGCGCCTCGCCGGCACGATCTTCATCATCCGGGTCATCAGCGCCGGGCTCGCCTATCTCGCGCAGATTCTTCTGGCGCGCTGGATGGGTGGATCCGACTATGGCGTCTATGTCTATGTCTGGACCTGGGTGCTGCTGCTCGGCAGCATGATGGATTTCGGCATCTCGGCCTCGGCGCAGAAGATCATTCCGGAATACCGCGCCAGCGGCGACGAAGCGCGGCTGCGCGGCTTCCTGAGCGGCAGCCGCTGGATGACGTTCATCGTCGCCGCGCTGATTTCGCTACTGCTCGCCGGCCTTGTGAGGATGCTGTCGCCGTGGATCGACGCGGCGACGGTCGTGCCGCTCTATATCGGCTGCCTGACGCTTCCCGCCTTCGTGGTCGCCAACACCCAGGACGGCATCGCGCGTTCGCACGACTGGATGCGGCTCGGACTGATGCCCCAATTCATCGTGCGGCAATCGCTGATCATCGGTTTCACCGCCGGTGCCTTCGCCCTCGGATTCCATCTCAGCGCCGCCATCGCCATGCTGGCCAGCACGGCGGCGGTATGGGTCGCCATGATCGGACAGATGATCGTGCTCAACCGCAGGCTCGGCACCGTCGTCACGGCAGGCCCGAAGCAGCACGATTTCCGCGGCTGGCTCGCGGTGTCGCTGCCGATCCTTCTGGTCGAAAGTTTCTACCTGCTGTTGTCGTATACCGACGTATTGGTGCTGCAGCAGTTCCGCTCCTCCGAGGAGGTCGGCGTCTACTTCGCCGTGGTCAAGACGCTGGCGCTGGTCTCGTTCATTCACTACGCGATGTCGGCGACGACCGCTCACCGCTTCACCGAATATCACGCGGCCGGCGACAGGGAGCGGCTGTCGGCCTACGTGACGCATGCGATCAAGTGGACATTCTGGCCATCGCTCGCCGCGACGCTGGTGCTGCTTGCATTCGGTAAGCCGATGCTGTGGCTGTTCGGACCGCAATTCGTCGCCGGCTACAGCATCATGTTTATCGCCGCGATCGGACTCGTGGTCCGATCTGCCATCGGTCCGGTCGAGCGGCTGCTCAACATGCTCGGCCATCAGCACGCTTGCGCGTCGGCTTACGCGCTGGCCTTCGGCATGAACGTTGTGCTGTGCTTCGCACTGGTGCCGCGCTACGGCGGCCACGGCGCCGCCGCCGCAACCTCGATGTCGCTCGCGTTCGAGACGGTGCTGCTGTTCTGGATCGTGCGTCGCAGACTGGGCCTGCACGTGCTGGCGTTCGGGAAGAAGAGATAGCGCGGTCAGGCCGCCGTCCAGCCGCCGTCGATCGACAGATTGCTTCCGGTGATCTGCGCGGCATCGTCGCCGCACAGATAAAGCGCCAGAGCGGCGACCTGCTCCACGGTGACGAACTGCTTGGTCGGCTGCGCCGCGAGCAGCACGTCGTTGACGACCTGCTCTTTTGTCATATCGCGCGCCTTCATGGTGTCGGGAATCTGCTTCTCGACCAGCGGTGTCCAGACATAGCCCGGGCTGATGCAGTTGCAGGTGATCTTGTGAGCCGCAAGCTCCAGCGCCACCGTCTTGGTGAGACCGACAATGCCGTGCTTTGCGGCGACATAGGCCGACTTGAAAGGCGAGGCCACCAGCGAATGCGCCGAGGCGGTGTTGATGATGCGGCCCCAGCCGCGTCGCTTCATACCGGGAACGGCTGCGCGAATAGTGTGGAACGCCGAAGACAGGTTGATCGCGATGATCGCGTCCCATTTCTCGCGCGGAAACTCCTCGATCGGCGACACGAACTGGATGCCCGCATTGTTGACGAGGATATCGACCGCGCCGAAGGTCGCCTCGCCGAGCGCGATCATCCCCGCGATGTCGTCGGGCTTGGTCATGTCGGCCGGCGAATAGACCGCGCCGACCTCGAACTCGCTTTCGATGGCGGAGCGTTCCTTCTCGATGTCGGCGGACGCGCCGAATCCGTTGATTACGACATTGGCGCCGGCACCGGCGAAAGCGCGGGCGTAGGCGAGGCCAATGCCGCTGGTCGAACCGGTCACGACCGCGGTTTTGCCTTTCAGATTCGTCATCGTTATCTCCTGCCGGAGCCTTCTCCTGTCCCGAGGAGAGTCGCTTGAGGCCGCAGCGTGGCGCTGGTTCACGCTGGCGTCAATCACCGCCGACGGCGGCTCCCTTCACGCAAGGGTTATCGCTCATCCGGGGAGGCAAGAACGAGAGTCCAGAACACCTTGTACTTGCTGTCCGGCGCATAGGTCGCGGCGATGCCCAGCTTTGTGACGCCGTTCTTCAGCATGTTCGCCCGGTGAGGCGGCGAATCACGCCAGCCCGAAAACGCCTCGGCGAGGGTGTGATAGCCCGCGCCGATATTCTCGACCGCCAGTTTCGCCGGATAGCCCGCCGCCGCCAGCCGCCTGGGCAACGTGCCGGCGATGTCGTGGTCCATCTTGTTGCGCTTGGCCATCACCATCGACTGTGTTTCGGCGACTTTCATCAATTCCGGGTCGACCGCGACAGGACCGAGGCCGTTATTGGCGCGATAGCCGGAAATCATGGACGCCGCCACCACGGGATCCAGCTTGGCTCCGCCATGGGCCATGTCGAGATAGAATGCCGGCTGTTCCGGAACTGCATTTTCCACGGCGGCGCATCCGGCCAGCGTCATAAGGCCGAGAATCGCGGCAAAGATACGGATCATTCTCGTGTCCTGAATCCGAAGTTCGCCTCACCACGCTGCGCCCTCCGGAGCGAACTTCGGATTCGAAAGGACACGCCAACTGATATTTGCAAGCGGTCCTTCGGTTCGAACATTCGCAACAAGACACGCTGAAACGGGAGCGAATGTTAGAATCGGACCACTGATTCCCCAATCAGGCGGAGTTGTTGCACACCAACCGTGGCTGAAAGGTGAACGATCCCGCTAGCGTTTTTCGGGCGAAGCCTGTCCTCGGGACTGACCCGAGGATGGACACCGGTTCGCATTGAGAAAACGGGTCAAAAAAAACCTGAGACTGGCCGGCTTCTAGGCACCGTCCGCAAAAATGCGATAGCGCCGCGGCTGCAAACCGACGACCTCGCCGTCGCGAAGCTCGCGGTCGCGCGGAGCGTCGATTTCAATGATGGTTTCGCCACGGCTACCTGACACGGCGATGTCGGCCCGCTGGATCGGGCCGAAGGTCCGCACCCGCCGCACGGTCCCTTCGAGGCCGCCCCAGCCCGGCGGGCTGATCTGCATGTCGTGGCGACGCACGAACAGTTTCGAGGGTCCCGCATTGCCGCGCTCTGCGGCGATATTCAGCGGCGTGTCGCCGAGCCGTACCCGGCCGTCGTCAACCTCCACCGGCAGAACGATGGACTCACCGATGAAGCCATGGACGAACGCCGTCTGCGGATTGTCATAGACGTCGCTCGGCGTTCCGATCTGCTCGATGCGTCCCTTGTCCATCACAACCACGCTGTTGGCGACTTCGAGCGCCTCTTCCTGATCGTGTGTCACGAAGATCGAGGTGACGTTGATTTCCTCGTGCAGCGAGCGCAGCCATGTCCGTAGTTCCTTGCGCACCTTGGCGTCGAGCGCGCCGAACGGCTCGTCGAGCAGCAGAACGCGCGGCTCGATCGCCAGCGCGCGCGCGAGCGCAATGCGCTGACGCTGGCCGCCGGAAAGCTGGCTCGGATAGCGGCTGGACAGCCAGTCGAGCTGGACCAGGTCCAGCAGCTCCTTGACGCGCGCGCGGATTGCGGCTTCGTCCTTGCGAACGGAACGAGGCTGCACGCGCAGACCGAAAGCGACGTTTTCGAATACCGTCATGTGACGGAACAACGCGTAGTGCTGGAACACGAAGCCGACGCTGCGCTCGCCGGGTGCGCGCGACAGCGCGTTCTCGCCGTCGAAGGCAACCTCTCCGGAATCCGGCCAGTCGAGCCCGGCGATGATGCGCAGCAGCGTGGTCTTGCCGGACCCCGACGGTCCGAGCAGCGCCATCAGCTCGCCATGCGGCACCGTGAGATCGACGTGATCCAGCGCGGCGAAGTCCCCGAACTTTTTCACGATATTGCGGACTTCAATGCTCACTCGGTCGTTGCCCTTCGTCGAGATGCCGTTCGAGAATAGTCTTCACCACCAGGGTGACCAGCGCCAGCAGGGCCAGCAGCGAGGCGATCGCGAACGCCGGTACGAATTGATATTCGTTGTAGAGGATTTCAACCACCAGCGGCATGGTGTTGGTCTCGCCGCGGATGTGACCGGAGACGACGGACACAGCGCCGAACTCACCCATCGCGCGGGCGTTGCAGAGCAGCACACCGTAGAGCAGGCCCCACTTGATGTTCGGCAGCGTGACGCGGAAGAAGGTCTGCAATCCTGACGCGCCGAGCGACAGCGCCGCTTCCTCCTCCGCCGTCCCCTGCTCCTGCATCAGCGGGATCAATGCGCGCGACACGAATGGAAACGTCACGAAAGTGGTTGCGAGCGCAATGCCGGGCAACGCAAACAGAAGCTGAATGTCGTGATCCTGCAACCAGGGCCCGAGAAAGCCCTGTGCGCCGAACAACAGCACGAACACCAGACCGGAGATGACAGGGCTCACCGAGAACGGAAGATCGACCAGCGAGATCAGGAGGGTCTTTCCCGGGAATTCGAATTTGGCGATCGCCCAGGCCGCGATCAGCCCGAACACCAGGTTGAGGCCGACCGAAATCACCGCAACTATCAATGTCAACTTGATCGCCGACAGGGCTTCAGGATCGGCAAGCGCGGCGAGATAGGCATGCGCCCCCCTGGCGAATGCTTCCGCGAACACGATCACCAGTGGCAGCACGATGAACACCGTGAGAAACAGGATGGTGAAGCCGATCAGCAAACCGCGCACCCAGCGCGGTTCGGAGCGGGCATCGGTCCGCTCGAGCGGCACCGCGATCGCGGTTTCAGGCATTGAGGTCGCCTCTCAATGCGCCGGCACGCGTAGCTGCGCCCAGCGTTGCATGCGGTTGACGAGGAAGATGACCAGGAACGCCACCACCAGCATCACGACGGCGATCGCCGTCGCATCGGCATAGCGGAATTCGGACAGCCGGATCACGATCAGCAGCGGCGCGATCTCCGACACGTTCGGCAGGTTGCCGGCGATGAAGATCACCGAACCGTATTCGCCGACCGCGCGCGCGAATGCGAGCGCGAAGCCCGTTAGCAGAGCGGGCAAAAGGCTCGGCAGAATGACGCGGGACACCGTCTGCCAGCGGTTGGCGCCGAGACTTGCGGCCGCTTCCTCGATCTCCGGATCGAGATCGATCAGCACCGGCTGCACGGTGCGAACCACGAAGGGAATGCCGATAAACACCATCGCGACGAAGATGCCGAGCGGCGTGAACGACACCTTGATGCCGAGTTCGGCCAGCGGCGCGCCGAGCCAGCCGTTCTGCGCGAACAACGTCGTCAGCGCGATCCCCGCAACGGCGGTCGGCAATGCGAACGGCACGTCGACGATCGCATCGAAGATGCGGCGTCCCGGAAAGCGATAGCGGACCAGCGCCCAGACGATGATGCCGCCCATCACCAGATTGACCAGCGCGGCGAGAAACGCGAGCCCGAATGAGATCTTCAACGCGTTCAGCGTTCGCCGGCTGGTAACGATGTCAACGAACTGGGCGAAGCTCAATTCGAACGATTTGAGAAACAGTCCGGCGAGAGGAAGCAGAACGATGATGGCGAGCCAGGTGAGCGTCAGCCCCATGGTGAGGCCGAATCCCGGCAAAGTCCGTCGTCGTCCCGATCCTCCTTTCACGTTGCCCCGCTCCGACCCGTCGCATCAGTTCTTGTAGATCTGATCGAAGATGCCGCCTTCGCCGAAATGGACCTTCTGCGCCTTGGTCCAGCCGCCGAACACGTCGTCGATCTTGAACAGTTCAACCTTGGGAAAGGCATCGGCATACTTCTTGATGATGGCGGGATCGGTCGGACGATAGAAATTCCGCGCCGCTATATCCTGCGCATCCGAAGTATACCAGTATTTCAGATAGGCTTCGGCAACGGCGCGCGTTCCCTTCTTGTCCACCACTTTGTCGACAACGGCAACCGGCGGTTCCGCAAGAATGGAGACCGACGGCACAACGATCTCGAACTTGTCCTTTCCGAATTCCTTGAGCGCGAGAAAGGCTTCGTTCTCCCATGCGAGCAGCACGTCGCCGACGCCGCGCTCGACGAAAGTGACGGTCGAGCCGCGCGCGCCGGTATCAAGCACCGGAACGTGCTTGTAGATATCGGCGACAAATTGTCTTGCCTTGTCCTCTCCACCGAATTTCTTCAGCCCATATCCCCACGCCGCCAGATAATTCCACCGCGCGCCGCCGGAGGTCTTCGGATTCGGCGTAATGACGCTTACGCCGGGCTTGATCAGATCGTCCCAGTCCTTGATGCCCTTGGGATTGCCGGTGCGCACCAGAAAGACGATCGTCGACGTATAGGGCGAGGAGTTCTGCGGCAGCCGCTTCTGCCAGTCCTTGGCCAGAAACCCGCGCTCGGCGACGGCGTCAATGTCATAGGCTAGCGCCAGCGTGACGACATCCGCCTGCAGGCCGTCGATCACCGAGCGCGCCTGCTTGCCGGAGCCGCCGTGGGATTGCTTGATCTCGACGCTCTTGCCGGTTTCTTTCTGGTAAGCCGCAGCGAAAGACTTGTTGAAATCGACATAGAGTTCGCGCGTCGGATCGTATGAGACATTCAACAGCGAGACGTCGGCCGCGTATGCAGAGCCGGCCCAGATCAATCCCGCCAAGACCATAAAGCTACGACGAAGCATTTTCCTCTCCATAAGGCCCGCTCGCGGTCATCACCGCGGACCTATGAAACTCGTCAAACGGCAGCTTCAAGTCAACGAAACCACATTTCAATGTTTGCGGCGGCGCAGGGTCATTCCACTACGAAGTCTTCATCGTGTGGATGCCGCATTCCGTCTTGGCTCTGCCGCGCCAGCGGCCGGCGCGCGCTCCCTCGTCCGTGGTCGCGCGCGAGGTGCACGGCATGCATCCGACGGAAAGGAATCCCGATGCGACAAGCGGGTGCGGCGGCAGCTTCGCCGACGCATAGATCGCCTCAATGTCTTCGCGCGAAGCGTTCGCGAACGGATTGAATTTCAGCCGCGCGCCGTCATCCTCGACCACCGGAATGTCGGCGCGCAAGCCACCCTGAAACCGCTTGCGGCCATTGATCCAGGCGTCGAAGGAGGTTAGCGCGCGCGCCAGCGGCGCCACTTTCCGGATACGGCAGCAGGCGTCCGGATCGGTGAACCACAACTCGCGATCGGGGTCCTCGCTCTTCAACGCATCCTCGGACGGTTGAATGGAGCGAACGTCTTTCAACCCGAGCGCGGCGATCAAGGTGTCGCGATAGGCGAGCGTTTCCTCGAACAGCCAGCCGGTGTCGAGGAAGATCACGGGAATGGCCGGATCGACCTCCGCCATCACCTTCAACAGCGCCGCTGATTCGGTGCCGAACGACGACACCAGCGCCAACCGGTCGCGCCCGATCGTGCGCAGCGCCGCCCCGATCACCTCCGCGGGCGAAGCGCCGCCAAGCGAATCGTTCAGCGTCGATGCGGACGACAACGCAGACCGCGCTGCCGTCGACGCCGGCCGTATCGCCGCGTGTGCCGCGGCACTTTCGTTGTCGGGCGAAGACGTCATTCGGCGGCCATCTGGAATGTCTGCGACAGTGGGTTCAGGTTTGAATTGCGCCACGGCGCGGAGCGCGAGACCACGTCGCCGATCACGAGAATCGCGGGACCACCGTCGATCCGGCGAACCAGTGCCGGCAGGCGATCCAGTGTGCCGACGACGGCTTTCGCATCGGGGCGGGTGGCGCGCGCGAACACGCCGACCGGCGTTTCCGGAGAACGGCCCGCCGCGAGCAGGCCGGAACAAATTGCGTCGGCCGCCGTGATGCCCATGTAGACGACCACCGTCATCTTTCTGTCAGTCAGCGCCGACCAGTCCACACTCTCTGCATCCCGCGCTTTGTGTGCGGTGAGGAAGGTGACGCGCAGCGCCTCGTGACGGAAGGTCAGCGGCACTTCCGATTCAGCAGCAGCGCCGAGCGCGGCCGTGATTCCTGGAACCACTGAACAGGCTACACCGGCCTCGCGCAGGGCCTCGACCTCTTCACCGCCACGCCCGAAAACGAAGGGATCGCCGCCCTTGAGACGGACGGCGCGCTGCCCCGACTTCGCCGCATCGATCAGCAGGCGGTTGATCGCGTCCTGGCCGATGCCGGGCTTGCCGACGCGGCGGCCCACCGGAACCCGCGCGGCGTCGCGGCGCGCGCGATCGAGGATTTCCGGCGAGACCAGTTCGTCGTAGAAGACAATGTCGGCGTCCTGCAGCGCGCGCAACGCCTTGACAGTGAGCAGATCCGGATCGCCCGGCCCGGCGCCGACCAGCGTGACATGACCTTCGTTCTGTCGCGACGCCTGTTCGCCCGCGTAAACGGATGGATCGGCAATCGCTGTCAGCGCGCCTTCGGCCTCGTCGGAGCGGCCAGCAAGAACCAAAGCGCCGATCGGACCATCGACGACGCGTTCCCAGAAGCGGCGACGCAACGGCGCATGAGCAATGCGGTCGTGAACCGGCTTGCGCCAGCGCCCGATCAGCGCGGCGAGATCGCCGATCCGCGCTGGCAACAGCGCCTCGATGCGCTCGCGCACGCGGCGCGCCACCACAGGCGATGCACCGCCAGTGCCGACCGCCACCACGACGTCGCCGCGATCGACGATCGCCGGAACGATGAAACTCGAATGCGCGGGATCGTCCATTACATTGACGGGCAAACCCGCCGCCCGCGCACGCGCCGCCACCGCAATGCCGATTTCGCCTGCGTCCGCGCAGAACACCGCAATGATTTCGTTCAGCCCGATCGTTGCGGGGTCGTCTACACGCTCGATCCGCGATGCGGCGGCAGGATCGAGACCGGCGACCGCGAAGTCGCCGTCGGTCGCATGCCAGCGAACCCGGGCCTCCGCAGCCAGTAACAGGCGCAACCGGGCGCGCACCGGATCGCTCGCTCCAACCAGAAGGATCGGACCGGCGCGCGAATCGAGAAAGATCGGGAGGAATTTCATTCTATGTTTCTTCTTCCCCAACAGCAGGGTTGACTGAAATTATTTTCTATTTATGTATCTTGCAAGCGCATCAAACAGAAAATTATTTCTTCTATGCGGCTACGAAAGTATAGAATTTTCTACTTCCAAATGCCGCACGGAAGAGATGCATCTTCTCAGCCTCCAAAATCTGCAATTTTGGCGGCCGCTGACGTCGACAATCAGCGGCTTCGCCGTCGACCGCACATGTAGCAAAGCGCATGTAAGCCAAGGAGCAGGCCATGCAGCCTGGAATGGACCACCTCGATGCGCTGGAAGCGCAGAGCATCTACATTTTTCGGGAAGCCTTCGCCCGTTTGAAAAAGCTCGCGCTGTTGTGGTCGCTCGGCAAGGATTCCAACGTGATGATCTGGCTGGCGCGCAAGGCCTTCTTTGGCCGCGTGCCGTTCCCGGCGCTGCATGTCGACACCGAGAAGAAATTCCCCGAGATGTACGCGTTCCGCGAACGCTATTCCAAGGAGTGGAATCTCGATCTCAAGGTCGACTACTGCCCGCCGATCGACGCGGTCGACCCGACGCTGCCGCCAGCCGCGCGTTCAGCAGCACGCAAGACCGAGGGACTGAAACTCGCGCTGAACAAATACGGCTTCGACGGGCTGATCGCCGGCATCCGCCGCGACGAGGAAGCGACGCGCGCCAAGGAGCGGGTGTTTTCGCCGCGCGGCACAGAGGGCGGATGGGACGTGCGCGATCAGCCGCCGGAATTCTGGGATCAGTTCAACGCATCGCCGCCGCCCGGCGCGCACTTGCGCATCCATCCGATCCTGCATTGGACCGAGGCCGACATCTGGGCCTACACCAAGCGTGAGAACATCCCGATCATTCCGCTCTATCTGGCCAAGAACGGCAAACGCTATCGGTCGCTCGGCGATGCCGACATCACCTTCCCGGTCGCCTCGACCGCGTCAACCATTGACGAGATCCTGATCGAACTCGAAGGCAGCAAAATTCCCGAACGCGCCGGTCGCGCGCTCGATCATGAAACCGAAGACGCGTTCGAGCGGCTTCGGGTCGCCGGCTATCTCTGACCTGAATCGAGTTGAGCGTTTTCCGATGAATATGATCGCCCCCGCCATCGCACCGAACACCGTCCTCGCGACGCCGAACGGCACGACACGTCCACAAGTTCGCATCGTCATCGTCGGCCACGTCGATCACGGCAAGTCGACGCTGGTCGGCCGGCTGTTGCACGAGACCGGCAGCCTGCCTGACGGCAAGCTGGAGATGCTGAAAGCCGTCAGCACCCGGCGCGGCATGCCGTTCGAATGGTCGTTCCTGCTGGACGCGCTGCAGACCGAGCGCGATCAGGGCATCACCATCGACACCACGCAAATCCGCTTCCGCACCCGTTCGCGCGATGTGGTGCTGATCGACGCGCCCGGCCACGCCGAATTCCTCCGCAACATGATCACCGGCGCGGCGCAGGCTGATGGCGCGGTGCTGATCATCGATGCACTCGAAGGCGTGCGCGACCAGACCCGGCGGCACGGCTATCTGCTGCATCTGCTCGGCGTCAAACAGGTCGCGGTCGTCGTCAACAAGATGGATCGCGTCGATTTCAGCGCAGAGCGCTTCGGTGCGATACGCGACGAGATTTCGGCGCATCTGACCGGTCTCGGCATCGCACCGACGGCGGTCATTCCCATTTCCGCCCGCGACGGCGACGGCGTGGCCGAGCGGACGGCGAAGATCGGCTGGTACAACGGGCCGACCGTGGTCGAAGCCCTCGATACTTTGCAACCGGCGCGTCCGCTGGACGAACTGTCGCTGCGCCTGCCGGTGCAGGCGATCTACAAGTTCGACGATCGGCGCATCGTCGCCGGCCGCATCGAGTCGGGTGGCCTGGCCGCGGGCGATGAGATCGTCATCATGCCGGCCGGCAAGATCGCCAAGATCCGCAGCGTCGAAGGCTGGCCGTCAAGCCCGGCCGTGGCGCAAAGTGCCGGACGATCCGTCGGCATCACGCTGGACCGCGAACTGTTCGTCGAACGCGGCGACGTCATCGCGCATGTCGGGTCGGCACCGCGCGACACGCGGCGGATTCGCGCACGCATTTTCTGGCTGCACGAGCAGCCGCTCGCAGCCGGCGCATCCATTCTGCTGCGGCTCGGCAACAAGGAAACCCGCGCCGTCGTCGTCGCCATCGAGAAGGCGGTCGATCCCGGCGAACTGGCGAGCGCCGAGGCCAAGGCGATCGCGCGCAACCATGTCGGCGAGATCGACATCTCGCTGGCGCAGCCGCTCGCCGCCGATCCTTATGTCGACAATCCCCGCACCGGTCGTCTCGTGATCGAGGTCAACGGCCGTATCGCCGGCGGCGGTCTCGTGCTCAGCGTCGATGCAGGACAGCGCGCGGTGCCGGTCGACATCGTGCCGGTGGAATCGGCGCTGCGTCCGGAGGAGCGCTCCGCGCGCTATCGTCATAACGGCGCCGTGGTGTGGCTGACGGGATTGCCCGGATCGGGCAAATCGACGCTGGCGCGCGCGCTGGAGCGAAAACTGTTCGGCGACGGGGGCTCGCCGATCCTGCTCGACGGCGACACCCTGCGCGCGGGGCTGAACGGCGACCTCGGCTTCTCGCCTCAAGACCGCACTGAAAACATCCGCCGGCTCGCGGAAGTCGCCGCCCATCTCGCGCGCAACGGCCATGTTGCGATCGTGGCGGCGGTCTCCCCGTCGCGCGAGGATCGCGCCGCGGCGCGGCGCATCGCCGATGCGGCTTTTCGCGAGGTCTATGTTGCAACGCCGGCCGATGTTTGCGAGAGCCGCGACCCGAAGGGGCATTACGCCAAGGCGCGCGCGGGCGTGCTGCACGGATTCACCGGCATCGGCAGCGACTACCAGCCGCCGGAGACGGTTGAACTGACGATCGATACATCCGCACGTACGGTGGCTGAGGCCGCTGGCGAGATCGAACGGATGCTGATCAGCACCGGCATCCTGTTCGATGACTTGACCGACGTCGCCGCCAACATCTGAGCCTGCGGATACCGCAGGCGCTGAACGTGAACGAACGACCGCCGCGAGCTGTATCACGGCGGTCGTTTTGTTTTTTCAACGGGATTATTCACCTTTTGTAGGGGCGCACGACGCCGGCTTTGGCGCTAGAGTCCGATCCAACTTCGTGGGGATCAGATTCTAGCTTTATCCTTGATCGAGGATGATCATATCCGGTTCCCACTTTTCGGGATCATCCTCTCAAAGTCGATAGCAGCCGAATTTTTGGCAAGCCGCCTTGAAACAGCGCCTTCCTGCCGTTTCTCGTGAGACCTCCGACATGACCCGTATTGATGCTCACGGACTGAAAATCGCGCCGGTCCTGTTCAATTTTATCGCCAACGAGGCCACGCCCGGGACCGGCATTTCGCCGGATGCCTTCTGGGCCGGACTCGCCGCCATCGTGCGCGATCTTGGACCGAAAAACCGCGAATTGCTGGCGATACGCGACACTCTACAGGCGAAGATCGACGAATGGCACCGCGCCAACAAGAGCTGGCCATTCGACATGGAAGCCTATGCCGCGTTTCTGAAAGAGATCGGCTATCTGCAGCCCGAACCGGAGACTCATGCGGTCGAAACCGCTGATGTCGATGAGGAGATCGGAAAGATCTGCGGACCGCAACTGGTGGTGCCGCTGACTAACGCGCGTTACGCGCTGAACGCCGCCAACGCGCGCTGGGGAAGCCTTTACGACGCATTGTACGGCACCGACGCCATTCCGCATGAGGCCGACGAGGCCAGAGGTTACGACAAGGCGCGCGGCGACAAGGTGATCGCGAGGGCAAAGGCGTTCCTCAACCAGGCCGCGCCGCTAGCTGTCGGCAGCCACAGCGACGTGACTGCCTACAGCGTCATCTCAGGGCATCTGTCGGCCAAACTCAAGAGCGGCAATGCCACGGGCCTCAAGACGGAAACACAGTTCGCCGGCTATCAAGGCGATGCGAGCGCGCCGTCCGCAATCCTCCTGGTCAACCACGGCCTGCACATCGAAATCCAAATCGATCGCAGTCACGCCATCGGCAAGGACGACGCCGCGGGGATCGCCGACGTGATCCTCGAGGCTGCCATCAGCACCATCCTCGACATGGAGGACAGCGTCGCTGCTGTCGATGCCGAGGACAAGGTTCTGGTCTATCGCAACGTCCTCGGTCTGATGAACGGCACGCTCACCGACACTTTCGAGAAGCGCGGCAAAACCATCATCCGCGCGCTCAACGCCGACCGCCTCTATACGGCGCCTGACGGCGGCGAGCTAAGGCTGCACGGCCGCAGCCTGCTTCTCATTCGCAACGTCGGCCATCACATGTTTACCGACGCCGTGCTCGACGAGAACGGCACCGACATTCCGGAAGGCATGCTCGACGCGGCGGTGTCCGGCCTGCTCGCGATCCACGATTTCAGCGACGCCTCGAAGACGAAGAACAGCCGAACCGGCTCGGCCTATATCGTCAAGCCGAAGATGCACGGACCTGACGAGGTCGCGCTGACCTGCGAGTTGCTCGCCCGGGTCGAGACAATGCTTGAATTGCCGGAGAATACGCTCAAGGTCGGCGTCATGGACGAGGAACGCCGCACTACCGTCAATCTCAAGGCTTGCGTTCAGGCGGCCGCGAAACGCGTCTGCTTCATCAACACCGGCTTCCTCGACCGCACCGGCGACGAGATTCATACCTCGATGGAAGCAGGACCGATGATCCGCAAGGGTGAGATGAAGGCGCAGCCCTGGATGCAGGCGTACGAAGACTGGAACGTCGACATCGGCCTGATCGATGGCCTGCCAGGCCACGCCCAGATCGGCAAGGGGATGTGGGCCGCGCCCGACAGGATGGCCGACATGCTGGCGCAGAAGATCGGCCATCCCCAGGCCGGCGCCACCACTGCATGGGTGCCATCGCCTACCGCGGCGACACTCCACGCGCTGCACTATCATCAGGTCGATGTGCTGAAACGCCAGCAGGAGCTAAAAGCCGGCGGCCGGCGCGCAGAGCTTGCCGACATCCTCACCATTCCGGTGTCGCAGTCGAATTGGGCACCCGACGATGTGAGGCAGGAGATCGACAACAACTGCCAGGGCATTCTCGGCTATGTCGTGCGCTGGATCGATCAGGGCGTCGGCTGTTCAAAGGTGCCCGACATCCATGACATCGGACTAATGGAGGATCGCGCCACGCTGCGCATCTCCAGCCAGCATCTGGCGAACTGGCTGCATCAGGGCGTCGTCACCCAGAATGAAGTGATGGAATCACTTAAGCGCATGGCCGCCGTCGTCGACGGGCAGAACGCCGGCGATCCCCTCTACAAGCCGATGGCGCCGGAATTCGACGGGCTCGCCTTCCAGGCGGCGTGCGATCTGGTATTCAAGGGCCGCGAACAACCGAACGGCTACACAGAGTACATCCTGACCGGGCGCAGGCGGGAGGCCAAGGCTAGAGTTAAGGCGCAAGGAAAGACGACGGCTGACGGTTGACCTGCGATCGGCGCGATCGAGACGAATATCCCCGGCGTAAGCGCCGAGGGAAATCGTGCTCATCCAAGGCGGGCGGCGCGGGTCTCAGAATATCGGAAGATATTTCAACGCTGAGGCTACACCGAGCACGATAACGGTTACGCTGGCGATCTGCTTGCCGCGGACGTCCAGCGGCGCCACGCTGATGAAGTACAGCACAAGAACAACGATGAAGAACGTGATCAGGACGCTGATCAGCATTGTTGCCTCCTCCACAATTGATCGCAAGATTCAGGACGGAGAAAGCGCCCTCGCGATATTGGCGCGCGAGGCAATCCAGACAAAGCCTGAAAGTTCCACCGAAAGCACGACGCGGGGCGGGCGGACGCGCCAGCCGGAGCCTTTCCGCTTCTGATTCAGCCGAAAGCTCAGGGCGTTGTTTTGACGTGTTTTCTTCGGGTAACCCGATATCCCTGTGAGCTCGAGGACATGCTTCGTTCGGAAACGCTCTTACATAAATCAAATGCGGATTCCCCGCAGCTCCCGAACCTACCCCTCATCATCAGGCATCATCGAACAGAGACGGACTCACCAAAACTGCCCGACGGGCAGGTCAGGCGGTCGAGGAACTTAAGCCGTGACGGCACGTTGGTTGCTCATATCCCAGCAGTTTTCAGGAGCGTTGGATGGCGAGCGATGACGAGGAAGCGATGAAGAACTTGACCGATAAAGCAACATACGACCGCCTTGAGAAGGATTTGTCCGCCGTGAAAAACGATATCTCCGCCCTGGCAGACCAGGTCTCCGATGCGCTCGGCGCGTTGACAGGCTCCGCCAAGAAGCAGGCTCGCCGTGGCTACAAGCAGGCCAGAGCCAATGTCGACTCCGTCCTCTCCGATGTGACGGAGCGCGGCAACGCGGCGCTCGACGCGGCACAGACTGCCGTAACCTCCGTCGAGGACACGCTCGAGGAAGCCATCCAGCAGCGTCCTCTCGCAACGGTCGGACTTGCGATCGGGCTGGGTTTTCTGATCGGCGTGACCTGGCGTCGATGAGACGCCGTTGATTTCCGTTTGGTGGGGCCGCGGCGAGTTCTGTCGCCGCTGCTCTGATTCTGCCAATCATTTCACCAATCGATTTTCAAGCCGGGGCGAGGCGTTTGAATGTTTCAGCGGGCGATCGATGATCTCAAGGAAAGCGCGGGCAACACTGTGCGGCTCGCCTCCGTCGCCGCTGTAGCGGTCGTCGCAGGCTCCATCACAATGGTATTTTTGTGTGCTGCGGCGTTTGTCTTCGTGCTTCAGAACTACGGCTTGATCGAGGCTTGCCTTGCGGGCGCGGCTATCTTTTTCCTGATCGCGGTGATCGCCGTCGCAATCTATGCGATCCGGCGAAATGCCATGAAAAAAAGAGCGGCCCAAAAAACCAGAGCGACAGCGCAGAACTTTCTTGCTGATCCCATGGTCGTGGCGGCGGGACTTCAATTGGCCCGCACGGTCGGCATTAAAAAGCTGATTCCGATCCTGGCCATCGGAGGGCTGGCGTTGGGGTTGCTCGCAGGCCGGCGCGACCGGGACGAAACCGGGGCCGATACCTGACGGGCGATACAAACCGTGAGAATGTCAGGTGACGCAGCGGCCGGGCTGAAGCTGTTTCGCGACATCCGTCAAAACGCTGACAACCGGCTCGCACGCGATCGTCCGCCTGGCCTGCGATGCCGGTGCGCGACGGGCCCGCGGGCTTATGCCGCGATCGCTGGCCATGCTGTCAGGTCCAGGAATCTGGATCACAATCGACGCGTCGGGCAAGCTCTCAAGCCGAATGGAAACGGTCCGACCTTCCACCGCGCTCGGTCTAACAGAACCCCGATCGGACTTGGCGGTGCGATTGACCACCGCCGCAGCGTCCGCCTGCGTAAGGTGATCCGGCCCTAAGGGAAGATGCATCGCACCGAGAGGCACCATGACAGCCAGCGCACCAAGAACGCCCGTGGATACCTGAAACATCGTTGCCTCGCCCGTTGTCCTCTCGCTGGGTCCTCTCGCTGGCATGTCGCCGCGCGTCACGAGTGCGGGTCAGAACCGCGCAGCAATAACGCAGTTCGCAAGACATCGTTCATTGGCGGAGTGGAAAAAGAGAGGCGAAGTGAAAAAGAGGGCGAGGGAACGCTTCGCGAGGTCCTTGCGTTGTCCGGACAGCCGGTCATCCTCCCCCTGCCCCGCCCGACCGGCGACGAGGACGCGGCTGATGGTGATGCCAGCCGCGTCCGTTTCTTTTTACCACGACCGAACGACCTAACCGCAGACCCGGCACGAATTTGGAGTCTGGTCCGTCGGATCGTGTCGCGCGGCAGCCGCCAGGGCCGCCGTGTGAGTCAGGATGCAGCGGCGCGGGGTTCCCGATTACGAGAGTTTCGATGGAAGAACAGCGCCTGACTGGCGACCGCCGAAACCATGGCCGGCTGAAACGGCTTCGAAATGAGGAACGCCGGCTCGGGCCTCTCACCAGTCAGGAAGCGTTCGGGATAGGCCGTAATGAAGACGACAGGTACTTCGACGACGCGCAGAAGCTCGTTCACGGCATCCAGGCCGGAACTGCCGTCAGCGAGCTGGATATCAGCCAGAATAAGACCGGGTTTCCGGGTCTTGGCCAAGGCGATCGCGTCGCCATGAGTTCGCGCGACACCTATCACACGGTGTCCGAGATTCTTGATAAGACTTTCCAGATCCATCGCGATGAAAGTCTCATCCTCGATAATCAGGACGTCGGTGGCGATTTCCGCCGCCATTTCGCGGCCCGCAACATCGCTCAGCCTGCGAACTTCGGCCACGCTGGTCTCCAGGACGAACGCCGCTTCCTCCTCGGAAAAACCTTCCAGCGACAGCAGCAGGAACGCCTGACGCGGCAGAGGCGTGATGTTCGTCAACCGCCGCTCCGTCGGAGCCAGGACGGGCACCTCGTCGATACCGCCATTGAGGGAAACCGAATTCCAGATCTGCGTGAACAGCCGAAACAAACCGGCCCGCGGTCCATGCCGCTCGTCGAGCACGGTTGGATCCTGAAGCAGCGCCTCCAGCATGGCTCCGACATAGGCATCTCCCGACGCCTGATTTCCCGTCAGGGCGCGGGCGTAACGTCGCAAGAGCGGCAAATGCTCGGCAACAACCTGTGATCGAAACATCCCGTCCATCCTTTGAGATTAAGACCCCAACACAGGGGGATCAGCATCTTTATCTTTATTGGGCGATGCATGGCGCAAGGCGGCGGATGCCCGTTCGGCCGCTACGTTATTTACGCTTTACCATGACAAAAGTTCCCCTCTGTAGGAACTTTACCCCGCGCTTTGCATTAGCCCGCACGAGTTCCGCAAAGACGGCCTAACAAACGGGGAATTCTCGATTTTTCAATACTTTGAAACGTTGGGAATAAACAAGATCATGAAAGATTCAAAGCCATCACCCGGCAAGGGCGGCCTAAACGCCGAGATTCAGTCCAGAATCGGGCATCAGCTTCGCGCGATGTATGACGACGTCGTGAGGCAGGGCGTCCCGGACCGGTTTGCGGAATTAATCCGAAAGCTCGATGGATCGGGACCAAGTCACCCCCAAATAAATCCCACGGGCGATTTCGACGCAAAAAATAGCGGGAGGGACTAATGCCTCTCACCGATTCACTTCGCGAAGATATTTTGGCATCGGTGCCGAACTTGCGCGCGTTCGCGATTTCGCTGAGCGGAAACGGCGATCGTGCCGATGACCTCGTGCAGGAAACCCTGCTTCGTGCGCTCGCCAATATCGATTCATTTCAGCCGGGATCGAACCTGCCGGCGTGGCTGTTCACGATCTTGCGCAACCTGTTCCGCTCCGACTACCGCAAGCGCCGGCGTGAGGTCGAGGATTCCGATGGCAGCTATGCGAAAACGCTGAAATCGCAGCCGAGCCAGAATGCCCATCTGGAATTCGAGGAATTCCGCGCGGCGCTCGACAAGTTGCCGCAGGATCAGCGTGAAGCCTTGATCCTGGTAGGTGCTTCGGGCTTCTCCTATGAGGATGCCGCGAAGATCTGCGGATGCGCAGTCGGCACCATCAAGAGCCGTGTCAATCGCGCGCGGTCGAAGCTGAGCGCGCTGCTCTATGTCGAGGGCGCAGAGGATTTTGGCCCGGACGATACCGTTCGGGCCGTGATCGGCAGCGGCCGGTAGTCCGCGATCAGGACCGCTGCAACTCCTCGCGGCTGCGCCTCTTGCTTAAATTAACGGCTGGATGGTGTTGCTGACTTGATCGGCGCGGATATCTGCAGCGTCCGACCTCTCTCGGTCATGTCGACGACGGTCTCCATGGGAGCGGCGAGTTCATAGACATAACTGACCTCGGTAAAATACCGCTTGGACACGCCGCCAAGCGCCTCCGGCGCAACGCGGTCCAGCAGGATGATGCCGAAATCGCTGTCCTCGCGGCGGGTCGCGGCGCTGGTGTTGAATTCCTCCCACCGAAAACGAAACATCGATTCGCCGCCATCGCCTTCCACCGACCAATGCGCGACCACATGCGGATGCTTGCCGACCAGAGAGAGACCTTCGTCGGAGTGGGAGGCAAGTTCGAAGAACAGCAATGAAAGGCTTTGAGCCGCACGCGCGCTCACGATGATGTCAGGACCGTCGACCGCGATGCGCTCGGCGTTGGGGATGGCTCGCGCCTCGAACAACCCCCTCAGTTTGACGCCCTGCCACTGACTCTCGCTGAGCAGCGAGACCACGTTGGACATGGCATGGATCCGGCCGATCAGCAGTTCCCGGGCGACTTCGATATCGGAGCCGTGCCGCAGCGTGCGTGTGACGATCGACTGGATCACCGCAAGGATATTCTTGACCCGATGATTGAGTTCGTCGATCACCGCAGTCAATCGCCGCTCAAAACTGATCCGGACCTGAATTTCCCGGCTCAGCCGCAGGTTGTTGTAAGCGACGTACCCGAACAAACCACAAATGATGCTCGTCAGCGCCAGGCCGATCGCGGCCACCACCGCGGCAAGTCTTTGCGCGCGAAGAACCGCATTGGTCTTCGGGTAATAGGCAAGCGACCAGTCCCGCCCGCCGAACGTCACCGTCCGCAGTACCAGCGGAACGGGATCAGCCGCCTGTCTGAGACGTGAGGTGACGTTGCCGCTGTCATCGGCGATCCATTCGGACGCCGGGTTTCGCGGATTTTTCAGGACGACGGAGAACAGCGACAACTCATCGTTTGTCAGCATCAGCGACGCAAGCCGATAGGAAAACGTAATAAAGCCGGCCGCCTTCTCGTTCCCGTCCGGGAAGACCGGCGTCGCGATAACGAGGCCAATCGGCCCGTCGGGCCGCAGCAGATTGACCGGATCCGACACCACCGACGTTTTCGTCTGCATCGCACGATCGAGCATCGGCCCCAGGATGGGATGCTCGTCGAGCGAGCGGCCGACGAATGCGCTCGTTTCAGCGTTTTTCGGTTCGACGTCCATCACCACGTCGATCGGCTCGTCGAGCGAGCGCAGATCGCGCGCCGTGTCGTCGAAACTGCGGATGTGCGGATTTGGAAATCCGGCCGACGCCATCGCCGCCTCGGCCTGCGCCAACTCATCCGGCTGAAGACGTGCAACCCAGGTGGCGACGACGAAATCAGTCTTGAAGGCATAGATCGAGGCCCTCAACGGGTGAAGCATGTTGGCCCGCACGGCGGCGGGTGATCCGAACAATCCCGAGGCGACCCGCGCCAGCAGTTCTCGCTCGATCAAGCGCTCCTGCACCAGGCTGGCATGAACGTCGATCGCGCGCGACAGCGCGATCCTGTCGATCGTCAATTCCTGATCATGAGCGCGCCAGGCCGCAAGGCCGGAGAGAAGAACCCCGATGACCGCCACGAACCCGATAACGAAACCCAGCCGAACCACGTGCCTACCCGGAAAGTCAGAAGAATATTGCCGTTCGCACCATTGGCCGGCTTTTACCGTTTGGAAACCGCACCCTCCCGCCCCAAGGATGCCCCACGTCAATCACCCCGCGCCAGTCTGGTTCCGTCTCCGCAGGTAAAACCCGGGACGATCGTTAACGGACTCAGGCTGGGCGGAGTCCGGTATTCATGATGACGAAAGGCTGGTCGCCAGCATCCGTCTTCCGCGACGCGCATCCTCGCCGCGGCAAAACCGTCGGACGCGCCTGTCGATGAGCGCCAAATCAACCCCGCGCGCAGCTAACCGCGGGCCGCAGTCGAGCGCCATCGTGGTCTGCCACCATGAACGTTCGCACCGCGCCGGGCGTTTCTCCCGCAACTGCGACCGGGATAAAATGCTCGGTGCGGCCCTGGGTGGCACTTTCGATCAGTACCTGACGTGTCGCCCCAACCTCCGCGGCCAGCCGCCGCAATAGCGCCGCCTCGGCCGCTGCGCGCAGCCGCCTTGCACGATCCCTGATCGCCTCGCCCGAGACCTGTGGCATCCGCGCCGCCGGCGTCCCCGGACGCGGCGAGTAGGGAAACACATGAACAAAGGTGAGATCGCAGTCCGTGACGAGGTTCAGCGATTGCTCGAACATCTCCTCGGTCTCAGTGGGGAAACCGGCAATGATGTCAGCGCCGATAGCGATGCCCGGCCTCAGCCGCCGCACCTGCTTGCAGAAGTCGATGGCGTCGCGGCGCAAATGCCGCCGCTTCATCCGCTTCAGGATCATGTCGTCGCCGGATTGCAGCGACAGATGCAGATGCGGCATCAGCCGCTCCTCGTTGGCGACGGCATCGAGCAGGTCCCGGTCCGCCTCGATCGAATCGATCGACGAGATTCGCAGCCGCCTCATTTCCGGCACGTGCCGGAGGATCCGCTTGACCAGCCCGCCCAGCCGAGGCGCGCCGGGCAGATCGGCTCCGTAGCTCGTGAGATCGACGCCGGTCAGCACGATTTCCGCATGGCCCGCCTCAGTGAGCGCTCGCACCTGATCGACCACCGCGCCCATCGGCACCGAGCGCGAATTGCCGCGCCCGAAAGGAATGACGCAGAAGGTGCAGCGATGATCGCATCCGTTCTGCACCTGCACGAAGGCGCGGGGCAGGCCGCCCTGAAAGCCCTCCACGAGATGCGGCGCCATCTCCCTCACCGCCATGATGTCGGCGACCGCAACCTTTTCTTCGTTGGCGATCCCGAAACCGGCCGCCGCCGAAAATGCGGTTCGCGCATCGCGCCAGGCGTTGTCCCGCATCTTGTCGTCGTTGCCGATCACGCGATCGACTTCGGCCATCTCTGCGAACATCGTCGGCTGGATCTGCGCCGCGCAGCCGGTGACGACGATGCGTGCCGATGGCCGTTCGCGCTTCAGCCTGCGGATCGATTGCCGCGCCTGCGCCACCGCCTCGTTGGTGACGGCGCAACTGTTGATGATGACGACATCGTCGAGCCCGGCGACGCTCGCGTTGCGGCGGATGATTTCGGATTCGGAGGCATTGAGCCGGCAGCCGAAGGTGACGACATCGACCGGCATCACGCGACAGATGTGAACAATGCGGGATCGAACCTGCCGGCATATTCGAACACGGCCGGACCAGTCATCATCACATGATCACCGTGCTCGCACCACTCGATGGTCAGACCGCCGCCGGGCAGCAGCATCTCGACCGTGCGGTTGGTCCGTTTGAGCCGTGCCGCTGCCACGGCCGTCGCGCAGGCCGCCGAACCGCAGGCCTTGGTCAGGCCCACGCCGCGCTCCCAGGTCCGCATCACAATGTGATCGCGGTCGACGATATGCGCCAGCGTGATGTTGGCGCGCTCGGGAAAGATCGGATGATTCTCCAATAGCGGCCCGAGGCGTTCAAGGTCATA
Organism: Nitrobacter sp.; assembly: GCF_051535215.1. Lineage (NCBI taxonomy): Bacteria > Pseudomonadati > Pseudomonadota > Alphaproteobacteria > Hyphomicrobiales > Nitrobacteraceae > Nitrobacter > Nitrobacter sp. The sequence goes on along the minus strand of NZ_JBPPLY010000001.1, from coordinate 507,118 downwards.
AGCATTCACGTCGTCGACCCAGAAGATCGCGTGCGGATTGCCCATGCTGACGACCGACGGCGAATGCAGCACCGGCGCATCGATCGGCCCGACCTGCAATTCGATATAGCGGGTGTCGCGGAATTCCTCGGCGAGCGGGATATCCCGCCAATCGAACTTTGGTGGTCCCATGTCGACGGTGTAGAAACCGCGCGCGGGACCTCGCCAGCAATTCAACAGCCCGGCGCGGGTCTCAAAAGTCAGCACAGTCTTGCCGGTGGCCTCGAACACCTGCCGCGCCACGCAGCGCATGCCGTTGCCGCAGGCGCTCGCTTCCGAACCATCGTTATTGTAGATTCGAACGAAGGCCTCCGTGCGTGGCGTCCGCGGGGGCTGCAGGACCATCAACTGATCATAGTAAACGCCGGCCGGCGAGGCGATCGCGCGTGCCTCCTCTGCCGTCACCGTGGCGGCACTGTCGCGCAGATCGACCACGACGATCTCATTGCCGATGCCGTTCATCTTGCTGAAAGCGTGGTTTGCGAGCGCGCCCATCTCCGGGGATCCATTTCCGGCGTCCTTCTCCGCTTTATATGGCGAATAGGCCTGATTAGCCAGTGCGAGCGGCATCCGCCACGGTAACCGCAATATGCGAGCCCGCGCCCCACGCCCGCCACGATGCGGCATGACATATTCTCATGACATACTCCGTCGCGAGTCGGATATCAGAGCAGCTTGTCGGGCATCGCATAATTCCGCCGCAACGGCGGCCAAGGGTCAGGTCTTGCGGATATCGGTCAGCGCGAGACATCGGCCAGCACCAGGGAGACCCCTTCAATGAATCGCCCCCGTCTTTTTCGCCGCCTCGCGATCGCAATGATCCCGGCGGCCGTGTCCCTGGGGCTTTCCGCCGTGCTCGCCCAGACCCCGCCCGCGACGCCTCCCGGCGCAACGGCACCGCCTGCGACCCCCGCCCCGCCGGCTGCGCCCGCCCCGCCCGGAACGGCGACTCCCACCACGCCGGCTCCCCCGCCGGCCGAAGTCCAGACCCCGGCAAATCCCACCGCGGAGGCGCCGAAGCCGCCGGTCACCGCACCGGCGCAAACCGCCGATCCCTTCGGCGAGGAATTCACGCTGACGCCCAAAACAGTTCTGACCTTAAGAAACACCGCCACCTGGGACACCGCGTTCGAGACGCTGATCGATTCCTTCAAGTCGCTTGCGGCCGTCCTCGACAAGCAGGGCGTCAAGGCCGCCGGCAACATGATGATCGTCTATACCTCGACCGACGACACCGGCTTCTCGTTCCTGGCGGAAGTCCCGGTCGACCAGGAACTGAAGGATCTGCCCAAGAACATGAGCATGAACAAATCACCGGAGGGCAAGGCGCTGAAATTCGTGCATCGCGGCTCCTACGACAACATGGACAACACCTATGAGGCGATCACCAACCACCTTGACGACAAGAAACTCGAGGCCAAGGACACCTTCATCGAGGAATACATGACCGATCCGCTGAAGACCGAGGAAGACAATCTGGTCATCAACGTCTATGTGCCGCTGAAATGAGAGCCGTCATGCAGAACCGGATTCCGCTCACCGTCGTCGCTGCCACCATCGCCGCTTCGATCTCGATGCCCGCCCAAGCGGATATACAACCGCCACCGACGATTTCGGTGACCGGCGAAGCCACGATCTCGGCGCCCCCGGATCTTGCGCAGATCGAAGCAGGCGTCACGACCGACGCCAAGACCGCGCGCGAGGCTTCCGGGGCCAACAACGACGCCATGGGAAAGGTGCTGCTGGCGCTGAAAAGCGCGGGCATCGCCGAGAAGGACTACCAGACCTCGCGACTGTCGCTGCAGCCACAATACAGCAGCCAGAATCGCGCGGGGACGAATGTGCTCACCGGCTATCGCGCCACCAACCATGTCATTGTCAAGCTGCGGGACGTGGCCAAGCTCGCCGGCGTGATCGACGCGGTGACCGGAGCCGGAGCCAATGACATCGGCGGCATCAACTTCATGGTCTCCAACGCTTCGAAGTTGCTCGACGACGCGCGCGCACAGGCGGTCGCTGATGCGCGGCGAAAAGCGGAGATCTATGCGAAGGCCGCCGGCGTCACACTCGGCGCACCCGTCAGCATTTCCGAGCACGGCGCAGCGATGCCGGTTTTGTATCGCCGCGCCGCGGCACCGATGGCCGCGGAGGCCCCGATCGCACCCGGCGAGGAAACATTGCGCGTGACGGTCGGCATGTCCTGGGAGATCAAGGCTAATCCCTGAGAGGGGAACGCATTATTTCGCGCATCAAATTTTAAGGACCTGCCCCGGCTTCAGAACGAGAAAACGCTCGGCCGGAACGCCGGCTTTATCGAGCGCCTCAGCCAGCGCTATCGGCGGCGCGTCGATCGCCTCGTCAGTGAGCTGGAACGTACCGTGATGATGGGCGAGTGCAATATCTGCGCCGCAATCGGCCAAAGCCTTCACGGCATCTTCCGGATTCATGTGCTGGTTCTTCATGAACCAGCGCGGCTCGTAAGCCCCGATGGGCAGGATCGCAGCGCGCAGCGGCCCGTGCCTTTCACGCACGCGCCGGAAATGCACCCCGCTGCCGTAGCCTGAATCGCAGACGATGTAGAGCTTGCCGGCCGGCGTCTCCAGCACGAAACTCGCCCACAAGGCGCGATTGCGATCGAGCAGGCCACGCGCCGACCAGTGCCGCGTCGGCACCAACGTGACGGCAAGGCCGTTGCCAAGTTCGACCCGGTCATGCCAGTCGAAAGCCTCCGCACGGATTGCGGCATCGGCGGCTCGCATGACGAGGTCGTTGCCGAACGGCGTGATCACGCGCGGCGAGAATCGCGCGGCAAGACGCGACAGCGTTGTGACATCCAGATGATCGTAGTGGCCGTGCGAGACCAGCACGGTATCGATCTTCGGCAGAGACCCGAAGGCAATGCCGGGGTCGTTGTGCCGTTTCGGCCCGGCGAATGAGAAGGGCGAGGCGCGTTCCGACCAGACCGGATCGACCAGAACGTTCACCCCTCCAGTCTGGATCAGCCAGCTCGCGTGGCCGACGAAGGAGAAACGCACCTTGTCGCCGTCAACCCGCGGCGGCGGCTTGTCCGAATAGGGCGACGGCACCCATTCCGGCCACTTGTGGCGTTCGCGGCGGCCGTCGAATTGCCAGCGCAGCATTTCCCAGAACAGGGGTGGCGCGCCGTCGGGATCGAAAAAATGCCTGCCGTTGAAATGATCGGAGATCGGGCCAGAATATGTTTTCATGCGAACTGCCAGATTGCGGACAGGGCGACGGGGGAAATTCCTTGGGAACTCGATTCGGCGGGCGTGGGACACCGCATGTAACCGAGTGTATCTGACTGCCCGGCCACCCCGCGAGCCTCGGAGTTCGCCGTTTTTCTTGACTTTCGCCGCCGGCCCGCGATAAATCCGCCGAACTTTACGGAAAGACTCTTCTTTTCGACCCGCCGACCGGCCGCAGGGGCCGGAGGTCAACGCCCGACAGCGCTGTGCGCCCTCGGGCGCAAACGTGTTTTGGAGTTTTCTCTCCCTCGCCCCGCTCTTGCGGGGAGTGGGTCGGGGTGAGGGGCAGGTTTTCGAGCTTGCCTCAGACCCCCTCACCGGGATCGCTTTGCGGTCCGACCTCTCCCCGTAAACAGGGAGAGGTACAGCAAGGTTTTGTAGTCTCATGTTCGACAATCTGTCGGAAAGGCTCGGCGGCATTCTCGATCGGCTGACGCGGCGCGGCGCGCTGACGGAAGCCGATGTCGACGCCGCCATGCGCGAGGTGCGCCGGGCGCTCCTGGAGGCCGACGTCTCGCTCGACGTGGTGCGCAGCTTCACCGACAAGGTCCGCGAGCAGGCGATCGGCGCCACCGTGGTCAAATCGGTGACGCCCGGACAGATGGTGGTGAAGATCGTCCATGACGAACTGATCGCCACGCTCGGCGCCGACGGCCAGACCATCGACCTCCATGCAGTGCCGCCGATCATCATCATGATGGTCGGCCTGCAAGGTTCCGGCAAGACCACCACGACAGCCAAACTGGCGCGACGGCTGACCGAGCGCGACAAACGCAGGGTCCTGATGGCCTCGCTCGACATCTACCGCCCGGCGGCGATGGAGCAGCTCGCTGTGCTCGGTCGCGACCTCGACATCCAGACGCTGCCGATCGTCGCGGGCCAGAAGCCCGAACAGATCGCGCGGCGCGCGCTGGAGGCCGGCAAGCTCGGCGGCTACGACGTGGTGCTGCTCGACACCGCCGGCCGCACCACGCTCGACGAAGACATGATGTCCGAGGCGGCGAACATCAAAGCCGCCGCGCATCCGCACGAAGTGCTGCTGGTGGCGGATTCGCTGACCGGCCAGGACGCGGTGAACCTCGCGCGGTCCTTCGATGAGCGCGTCGGCCTCACCGGCATCGTGCTGACACGAGTGGACGGCGACGGCCGCGGCGGCGCGGCGCTGTCGATGCGTCAGGTCACCGGCAAGCCGATCAAGCTGATCGGCACCGGCGAAAAGACCGACGCGCTGGAGGATTTCCATCCCTCCCGCATCGCCGGCCGCATCCTCGGCATGGGCGACGTGGTCACGCTGGTCGAAAAAGCCGCCGCCAATATCGATGCCGAGAAAGCCGCGCGCACAACCGAAAAGCTGCGCAAGGGCCAGTTCGACCTCAACGACATGCGCGAGCAGTTGCTGCAGATGGCGAACATGGGCGGCATCTCCGGCCTGATGGGCATGATGCCCGGCGTCGCCAAGATGAAGAACCAGATCGCCGCGGCCGGTCTCGACGACAGGATCATCAAACGCCAGGTCGCGGTGATCGATTCGATGACGCGGCAGGAGCGCAAACATCCCGATATTCTCAAGGCCAGCCGCAAGCGTCGTATCGCCGCCGGCGCCGGCCAGAAGGTCGAAGAGGTCAACAAGCTGCTCAAGATGCATCGCAGCATGGCCGACATGATGAAGATGATGGGGACCGGTAAACGCGGGCCCCTCGCCGGCATCGCGCAGGCCATGGGGTTCGGCGGCGGCATGCCGATGCCAACGCCCGAACAGATGAAAGCGCTCGCGGAAAAAATGCCGAAAGGCGCCGACGGCCAGCCGCAATTGCCCAAGGATCTGGCGGCGGGACTGCGCGGCGGCCTGCCCAACCTTCCCGGCCTCACCGGACTTGGCGGCAAGCCGCCGCTGCCAGGTCTCGGCTTCCCCCGGAAGAAGAAATGACTGCCGCCACCCTTTCCCATCCCACAGCGTCAGCGTCCGCGAAGGCGGACGATCCAGTACACCACGACGTTTCGTTTCAATCGATGCGTCGGCAACTATGGGATGCCCGCTTTCACCGGCATGACAGCCGCACTTCGTTTTAACACCAGAACCAACTCAGACAGACTTTCAAAGGAGTACCTTATGCCCGTCGTGATCCGCCTCGCCCGTGCCGGCACCAAGAAGCGCCCGGTCTATCATGTCGTCGCCGCCGACTCGCGTTATCCGCGCGACGGCCGTTTCATCGAGCGGCTTGGCCACTTCAATCCGCTGATGCCGAAGGACAACGCCGACCGCCTCAAGCTCGACCTCGACAAGGTCAAGGCCTGGCTCGCCAAGGGCGCGCAGCCGTCCGACCGCGTGGCCCGTTTCCTCGATGCCGCCGGCGTCAAGAAGCGCGCGGCCCGCAACAATCCGGAGAAGGCCGTGCCGCGCAAGGAGCGCAAGGCCGCTGCCGAAGCCGCCGCGAAAGCCTGAGGCTGAACCGATATGACCGCGCGCATCTGCGTGGCCCGGATCGGCGCCGCGCACGGTCTGCGCGGCGAGGTGCGGCTGTGGACCTTCACCGAAGACCCGATGTCGGTGACGCGATACGGCCCGCTCTCGACAAAGGATGGCGCGCGGCAGCTTGAGGTCGCGCACGCGCGCGCCGCCAAGGACCACCTCGTCGCAACATTCACAGGCGTGACCACGCGCGAGGAGGCCGAGCGGCTCAACGGCATCGAGCTCTACATCGCGCGCGACAGACTGCCCGCGACGGACGAAGGCGAATACTACCACGCTGACCTGATCGGTCTCGCCGCGGTCGATGCGGCCGGCACGTTGCTCGGGACGGTGGCCGCCATCCATAACTTCGGCGCAGGCGACATCATCGAGATCGCGCCCGCACATGGGCCGACGTTGATGCTGCCGTTCACCGACGCCGTGGTGCCGACCGTGGACATCGCCGGCGGACGCGTGGTGATCGAGATGCCCGGCGAGATCGAGGGCGAGGAGCCGGATCAGGCATGACCCATGCCGCCGTTCCGTATTCTGCGTCATCGCCGGACTTGATCCGGCGATCCATCATTTCCGAAAGATAATGGATACGCGGGTCATTCTACGCTAAGACGCGCTTCGCGCTGTCGCCCGCGTATGACGACGGACCTGTTGCAAGTGAACCGTAGTCGGCTGAATGACCTGGCGCGCGACCGTCCTGACCCTGTTTCCCGAGATGTTCCCCGGTCCCCTCGGCGTCAGCCTCGCCGGAAAAGCGCTGGCCGCCGGCCTGTGGGCGCTGGAGATCCGTGATATCCGGAACTCCGCCACCGATCGTCACCGCAGCGTCGACGACACGCCTGCCGGCGGCGGTCCGGGCATGGTGCTGCGCGCCGATGTGCTGGCCAGCGCCATCGACGCGGCGGAGATTTCGCCGGACAGGCCGCGCCTGCTGATGAGTCCGCGAGGTCGGCCATTGACCCAGTCGCGCGTGGCGGAACTCGCCTCCGGAACCGGGCCGCTGATCGTTTGCGGGCGGTTCGAGGGCGTCGACCAGCGGGTCATCGAGGCGCGCGGGCTCGAGGAGGTATCCATTGGAGATTATGTGCTGTCAGGAGGCGAACTCCCTGCGATGACGCTGATCGACGCCTGCGTCCGGCTTTTGCCGGGGGTGATGGGTAAGGCGGAATCCGGCGCGGACGAGAGTTTTTCGCACGGACTGCTCGAATATCCCCAGTACACCCGCCCGCAGGAGTTCGAGGGTCGTCCCATTCCGGACGTGCTTCTGTCCGGGGATCACGCCAGGGTCGACGCCTGGCGGCAAGCCGAGGCCGAAGCGCTCACACGGGCTCGGAGACCTGATCTCTGGGCCGCGAGGAGCCGTCAAATTCCGCCAAAAAGCAAGACAGGCGGGTGACAAAGCCCCGGCTTTGCTCTATAGGGAGCCCGAAATCCGCGCAGCGAGCGTTTTCAGGCAAAGTGGAATCCGGTTTGCCGGTCGAAAATGCTCTCACTCGTTGAGTTGCGCGTATTCTGTTCGCAAAACCGGTATCCACTTTTGCGAAATACGCGCCACGGGATAGATGAATTCCGCGCAGCCCGCTGATACGGCCGGGCGCGCCGCCGATGGAGATTTGCAATGAACATCATTCAGCAGCTCGAAAAAGAGCAGTTTGACAGGCTGTCGGCGACCAAGACGATTCCCGAGTTCGGCCCCGGCGACACCGTGATCGTCAACGTCAAGGTGGTGGAAGGCGAACGGACCCGCGTGCAGGCCTATGAAGGCGTCTGCATCGGCCGCTCCGGCGGTGGGCTCAACGAAAGCTTCACGGTCCGCAAGATTTCCTACGGCGAGGGCGTCGAGCGCGTGTTTCCGCTGCTCTCCCCGATGATCGATTCGATCAAGGTGGTGCGCCGCGGCAAGGTGCGCCGCGCCAAGCTTTATTACCTGCGCAACCTGCGCGGCAAATCGGCCCGCATCGTCGAGAAGCAGGACAAGCAAGATAAGCAGGCCGCAACGAGCTGAGCGCCCTCCCGCTCCACCTGCAACATTTTTGAAAGCGCGGCCGCGGCCGCGCTTTTTTATTGCTTCGCTCGCGCCTATCTATTCGGAATGCAGGCTTCGCCGATCGTCAGAGCGTCGCTTCTGATGACAACAGCAAGGCTCCACGATTTTGTCTTGACGCGTTTTCGTCACGCGAACCGGTATCCATCCTCGGGTCAAGTCCGAGGACATGCTCGAAAACGCTATAGATTGTCGCGGCGGATGCGGTCGTGGTAAAAGACGGACATGGTAACGGATCATATCAGTAGCGACATCGGCCGATTCATGGCGCGCATCGTGATCGACGACCGCAGCCGTTTGCCGGGGCGCTTCTTCGGACGGTTCGCGACATCGGCGTCCTGACGCTGCGTCCTCGCCGACGATTGTCCCGCGCGCCCGCTGCGACTGCTCGAAGACTTCCAATAGGCTCACGTCCATGTTCAAACCGACCACCCTGTACGACAAGATCTGGAACGATCATCTGGTCCACGAAGCCGAGGACGGCACCTGCCTGCTCTACATCGACCGCCATCTCGTGCATGAGGTGACGTCGCCTCAGGCGTTCGAGGGCCTGCGCGTTGCCGGCCGCAAGGTCCATGCGCCGCAGAAAACGCTCGCCGTGGTCGATCACAACGTGCCGACGACCGATCGCACCAAGCCCAATCCTGACGCGGAGAGCGCCGAGCAGATCGCGGCCTTGGCGCAGAACGCCCGAGATTTCGGCATCGAATATTACAACGAGTTCGACAAGCGTCAGGGCATCGTCCACGTCATCGGCCCCGAGCAGGGCTTCACCCTGCCCGGCACCACCATCGTTTGCGGCGACAGCCACACCTCGACCCACGGTGCGTTCGGCGCGCTGGCGCACGGCATCGGCACCTCCGAGGTAGAGCATGTGCTGGCGACGCAGACGCTGATCCAGAAGAAAGCAAAGAACATGCGCGCCGTCGTCGACGGCCGCTTGCCCGACGGCGTCACCGCCAAGGACATCATCCTCGCCATTATCGGAGAAATAGGCACCGCGGGTGGCACCGGCTACGTGCTGGAATACGCCGGCGATGCGATCCGCGCGCTGAGCATGGAAGGCCGCATGACGGTGTGCAACATGTCGATCGAGGGTGGCGCGCGCGCCGGCCTCGTCGCGCCGGACGAGAAGGCCTACGCGTTCCTGAAAGGCCGCCCCAAGGCACCGAACGGCGCCGACTGGGATGCCGCGATGCGGTACTGGGAGACGTTGCGCAGTGACGACGGTGCCCACTTCGATCATGAGATTCGGCTCGACGCCGCGAAGCTGCCGCCGATCGTCACCTGGGGCACGAGCCCCGAGGACGTGGTGTCGATTACCGGCGTGGTTCCGGATCCCCGCAAGATCGAGGACGAGGCCAAGCGCCTCTCCAAGGAGCGCGCGCTGCATTACATGGGGCTGACCGCGGGCACGAAGATCACCGACATCAGCGTCGACCGCGTGTTCATCGGCTCATGCACCAACGGCCGCATCGAGGATCTGCGCACGGCGGCGAAGATCGCCGACGGCAGAACCGTGAACGGCAATGTCAACGCCATGGTCGTGCCGGGCTCCGGCATCGTCAAGGAACAGGCGGAAGCCGAAGGCCTCGACAGGATCTTCACCAAGGCCGGATTCGAATGGCGCGAGCCGGGCTGCTCGATGTGCCTTGCGATGAACCCCGACAAGCTGAAACCGGAGGAGCGTTGCGCCTCGACCTCCAATCGCAATTTTGAGGGACGGCAAGGTTTCAAGGGCCGCACGCATCTGGTGTCGCCAGCAATGGCGGCTGCGGCTGCGATCGCCGGGCATTTCGTCGACGTGCGCGATTGGCATTGAGACCCCGCGTGACGTGCGCCATTCGCGGCGGCACGCAATGCGGGATCCGCCGATCGAAAGCGTCGTCAACATGGATGCGATGGAGAATCCATTCTGACTCGACTGGCGGGTTGCCTTTGCCGGAGAATTCCGTCACTCGTAACGACGTAATGAAAAAAACCAAGACCAAAGCCCCTGCCCGTAAGGCAGCGAAAACGGCGCGCCCATCCACCAAAGCGAAGGCATCGGTAAAGGCGACCACAAGAATGCTTCCCAAGACACCCACAAAGCCGGCGACCGCAAAGGGCAAAGTCGCAAGGTCGACGTCGGTCGTGAAAAGCAGCGGCAAGACCGCGCCGCGTACGGCTGAAAAGCCGGCATCGACCGCGCCGCGCGAGGCTCTCACCCTCCCGCCGAAGCCAGCCCCCGTCACCGCGCCGATTCCTGCGTCCACGGCCGCGACGCCGCCGGCTGTGCCGCCCAAACCGGTAGGTGGTCCGCCGCGCGCCGACGTGCCGCCCGAAACCGGATTCACGCTACTGGTCGATGGGCATTTCAAGAACCAATTCGAAACCCTTTCCGGAGCGAAGCAAGCCGCCACCGATCTGAAGTCTCGTTTTCCGATGCTGCGAATCGCAATCTACGACGCGGCAAACAAGGCACGACTGCCAGTCTGAACGAAATCACCAGCTAACGCGCGCATCGCAACACGCGATGCTGGTTCTCGCATTCAGACTCCGTCGATTTCAGAGGCAGCGAAGCCGCAGTCTTGACGCCGTGGTTCGGGAGTCGCCGGCAGTTCTCACCAGGACGGATCGAGGCCGTAACCGAAGCCAAACGGAAAGAACGGCGCCGGCCCCTGTGGCACGTAGTACGTCGGCCTTTCGTAATAATGCCGGCCCTGCACATAAACGCGCGGGCGATGATGCCGACGGCGATGACTCCGGCCGGTGCGATGGGCCGCACTCACGTCGGTCGCCGCGGCGGATTGTGCTGCGACAGTTCCCGATCGGATGGCCGCCTCCGCACTGTCGCTGGTTGCCGCCCAAGATAAAATCAGGATCGCCGCCGCGAGGCTCACGCCGAAATACATCTTCATGGCAATTTCCTATGGCGTTTCCGCGCGTCCTTCTGACCATGTCGGTTGATTATATCGGCGCCGTCGCAAAAAAACAGGCCCGCGATGCGGGCCTGTTCGAGTCCTGTAGGGAGACCCGGCGAACGGGTTTCGAATCAGCGCCAGTGACGATGGTGGTGGTGATGATGATGCCAGTGATGAGGGCGATGCGGCCGCCAATGGCGATGATGATAATGGTGGGGTCTCCAGTGGCGGTGATGATGGTGATGCCCCCACTGCACGTCGGTGGTCAGCTTGCCGGCGTCGCCCTGCGCGCCCGCGGCGATGCCCGGACTGACCGGGGTTGCCGCCTGCGCCTGTTGCGCGGGAGCCGCGACAACCAGGAGTGCGCCCAGGGCGGCGAATCCGAGAATCTTCTTCAAATGCATGTGGACCTCCATGGAAGGAAACCGATAACGACGAACTGCAGCAGATGGTTCCATCTCGCCACAATGCGAGCAATGAAGCTAGAAGCGGCGATCTGAATGCCGCGTGAATGAGCGTGCGCAATGACGAGCGGTGACAATGCGCCGCACGTTCTCCCTACCAACTCGTTGAAAACGGATAGATGGAGCCGAACTCGCGCCCCCGCGCGGGCACTTTCAGCCGTGACGCCAATAACAGTCCATCCGCGGAACAATCACCGTCCCGCTCGGCCGAAACTCCTGCACGTAATGAGCGGTGCAGTCGCGAACGGCGTCAGAACCCGGATTGTACTTCGGATAAACTCCGCGCTCATCTTCGCGATAGATGCGCACGCGTGGCCGGCGCTCGCGTACCTGGGCCGAAAGGTCGGTTGTCACGGCACGTTCGGCGTTCCGCGCTGTTTGCGCCTCCGCGCGGTCTTCAAACAGAAGCATACCCGGCAGCAGAAGCAGAAGGATTACCGCGCCCGTCAGCCCCACCGCTGTCATTCTGACATCCATCACAGCGCCCCGGTTTTCGTGTTCGCAGCCAACGGTCTCCGATTGCCGCCCCCGCGTCAACCGTGACACCGCTCGGATCTTAAGAACCGGATCTTAAAAAACGGTGCCCCGATGGCCAAACACGGGTTAAACAGACAGCATGTGGACGTCCGCCAAAGCGCCCTCGCTGGCCGATATGGAAGCCATGGCGCACGACATTTTCGCGCGGCTGCCCGAACGTTTCCGGCGCCTGTGCGAGAGTCTCATCATTCGCGTCGAGGATTTCCCCACCGAGGAGGTGCTCGATGAGATGGAGGCCGACAGCGAATACGATCTGCTGGGGTTGTTCCAGGGCACAGGCCTGCCGTTTCAAAGTCACGACGACATCGCCAGGCTGCCCAACCTGATCTGGCTCTACCGCCGTCCGATCATCGATTACTGGGCCGAGCATGATGAAACGCTTGCTGGTATCATCAGCCATGTGTTGGTCCACGAAATCGGCCACCACTTCGGGCTGTCGGATGCCGATATCGAGGCGATCGAGGCGGAGACGGCGGGTTAGAGCGTTTTCTAGCGGAAACCGCGTCAATTCCAAATCATAGATGGACCTTGGATCGAGGCTGCGATCGGGGTAGAACGACTGCTTACGAGGACCCTGCCATGGACAAGTTCACAACGCTGGAAGGCGTCGCGGCGCCGCTGAAGATCATCAATGTCGACACCGACATGATCATTCCGAAGCAGTATCTGAAGACCATCAAGCGCACCGGCCTTGGCAAGGGACTTTTCTCGGAACAGCGCTACAAGGAAGACGGCTCGGAGAATCCGGACTTCGTTCTCAACAGGCCGGCCTATCGCAACGCCAAAATTCTGGTCGCCGGCGACAATTTCGGCTGCGGTTCGTCGCGCGAGCACGCGCCGTGGGCGCTGCTCGATTTCGGCATTCGCTGCGTGATCTCCACATCTTTCGGCGATATTTTCTACAACAACTGCTTCAAGAACGGCATTCTGCCGATCCGCGTGCCGCAGGCCGACCTCGACAAGCTGTTCGACGACGCCGAGCGCGGTGCCAACGCGACGCTGACCATCGATCTCGCCAATCAGGAAATCCGCGGCCCTGATGGCGGCAAGGCGACATTCGAGATCGATGCGTTCCGCAAGCACTGCCTGCTGAACGGCCTCGACGACATCGGGCTGACGATGGAAAAGAAGGCGGCAATTGACAGCTTCGAGGACAAACTGAAGCGCGAACGGGCCTGGGCCTGAACCGCTTGCTCGCCTGATTGCTTCCGAAAAACGCCTGTAGCCGGCGCCCGGGAGGCGGAGCGGACTGCAAGTCAAAGGACATATGCCCGGTGGCGGTCGGTCCGCACCGACAGCATTCGCGGCGTAGCGTCGAAAGCCTTGTCCGGAACGTCCGGCTGTGGTTTCACCGAGCGGACGAGGTGCGACGTGAGAACTTTCCCGCAACAACTGATCGACGGCTATGGCGCCTTCGCCAAGCAGCGCCTGCCGACCGAGCAATCGCGCTATCGCGCGCTGTCCGAACGCGGCCAGTCGCCCGAAACAATGGTGATCGGCTGCTGCGATTCGCGGGTTTCACCGGAGGTGATTTTCGATGCCGGGCCCGGCGAACTGTTCGTGGTGCGCAACATCGCCAACCTGGTGCCGGTCTATCAGCCTGACGCCAACGCCCATGGCGTCTCGGCGGCGCTGGAATTCGGGGTGCAGGTGCTCAAGGTGAAGCACATCGTCATCCTCGGGCACGCGCAATGCAGCGGCATCAGCGCCATCATCAACAAGAGGGCGCCGCTGTCGACCGGCGACTTCATCGGCAAGTGGATGGCGATGTTAATCAAGCCCGGCGAGGTCGTCGAGCAGCGCGAACGGGAGACGATGAAGGAATTCGCTACCCGCATCGAAAAAGCGGCGGTATTCCGCAGCATTGAGAACCTGATGACGTTTCCGTTCGTCCAGAAGTCCGTCGAGAGCGGGCGTCTGCGTCTGCACGGCGCGTATTTCGGCGTCGCCGAGGGTTCGCTTTCGGTGCTCGATCGGGAGACCAAGGAATTCCGCAACGTCAGCGATCACGGCCTGGTGTGACCGCCAACTGATCGGCTGATTCAACTATGTTGAATCAGCCTCTGTCTTTGTCTTTCTCATTGAACAGAATCTTGTCCGAAAATCGGTTTCTGCTTTTCGGATCATGCTCGGCTCCGCCTCTTGGCTCGCTGTGCGTATCGGGCGGGCGAGCCCCGAAGAGGCGTTTGCGTCAGGCGGCTTTCCGTTTGGCGCTGATCAGCTTGCGGTTGATCAGGCACTCCGCGATCTGCACCGCGTTCAACGCCGCGCCCTTGCGCAGATTGTCGGATACGACCCACATCGACAGCCCGTTCTCCACCGTCGCATCCTCGCGGATGCGGCTGATGTAGGTGGCGTCCTCACCGGCCGATTCGTACGGCGTGACGTAGCCGCCCGGCTCGTGCTTGTCGATCACCAGACACCCTGGCGCATTGCGCAGGATGCTGCGCGCCTCGTCCGGCGTGATCGGCTTTTCGAACTCGATGCTGACGGCCTCCGAATGGCCGATGAACACCGGCACGCGCACGCAGGTCGCGGTCAGCCTGATTTTGGGATCAAGAATCTTCTTGGTCTCCGCCATCATCTTCCATTCTTCCTTGGTGTAACCATCCTCCATGAACACGTCGATCTCGGGGATGACGTTGAAGGCGATACGCTTCGGGAACTTCTTGGCGACGAGCTCGCTCGCGGTATAGACCGCCTTGGTCTGCGCGAACAATTCGTCCATGCCGTCCTTGCCGGCACCCGAAACCGACTGATAGGTCGCGACCACGACGCGCTTGATGACGGCCTTGTCGTGCAGCGGCTTCAACGCCACCACAAGCTGCGCGGTCGAGCAGTTCGGATTGGCAATGATATTCTTCCTGGTGAAACCCGCAACCGCGTCCGCGTTGACCTCGGGCACGATCAGCGGAACGTCCGGATCCATCCGCCAGGTCGACGAGTTGTCGATCACAACCGCGCCTGCCGCGCCGATCTTCGGCGACCATTCCTTCGACACGGCGCCGCCAGCCGACATCAGGCAGATATCGACGTCGCCGAAATCGTGATTTTCCAGCGCTTTGACCTTGAGGGTTTTGTCGCCGTAGGACACCTCGGTGCCGACGCTGCGGCGCGAGGCCAGCGCCACCACCTCGTCAGCGGGGAATTTCCGCTCGTCCAGAATGTTGAGCATTTCACGCCCGACATTGCCGGTCGCTCCGACCAGCGCGACTTTGTAACCCATCGTTCACTCTCCGAAGAAATCGCCTTCCCGGATCGCCTGCGCGCGAAACAAGGGAAGACGCTGCGCTTCTATGCGAGAAATACCCTCAAGACAACGCCGACCCTGGTTCCTGACATGGCCGATTCGGTCCCGAGCAGTCCGCCAACGCTCCCTCGGTTTGCCCGGCTTCGCTGAAGGCAGGCGAAAGGATGAAATCTGCGGGTCGGATGGTTCGCGGCACCGCGACCGCATCCGGACCAAGCCGCGCATGCGCGCGATCATGCCGATAATGGCTTATATCTCGCTGAAAACAAAGGCACATCTGTTTCAGCACGCCATGCGGACATGCGCTCAAATTCGCGCCGATGCGCGTCGGATCGAGGCAACGTTTCCGGCCCGGCTGCATTATTCTCGAAGGTGTGGCCCGATTGGCCTTGTGGCGCGAGCCCCCCCGACGATAAAAAGGTAGTCACTCGGATCTATGAGGACACGATGACTGTGAAATTCCCCGCCGCGACCGGGCCTGCGAGAACCGTCGCGCTGTTGCTCGCGGCGACTGCCTTCGTTGCGGTCGGCTTCAGCGTTACGGACGCGAGCGCGGCAAAACGCAAAGTCTATGATCGCAGCGGCGCTTATGGTCCGAGCGGACCGAATGTGTCCTACCAGTCCGGCCCGCGCACCCGTGTCTATATCTCCAAGCGCTCGTGGCTGGATGCCGGCACCGAAGTGCTTCCCGGCGAGCGCAAATTCACCGACTATGCCTTTCCGCCGGACGTCGGTTATCCCTCGTTCGCCCGCGAAAACCTGAACCGGCCGATCGACCGGCAGCCGCTCAGTCCGCCGTCCGATCTCGGCGGATACCCGACGGCATTTCCGCTGTACTGAACCTGTCTCGGCGCTTTTAAGGAATTTAAGGAAAATGCCCGGCACGACCGGGCATTTTTGTTAAGCGCGCCGCCGTCGATGGTCGTCCGCGCAGGTAGGGGCGACGCAGGGTTCGCACTCAGGCGTGCAGCGCCTGAAGCTCCTTCACGATCGCCTCGCCCATCTGCGATGTGCTGACAACGGTCGAACCTTCGGATTTCAGGTCGGCCGTACGCAGGCCCTTGGCGAGCACCGCCGCGATCGCCGCATCGAGCTTGTCGGCGAGTTCACCCATGTCGAAGGAATAGCGCAGCGCCATCCCGAACGACGCCAGCATCGCGATCGGATTGGCCGCGCCCTGCCCCGCGATATCGGGCGCGGAGCCGTGCACCGGCTCGTAAAGCGCGCGGCGCTTTTTGGTTTTCGCATCGATGTCGCCGAGCGAGGCCGACGGCAGCATGCCGAGCGAACCCGTCAGCATCGCCGCGATGTCGCTCAGCATGTCGCCGAACAGGTTGTCGGTGACGATCACGTCGAACTGCTTGGGACGGCGCACGAGTTGCATTCCGCCGGAATCGGCAAGCTGATGTTCGAGAGTGACGTCGGGATATTCGCGCTTGTGAACCGCGCCGACGACCTCCTTCCACAATACGCCCGACTTCATGACGTTGTTCTTCTCCATCGACGTCAGCTTGTTGCGGCGCTTGCGGGCGAGATCGAAGGCGACGCGCGCGATGCGCTCGATCTCGTAGGTGTCGTAGACCTGGGTGTCGACGGCGCGCTTCTGGCCGTTGCCGAGATCGGTGATGGTTTTCGGCTCGCCGAAATAGACCCCGCCGGTCAGTTCGCGCACGATCATGATGTCGAGCCCCTCGACGAGATCCCGCTTGAGACTGGAGGATTCTGCGAGCGCCGGATAGCAGATCGCCGGGCGAAGGTTGGCATAGAGCGCGAGGTCCTTGCGCAACCGCAACAGGCCGGCTTCCGGCCGCACCTCATAGGGCACCGGGTCCCACTTCGGGCCGCCGACCGCGCCGAACAGCACGGCATCAGCGGCAAGCGCCCTCGCCATGGTGGCGTCGGTGATGCTGACCTTGTCGGCATCGTATGAGGCGCCGCCTACCAGCCCGTCCTCGGTTTCGAATTTGGCGATGCCTTGCGCGTCCAGCCAGCCGATCAGCCGTTTCACCTCCGCCATCACCTCCGGGCCGATGCCGTCGCCGGGCAGGAGAAGCAGCTTGTAAGTCGCCATGACGAAGTCCTTGCGAGATGATTGCGTCCTTCCGGACGCCGAGCGCCAGCGCGGCGATCCCGAACCAAGCCTGATGTCAGATATGGATTCCGGATTCGCGCCTTCGGCACACCCGGAATGATGGAACTGCCGATTGCTAGGACGGCGTTGCGCCGTTGGCAAGACGCCTTTGCGCCAATTGCCTCGCCCTCCGAAGCTGCCACAATGCGCGCTGCCGGAGATTCAAGTTGATCGCACCAGAACGACCAACCGCGCCGCCTGCGAGCCCCGCGCGGCTGATTGTGATCCTGTCGCTTGCGGCCACCGTCGGCCTCGGCTTGGGCCGATTCGCCTATTCGCTGGTGCTGCCGGACATGCGCGACAGTCTCGGCTGGTCCTATTCGGCTGCCGGCTTCATGAATACGATCAATGCGGCCGGCTACCTCGCCGGCGCGCTGATCGCGGCCTCGGTCGCAAAGCGCTTCGGAACCGTGGCGAGCACACGCTGGTCAACGGCGGCTGCCGCCATTTCGCTGGCGCTCTGCGCACTGACGGGAAATTTCATCGTTCTCAGCTTCGCCCGCCTGATTGTCGGAATCGCCGCTGCGATCGGATTCGTCGCCGGCGGAACACTGGCCACGACGATCGCGCAATCGCAGCCGGCGCGATCGAACTTCCTGATCAGCCTGTTCTACATCGGCCCCGGCATCGGCATCCTTTCATCGGGTCTCGTCGCGCCGTTCGTCCTGCAATATTTCGGGCCCGGGTCATGGTGGATCGTGTGGTGGGTGATGGCCGCGCTCGCTTTTGTGATGACGGTGCCGATGTTCCTCGCACGCTTCGATGTCGCGGCGGGCGGTCCGCAAACCGCACGAGGACGCTTCGCGATTGGCCCCGCCATCATCTTCCTCGCAGGCTATTTCCTGTTCGGCGCCGGCTATATCGCCTACATGACGTTCATGATCGCCTATGTCCGCGACGGGGGAGGCGGCGCGCTGGCGCAAAGCGCGTTCTGGAGCCTGATCGGCCTGAGCACGCTTGCTACGCCGTGGATCTGGCGGCGCACCTTCGGCCTCGACCGCGGCGGTCTCAGCATGGCCATCGTCCTCGGCGTCAACACCGTCGGCGCGGCGCTGCCGCTGCTGGGCCATACGCCGCTCTTGCTCGGATTGTCGGCGCTGGTGTTCGGCGTGTCGTTTTTCGCGGTGGTGACATCGACCACTGCGTTCGTGCGCTTCAACTATCCGCCCGCGGCATGGCCTACGGCAATCGCGGCAATGACCGTATCCTTCGGCATCGGGCAGACGGTCGGACCTGTCATGGTCGGCGCGATCACCGACGCCATGGGCAGCCTGTCCTACGCGCTCAACGTCTCCGCGGCGATGCTGGCCGCCGGCGCGATCCTGTCCGCGTTCCAGCGCCGGCTGCCGCGTCCCGCGCCGCCTGACAGCCAAGAGCCTTTCCGCTTCTGATAGAATCAGAAGCGGGGCTCTATAGTTTATTTTGACGTGTTTTCTTCGCGCGAACCGGCATCCGTCCCCGGGTCGAACCCGAGGACATGCTCCGCGAAACGCTCTACTGGATAACGCCGCAGGCGATGCGGCCGCCGGCCTCGCCAGTCGGGTCGGTCTTGTAGTCATCCGCCGCCGCGTGGATAACGATGGCGGTGCCGTCCGGCTTCAGGACCGAATTCGGCTTGTCCTTGTCGAGCGTGACCGCGGTATTGACCACTTCCAGTTTCAATTCGCCCGAGGCGGGCACGACGAGGTTCGGCATGTCGCCTGCATGGTGACCATCGGCCGCCATCATGCCGTGCTTCTTGTTGGCGGGATTGAAGTGACCGCCCGCCGACGTAAACGGCGGCTCGCATTTGCCGACCGCGTGAATGTGGAAGGCATGATCGCCCGGCGGCAGGCCTTTGAGGGCAGCCTTGAGCAGAACCCCGTCATCGACCTGTGTCAGTTCGACGGTGCCGACATCGACGCCCTGGGCGTTTTTAAGCGAAGCCTTGGCGGAATTGGCCGAAGCCGCGGTCACGGTCACGGTCACGAGCGTCGCCGCAGCGAACAAGGTACGAGCGATCATGGAAAACCTCCGGCTGGGGGATCAAGGCTTCGAATTTAGCGGGTGTCGTTGCGGCCCACCTATAGCAGCCGGAAATGACAGCGGCCAGTCGCGTCAGATGCCGCTAAAGGAATTATAACCTTGGTCCTCCCAGTAGCCGCCCTTGTAGTCGTTGGTGACCTCCATCGAGACCACGTATTTCGGATTTTTGAAGCCGAGCTTGGTCGGAACCCGGATCTTCATCGGGTAGCCGTACTTGCGCGGCAGGATTTCGCCGTCGAACTTGAAGGTCATCTGGGTCTGCGGATGCAGCGCGGTCGCCATGTCCAGCGGGCTGTTGTAGCCGTCGACATCCGCGCACTGGAACCAGCAATATTTCGCACGGGTGTCTGCGCCGACAAGTTTGAGGAAATCGCGCAACGGCGTTCCGCTCCAGCTTCCGATCGCACTCCATCCCTCGACGCAGACGTGCCGGGTGATCTGAGTGACCTCGGGGAGCTTGTAAAGTTCGTCGAGCGTCCATGATTTCGCGTTGTCGACGAGCCCTCGCACTTCGAACGTGTAGTCCTCGCTGTCGATGTCCGGCGCTTCATCCTCGGAATAGTAGCCGTTGAAGGGAAACGGCCGCGTGATGTCCGCTTCCGTGTAGGTCGGCGCCAGCGTGTTCGGATTGAAGATCGCGGCCTGCACCTTGTCGTTGAACTTCGAAATCTGCGCGAGCAGCTTTTCCGCCGAAAAGCTGTCCGATACGTCGCATCCGGTCAGCAGGGTCAATGCGCCGAAGCTGGCGCCGCCGGCGATGAAACGGCGGCGCGCCGGATCGGGCAGCAATTTCGCGGCGTCCTTGACCAGAAGCCGCTTGTCGACGCCCGGGATCAGAAGCGAACGGAGACGGCGCATGGCGAGCTCTCCTGGACCATTTTTCGGCTGACTGAAACCCGTCAGCCGCGAGGAAATAACTTCAATCAATCATTTGCGCGTATTCTGATCGCAAAACCGGAATCTACTCTTGGAATACGCGCTAGCGGCCGGCAACCATCGCGCGCAGGCTCTTTGGCACCAGCAGCGCGAGCGCGACATGCACGACGAGAAACGCCACGATCAGCGCCATGCAGGTGAAATGCACATAGCGCGCAAAATCGTAGCCGCCGAACACCGCCGTCAGCCACTGAAACTGGACCGGCTTCCAGATCGAGAGGCCCGACAGCACCACCACGATCCCGACAAGGATGATGGCGGCGTACAACAGCTTCTGCACCTGATTATACATCGACAGATCGTCATGGGACAGCTTGCCGGTCAGCGCCGCCTTGGTATCGGCCGCCACGCCCGATGGAGTGATCGGCCATAGCTTCCGGCGGAAGCGCCCGGTGGCGAGCCCGAGAACGAGATAGACGAGGCCGTTGACCACCAACAGCCACATCGCCGCGAAATGCCACAGCAGCCCGCCGGCAAGCCAGCCGCCAAGCGTGATCGAGCGCGAGAAGGTGAAGTCGAACAGCGGCGAGGCATTGTAGATCTGCCAGCCCGACATGATCATGACGATCATCGCCAGGGCATTGATCCAGTGGACGATGCGAACCCACGCCGGCTGAATAATTCCGGCGGGAGGAGAGGCGGTGCAGTCATCGCTGGCCGGAATGCTTGTCATGAGAAAATCCACGTCCATCGAACGTCGGAGACGCGTGAGAAAGACTCGTAGATATTGTATGCCGGTATTTGTTTCGACAACGCCGAATATCACCCGGATCGGCCTCACAAATTAGCGATCAGGCCATCGGGATCAAAGCCCGCAGGAACTCCGCCATGAACGCCAACCTGTTTTCGCGCCTGTTCGACGATCTCGACGACGCAGAGCGGCTCGCGATCAAAACGCTGGACGGCCGCCGCATCACCTATGGCGACCTGATCGCGTTTTCAGGACGGCTGGCCAACGTGCTGGCGGCAAGCGGGGTCAGGCCCGGCGACCGCGTCGCCGTACAGGTCGAAAAGTCAGTACCCAATCTCGCGCTCTATCTTGCGGCGTTGCGCGCCGGCGCGGTCTATCTGCCGCTCAATCCGGCCTACACCCTCAATGAACTCGACTATTTCGTCACCGACGCCGAGCCGTCACTGGTGGTCTGCGATCCCTCGAAGGCGGAGGGTATCAAGGCGATCGCGGCGAAGATCGGCGCCAAAATCGAAACGCTTGACGCCAATGGAAAAGGATCGCTGACGGAGGCCGCCATGGCGGCAAGGCCCGAATACATCACGGTCGCGCGGGCCCGAGACGACCTTGCGGCTATTCTCTACACCTCCGGCACGACAGGACGCTCCAAAGGCGCGATGCTGACCCACGACAATCTGGCGTCGAACGCGTACAGTCTCGTCGACTGCTGGCGTTTCACCGACAAGGACGTGCTGATCCACGCGCTGCCGATCTATCACACGCATGGACTGTTCGTGGCGAGCAATGTCGCGCTGCTGGCGCGCGCATCGATGATCTTTCTGCCGAAGTTCGATCCCGGCCTCGTCATCGAACTTATGGCGCGCGCCACAGTGCTGATGGGCGTGCCGACTTTCTACACACGCCTGCTGCAAAATCCGGCGCTGACGCATGAATCGACCAGCCACATGCGGCTGTTCATCTCCGGCTCGGCGCCGCTGCTCGCCGACACCCACCGCGAATGGTCGGCCCGCACCGGTCACGCCGTGCTGGAACGCTATGGCATGACCGAGACCGGCATGAACACATCGAACCCCTATGACGGCGACCGCGTTCCCGGCGCGGTGGGATTCGCGTTGCCCGGCGTCTCCGTGCGCGTCACCGATCCGGAAACGGGAAGGGAATTGCCACGCGATACCATCGGCATGATCGAGGTCAAGGGCCCGAACGTGTTCAAAGGCTACTGGCAGATGCCGGAGAAGACTGCGGCGGAGTTTCGCCCCGACGGTTTCTTCATCACCGGCGACCTCGGCAAAATGGACGAGCGGGATTACGTGCACATTCTCGGCCGCGGCACGGATCTCGTGATCACGGGCGGCCTGAATGTCTATCCGAAAGAAGTCGAGAGCGAGATCGACACGCTGCACGGCGTGGTCGAAAGCGCCGTCATCGGCGTGCCGCACCCCGACTTCGGCGAGGGTGTCACCGCTGTCGTGGTTCGCGACAAGGACACCGCTATCACTGAAGCCGCGGTGCTTGACGCGCTCAAGGACCGGCTGGCGAAATTCAAGATGCCGAAGCGCGTGATCTTCGTCGATGAGTTGCCGCGCAACGCCATGGGCAAGGTGCAGAAAAATATCCTGCGCGACACCTATGCCGATTTCTATAAGTGAAGTTAGCCCGGAGCAGCCATGAATCGCGCTTCAGAGATCCCGGTGGTCTGCGCGGCACGTTAAGGAAATGTCAATGCCCTAGTCCTGAACTGCCATTCGCAAATAGCGATTTGAGCGTTGCGAAGGCTGTTTTGACCCCATAAGTATAGTGAGCAAAATTGCTTGTCGCGGATCCCAACCGGGTGGCGCCGCGCGCCCGCAACCAGCGAAGGCATCGATGACTATCAGAATCGAACGTCCGCTTTCGCCGCACCTGCAGATTTACCGCTGGACCCTGACGATGACATCGTCCATCGTCCATCGTGCGACCGGCGTGGCACTTTATTTCGGGACATTGCTGCTGGTCTGGTGGTTGATCGCAGTGTCGTCCGGGCCGGGCGCCTACGCCGCGGTCCAGTCCTTCACGGCAAGCTGGATCGGCCGGTTGATCGCCTTCGGATACACCTGGGCGTTGATGCATCACATGCTGAGCGGCGTTCGCCACCTGGTCTGGGATCTCGGTTATGGGTTCAAGCCGGCCGAGCGCGAATGGCTCACTCGGGCGGCGCTGATCGGCGGCATCCTGCTCACGGTGCTGCTGTGGATCGTCGCCTATGCGACTGGTGGCGGACGATGAGCCCGCAGCCACTCTCCGGTCCGAAGTCGATGCAGACGCCGCTGAAGCGGGTTCGCAACCTCGGTGCAGCCCATTCGGGAACCAAGGACTTCTGGCGGCAGCGGGTGACCGCGGTCGCGATGATCCTGCTGATCGTGCCGATGGTCGTGGTCATGATGATCCTGCTCGGCCGCAACCAGGCCGGGGCGGCGCAGATTCTCGGTTCGCCGGCGATCGCCATCATCATGCTGCTGTTCGTCGTCGCCAGCATCTGGCATATGAAAATCGGAATGCAGGTAATCATCGAAGACTACGTGCATGACGAGAAGTTCAAGCTGATATCGATCATGGCCAACAACTTCTTCTCCGTCACCCTGGCGCTCGCCGCCGCTTATGCCATCTTCAAACTGTCATCCGGAGTGTAGTTCATGGCCGGAAACGGCAGTGCAGCGCCCGCCGCCAACGGCAAGGCCTACCCCATCGAAGACCATACTTATGACGTCGTGGTCGTCGGCGCCGGCGGAGCGGGCCTGCGGGCCGCCGTGGGTTGCGGCGAGGCCGGCCTGCGCACCGCCTGCATCACCAAGGTATTTCCCACCCGTTCGCATACCGTGGCGGCGCAGGGCGGCATCTCCGCCTCCCTCGGTAATATGCACAAGGATGACTGGCGCTGGCACATGTACGATACCGTCAAGGGATCGGACTGGCTCGGCGATCAGGACTGCATCGAGTACATGGTGCGCAACGCGCCGGAGGCGGTCTACGAACTCGAACACTGGGGCGTGCCGTTCTCGCGCACCGAGGACGGCAAGATCTACCAGCGCCCGTTCGGCGGCATGACCATCGATTTCGGCAAGAGTCAGGCCCAGCGCACCTGCGCCGCCGCCGACCGCACCGGCCACGCGATGCTGCACACGATGTATGGCCAGGCGCTACGCCACGCTGCAGAATTCTTCATCGAGTTTTTCGCCATCGACCTCATCATGGACGATCAGGGCGCCTGCCGCGGCGTGATCGCGCTCAAGCTCGACGACGGCACGGTGCACCGCTTCCGCGCCCAGACCACGATTCTCGCCACCGGCGGCTACGGACGCGCCTACGCCTCATGCACCTCGGCGCACATCTGCACCGGCGACGGCGGCGGCATGGCGCTGCGCGCAGGACTGCCGCTGCAGGACATGGAGTTCGTTCAGTTTCACCCGACCGGCATCTACGGATCGGGCTGCCTCGTTACCGAAGGCGCGCGCGGCGAAGGCGGTTACCTCGTCAACGCCGAGGGCGAGCGCTTCATGGAGCGCTATGCACCCTCGGCCAAGGATCTCGCCTCGCGCGATGTAGTCTCGCGCGCGATGACGATCGAAATCCGCGAAGGCCGCGGCGTCGGCAAGAAGAAAGACCACATCTTCCTGCATCTCGACCATCTCGACCCGAAAGTGCTGCACGAGCGGCTGCCGGGCATCTCGGAATCGGTGAAGATCTTCGCCGGCGTCGACGTCACCCGCGAGCCGATCCCGATCCTGCCGACCGTCCACTACAACATGGGCGGCATCCCGACCAACTTCCACGGCGAAGTCGTCACCAAGAAAACCGGCAACGACAATGCGGTCGTGCCCGGCCTGATGGCGGTGGGCGAAGCCGCCTGCGTCTCCGTGCACGGCGCCAATCGCCTCGGCTCCAATTCGCTGATCGATCTCGTGGTATTCGGCCGCGCCGCCGCACAGCGCTGCGCCGAGAAACTCGCCGCCAATGCCGAGCAGCCCGACCTGCCCGCGAATTCCAGCGAGATGGCGCTCGGCCGCCTCGACAAGTTTCGTTATGCCTCCGGCGGCACGCCAACCGCCAGGCTGCGCGAGAGCATGCAGCGGGTGATGCAGACCAACTGCGCGGTTTTCCGTACCCGCGATGTTCTGACCGAAGGCCAGAAACTGATTCATAAGGTTTATGACGGTATCGCCGACATCGCCGTGTTCGATCGCTCGCTGGTGTGGAACACGGACCTGATAGAGACGATGGAATACGACAACCTCATTTCCCAGGCGGTGGTGACGATGGATTGCGCCGCCAACCGCACCGAAAGCCGCGGCGCCCATGCGCGCGAGGATTATCCCAACCGCGACGATCAGAACTGGATGAAGCATACGCTGGCCCGGCTGGACAATCGCGGCATCACCACGATCGACTACCGTCCGGTTCACGACTACACGATGACCAACGACGTTCAGTACATTCCGCCGAAGGCGCGAGTGTATTGAGGGGCAGAACTTTGAGACAGAACTTTCACAGCCCGTCATTCCAGGGTGCGAGCAAAAGCGAGCGAACCCGAAATCCATGGACCGGATAAAGAGTAGGGCATGGATTTCGGGTCTGCATCCGGCCGGTTATCGCCGCCCGGAACGCATCCCGGAATGACGAAAAGGTAGGACCAGACCGATGGTTAAATTCGCGCTTCCGAGAAATTCGAAGGTCACCGGCGGCAAGACCTGGCCGAAGCCGGAAGGCGCGACGGAGACGCGAGAATTCAAGGTCTATCGCTGGAACCCAGACAACGACGACAACCCAAGCCTCGACACCTTTTATGTCGACGTCAACGAATGCGGCCCGAGGGTGCTCGATGGTCTGATCTGGATCAAGGACAATATCGACCCGACCCTGACCTTCCGCCGCTCCTGCCGCGAAGGCGTATGCGGCTCCTGCGCCATGAACATCAATGGCCAGAACACGCTGGCCTGCACCAAATCGATGCACGACGTCGCCGCCGACGCAGTGAAGATCAGTCCGCTTCCGCACCAGCCCGTGGTGAAGGACCTGGTGCCGGATCTGACGAATTTTTACGCGCAATACGCCTCGATCGAACCTTGGCTGAAGACCACCACGCCCACGCCGCAGAAGGAATGGCGACAGAGTCGGGAGGACCGCGAAAAGCTCGACGGCCTCTATGAGTGCATCCTGTGCGCCTGCTGTTCGACGGCTTGTCCGAGCTACTGGTGGAACAGCGAACGCTTTCTGGGGCCCGCAGCTCTGCTGCAGACGGCACGATGGGTCAGCGATTCGCGCGACGAAGCCACCGGCGAACGGCTTGACTATCTCGAGGATCCGTTCCGGCTCTATCGTTGCCACACGATTCTGAATTGCACGAAGGCCTGTCCCAAGAACCTGAACCCGGCGGAGGCGATCGCCATGCTGAAGCTGAAGCTGGTCGAGCGGCAGGTCTGAGCGCCGGCGCAATAACGACCGGCACACACCGCCTCAATCCGTGATCACCATGGCCCAGAAGCGCCGATAGGGCGATGACGGCTTCGGAACCGACGCGACCCCGACACGTCGCGCGCCCGGCATCTGAAGATTGGCGCGATGCCCGCCGCTCGCATCCCATTGCCTGATCGTCTCCTTGCAGGTCGGAAAACCGGCCGCGACATTCTCGGCCGCCAGCCGGCGATGAACAGGCGCGATCCGGACGAAGAAATTGCCATTCACGTCGTGGCTGATCGTTTCCGCCCGGGCCATCGCCGCGGCCTGTTGGCGCGCGATCCGATCGAGTGCTGCATCGGCGCGAACGGCTGACAGCCCATGCGCGCGACGATAAGCGCTGATCGCGGAGGCGCAGCCCCCCGCATGAGCCGCGCTGTTCGCGATCATGGCCGATGCAGCGACCGTAGCCAGAAAAACGGTTTTCATGCGAAGGCCCCCCACTCAAGTTCCATTGTGCGCAACATCCGGTCGGCGATGCCGCAGCGGCTTGCGGAACATCACGCCACATCAGCCGTTAGGACCGCAAGTGATCGCGATCGTCGAAAGTCATGGAAACGGCGATCACTGCCCAACTGAAAAGTCAGCTTCGGAATGGAGACACGCAATGGGTGATCAACCGACGGAGGTGCCGCCCGTCAAGCCGGGCCGTCCGACGGAGCCACCCCGCGAAGATCCGCCGGGTCGTCCGCAGCCCGGTCCCGATGTACCGCCGCCGATGCACGAACCCGACTCGCCCCCGCCTCCGCGAGAATTGCCGGGCCAGATGCCGGAGGAATTGCCGCCACAGGCTCCCTCGACTCCGCCGGCCCAACCACCTGCGACCGATATGCTCGGGTAGCTGCGGATGACGCATGATCTGAATGCGACATGAATTCCGCACGCTTTTTATAGAACGCGTCTGAAAATAAATCAGTCCTCGCTGCGGATCGCTGCCACATTACAGCCTTATCGCTATTCGTTGATCACGCTCCCGTCACCGTCGGGCGCAAGCCTCGCGCTCGTTGCCGAAACTTTTGTTGGGATAAAGATTGTCATGACGAACTTTCGCCTGGTCCTGCTGGCCACGTCGGCTCTCACTGTCGCGTCGTTGACGCCGCCGCCGTCACACGCACAATCCGCGCCGGTCCAACTCGCGCAGGCTTCCGCGCCGGCCGAACAGGACGAAGGCGAGGGACGGCGGAAAAGGCCGCCTCCGAATGCCGCGCCGACTCGTCAAGCACCTTCCGGCGCTCCGGCGCGGCCCGCTCCGCCGCCTCACGCAGAACCGCAAAGGTCGGCGCCCCCTCCGCCCGCTGCTGCCCGCCCTGCTCCGCCACAGCCTCCGCATGTCGCCCCGCCAGCGGCGGAGCGACCAAGGCCAATGACACCCCCGCCGCACGCAACGCCTCCAGCCGAGCCGCGAGCCGCACCTGCGCCGCAGCCCGCAACTCCTCCGGCAGCCCCGAAGCCCCCTGCACCGCCAACCGCCGCGCCGCCGCCTCCATCGAAGGGCGCGCCGCCACCGGCTGCAGCAAGACCGGCCCCGACGCCTGCTCCGACTGCGCAGCCACACGTCACACCGCCATCAACGCCGCCTGCAAATGCGGAGCCAGGCTCGACCAGGCGCGGCGAAGGAGTCCGTGGTGGACCCGGACGCGAGCATACCGGACCCGGTGAACGCGGCGGTCCGCCGAATGGTCGCGGAGGCCAACCGAGCGGCACAGCGCCGGCGCAAACGGCCCCGACACCCAATGCGGTCGCACCAACGACACCGACGTCGCCCCGCGAGACCCCGGTCGTGCCATCTGCGCCGGCGGGTTCAGCTCCGATCACCGCGCCGCGCGGCGCCGCCGCGCCGAACGGAACCAAGGCGGAACATGGCCTCCCCGTTCCCGGCGGTCAGACCGCGTTGCCGCCCGGCGCACCGGTCCCCCGTCACGGGCCGCCCACCGTCACAACCCCGCTGCCGCCGCCACCCTCGAGCGCTCAGGACCTGAGACCGATCGCGCCTGACGCGGCACGGCAGGGGCCACGCAACATCGATGCGTTCCGCTCCGAGCGGCGGCAGACCGAACAGGGCGGCCGCACCGTCATCACCGAACCGGGCCGCGTCATCGTGCGGGATCCGAGCGGGCAGTCTTTCATCCGGCACAACGAGGAAGATCGCTTCCGCTATGGCGCGCGCGATATCCGGCAGGAGCGCGTAGGAAACGATACCCGTACCATTGTGGTACGGCCGGACGGCACGCAGATCATCACGATCAATGATCGCGACGGCCGGATGCTGCGGCGGATTCGCCGCGATCAGCGCGGTCACGAAGTGATCATCATCGACAACAGCCGTGGCTATGGTGGCATCGGGGCAGGCGTCGCTGCGGGCGTGGTGGCCGGAGCAATCGGAGGCTATTTCGTCTCGCTGCCGCCGCCGCGCATCAGAATTCCGCGCGACCGCTACATCGTCGAGGCGGAAGATGCGCCGCCGGAGGTGATCTACGACACGCTGCTGGCGCCGCCGGTAGAACCGATCGAGCGCGCCTATACGCTCGATGAAGTCCGCTACAGCCCGATGGTGCGTGCACGGATGCCGAGCATCGATCTCGACACCATCAACTTCGAAACCGGCTCGTGGGACATCGCTCCCGATCAGGCGTCGAAACTTCGGGTGATTGCCGACGGCATCAACCGCGCGATTTCGCGCAACCCGAGCGAGGTCTTCCTGATCGAAGGCCACACCGATGCGGTGGGCAACGACGTCGACAACCTGTCGCTGTCGGACCGCCGCGCGCAATCTGCCGCCGAGTTGCTGACCCAGCAATTCCAGGTGCCGCCGGAGAATCTGGTGACGCAAGGTTACGGCGAGCAGAACCTGAAGGTGCAGACCGACGGTCCGGCGCGGGAAAACCGGCGCGTCACAGTGCGCCGCATCACGCCGCTGCTGGACGGCGGATCGGCCTCGGCCGCGCCACCCCCGCCGCGCTGATACGTGGTTCAACACATGCGAATGGCCGGGAGCGATCCCGGCCATTTTTGTTATTGTTCGCTGTCATACGCAGGCACAGGCGCGAATCCTACAGCCCCAGCTTCTTTCTGCGCTGACCGAGCGTTCGCAGCCGCAGCGCGTTGAGCTTGATGAACCCGGCCGCATCACGATGATCGTAGGCCACCGCACCTTCCTCGAAGGTGACAAGGTCCTGATCGTATAGCGAGTACGGGCTGTCGCGGCCGACGAGGATGACGTTGCCCTTGTAGAGCTTGAGCCGCACCTGGCCGGCGACATATTGCTGGCTCTGGTCGATCGCGGCCTGCAGCATTTCGCGCTCCGGCGAAAACCAGAAGCCGTTATAGATCAGCTCGGCATATTTCGGCATCAGCTCATCCTTCAGATGCGCCGCGCCGCGATCGAGCGTGATCTGTTCGATGCCGCGATGGGCGACGAGAAGAATGGTGCCGCCGGGCGTCTCGTACATGCCGCGAGACTTCATGCCGACGAAACGGTTCTCGACCAGATCGAGCCGACCGATGCCGTTGGCGCGGCCGAGTTCGTTCAGTTTCGCAAGCAAGACCGCGGGAGACATCCTGGTGCCGTCGATGGCGACGGCATCGCCCTGCTCGAAATCGATCGTGATAGAGGTCGGCTGGTCCGGCGCAGCCTGCGGATCGATGGTGCGCGAATACACGTAGTCCGGCACTTCCTGCGCCGGGTCTTCCAGCACCTTGCCTTCGCTGGATGCGTGCAAAAGGTTGGCGTCGACCGAGAACGGCGCTTCACCGCGCTTGTCCTTGGCGATCGGGATCTGATGCTGCTCGGCGAATGCGATCAGTTGCTCCCGCGAGCGCAAATCCCACTCGCGCCACGGCGCGATGATGGTAATGTCGGGCTTCAGCGCGTAATAGCCGAGTTCGAAGCGGACCTGATCGTTGCCCTTGCCGGTCGCGCCATGCGCGACCGCATCGGCCCCGACCCTCTCGGCGATCTCGATCTGCTTTTTCGCAATCAGCGGCCGCGC
Source organism: Nitrobacter sp. (assembly GCF_051535215.1). Classification (NCBI taxonomy): domain Bacteria; kingdom Pseudomonadati; phylum Pseudomonadota; class Alphaproteobacteria; order Hyphomicrobiales; family Nitrobacteraceae; genus Nitrobacter; species Nitrobacter sp. The sequence continues at coordinate 476,889 of NZ_JBPPLY010000001.1, read as the reverse complement.
GATCGAGGTGCCCAGCAGATACTGGCCCTCATAGACCGCGTTGGCGCGAAACATGGGGAATACATAGTCGCGGACGAATTCCTCGCGCAAATCCTCGATGAAAATGTTCTCGTCCTTGATGCCGAGCAACTGTGCCTTCTTGCGCGCCGGCTCAAGCTCCTCGCCCTGACCGAGATCGGCCGTGAAGGTCACGACCTCGGCGCCATAGGTGGTCTGCAACCATTTCAAGATAATCGAGGTGTCGAGCCCGCCCGAATAGGCGAGCACCACCTTCTTCACCTTCTTGCTCATGAAAGTCCTGTGGGATGACGTGAATTCGGCGGGACTATAGGCGGAACCGGACCTCGTGCAAGGTCCCTCGGACGCTTCAGACCGGCTTGTCCGGCACAGGGACCGGGCCGACGTCGCGCCCCCGCCACCGCTGCCGCATCCGATAGCCGGGCCAGGCAAAGCGCGTCAGCGCGGCATCGATCTCGGCGTCGCTTTTGCGCGTCGACGGCCAGCGATAGATGTAGCCATGGACGAGCCAGATCACCAGAAACGCCACCAGACCGGCCGTCGCCACGTCGGTGAAGAAATGACCGCCGAACGCCATCCGGAGCACGCTGGTGACGACGCCGAACGCCACCGCGCCCGCATAGGCCAGCGGCCGCCACACCGGCGGCGTCAGCGCGGCCGGCGCCATGGTCCAGAAGGCGGTCGCGCCCTCGCCGGAGAAAAAGGAACAATTCCGGCCGCACTCGCCGCGTGGGTCCCACCACGCCATGAATTTCCATGGGCCGTTGAATTCCGTCACCATCACCGGACGTGGTCGTCCCCAATGGCTCTTGAACGTCAGGTTGGTCAGGATGCCCGCGCTGAGCAGCATGGTGATCAACAGGAACGCCACGGTCCGCCCCGACATCAACAGCGGGCGATCCGGGCGGAACATCTTCACGGCCAGCGCGACGATCGCAGGAAGCGCGAAGGCCCATGCCACCCACATTGCGGCGTTGCGCGCAAATGAGGCCAGCGCATCCGATTTCAGCGGAAAGGTTTTCGTCGTGGGATCGTAGAACAGCGCGGCGAGACGCAGATCATATTCGGGATGAATCCCGAACACGATCCCGATTACGAGCGCGAGCCCGAGCGCGATAAATAATCCGGCGCGGTTCATGACGCGCGGTTTAGAGCATGATCCCGAAAAGTGGGAAACCGGTTTTCGGATAAGATCATGCTCAATCAAAAGGATAAAGCTAGAGTCTGATTCAATGCAGTTGAACCGGACTCTAGCCGACCGCAGCAGGCATGAAAAGCCCGCACGATTCAAGTTTGCGCCGGCAGATCGGGCGGCAGAGGGCCGCGTGGTGGGTCACGCCACGCGCCGGCATTGCGGCCTGCGATCAGCCAATAGGTGAAGCCCGCCATGACCCCCGCGCCGGTCATGATTTCGAGGTGGCGGCGCACGATACCTTCGAAATGCATGGTCGCGGGATCGAATGGGATCAGGCCGAGGTAGCAGGCAGCGCCGCAGATCGCGCCTCCGATAGCGTAAGCGAGTATGCCGCGGATATAAAAGGCTTCGGTGATCAGAACCAGAATCATCGCCGGCACCAGAGCGAAGCCGCTGACGAAGATGAAGCCGAAGCCGAGCACGATGTTGAGCGTATCGGGGTCGGGCGGTTCGATGCCGAGGTCGCTGAATTCAGGATACAGCAGTGCGACGACAACGATCATTCCGGCCACGAAGCAGGCGGCCAGGAATCCGAACAGGATCACGAACAACCGGCCGATCAACGCCATGATCGCGGTCCATTCGCGAGAGCGGAAAACATCTCCTTCATCATGCCCGGCGCCATGCCGGACATCGACGTCTTTGCCTCGACCTCAAGACGTGGATGGCCGGAATAAATCCGGCCATGGCGGACATAGTCATGCTTGACAAGCACACGCCTCAATCCGTCATCGCCATGGCGCGAAGCGCCTGACGTTCGCGGGCCGACAGTTTTTCGGTTTCGGACTTGAGCTGGCCGCAGGCGGCCAGAATATCGCGGCCGCGCGGTGTGCGCACCGGCGAGGAATATCCGGCATTGAAAATGTATTCGGAGAATTTCTCGATCTGATCCCAGTCCGAGCATTCATAGCGCGTGCCGGGCCATGGATTGAATGGGATCAGGTTGATCTTGGCGTGGATGCCCTTGAGCAACTTCACCAGCAGTTTGGCGTCCTCGAGCGAGTCGTTGACGCCCTTCAGCATCACGTATTCAAACGTGATCCGCCTGGCGTTGGAGGCGGCCGGATAATCGCGGCACGCCTGCATCAACTCCGCGATCGGATATTTGCGGTTCAGCGGAACGAGCTCGTTGCGCAATTCGTCGCGGACCGCATGCAGCGAGATCGCCAGCATGACGCCGATCTCCTCGCCGGTGCGGACGATGTTCGGCACCACGCCCGACGTCGACAGCGTGATGCGGCGCTTCGAGATGCCGATGCCTTCATTATCGGCGACGATCAAAAGCGCGTCGCGCACCGCGTCGAAATTGTAGAGTGGTTCGCCCATCCCCATCATCACGATATTGGTGACAAGGCGGTGGGTCTTCTCCTCTCCCGGAGGCGAGGGCCAGTCGTTCAGGCGGTCACGCGCGACCATGATCTGGCCGACGATTTCACCCGCCGTGAGATTGCGCACCAGGCGCTGGGTGCCGGTGTGGCAGAAGGAACAATTCAGCGTGCAGCCGACCTGCGAGGAGACGCACAGCGTGCCGCGATCGGTCTCCGGAATATAGACGCATTCGACTTCATGCGGCTTTTCGAGATTGTTGCCGCTCGGCAACCGCAGCAGCCATTTGCGGGTTCCGTCATTGGAAATCTGCTCGGCGACGACCTCGGGCCGATCGACCGTGACGCGTTTTTCTAGTTCGGCGCGCATGTCCTTCGAGACACTTGTCATCTCGCCGAACGTCCTCGCGCCGCGGACATACATCCAGTGCCAGAGTTGCTGAACACGCATCCGGCGCTGCGCCGACGCGACGCCGATCGCGGCGAACTGTTCGGATATCTGCGCGCGCGACAGGCCGATCAGCGACGGCTGCGCCGGCGGCACATAGGTTTCAAGCGGGGTTTTCTCCAGCGCACCGTCGGCGGGCAGTACTCCGCGCGCGCCCGGCAGACCCACCGCGGCGGCCTCGGTCGAAACGGTACTCAGGTTGCGGGAGGGTTCGCTCATGCCGCATGACATAAGCCTTTCACGCCCCGCTGAAAAGCCGGCAAATGTTCCAGGCCGTTGACGGATCCGGGCTAGACCGGCTTTTTCCTTATCATCGCGAAGAGCCCAAACGACGGAGCGGCTAGCGCCTGCAATCCTGCCCGACCTTGTCCAGCGCCTGTGACAGGCCTTTCAATGAAAAGACGTCGATGGTTTGCGTCCCCTTGGACGATACGCCCTTGACGGTCGCATCGGCGGACTTGCGCATCGCATCGATCAGCCGGCCTTCCTCGGCTGCGTTCTTGATCCAGATGCCGTCGCCCTGGGTGTACATCTCAAAGCTTGCGCCGCCGACTTCCAGCGTGGCTTCCGAACCCGGCTTGAGCGGATATCCCATCGTGACCGACACTTCGTTCACAACTTTTTCCGCCGGGCGTGTCGAGATGAAGGCGTAGGCTGAATCGCGCGGGCGGTTCGGCGGATTGGTTTTCGAGGACGACGGCTTGGCGAGGGCGAAGCAGACCTTCTTTCCGCTCGGTGATGCGGTGTAGGCACCCCACGCGCCGAACTGTCCGAGCAGCGTCGGCTCCGAGTTACCGGCCGTCGGCGCGCTGATCGCGGGAGCAAGGCCGATGCCGCCTGCCAGCAGACTTCCGACCAGAACTGTCAGCAATTGCCGCATAGACATCATCAAATCTCGTCCTTCATCATTGTGACTGGAAGATGGCTTGACGTGCGCGGGTCACGCTCATTCGGGAATAGCGGGAAACGCCTGATTTGTGAAGGCGGCTCCATCCTCGCGGCTTGCATCATGATTCGCAAGCGAGCGATGTGGATTGACGTTCGCGGGACAGGCGTCGCGCAAAATACTCCGCGCGCAAGGAGACTGCGCCGAAACCGCGATTCGCTAGATCAATTTGCGCCAGCGAAATCGCGGATGAAATCCAGGGCGTGAGGGGACGACCGGCGATCACGTAACCGTGTCATGCGGGACATGACAGCGCATGAGAAGCCCGCGCAACCGCAGCGGCGGCCGGGTTCGTCATGCCTTATGCTTACGTTTCTGCGTTCTCTATTCCGCGCTTCAATGCCGTGCGCGCAGCCTCGCGATGCTCCGGCGTGATATAGGCAGCCACGATCCTGATCGCTGTCGCAAGCACGGCGGCATCGTCAGTGAAACCGAGCACGGGCAACACGTCCGGAATAAAGTCAAACGGCAGGATGAAATAGGCGATGGCGCCAAGCAGCGACGCTTGGACATGACGCGGCGTCTGCTTGTCGAAAGCACAGTAGTAGGCGGCCAGCAGGTCTTCCGCGAACGGCACGTTGGCGATGACGCGCTTCAACTTGCTCCAGAACCGCCGGCGCACGCTGTCGCGGTCCTGCGCCAGCCGCTCGGCGGGTTCGAATCCTACGCTGTGTTCGGATGCCATGTTCAAGGTCCCGAAATGTCATGGGCCGATCGAAATCGTCACCTGCCCTACGTGGGAGTTCCGTTTCCCCGCTGCAAGGCCGGCATCGGCCATTCAGGCCACGCGGAACTGCTTTGCGACCGCGTCCATCGCCTCGGCAAGCCTGATATCGCGCTCGGTCACGCCGCCGGCGTCATGGGTCGCGAGGACGACCTCGACCGTCTTATAGACATTGCGCCATTCCGGATGGTGATCGGCCTTTTCAGCGGCCAGCGCGACCCGCGTCATGAAGCCAAAGGCCTCGTTGAAATCCCGGAATGTGAAAGTACGGGCGATGGCGTCACGGCCAGCGACCTCCGACCAATCCGACAACGCCTTGAGCGCCGCTTTTCGCGCGTCCGCCGACAGCCGCTCCACCATGTCTGCCTCCTTTGAGCAAATCGTTCCGGTCCATGCCACAATGCCGATCCAGAACAAGAACCGGTTCTAAACCATAACGAAAACGTAACTCCGGTCCCGCCGGAAAATCGCTAGAATGTGAGCGCAAGCGTATTGGCAGCATGACATCAGATTCCAGCCGATTATCTACCAGACCGAAGGCCGATGGTCCCGGTGCTGTTCAATCCCCTGAGTCCCGGCGTTCGGTGCGGCGCAAGTTCGCGCTTGTGCTGCTGGCCGGAGTGCTCGCCCTGACCGGCGCGGTCGCAGGCATCTACTATTACAGCATGCGCCCGGTGGTGCTGCAGGTCGCCGTCGGCCCCGCAAACAGCGACGACGCGAAGGTCGTTCAGGGACTGGCGCAGGCCTTTGCACGCTCCCACCAGCAAATCCGCCTGCACCCCGTGCTGACCGATGGAGTGACCGCAAGCGCCTCCGCCTTGTCCAATGGCGAGGCCGATCTCGCGATCGTCCGCGGCGATCTCGATGTTCCAAAGAATGCGCAAGCCGTCGCGACACTGCGCAAGAGCGTCGCGGTCCTATGGGTTCCGCCGAGGCCAAAGGGCAAAAATGCCAAGGCCACGAAAATCAAGACTATCGCACAACTCGCCGGCCACCGCGTCGGCGTCGTCGGCCAGACCGACGCCAATGTGAACCTGCTGAAAGTCATCTTGCAGCAATACAACGTCGATCCCGCCAAGGTGGACATCGTCCGGTTCGCCACTGCCGAAGTCGCCCAGGCGATCCGAGCCCAGAAGGCGGATGCGTTCCTCGCAGCCGGTCCCGTCAACAGCAAGATCACTGCGGACGCCATTGCGGCCTCCGCGCGCGACGGCGGGGCGCCGACCTTCCTCGCAATCGATTCCGCCGACACGATCGCGCAAAACCATCCGGTATACGAAGCCGCGGAAATCCCGCCGGGCGCGTTCGGCGGCTCCCCTGCCCGCCCGGACGAAGAAGTGAAAACGATCAGCTTCTCGCATCATATCGTCGCCCGAAAAAGCTTGTCGGACGCGACAGTCGCCGCATTCACCCGGCAGCTCTTCGCGATCCGGCAACAGATCATATCGGACTTCCCGCTGGCCGCGAAAATCGAAACCCCCGACACCGACAAGGACGCCGTGATTCCGGTTCACCCGGGCGCCGCCGCCTATGTCGACGGTGAAGAGAAAACCTTCCTCGATCGCTACAGCGATTACATCTGGTGGGCGCTGATGGCGATGTCGGCGACGGGGTCCGTAGGCGCGTGGTTCGCGAGCCACCTGAAAAAAGAAGAGCGGGTCGGCAACATGACCCAGCGCGACCGGCTGCTCGACATGATTGCGCTGGCGCGCCGGAGTGATTCCGCCGACGACCTCGACCAGATGCAGGCCGAAGCCGACGCCATCTTGCGTGACACGTTGAACCGTTTCGAGAACGGCGCGATCGAAGAAGGATCATTGGCCGCCTTCAACATTGCGCTCGAGCAGTTCCATAATGCAGTTGCGGATCGCAAATGGCTACTGATGAGCACGCCGCCGCGTCCGCTAACTGCGAGCGTTCAGCTCCGCGCGACCGGGCCCTAATGATTTGACGGTGTTGTCGGATCGGAACCCCGGGGCGGTCGACAATCACGATAAATTTGATTTCCGGGCGCATCGGGCGTATACATATAAGAGGCATATACAATATATCTTATGATGAGCGTGCATCTGCGGTCAGGAGTATGGCCTCGAATACCAAAGCACCGCTTTTGTTCGCCCGATCTCCTGTCAGAATAGCGCTTGCATTCGCGTGCCGGCGGGCGACATGATCTTCTCGGGTGTCGCGCCGGGTGCGTATATACGAGAAGGGTATTCGGTGGATCGTCGGCGCATGTGCGGCGGTTGGCGCCGGTGCAGATCCAGTTCCTTCTGTTCTCGCGGAGTATTCGAGATGACTTTCGTTGTCACCGAAAATTGCATCAAGTGCAAATACATGGATTGTGTAGAAGTATGTCCGGTCGACTGCTTCTACGAAGGTGACAATATGCTGGTCATCAATCCGGATGAGTGCATCGACTGCGGGGTCTGCGAGCCGGAATGTCCGGCCGAGGCCATCAAGCCTGACTCCGAGCCGGGCCTCGAAAACTGGCTCAAGCTGAATGCCGAATATTCTTCGGTCTGGCCGAACATCACCATCAAGCGCGATGCTCCCGCCGACGCGAAAACCTTCGACGGTGTCACCGGCAAGCTGGAGCAATATTTCTCGGCAAATCCCGGGCAAGGCGACTGAGGCAACGCTCAAAATATAAAGACCAATGTAACGCGCATCTGAAGGCCAATGACGCGGCTTGCGGCCAAAAACATCAGTGTGAAGCGAGCTTACGAGCCGCCCGCGAAAAGCGACGGCACACGAATACTGGTTGACCGCTTATGGCCCCGCGGCCTTAGCAAGGCGGATGCCGCCATCGACCATTGGCTGAAAGACATCGCGCCCAGTACCGATCTGCGCAAATGGTTCGCTCATGACCCCGCGCGCTGGGAGGAATTTCGGCAGCGATACGCCGATGAGATTCGCGGACATCCGGAACAGCTTGACGAACTACGCGCCTGCGCCGGGTCAGGGCGGTTAACGCTCGTCTTTGCGGCCCACGATGAATCCCGCAACAATGCGGTTGTCTTGAGGGACGTCCTTCTGGGTCGCATCGGCGCGCGATCTCCATCCAGCTAACGAGCCCGCAGTGAATCGCGACGAACGACTCTTCACCTCTTAATCGTTTGCGGAAAGAGATCTGCGAAGCCCGTCCGGCGGAATTGCATTGTCCCCTCTGGAATTTTTTTCATTCGTTGCAAGGCAAGGCGCGTTTTCTTCTTGCAGAAGGGAATGCGGATCCTGCCGGAACATTATCTTTCGATTGGGCAATGAAGCGAACTTCTGACCACCACACGAGCTACGCCGGCGAACCGCGCAGTCCCCGCTCGACGATGCGGGCCAGACGCCTGGAAAACTCAAGCGCGTCACTGGGACGGTCGCCGTCGAGAACGCGCGCGTCATCAAGCAGCATCCGCGCCGTGTCCTCCTTGAAGGCGCGATCGCTATCCCCGAGCGCCGCCAGCGAAGCGATCAGCGAATGCCTCGGGTTCACCTCGAGAACCGGCTTGGATGCGCCGGGGAGTTGCCCGACGCCGACGAGAATCTTTTCCAGTTGCCGATCGGGCCCTGATTCGGCCGCAACGAGGCAGACGGCGCTGTCGGTGAGGCGCTCGGACGGTCGCACGTCGGAAACCAGGTCCGAGAGAGTCGTCTTGAGAAAGGAGAGGAACTCCGCGACTTCAGCGCTGACCTCCTGCGAAGGCTCAGCGCTCGCGTCTGCGCGCGGGATCGCCGCGAGATCCGCCGCACCCTGCGTCACGGACTTGAACGGCTTGCCCTCGAAGTTTGGTCCGGACGTGACCCAGAAGCTGTCGACCGGATCGGACAAGAGCAGAACCTCCACGCCGCGGGCACGGAAACCTTCCAGATGGGGCGATGCTTCGAGACGCGCGGCGTCGTGCCCGGCGAGATAATAGATCGACGTCTGATTTTCCTTCATGGCGCCAACGTAGTCCTTGAGACTTCGCAGCGAGCCCGCCGTGGTCTTGAAACGGCAAAGTCCGAGGATGACATCGCGCCGGTCGTAAGCGTCGTAGATGCCCTCCTTGAACATCAGACCAAAGGTCTCCCATATCTTTCCGTAAGCGGCCGGGTCTTTTTCGGCGAGCTTCTCGAACTCGGTCAGGATGCGGCCGGTGATACTCTTCTTGATCGCCGCCAGAATCGGGCTTTCCTGAATCATTTCGCGCGAAATATTGAGCGGAAGATCAGATGAGTCGACGACGCCGCGCACGAACCTGAGGTAGCGGGGCAGCAGGTCGGCGTCGTCGGTAATGAAGACGCGCCTCACGTAAAGCTTGATCGGCCCCTTGCGCTCGGTCTCAAACAGATCGAAAGGCCGGGTCTGCGGCATGAACAGCAGCGCCGTGAATTCCTGCCGCCCTTCGGCGCGGAAATGCACCGTCAGCGCCGGCTCGTCGAATTGACCCGCCACGCTGCGGTAGAAATCGGCATATTCGGAAGCGCTGATCTCGCCGCGCGGTTTGGTCCACAATGCCGCGCCATCGGCGATTTCGATCGGCGCAGCTCCGGGCTTCTCAACAAGCACGATCGGAACAGGCACATGGCCGGATTGATCCCTGACGATCTGTTCGAGCTTGGGCCGGTCGGCATAGCCCTTGGCGTCTTCCGTGAGATGAAGCGTCACGCGGGTGCCTCGCGCAGGCGCCTCGTTCACATCCAGCGGCGTTACCGTGAACGTCCCCTTCCCGTCCGACGACCAGCGCCACGCCTCGCCTGCGCCCGCGCGCCGCGAGATCACGTCGACCCGATCCGCCACCATGAAGGCGGAATAGAAGCCGACCCCGAACTGGCCGATCAGATTCACGCCCTCTCCCGCTTCGGCAGTCTTGGCCTGTTCGATCTTGGCCTGCTCGATGAAAGCCTTGGTGCCCGAGCGGGCGATCGTTCCCAGCGCATCGACCATCTCGTCGTGGCTCATGCCGATGCCGTTGTCCTCGATCGTCAATTGCCGCGCTTCGGCGTCGATCGTGAGAGCAATCTGCGGCTTTGTGTCATCCGGGAGCAGCGCGGGATCGCTGATAGCCTCGTAGCGTAGCCGCTCGCAGGCGTCCGCCGCATTGGAAATCAGTTCCCGCAGGAACACATCCTTGTCGGAATAAACCGAGTGCACCATCATCTGGAGCAGCTTGGCGACATCCGCTTCGAACACGCGGCTTTCGGCCGCACCCTCCCTGTCGATCGTCGAGGTCATAGTCGCTTCACCTTAGAATATCTTGACGCAAGTCGTCTGCGCCCGATGATATAGAAAATATGCCAGCGGCATTCCAGTAGCTCCGTCACCCATTCCAACACCCTGATTCACCGGCGCGCCGGGGCTCAGCAGCCGGCACGCCCCCCGCGCGCGCCATATCACGCGGGCAGGCGGCGATGTGGAATGCAGATGGCTGACGCACACTGATCGGCGAGAGCAACAACACTGGCCCGGTTCAGTTTAGAACGAACCTAATTTCGTCCTGTAGTAAAGCGATGTCGGCTTCGCTAAACAATTTACGCTGATCTGAAAGGCACCGTTTGCACCTCTTCGATTGGCACGATCTGGCAACAATGACGATTACGAATGGACAATCCGGACAGATTGACAATCGACGGCGACGAACTCTGGAAGCGAAAGAAGCGTCGCGCGTTCCTTATCAACCAGCTTTACCAATGGCATTGGATCAGCTCGGGTCTCTGTCTGATCGGGATGCTGATGTTCGCGTTGACTGGGATCACACTGAACAATTCCGGACGGATCGAAGGAAAGCCGGCCGTTGCGACGCACGAAGCGCAGCTTCCATCTGCCATGATCGCCGATCTGAAATCCGAGCCTGCCGCCGCCAAGGCGCCTCTGCCACCGGCAATCAGCGCGTGGTTACAGCGCGAGGTCGGCGTCAATACCGCCGGCCGCGATACCGAATGGTCGGCCGATGAGGTCTATGTCGCGCTGCCGCAGCCCGGCGGCGACGCCTGGCTGAGCATCCAGCGCGACAGCGGCGCGGTGTCGTACGAGATCACCACGCGGGGCTGGATTGCCTATCTCAACGATCTGCACAAGGGCCGTCATACCGGCAAAGCGTGGAGCTGGTTCATAGACGTGTTCGCGATCGCCGCGACCATCTTCTGTATCACAGGCCTCTTGCTGCTGCAGCTTCACTCCAAGCGGCGGCCGGCCACCTGGCCCGTCGTCGGCATGGGCCTGATCATTCCGATGCTGCTCGCCGTTCTTCTCATTCATGGATAGAAGGTCAACAATGCGTCTCCTGATTTCCGCCGCACTCACCACCCTTGCCGCCGGTTCGTCGCTGGCTTCCGAAGCCACGATCAGCATCGATATTCCGCAGCTCAGCGTCGTCGAGTATCACAAGCCCTACGTCGCCATGTGGGTCGAAAAGGCCGATGGCGGCAAGATCGCCAATCTTGCCGTATGGTACGACGTCAAGCACAAGGACAATGAGGGCACGAAGTGGCTCAAGGACCTGCGGCAATGGTGGCGCCGCACCGGTCGCGAGCTGACGATGCCGGCTGACGGCCTGTCGAGCCCGACCCGCGCGCCCGGCACTCATCAGATCAAGTTCGATAGCGCGTCAAAACCTCTCGATGGGCTCACTCCCGGCAGCTACCAGCTCGTCATTGAGGCCGCGCGCGAAGTCGGCGGCCGCGAGCTTCTGAAAATCCCGTTCGAATGGCCGCCGAAAGCTCCGGCGAACGGCGCGGCCAAGGGCGAACGCGAGCTTGGTTCGGTCTCATTGAAGCTGACCCCCTGATTCATCACCCGCGAATACATCGCGCATTGTCGCCCCTCAGCTTTCATGGATAAGGATTTCGCCATGACCAATCCTCTCAAGCTCGCACTGATCGCAGCGACCGCTTCACTGCTGGCTCTGCCCGCGCAGGCACATCGCGGCTGGCTGCTGCCCTCCGCCACGGTGTTGTCCGGATCGGACCTCTGGGTCACGGTGGATGCTGCCGTCTCCAACGACCTGTTCTACTTCGAGCATAATCCGCTGCAGCTCGACAACCTGTCGATCGAAGGGCCCGACGGCAAGGCCATCACGCCGGAAAACGTGGCCAAAAGCCATTTTCGCAGCTCCTTCGATTTCAAACTGGCGCAGCCCGGCACCTACAAATTGACGGTGGCCAACCAGGGCCTGTTCGCCAGCTACAAGGTGGACGGCCAGAACAAGCGCTGGCGCGGCAAGCCCGAGGAACTCGCCTCGGCCATTCCTGCCAATGCGACCGACGTGAAGGTTACCGAAAGCCGCGGCCGCATCGAATCCTTCGTCACCTCGGGCAAGCCGTCGGACGCGACGCTGAAGCCGACAGGCGTCGGGCTTGAGATGGTTCCTGTCACCCATCCGAACAATCTTGTCGCCGGCGAGAAGGCGACGTTCCGCCTGATGCTGGACGGGCAGCCCGCCAAAGGCGTCGCGGTTGAGATCGTCCCGGGCGGAATCCGCTACCGCGACGCGCTGAATGACACCAAGGCCACCGCCGACGATACCGGCACCTTCAGCGTCACCTGGCCAGCGCCCGGCTTCTACTGGATGAGCGCGTCGGTGCGCGACGACAAGAGCAAGATCAAGAACGCTCAGCGCCGCAGCAGCTACGCCGTCACGGTCGAAGTGCTGCCGCAGTAACGACGCCGATGAGAGCGTCAGGCGCCCGGCGAGTGGCGATCCCGGCAATGCCGGCGAGTCCGCCGGCCATTCCGGCGGGCGGGCGCATTCAGGACCTGAGCGGCGCGACCATGGGCACCACATGGTCGTGCCGATTCGTCGGCTCGGCCGCGAGCGCGCAAACGCTGCGCCGGACAATTCCCCTCGCGCTCGATCGCGTGATCGCGCAGATGAGCCCGTGGGAGGACCAGTCCGACACCAGCCGGTTCAACCGGCTGTCGCTCGATCAATGGCAGGAAATGCCGCGCGAACTCGGCGAGGTGATGGCTGGCGCGCTGCGCATCGCACAGGAATCGGACGGCGCGTATGACCCGACCATGGGAGCGCTGATCGATCTCTGGGGTTTCGGCCCGAGCGGACCTCGCACAGCGCCGCCGCCGCCGGATGAGATCGCCCGCCTCCATCGGGCTAGCGGATGGCGGCAACTCGAGTTCGACGCCGGCACCCGCCGTCTGCGTCGCGACGATCGCGGGCCGGTCAATCTCTGCGGCATCGCCAAGGGCTTTGCCGTCGATCTGGTGGCTGAAACCCTGCTCGAGCTTGGCATTCACAATGCTCTGGTGGAAATCGGCGGCGAATTGCGCGGGCACGGGGTCAAGCCCGACGGCAGCCCGTGGTGGGTCGAGATCGATCGGCCCGCCCAAGTCGCGGCCGGCGTCGCGGCCGAGCCGATGCTCGTCGCCTTGCACGGCCTCGCGATCGCGACATCCGGCTGCGAACGCGGCTTCGCTTACGGCGCGCAGCATTTCTCTCACACACTCGATCCGCGAACCGGATGGCCGATCGCCAACGGCATGGTCACCGCGACCGTCCTGCATCGCTCCTGCATGGAAGCGGATGCCTACGCGACGGCGCTGATGGTGCTGGGGCCGGACGCCGGAACCGATTTCGCCGTCAAGCACGAACTCGCGGCGATGATCCGCTTCCGCAGCGGAGATGCAATCACCGAGCGCATCACGCCCGCCCTCGACGCCATGCTGGCTTGATTTCCGGACTTGTCCCACGCCTTCGGGATGACCGCTTCCCGTCACGCCAAGCGCAACCGTTCAAAGATGGCGTCGCTTCCGCTCGCCCATAGTCGTTCGAAGAACGGCGTCGCTTCCGCTCGCCTGTGGTCCCAGCACCCATCCACACCTCAGGACGTGAATGCCCGGCATGATGGCTCAACAAAACCGCTTCGCGCTTTTAAAAGTCGCTCATGTTTGTTGTCGGCATTTTCAGAGGCTTCGCGATCAGGTCAGCGCCCATTGCCGCAGCAGATTATGATACAGCGAGGTCAGCGACACCAAAGACGGGTGCTCGGGATGGTCGGCGTTGAGGCGAATGATCGACATATCCAGGTCGAACATCATCGCGCGCTTCGTCACCTCGGCGATCATGCTCTCGGTCCAGAAAAATGACGCGAGGCGCGTACCGCGAGTCACCTTGGTGACAAGGTGAACGCTGGTGCCGGGATACACGATCATGTCGCCGGCCGGTAGCTTCACCGAATGCGAGCCATAGGTATCTTCAATCACCAGTTCGCCGCCATCGTATTCTTCCGGCGACGACAGGAACAGTGTCGAGGACACGTCGGTCCGCACGCGTCTTCCGGTTCTAGGGATCGTGCGAATCGCGTTGTCGACGTGGGAGCCGAAATTCATCTCCCCATCGGCGTCGTAGCGATTGAACAGCGGCGGAAAGATCGTCTTCGGCAAGACCGCCGACATGAACAGCGGATTCCGGTTGAGCGCCGACAGCACCATGTCGCCGAGTTCGCGGGCTTCCGGCGTACCCTCGGGCAGTTGCAGGTTGCGTTTCACCTGGGCCGATTGATGCCCGGCTGTGATGCGCCCATCCGCCCAGGCGGCCCGTTCCAGCACCTCGCGGCAGTGTTTCACCTGCTCGGGAGAGAGGACATTCGGGATTCGAACCAGCACCGTGACATTCCTTCAGAAAAAAGCCGGCGCCTCGCGACGCCGGCCCTGATAGCTCACCTTGCGGCCAACATTGCCGCCGGCTACTTGCTCACGTAACGCGCAGCCTTTACCGGATAATCGGCAACCGGCGGCGGCGGCTCGAAGCGATACCGATAGGTCAGGATCGCGGAACGGCCGGCCGCCGGAACCGCATGGCCGCCGTAGTATTGTGCGTAGTAGTGCTCATCCGTGAGATTGTAGATGTTGAGTTGCAAGCTCGATTCCCGTGTGACCTTGTAGTTCGCCATCAGGTCGAACTTCCAGTACGAGGGCACGTAGATCGTGTTGGCCGTGTTGGCAAAGGCCTTCGATTGATAGGTGGCGCCTCCGCCAACCGTCAGTTGCGGCGTGAAATCATACGTGGTCCACAGGCTGAAAGCCTGTTCCGGCGTGTTAGGCAACTGCTTGCCGACCGAATAGCGATCCGCTGCCGAAGCCGTCGCGGGAACGTTGACGATCTTGGAATCCTGGTAGGTGTAGCCAGCGAAGATCTGCCAAAGGTCGGTCAGTTTTCCTGCCAAGCCGGTTTCGAAGCCTTGTACCCGCTGCTCGCCCGCAAGGATTGTCGGCAGGGTCGCCGCGTCCGGACCAGCATTGGCGATGCGCGCGTTCTCCTTGAGGATGTGGAACAGCGCCGCCGTATAGCTCAGCCGCCCCTGCAGGAAATCAATCTTGGTGCCGACTTCCGTTGTGGTGCTGGTTTCGGGCGCAAGCGACACGGTGCCCGACGTCAGCGTTCCAAATTCCGCCGACGGATTGAACGACGTGCCATGCGCCACATAGACGCTGGATTGCTCGGTCGGATGGAAAACGCCGCCGACACGCCAGCTCGTCTGCCGGTCATGAGAATCCAGCGCTCGGTTGGCGGGGGTCGCGTTCAGCGGATCCCGATAGGACGCGGTGACATCGTCGTAGCGGACCGCACCAAGCAGCTCGAAATACCGGTTGATCTTGATCTGATCGGACGCATAGACCGCGATCGTATCGAGATTGGTGCGATTCACGTTACCGAACGGACTCTGATAGATTGGCTGTGACACCGGGTCGATCACGCTGGTCCGGCAATAGACGCCCGGGGTCGATACGCACCAGAAATTGGTGCGGCCACGCTGGTAGCGAGTCTGATGACTGGCCTCGATGCCAGTGGCAAGGGTGTGGGTCAGCCCCCAGGTATCGAATTTTCCGACCAGATCGGTCTGGTTGATCAGCAGCGTGTCGTTGGTCTGCGTATTCCAGTGCTCCTGCGACAGGGTCATCTGATCGACGGGATAATTATAGAACGCCGGAGAAAGTGGGCTTGCCGCCGTATTCGTGAAGGCGGTATTCGCGCTGCTGCCAAGGCCGCGCGGCGGCGTCGGCGCGGCGTAGCGCTGGTTATCGACATACCGGGTGGCGTTGGTCAGCTTGAAACCGTTGTCGAAGTCGTGGTCAAACTTGAGTGTCGTGATGTTGGTGGTGGTCTCCACGAGATCGCGATATGGCCCGATCGTATTGCCGTAGAAGGTGTTACGCGGCACCGGGATCGGCGTGACGGCGCGACCATCGCCATAATAGCCTGCGGTGACTCCCGTGCCGGCTGTGTTCACCTGCGGCGCCGGCAACCACGGATGGCCGTAGTCGGGAACGCTTTCCTCGCCCTGATAAATATGGCTCAGCGTGATTTTGTCGCGGTCGGTCACATCGAAAGCGACCGATGGCGCGACACCCCAACGTCGCGTGAAAACACTGTCGCGGTCCGGCGTGGGAACGTCCTGATAGAGCGCGGCGATACGTCCGGCGATGTTGCCCTGCTTGCCGCTGGCATCAATGGTGCCGCGATAACCTGCAGCGCTCGTGCCACTGATCGCTCCGTCGAAGAATGTTGCGCCGGTCGGAAGCTTGGAAACCGTATTGATCGCACCGCCGGTCGAGCCGCGGCCGAACGCGAACGAGGACGGTCCCTTGAGAACTTCAACGCGATCATCGCTGAACAGATCGCGATTGTACCAGCCCGGATCTCGTAAGCCGTCGCGGTACATGTCGCCGCGCGCAGTGAAGCCGCGGATGAACGGGCTGTCGCCCTGCTGCCCGCCTTCGCCGGCGCTGAACGTGATGCCCGGCACCGTCCGCAGGGCTTCCTCCATGCTGGTGAGATTCTGATCCCGAATGACCTGCTGCGTCACCACGTTGACGGTCTGCGGGGTGTCGCGCAGCGGCGTGCCGATGCGTGAAATGCCGGCCTGCGCGGGAGCCTGATAGCCGGTGACGCCGTGTCCGTCGCCGACGATGGGGTTGATCTGAACGTTGCTTGGCGTAGGCGCGACGACCGGCGCCGGCGCAGCCCGTACCGGCGCACGATGCGCGGTTCTTTTCTTGGCCTGCCGCTTCGGCGCGGTGACGCGAACCTGCGGAAGATCATCGGCGCTGGTCGCCGGTTGAGCGTCTGCGGAGTCGGGAATCAGCATCACCGCGGCGATGCCGATCATCGCCTTGCTCCAACCCACGACCGACGACTGTCCCGCCACGTCGCCGTTCGTACTACCCGCGTCACCTACCGATGAAATACCCATTCGCCCCACCCATCCTTAAAAGATTGCAGACATCACGGGAGCAAATCCGCATCCGCGATATGTCGCTCGTCATTAACTAAAAAACCTTCGTGGGCAACATTCACGTGCTGCAATTCGCAGCAGTCTATAGAGGTTCTAGTTTTCATTGCCTTCGATTGGTACAGAATGTCGCAGGCTCGTCGGTGTCGCGCCATCACAGGGCGCATTCGCGCTTGGCTTTCGGGGTCGCCAGGCAGGATGGTGCGGGCAGCAACCCGTTGTGGCGGGACAGCGAATCAACGCCGGCCTCAGCATTAACCGCGCCGTCGCGTCCTGCGTCTTAAAGAGATTCTAAAACTCTCGCGCCGTTTCTCTGTTTGATTCAAAAAATACAGACGCTAGACCAACCTCGGGTGCCTGCGCATCCGTCTTCGTCACTGCGCGAACAGTCCAGAGCAGCGCATCAATATAGAGTTTGCCAACATGAAGCTGTCTCTGAACCTTCCGTGCAATAAGGTGGCGCGCAACGAGCGAAGGCGAGCCGCAAAGGCTTCTGCGATCGCGCTCGTCTCTCTTTTGACGTTTTCCTTCGTGCCGCATGTCGTTGACGCACAATCCCTGGCGCAGCCTGGTGCGCATGAAGCGGCTACTTCCGGACAAGCTCCCGCAGCCACGCAGTCAGTTTCTCCTGCGCCGCAGATCACCCAGCCTTCATCGCAGCCCGCATCTCAGGCATCGCCCCCCGAGCAGCAGACTGCGCCCTCCCCTGGGCCCGCGGAGCATCAGGCTCTACCCGCAACGGAAGTGACCGAAGCCCCCGAGCCGATTCTGCCGCACGAACTGACGCCGATCGGCATGTTCATGGCCGCCGATTACATCGTGAAGGCGGTGATGATCGGCCTGGCCTTCGCTTCGGTCGTGACCTGGTCGGTGTGGCTTGCCAAAACGATCGAATTGCTCGGCGCGCGAAGCAAGCTCATGCGCGACCTCCGCAGCGTGGAAGGCGCGCGCTCCCTCGAAGAGGCGAACAAAACGCTGGAGAACTCCGGCAGCGACATCGCGATGCTGACCCATGCCGCGCGCGACGAAATTCGTCGTTCGCAGGACGCCATGATCCATGACGGCGTCAAGGAGCGGATCGCTTCGCTGTTCAGTCGCATCGAGGCCGCCGCGGCGCGGCGCATGACCCGCGGCACCAGCATTCTGGCCACCATCGGATCGACCGCGCCGTTCGTCGGACTGTTCGGCACGGTCTGGGGCATCATGAACGCCTTCATCGGCATCTCGAAATCGCAAACCACCAATCTCGCCGTCGTCGCACCCGGCATTGCCGAGGCATTGCTGGCGACAGCGATGGGACTTGTCGCGGCGATCCCGGCGGTGATGGTCTACAACATGTTCTCGCGATCCATTAACAGCTACCGTGGCTTGCTGGGCGACGGCTCGGCGGAGCTGATGCGCATGGTGAGCAGAGATCTCAACCGGGCGGAAATGGTTCCTCATCAGCGAGCCGCGGAGTAGCGCGCGTGGGCGTTTCGCTTCAGCAATCATCCTCCGAAGACGAGATGGCGCAGGTCAGCGACATCAACGTGACGCCGTTCATCGACGTCATTCTGGTCCTGCTGATCATCTTCATGATTGCCGCGCCACTGGCGACGGTCGACATAGCCGTCGATCTGCCGGCGTCGACGGCGACGAAGCAGCCGCGCCCCGACAAGCCGATCTTCGTCACCATGAAGGCCGACCGGACGCTCGCCATCGGCAACGATCCTATCTCGCGCACCGGCCTTGCCGGTTCGCTCGACGCCATCACGTCATCGGATCGAACCAAGCGGCTGTTCGTTCGCGCCGACAAGACCGTTCCCTATGGGGATGTCATGACGCTGATGAACGACCTGCGGGCTGCCGGCTATCTCAAGATCGCGTTGGTCGGGCTTGAGTCCGTGGGCGGAACGCAATCCGTCGGAGTCCCGCAATGAGTATGCCGCGCCGCTATCGCAACATGACACGGAACGAACTGCTGCGCTGGGGCACCTGTTTCGTCGCCATGCTGTCGCTCCATGGCGCCGTCGCGGCCGCCTTGCTCATGACTCCCGCGGAAGGCGATACATTCGATACCGTCACGGCGATCGACGTGGATTTTACCACCGAGTCCTTCCGTGACGCCGAGGCGCGGGACGTCGCACCGGGCGAAGAGCAAATGCAGACCGACGAGGCTCCTCCTCCTCAGGAGAAGGCCGAGGTCAAGACGGAGAAGGTACCGGAACCGGAGCCTCCGCTTCCGCAGGTCGCTGAACCTGACGTTGCCCTGGAAACAACCCCTGAGAAGAAGCAGGAAGAGGAAAAGAAGGAAGACAAGGAAAAGACGCCCAACGCAACGCCCCCGCTGGTTGCGGCGTCGGCCACGACGGCGCCCACGGCCGCGGCCTCGCGCAAGGCAAGGCTGGTGAGCTGGAAACGCCAGTTGGCTCTTCATCTGCAGCGAAGCAAGCGATATCCCCACGAAGCCCAGAGACGTCACGAGACCGGCACGTCGCGAGTGTCCTTCGTCGTTGACCGCCAAGGCCACATCATTACCAGCAGAATCGTTAAAGGCAGCGGGTCCGACGCCCTCGATCGCGAAACACTCGACCTCCTGCAGCGCGCCCAGCCGTTGCCCGAGCCTCCAAACGATGTCGGCGGTACACAATTTGCTTTCACGATGCCGATTCTTTTTGAGTTTCGATGATCCTGCGCCTGGCCGGGCGCGCGCTGAATTTCGGCCCTCGCCGGAAACTGACACGATACGAAACGACGGCCCGCCGGATTCTTTCTTTGGAAGCAGATCACCGGGGGCTGTCTGCCGCCGCGCTGCGCGAGCGCGTCGTCGAACTGCGGCAGCAAGTCCGGACCGGCACTCCCCTGGATGAGATCAAGGAGGAAGTCTTCGCGCTGGCTCGCGAGGCCTCTCACCGCGCGCTGAAACAATATCCCGTTCCGGCGCAGATCATCGGCGCTCTCGCGCTTCACGATGGCCACATCGCCGAGATGAAGACCGGCGAAGGCAAAACGCTGACCGCCACGCTGGTCTGCGCGCTGCATGCCTTGACCGGCGAAGGCGTCCACGTCGCCACGCCGAACGACTATCTGGCGGAGCGCGACGCCGGTTGGATGCGCCCGGTCTACGATCTGCTGGGACTGAGCACCGGCGTCATCACCCAGGAGATGGACGACGACAGCCGGCGTGACGCCTATCGTTGCGACATCACCTACGGGATCGCCAGCGAATTCGGCTTCGACTATCTGCGCGACAACATGAAATTTTCCGCCGCGGAAACCGTCCAGCGCGGCCATGCCTTCGCGTTGGTCGACGAGGCCGACGCCACCCTGATCGACGATGCCGGCATGCCGTTGGCGCTGTTCGGCCCGCTTGGGGATCACTCGGGCTTCTATCAGGCGATCGATGCCGTCATCGCCTCATTGCAGCCCGCGCACTACGAGATCGATGCTCGGCGTCGCGTCGCGTTGACCGAGGCGGGGTACAGCGAAGTCGAGCGTCGGCTGCGCGAACAAGGACTGCTGAAGGCTTCAACGACGTTGCATGACATCGCATCGATCTCGCTGCTTCACCATGTCGTGCAGTCGCTGCGGGCTCATGCCGTGCTCGTCCGCGACCGCGACTACGTCATCGAGAACGGCGGCGTGACCATTGTTGACAGGCTGACCGGCCGCCCGATGCCGGGACGACGCTACGACGAAGGATTGCACCAGGCATTGGAGGCCAAGGAAGGCTGCGTCATCGGCGAGGAAACGCATACGCTCGCGGCGATCACGTTCCAGACCTATTTCCGTCGTTACGCCAGGCTTGCCGGCATGACCGGCACGGCGACGGCGGATGCCGAGGAATACAACGATATCTATGGCCTCGATGTGATCTCCATCCCGACGCATCGCCCGATGATCCGAATCGACGAGTCCGTACTCCACACCACTGCCGCCAGCAAAATGCGGGCGATCCTGCGGGATTTGGAAGACGCGGCCGCGCGCGGACAGCCCGTGCTGATCGGCGCCCCCACCATCGAACGGTCGGAAGCGCTGGCGGCGATGCTTGAAGCCAACGGCTGGCGCCAGCGTCACGAGCAGATGGAGCGCGACGCCCCAACGCGCACCTTCGCGCTGCTCAATGCCAAGCATCACGCCCGCGAAGCTCAGATCATCGCCGAAGCCGGCGCGCCCGGTGCGGTGACCATCGCCACCGCAATGGCCGGCCGCGGCACCGACATCCGTCTTGGCGGCGAACATGCGGACGAAGCCACCCGCGCCCGGGTGATCGCCGCCGGCGGGTTGCTGGTGATCGGCACCGCTCATCACGATCACGGACGGATGGACGAACAGTTGCGCGGCCGTGCCGGACGACAGGGCGACCCGGGACGTTCCATCTTCCATGCCTCTCTGGAAGACGAACTTCTGACCAACGCCGCAATCACAGCACCTCCCAACGAACAGACCGCATCCATCGCGCCCGCGATCGCAAGCCGCCTGATCCGCGCCGCGCAGAACCGGCATGAGATCCGCAGCTTCGATCAGCGTCTCGGACTGTTGCGATTCGACACGATCATCCAGCGCCAGCGCGAGGACTTCTACGATTTGCGCCGCAATATCCGCGACGGCAACGATACGCTGGCACTGGCAACACGCTTCCGCCATGAGACGATCGACGATCTGATCGACCGTTTCGCAACACCGGCCACCCCATGGGATATCGCCGGACTGGATCACGCTATCCGGTCCGTCCTGACTCTCGCCGTCGATATCAATCCGCCATCTGCCGATCCCAAGGCAGCCGCGCAAGCTCTCGCGCAGCATATACGCGCCATAGCCGACCGCTGGATCGACGGCAAGATCGCCCGCATGGGCGAACCCATGTTCGTCGATATCCTTCGACGGGTGATGATGGCGCTGATCGATCAGCTCTGGTCGGAGCAATCGGACCGCCTGGATCATCTCAAGCGTCGGATCGGGGATCGCCGGCTTCCGCCGCACAAGGTCGTCGCGGAATTCCAGCTTGAAGCGTTCGCGCTGTTCGAACGGATGATAGCCGATTTCCGCCGCGAGGTGACGGCCTATGCCATGCGGGTTGGCATCCGTCCGGCCTGATGATTGCTCGCCCCATAGAACGGGGCCATAGACTCTCCTCCCCTGGCGGTATCGACGAAAGCCTTACTTGACGCCGGCGCGAGGCGCCCTGAGGGTACCGAGGTGCGCGAAACCGCATCCGCCGGGGCGCCGCGCCGGCGGACCGTAACGCGAGTTCGACCATCATCGGAAGTTGGAACCAAAATGCTAGCGCATTGGTTGTACAGGTTTCCGGGTCATTCCCTCCGAAGCATTCCCGCCGGGCATCCGATCGCAACCAAACACAAGAC
Source organism: Nitrobacter sp. (assembly GCF_051535215.1). NCBI lineage: Bacteria > Pseudomonadati > Pseudomonadota > Alphaproteobacteria > Hyphomicrobiales > Nitrobacteraceae > Nitrobacter > Nitrobacter sp. The sequence goes on along the minus strand of NZ_JBPPLY010000001.1, from coordinate 454,672 downwards.
CCGAAAAAACGGGCGCCGAAGATGAGGAGGTTAATCACATGCTGAAATTTTCCGGTCTGTCGGCCGCTTTAGTCGCTGCTGCCGTTGCGATAACGTCCGGCGCAATCTCACCCGCTCCGGCTCTGGCAAAGGACATTGTCCTTGGGGCGTCCGTGCAGCTCACGGGACCCGTCGCCAATACCGGACGGTATTATCGCGATGCCTACCAGCTCGCCGTCGACAAGATCAACGAGGCAGGCGGGGTCAAGGTCGGCAACGAGACATACCAGCTTGTGCTCAAGCTTTATGACAATCAGTCGGACGTGAATTTGAGCGTGCGCCAATACACCCAACTGGTTTCACGAGATAAAGTGAATTTCCTGCTCGGGCCGTTCGCAAGCAATTTCGCGCTGGCGGACTCGGCCGTGTCGGAGAAGTACCAGATTCCGATGGTCCAGGGCGGTGGCGCTTCCGACCAGATCTTCGCGCGCGGGTTCAAGTATATTTTCGGAACGCTGGCGCCCGCCAGCAACTATTTCGGTTCGACGATAGAGATGATGAAAGGGCTTAACCCGGTCCCGCAATCGGTCGCCCTGCTTTATGCCGACGATGCCTTCGACGTCTCGGTGGCGGACGGCACGCGGCCTAAATTGAAAGCGGCGGGCTTCAACATCGCCATGGACGAGCGCTACAGCACCAACGCGACGGACTTCAACTCGCTGCTCTCGCAGATCAAGAGCAAGAACGTCGATGCGGTGCTGGTAGCCGGCCACGAAACCGAAATTCTCAATTTCGTGCGGCAGGCCAAGAGCCTCGCGGTTGCCCCGAAGATGTATTCCTTCACGGTCGGCGTGCCGAGCGAGGACTTCCGCAAAGCTCTCGGCAAGGACGCCGACTACGCCTTCGGCATGGCGGCCTGGCTGCCTTCCGCCGACCTCAAGGACCGCTGGTTCGGCGACGCTGCGCAATTCGCCTCCGCCTTCAAGGCGAAGTTCAGCTATGATCCGGACTATCATGCCGCGTCCGGCGCGGCCGATGTCGAGGCATTGGTCAAAGCCATAGAAGATGCCGGCTCGATCGACCCCGCGAAGGTGCGTGACGCATTGGCGAAAGTGAAGTTCGAAAGCCTTTATGGCCAGATCGAGTTCGATAAGAACGGTCAGATCGATCTGCCGCAGACAGTCATTCAGGTCCAGGGCGACGCACTGGTGGCGATTCAGGGCGTCCACGGCAAAATTGCGCCGCCGAAATATCCGATGCCGGCCTGGAACGCCCGCTAACGGAGCGGATACGGCAAGCGCGGCCGGCTAGGCCGCGCTCCGGAGATACGAATATCAAAATGATCTCGCGATTCTGATATTCGCAAGAAGACCCGCCGAAGCGGAAATGCAATAATAGGCGGACAACTAGTAGCAAATCGCGAACGATCGCAGGCTGAACAGGGGCACGGACGACGTTGGATCTGCTCGGGCAAGTCCTCATCAACGGCATCCTTCTGGGCGGACTGTACGCCATGATGGCGCTCGGCCTCGCGCTGGTCTGGGGCGTGCTGAATATCGTCAATCTGGCGCACGGCGCATTCATCATGCTGGGCGCCTACGTGTCGTTGTATCTCTTCACTTACGCGCATATCGACCCGTTTCTCGGACTGCCGATCACCGCAGCGGTGATGTTCGCGGTCGGATATTGCGTCCAGAGGGGCATTCTGAACCTGGTCGTCCGCGCCCCGATGTTCAACACGCTGCTGATAACGTTCGGGCTGGAGGTCGTGTTGACCTATCTCGCCCAGCTCGCGTTCTCGGCAGATTTTCGCACCATCAATCCCACCTATGCGGGTGACAGCATCGTACTGGGACCGGTCGTCCTGCCGCTGGCCCGGCTGCTCGCCTTCGGCGTGGCCATAGCTCTGACAGTCGGCATGTGGCTGTTCCTGCTGCATACGAGGCTCGGACGCGCGATCCGCGCCACCGCGCAGAACCTGGTGGCGGCCCGTCTTTATGGGGTTGAGCCGCGACACCTTTACGCCGTCACCTTCGGTATCGGCATCGCGCTTGCGGGGGCGGCCGGAGGCCTTTACGGCACGGTCTCTCAGATCAATCCCTATATCGGTGCGGCATTGACCGCGAAATCATTCGCGATCTCGATCATCGGCGGGCTCGACAATCCGCTTGGCGTTATCGTCGGCGGACTGTTCCTTGGAATTCTCGAATCGCTGGCCGCGCTTTATGTCGGGCCGACCTACGCCGACGTGGCAAGCTTCGGCGTGCTGGTGCTGGTCCTGATCGTGCGGCCGACCGGCCTGCTCGGAAAAGCAGCGTGAGGGCGCTGCGCATCATACTCATCCTGGCGGCGCTCGCCGTGCTCGCGGCCGTGCCGTGGTTCGGATCCGATGTCCTGATCCAGTTCGGAATCAACGCCCTGCTGCTTGCCGTTCTGGCGCAGGGCTGGAACATCATCGGCGGTTATACCGGCTATGCGTCTTTCGGCAATTCGGTGTTCTACGGCCTCGGCAGCTACGGCGTGGGCATCGCGATGGCGCAGTGGCACTTGCCGTTCGCCGTCGGCCTGGTGTTCGGCGTGGTGCTTGCGGTCACCTTCGCCGTTCTCCTCGGGATCCCGGTTCTGCGGCTCAGAGGGCATTATTTCGCAATTGCGACGCTGGCGCTCGCTCAGGTCATGATCGCGATCGTCTCCAACGTGGAACTTGCCGGCCAGAATATCGGACTGGTCTTGCCGCCGCTCAACAACGATCGTCTCTTCTACGAGTTGTCGCTTGGGCTTCTGGTGCTGGCGACGCTGACGGTTTTCTGGCTGACACGCAGCCGCTTCGGTTTCGGTTTGATCGCGATCCGCGAAAACGAAGAAGGTGCGGAAGTGATGGGCGTCAATACGACATTATACAAGACGCTGGCGTTCGCACTGTCCGGCGTTTTCAGCGCGCTGGCGGGAGGCATTCACGCCTATTGGGTAACCTTCATCGATCCGGAAAGCGCATTCGATATCAGCCTGAACGTCAAGATGATCATCATGGCGGTATTCGGCGGACCCGGCACCGTCCTCGGACCGGTGGTCGGCGCGCTTTCGCTCTCCGCGATCTCCGAATTCCTGTCGAGCGAGGTCACGAGCGTCGCGGGCCTTTTCTTCGGTATCGTCGTCGTGGCCGCAGTCGTTCTGATGCCGCGCGGTCTGGCAGACGTGTTTCGGCGATTCCGCAAGACGGGCTGGCGCTATTTCGCTGAAAACATCCGGACGCACCGGCTATGACCCCGGCACTCGAAATCCAGGGTGTCACTCGCCGTTTCGCCGGCCTGATCGCGGTCAACGATGTCAGCTTTCTGCTGCAGCCCGGAGAAATTCTCGGAGTGATCGGCCCGAACGGAGCCGGCAAGACGACGCTCATCAGTCTGATCAGCGGAACGCTCGCGCCGACCTCCGGCGATGTTCTTTTCGAAGGGCAGTCTCTCGCCGGCATGCCGGCCTATCGTCGCGCCAGGCTCGGCATCGGACGCACCTTCCAGATCATGCGCCCGTTTCCCGGTCTGTCGGTCCTGGACAATGTCGCTGTCGGCGCCCTCTTCGGTCACGGCGGAGGTCATGCGAAACTCGCGAAAGCCCGCGAGCAGGCCCGCGCTCAACTGGATTTCGTCGGGCTCGGCAAGTTCGTCGATCAACGCGCCGACGAGTTGGGAGGCCCCGGCCGCAAGCGGCTCGAATTGGCAAAGGCCCTCGCGATGCAGCCGAAGGTTTTGCTCTGCGACGAGGTCATGGCCGGATTGAATCTGGTTGAGATCGACGAGGTGATCGCGGTGATCCGCAAGGTCCGCGATACTGGTATCAGCGTTCTCGTCATCGAGCACGTCATCAAGGCGATCAAGAGCCTGTCGGATCGGCTACTGGTCTTGCACCATGGCGAAAAGATCGCCGACGGCGAGCCCGACAGCGTGCTCGCCAATCAGACCGTCGTCGAGGCGTATCTCGGCAAGAGGCGGATATGAACGCGAAGCCGGCGGCCAGGGAGCCTCTGCTTGACGTCCGTGCGATCAGCGCGGGCTATGGCGGAATGCCGGTCCTGCACGATGTCGCCCTCACGATCTATCCGGCGGAGATCGTGGCGCTGGTCGGCAGCAACGGCGCGGGCAAAACCACGTTGCTGCGCACGCTGTCGCGCGTGCTGGCCGCAACCGGCGGCATCGTCATGAACGGCCACGACCTGATGCCGATGACCTCCGACCAGGTCTTTGCCGCCGGGCTGGTTCAGGTTCCGGAAGGCCGCCAGCTTTTCGACCGCATGAGCGTACAGGACAACCTGCTGATGGGCGCCTACAGGCGGACCGACAAGGCTGCCGTCGCGCGCGACCTCGACCGGATGTATACGATGTTTCCGCGCTTGTCGGAACGGCGGCGGCAGCTCGCGGGAAGCATGTCAGGCGGCGAGCAGCAGATGTGTGCCATGGCGCGGGGCCTGATGGCGGCGCCGGTCCTGCTGATGATCGACGAGATGAGTCTGGGATTGGCGCCCGTTATCGTCGAACAGTTGATGGACGTCCTGACCACGATTCGCGACGAAGGCGTGACGGTTCTGCTGGTCGAGCAGGATGTCAACCTGGCGCTGTCGACCGCGGATCGCGGCTACGTGATGGAGACCGGCCGCGTCGTTCATAGCGGCCCGGCCAAACAGCTCATCGACGATCCCGAAGTGCGGCGAGCCTATCTCGGGCTTTGACCGGTTGGTTTGGCCCGGAAGACCTTTACGCCTCGATCGATTTTATCGATTTCGTCCAAACCCAACCTTGCACCAGATTGAATCGGTCAGCCATAACGACACTGCCGGTCCGCTACGCGAACTCGGATTTCACGTCAGTTATCGATGCGTAATGAGTGCAAGGCTCGTCCACCAGCGCAATGGCCTCGTGCAGCACGTCGAGGCCGGCGCCATCCTTCACGCCGTTCTCGGCGAGATGGCGCCGAAACGCCCGTGCGCCGGCCACGCCATGAAAGGCGCCGACAAAATGCCGGGTGATGGAATGCAATCGCACACCATCTGCCAGTTGATCCTCGATGTAAGGCATCATGGCCTCTAACGCGCGCTTCATGGTGGTGTGCGGCGCCGCCTCACCGAACAGGTCGGGATCGACCTTCAGCAGACGCCATGGCTCCTGGTAGGCAGCGCGGCCCAGCATGACGCCGTCGACATGCGCCAGATGTTGTTTCGCTTCTGAAAGTCCGCCGATGCCGCCGTTGATGATGACGGGCAGATCGGGAAACGACGCCTTCAACCGGTAGACCCTGTCATAGTCCAATGGCGGGATATTCCTGTTGTCCTTCGGAGACAGTCCCTGCAGCCACGCCTTGCGCGCATGGACGATCAGCGCATCGGCTCCGGCGGACACGATATTACGAGCGAAAGTGTCGAGGTCGGCCTCCGAATCCTGATCGTCGATCCCGATCCGGCACTTCACGGTGACCGGTATCGATACCGCGCGTTTCATCGCGTCAACATCTTCAGCGACAAGAGCCGGCTCGGTCATCAGGCAGGCGCCGAACCGGCCGTCCTTCACCCTGTCGGACGGACAGCCGACGTTCAGATTGATTTCGTCGTAACCGAAATCCTCGCCGATGCGCGCGGCCGCCGCGAGATCCTCCGCGCGCGATCCGCCGAGCTGCAGCGCGACCGGATGTTCGACATCGCTGAACCCGAGCAAGCGTTTCCGCGCGCCGTGAATGATCGCACCGGTGGTCAGCATCTCCGTATAGAGCCGCGCGTTGCGCGTCAGCAGACGATGGAACACCCGGCAATGCCGATCGGTCCAATCCATCATCGGCGCAATGCTAAATATTGATTCGTACTTTTTTGCTGATTTTTCCATTATTGCCGGTAACTAATGACACATCCATCAACTACGGAGTCGCTATCGACATGCTGTAGTTCATGACTATTTTTCGGACGCCCCCACTCCGCTTCGCAGGGTTTTCGATTAAGGCTGCTCCACTATCGTTACCAACTCGCCGGGATGGAGAAGTAACCGTTCAAGCGTTAGAGGCGTTCGAGCAACCCTTTTTTTGAAACCTGAATTGAAAAATTTTTACGTCCCATGCGGGTCTCACCCATGGCTAGTGTGAGGAACGCTGGACATGGACTCGCTGCACCTGGCTAGTCCACTTCGCGACCATTACAGCAAAGGTGACGATCGCCCATGCGGTGAACCCGAACAGAGCCGCGGCAATCAAAGTTTTTCGCATTGGAAATTCTCTTCATGAAAAGCAGCTAACGCGCTCGAAATTGTCGGAACCGTAATCCGGATTGCACACGCGCGAAAGCGTCCCAGCGAGATTTTCTATTTCTGACTGCCAAACTCAGAATCCGCCTGATCGGTCATCACTGGATCGCCGACCGGACGAGTATTTTAATTCTTCCTTTTCTTCGCCTTCGGTTGCTTTTTAACATGGCTCCCGGCGATAGATCTCTATCCGGGACTATCCGCGTTGCGGCCCCCGGTCTCTAAATTTCAGAATCGATAATTCACTGTCGCCCTCACGACCTGTAAAGTCGGAGCGATGCGGGCCGATACAAAATCGTTAAGGTTCGTGGTGCCGTCGACTGTTGGTAATGTCACATGCCCGCTACCAAAACTGGTGAAACGATATTCGGTTCGTAGCGAAATTGCATCGGTGAGCTTGGTTTCAAGACCGGCGCCAACGAAGGCGCCAGAGATTTTCGGCACCTCGGCCACAAAGACCATCGTGGGGAATGCGCCGGACGCACTTGCGCGAAGGTTGCTGAGCCCAAGCTGGGTGTAGCCCCCCGATAGAAACACAAGCGTTCCAGGCGAGGTGAGATAACCGAAACGGGCGCCAACCGACCACTGATGATCTGCGCTAATCTCGCCGTGCGCAGCCAGCGGAATGGCGGTGACGTCGACATTGACCGACGATTTTAACTTCTGAAAATCGTAGTCGCCGAATCCGCCAACCACGAAGGCAGGCGCGACTTGATAATCATATCCTGCATTAAGCGACGCGAAATAACCGACGGCGCCCAACCCGTCGAACGTCGCCGAGATACCCGGCGAGTTTGGGTCGGAGCCCGGCAGCGCGGAAAGCTTGTTATTGAGCGAGCTAACGCCGCCGCCCAAGCCGACATAGAAGCCAGTCCAGCTGTCCACTGGCAGCGGTGGTGATATCGGTGGCCGAGCTTTTAGGAGCGGCAGGTCCGCGGCGGAGGCGACTGTGCCTGCGAGAACGACCGCGGCACAACAACCTAAGTTTACTTTTGAGAAAAAACTGGAGTGGTGCATTGGTCTCACCATGCATCTGTGAAAGTACCCTATGCATGGGTCGACATGGTTAACAGAAACCTAATTTGTTGCGTTCGTTAAAAGCCTGTATTATGATAAATTACTGTTTTTATGTGGTTTTTATGTGTTATCGGAACCGCGAAGGTTCTGGAGTGTTAGGTAACAGTTAAGTCGCGCCCAATTTTTCGGCGCTTAAAATTGCGAGCTTGGCATCACGCGAAAAAGAAAGATGGCGCAGGAAGTCGAGCGGCGGCGGAGTCGAAAATAGACAATTGCCGCACTTGCACTCGTTGCATCGACGGCTTGCGCGGTTCCCCGATAGTGTGGATTTCGTGAGTCGAACTTGGGTTTGCGTCGTGAAACAGCGCCGTTGGGGACCCTTCGGGACCGGTCGATCGCACTCGGTACAGAGCCTCCCAAATTTCCGCGGGCGAATAGCGACGATTGTTCCAATCAGTTTCTTTAAACGTTTTACCGGCCCCGGATTTCACGGAAAGCCAGGCTAGGTGGCGTCATGGCGTCCGCGTTACGGAGGCCGTGGCGCAATCAAGATAACAGGCTCACCAGTTAAGCCTTTCGAAGAGGATGAAGTCGCCTGCGAATGCTAAGCCTCTAGCGGCTGGCTAGGGACCGCTTCGACGAACGTTGAGCTTCGGGGCGAAGAGTCGGCAACGGCGAAAAGTAAAATTCGTGCCGAGAAAACCCGAGCCGGGTGGACGAACATATTGGCCGTCGAATACGAGAGCGTAGGCGCGAGCTAAAGACGTCTCAGCAAACACTCGCCAACGCGATCAGCGTCGCATTTCAGCAAGTGTGCAGCATATGAGAACGCATCAGTGCCGTTCGGCTCTTTGTAATTTCCAAGTTAGAGCGTGGTAATTTCCAAGTTAGAGCGTGCCAGTTGCGTACTTTTTTGAAGCCATAAAAAGCCCAAGCGGATTGGCGGACACTGATTGACGACACGCGGTTGCGCGGCTTTGCTATGTGTTCTCATGGTCGCTCTGGCTTTTGATCTGCAAACGCTGGCAAACGAATACATTGGCAAGCATTCGTCATCGACGGTGACACGCTCGAAATCCATAGGCAGCGCATTCGCGTGGACAGACAGGGGAACTCTTTTCGCAGTCCGCTATTGGTAAGGACAAGTCGGACTGGATGAGCAAAGAATTTTTTACGTCGGAAATTGATAGACGCCAAGGTCGCTAAAAGATACGCTGTAAAACAGTTAGCCGAGAGACTAAGGCCACTTTTCACTCGCTCGGGGGACGCGTTACTTCCACGTCAAAATGCATAAGCAGTATTAGCTTCGTGTTGATGCAAGTGCGGTCTCTTTTGGTTGGGGGCAGGCGTGAAAAATCCGGTTATCGCGGCTGACGTGACGGCGGAGCCTCAGGGCAACTCCAGAGTTTTGTGGGTATCATCCCTGGCGTTTGCGCTCGGTTTTGCGGTTTGGGGAATGTTTGCCGCGCTCGCCCCTTTTCTAATCAAGTGGTACGATTTTAGCGCGACCCAGGTGCTTGTCCTGACGGCGATGGAGCCCTTTTTCGCCGCGGCGGTCAGTATTCCGCTCGGCGTCTTGACGGACAAGTTCGGTGGCCGGAGCGTATTCACACTTCTGCTTCTGAGCATCAGCCTCCCTCTGCTTTTGGGATACTTTGCCCAAGGCTATTATGCCTTTCTGATACTGGGGACGCTGCTCGGACTAGGGGGCGCGAGCTTCGTCGTCGGCAACGCTCATGTAGCGTCCTGGTATCCCAAATCGAAGCAGGGAACAGCTCTTGGCATCTTTGGCATGGGCAATGTCGGAATCACTGTCGGCATGGTGACCGTCACTTTCCTGATTACCCGTGTCCTGAGCGGCCCGGATGGTTGGCGTCTGATATTCCCAATCTTCGCTGTTGCTACACTGTTGATGGCTCTGGTCTACTGGTTCTTTACCTCCGATCCGCCGAACAGAAAGCTCAAGAACACGTCGCTGCGTGAAATTTTCGCCGTATATCGTTCGGGGGCGGTGGTATGGCTGGTGCCATACCTTTACTGGGTCTCGTTTGGCACCCTTACCTTCTTCGCGTCGGCGATGCCGATCTATCTCCTCGACCAGTGGCATGTAGATGCCATCCGAGCCTCCATGGTGTACACTCCGCCATTGGTGATCTGCGTTGCAATCGCCCGACCTTTGGGAGGCTGGCTGTCCGATCGTTACGACACTTTTAAGATCCTTATTTGGATGTTCGGCATCATGGTCGTTCTAGCCCTGTTCATGACCATGCAGATTTCGCTGTCTGTCGAACTGTTCGCGATGTATGGGCTGGCGCTGCTGTCCGGTGCCGCAGCGGCCGCGGTGATCAAGCTGATCCCGATGTATTTCGTGCACGTCGGTGCGGTCAGCGGACTGGCCAAGGCTGCCGGCGCGGCCTGTGGCTTCACCATGACGATCATCCTGGCTACCAGCAAAGAACTTCTGGGCGGCTATACGCTCGGCTTTGCTATCTGGACGCTTATGAACGCCGCGGCACTCTACATCGTGCTTTCGCGGGTCGGCTTCAGGGATACAAAACCGCTTGCTGAACAACGGAGCAAAACTGAAGAAATACTAACGGCAAGCCCCAGCGCATGATCGATTGACGCTATTGAGCATTCTGGGCCTTCCGCTCTCGCTCTTCTTTGCTCGTAACCAGTTTCCTGCCTTGCTCACGGATGTGTTCGATGTCCTCCCCTGCTGACGTTCCGGAACTTCCCAGATGCTCGCGCGAGGATGCCCCGTTCAAACGCGAACGGCAGGACGGTGAAGGCAAACACATCAAAACGCGGCGGCAGGCGGCCTCTTTGGCGCGCGAAGTCGGTCAACGGCGGCGCGCGGTGCCCGTGCTGATATCGCTAATTGGGCTGTGTGTGCTTGGTACCGCAATCATCGCACAGGCATCCACTCAGGCAGCGGCGCAACCGCCGACGCAGGAAGAGGCGCTGAAGCCGAAAGACACCTTCAAGGACTGCGCGAATTGCCCGGAGGTCGTGGTGGTGCCAGCCGGAAGCTTCACCATGGGTTCGCCGGCAAGCGAACCGGGGCACTCTGCCGAGGAAGGCCCGCAACATATGGTCACTATTGCTCGACCATTTGCAGTCGGCCGCTTTGGAGTGACCTTCGACGAATGGGACGCTTGCGTGGCTGAGGGCGGCTGCAACGGCTACAAGCCTTCCGATGAAGGCTGGGGCCGGGGCCGTCGCCCGGTGATCAACGTATCCTGGGACGATGCCCAAGCTTACGTCACCTGGTTGTCGAAAAAGACCGGCAAGTCCTATCGTCTGCTCTCGGGCGCCGAATACGAGTATGCGATGCGCGCCGGGACACAAACGGTCTATCCGTGGGGCAACACCATCGGCACAAACAATGCCAACTGCCACGCCTGTGGCAGCCGATGGGACGCGAAGCGAACCGCGCCCGTCGGATCATTTCCGCCTAACGGGTTCGGTCTCTACGACATGGTGGGCAACGTCCGAGAGTGGACGGAGGATTGCTACCACGAGACCTACAATGGCGCACCACCCGACGGCTCGGCTTGGATCGAAGACGGCAACTGTTATCACCGTGTTGTGCGCGGCGGGTCTTTTCTCCTCGCGCCAGCTTTCCTCCGCTCGGCGAGTCGTTACTGGTTCGCGTCCGACTATCGGCTCAGGTACCTTGGTTTTCGAGTTGCTCGGGCACTTGCACCCTAGTTCTTTACCGGAGGCGTTTCGAACCGCTCGGGAAACAGAAGCTACTCCGTAAGAGGATCGAGCGCCTGCTCAAGCCGCATGCCGGTTCGCGCCACGCCCCAACGAAAACCCGCCGGCGCGGAGGGCGACGACGGGTTTGGGTATCGGGACGAGGGGGATTGCTAACCCGTCCGAACCAAATGGTACCTGCAACAGCGGGACAAATTCAGGCCAAACGTAGGCAATGCACAGCAAAAAACCCGCTGCCGGGTTCAGCGTCGGCAGCGGGTTTTTGTACGCAATACTATGGCCCTCTCGGGTTGAGACGAGGTTCTCACGATCCGATGAACAGGGAGTAAATCGGATACAAGCACTCGCCGACATGAGTCGGCATACCAGGGCGACAAACTAAAATCACAGATATCGCTCGGCTAAAGTATCAGTCGGAATACGCCAGGTTCGAATTATCCAACGCCACATTGGATGTGCTCACGTTGTCTATGACATTGTTCGCGACACAGGGGATCAGAAAAACAATCGCCCCACAGGTCATTCAAGCATTCGCCCGCTGGTGTCGAAAACGGAATGAGACAGCGTCTGTGACCGTCATCATGGAGCGTTCCGGACCGCGAGGACATGCTTCACCCTGGTGCGGAATAATTCCGCGCCTAAACAGAGGTGAATTGAGATGACACATACAATCGATAATGCAGCGATTCGCGAGCTGTCCATCGAAGAGCTCGACTCCGTAGCGGGAGCCAAGTTTAGCTGGGGCGATTTCGTCGGGGCGATAGCCTCCGGAGCCGTGACGGGCGCCGCCGGCGGTGCAGTGTCCACGGGTGGCCCCGGCGCCGTACCCGGAGCGATTGGCGGCGGTCTGCTTGGCGGCATCGGGTACTGCATCCAGTCGATCTTTTAGGTGTGCTGACGATCCAAAGCGGAACTCCCGGATCTTACGGTTCAGGAGTCCCGCTTTGGCGGAGAGTTGAACTCACTCAGCGCAAGCCAATGAACGGAGATTACAATGCAAGAACCTCAGGAGTTAACCGATAACGAACTGGATTCCGTATCCGGGGGAATTCGCAGTGATGCCCCGACAGGCGCTTCGGATGCTGCTTCCGATTTTCTGAAGTGGCTTCTGGACCGCCTTCACGTACCTACGAAGGCTGGCGGCCCTATTCGGTAGACCCGTCCTGCTTCGTAACTATGAATGCGATGCGAGGTCCTTAAATGAGGACCTCGCATCTTTATTCATCGTCTGCGATCCGCTTCTCTTCTGGCGTCGGATCGGGCTTATCAGTGATCACTTGCGGACAACGGAGGCAAGCATTCCGGCCTTCTTGACGAAACCAGCGACAGGTCGGACGAATCCTGCAAGACGGCAGGGCGTTGACGACGGGAGCCAAACCTTCGACGATTCTTTGGGCGAGCGTGCATGTATTGCCCTCGAAGTGTTTGCAACCGGTCATCGCGCAAGGCGCCGCGATCCGAAAGATTTCGGTCGGTTTTGCCGATCCTGAGAGGGCCAATAGCTTCTCAGAGACAGCCTGCGTCTCGGTCAGGTAACCTATGCGGGGTGCGTCTGAAGTGCCGGTGCGCACGCCGTAGACCCGTGCATTTTCGGCGCCCGCCTGAGCACTCGGACAGTCGAGGGTTTCCGAGGCCAGGCGGGCGCCTCCTTTTGGTGGAGCGTACGACATCAGGAGGCTTTGAGCGACGCGAGGAACGACGGCTTGACAGGTGGAGCAATGACGCCGATCGTGGCTCCGCCGATGATCGTGCCCAGACCGCCAACGTCCCGCAGCGACCCCGCCACGTTGACGAGACCGCCGACTACCGCCTCGAGCTGATCGGGCGTCAACGCGATGGGTGCTTCGAGAGCAGGATCGAACGGCTCTTTTGGCCGCCTGGTCGTCATGTCGGATAGCGAAAATTTCGGCATAGACATCTCCTTTGTGAACTAAACCGGCTCTTCAGCCAGCACGGTCATATTGGATTGCACTCCTGGGGACGTCAGTGATGCCGGTCACGGACGAGAGTCCCGCACCCACGGCGCGGCCATCGGACACGCCGCAAGACGATCCCGACATCCGCCCGCGTCGCAGAAACTTACCGGCGCAGGATCAAGCGCCTGACCGCCGCTCCATCACATCCTGACGATGCGCTTTGAGGCCGTCTCGGCCACCCGAGAGATGATCGTATCGTCGAGCCTGACGAGAGCGCCGCAACCTCTCTGTCACACTGCAAGCCGGGCCTGCATCGTCCTCGACTGAATCAAGGGCATGGAAAACCTGGCGATAGGCCCGCGATTGACACCGATCCGCCGCCTCTCAGTCTCGACCAAATCGGGACTTGATCCCGCGCATGCATTTTTGATGAAGAATGGATTTCCGGGGCAAGCCCGGCCACGACGTTTCAAAGCGCTTCTGTCAAATAAACCGCTCTTCAGGAACGAATCCGGTCCAATGTTTCCCAGAACAGGCTCTCGCCGTCCTTCACGTTGGCGGTCCAGTCCTGATGCGCGAGGTCATTGGCGTCGTCGGTTATGAATTTGAACGCGCGCCACGGCAGGCCGTGACTCCGGCAAACCTGCGCGATCGCAAACAGCTCCATGTCGACGACGTCGATCCCGTTCTCGATCAACCAGGGATCCGACGTGGTGACGAAGCTGTCGCCGGTGCCGCAGACGACTCCGGCTTGACCCGAGTTCAACTGATCGAGCTCCGGCGCGAACGGGGTGCGGCCGCGCGGCGCCAGCGGCATCGCCATCATGTCGCGCTGGACCACGCCGGACACCTCCACGAGCCCCTGTAGCGTCTCGTTGATCTTTCCAGCGGTGCCGTAATTGATCACGAGCGCCGGGCGCAGCGTCAGCAGCGCAAGCATTGTCGCGCTGGCCGCGTTGACCTTACCCACGCCGGTATAGACCACCTTGACGCGGTCGGGCGCGCGCGCCTTGTCGAGTTCTTCCTCGATGGCGGTGAGCACAAGAATTGCGCCGCTCATGCGAAATAGCGATCCAGCACGCCGCGATAGATTCGCGTCAGCTTGTCGAGATCGGCCACCGGCGTGCGCTCGTCGATCTGGTGCATGGTCTGGCCGACCAAGCCGAATTCGATCACCGGGCAATAGTCCTTGATGAAGCGCGCGTCCGACGTGCCGCCGCCGGTGTTCAGCTCAGGTCGGCGGCCGGTCACCTCCTCGATCGCCGCGACCACGAGATCGGTGAACGGGCCCGGTCTGGTCACGAATACGTCGGCATTCGAAGGCTCCCAGACGATCCGGGTCCGCATGCGATTGCCGGCGGCCCTGGCGACACGCGCCTCGATCAGCGCCCGCAGCGATTCCTGGTTGTGATGGTCGTTGAAGCGGATGTTGAACTTCGCCCGCGCCTGTCCGGGGATCACGTTCGTTGCGGGATTTCCGACGTCGACCGAGGTGAATTCCAGGTTCGACGGCTGGAACTGAGCGCTGCCCTGATCCAGCGGCTCGCTCACCAGCGCGGTGATCAGCGCAGCGACGTCCGGAATCGGATTTGCCGCGCGATGCGGATAGGCGACATGGCCCTGCACGCCGTCGACAACCAGCGTGCCGGACTGCGAGCCGCGGCGGCCGATCTTGATGCAGTCGCCAAGCTCCGTGACATTGCTGGGCTCGCCGAGTACGCAGTGGTCGAATTTTTCGCCGCGCGCCGCCGCCCATTGCATCAGCTTGACGGTGCCGTTGACGGCGACGTCTTCCTCGTCGCCAGTGATCAGGAACGAGATCGAACCCCTGCCGTCTTTGCCGAGCTTGCCGCCATGCGCCGCCAGATAGTCCAGCGCGGCGGCGACGCTGCAGGCGATACCGCCCTTCATATCCACCGCGCCGCGCCCGTAGAGAAAGCCGTCCTTGACGTCACCAGAAAACGCGCCGTGGGTCCACGCCGACTCCTCACCGGGAGGTACGACGTCGGTATGGCCGGCGAATGCGATGTGGGGACCGCTCGTGCCGATGCGGGCATAGAGATTGTCGATGTCGGCCGCGCCCGGTTCGCTGAACGTGACGCGATGCACCTCGAACCCGGCCGCCTTGAGCAGCGTCTCGAGCACGCCGAGCGCGCCGGCATCCGCGGGCGTCACCGAAGGGCAACGGACGAGATCGCGAGCAATGGAGAGAGCGTCGGCGGCCATAGGTGGTCCGTTATTGATGGAGCATGATCTCGTCCGGAAACCTGTTCCCACTTTGCGGGATCATGCTCTAGAGTCTTTCACCGTTTCATGGAAACAGTGAAAGAATCTAGGCTCTTGATTTGACGCGTTTTCTTCACGCGAACCGGTATCCACTTCGCTCGAAAACGCTATAGCGGTCCGATTCTAACATTTGCATCCCGTTGCGGCAGGAATTCTTGCAAATGTTAGAATCAAAGGACCACTAGCAACTATTAAGTTTCTAGTGGAGTTCTGAATTTGACATTCGCTCGCCGGATTTGCTGCAACGCAGGTAGCGAATGTCAAATTCACTCCATTAGTCCCGCAGCAGTTCGTTGATGCCGGTCTTGGAGCGTGTGCGTTCGTCGACGCGCTTGACGATGACCGCGCAGGCGGTGGAGGGACCGGGCTGGCCGTTCTTCAACGGCTTGCCGGGCAGCGCGCCCGGCACCACCACGGCGTATTCGGGCACTTCGCCCATGAAGACCTCGCCGGTTTCGCGGTCGACGATCTTGGTCGATGCGCCGAGGAACACGCCCATCGACAGCACCGCACCCTTGCGCACGATCACGCCCTCCGCCACTTCCGAGCGCGCGCCGATGAAGCAATCGTCCTCGATGATGACAGGTCCGGCCTGCAGCGGCTCCAGCACGCCGCCGATGCCGGCGCCGCCGGAGATGTGCACGCGCTTGCCGATCTGGGCGCAGGAGCCGACCGTGCACCACGTATCAACCATCGTGCTTTCGTCGACATAGGCGCCGAGATTGACGAACGACGGCATCAGCACCGCGTTCTTGGCGATGAAGGCGGAGCGGCGCACGATCGCGCCGGGCACGGCCCGAAAGCCGGCGTCGCGAAACCTTTTCTCGTCCCAGCCCTCGAATTTCGACGGCACCTTGTCCCACCATGCGGCCTTGCCGGGACCGCCGGGGATCGTCGTCATATCGTTGAGGCGGAACGACAGCAGCACGGCCTTCTTGAGCCACTGGTTGACGCTCCACTTGCCGTCCGCCGCGCGCTCGGCGACACGGACTTCGCCCTTGTCGAGCAAGCCGAGCGCCTGATCCACCGCCTCGCGCACCTCGCCTCGGGTCGCAGGCGTAACGGTGTCGCGGGCCTCGAAGGCGGCGTTGATGGTGGACTCAAGGGAAGCGAGGGACATCGGATTTCCTGTGGCTCTACTGCACGCGTGCAGTTGTCAACGCGCTGTTCTCTTGGACGGGAACAGGCCTGTCAAGCCGAATGGGTCGTCAGCCCTGCCAGAAACCGGGCCAGATCGTCGGTGACGTGGTCGACATGCGCCGCGCCGCGCCCCTCCATCTCCCAGTCCTCACGCACGACCTCCCGGGTGCCGTCCGGTACGACCAGAACGGTGGTCATGCCGAGTTGATGCGGGACGGCGAGGTTGCGCGCCAGATCCTCGAACATCGCCGCCTTTGCAGCATCGACGTGGTGCCGTTCGAGAAAGCGGCGATAGGTCTGCGGCGACGGCTTCGGCTCCAACTCAGCAGCGATGATGTCGAACACCGCCTCGAAGTGGTGCCCGAAGCCGAGCCGTTCCAGCACCTTGCCGGCGTGAGCGGTCGAGCCGTTGGTCAGGATCAGCTTGCGGCCCGGCAGTCTTTCGAGCGCCGCGCCCATCGTCGGATTGGCTTCGAGCAGTGAGTGATCGATCTGATGGACGTAAGCAAGATAATCGTCAGCGGAGACGCCGTGCTCCGTCATCATGCCGCGCATGCTGGTGCCGAAGCGCTTGTAGTAATCCTTCTGGATGCGTCGCGCCTCGATCGGATCGACATCGAGAAACTGTCCGATGTACTCGCCGATTCTCGCGTCGACCTGCTGCCACAGGTTGACGTGATGAGGGTACAGCGTGTTGTCGAGATCGAACACCCAGGTGTCGATGTGGCCGAAGCCGCGCTGCTGCTGGGGTCGCGCGTCGGTCACTTGTGGATCAGCGTCCCCGTGCCCTGGTCGGTGAAGAGTTCGAGCAGCACCGCATGCGGGGTCTTGCCGTCGATGATGACCACGCCGCCGACGCCCTGCTCGAGCGCGTAGATGCAGGTCTCGACCTTGGGGATCATGCCGCCTGAAATGGTCCCGTCGGCGATCAGCCTGCGCGCGTCGCTGATCGACAGATCCGGAATCAGGGTCTTCGACTTGTCGAGCACGCCGGGAACATCGGTCAGCAGCAGAAGACGCTTGGCCTTCAGCGCGCCGGCGACCGCGCCCGCGAAGATATCGGCATTGACGTTGAAGGTTTGACCGCCCTTGGAGGTGGCCAGCGGCGCCAGCACCGGGATCAGTTCGTGGCCGATCAACTGGTTCAGCAATGTCAGGTCGACGTTATCGGGTTCGCCGACGAAGCCGAGATCGACGACCTTCTCGATGTTCGAATCCGGATCGGCCATGGTCCGCGTCGCCTTCGAGGCGGTGACCATGTTGCCGTCCTTGCCGCAGAGCCCGACCGCCTTGCCGCCGGCTTCGTTGATGTAGCCGACCAGTTGCTTGTTGATCGAACCGGCCAGCACCATCTCGACGATCTCGATCGTCGCGGCGTCGGTAATGCGCAGGCCGGCGGCGAACTCCGATTTGATGCCGAGGCGTTCCAGCATGGTGGCGATCTGCGGGCCGCCGCCATGCACCACCACCGGATTTATCGCAGTCTGCTCCAGAAGCACGATATCGCGGGCGAACCGCCGGGCGACATCCTCCGAGCCCATGGCATGGCCGCCGTATTTGATGACGATGGTTTCCTCGTCATATTGCTGCATATGCGGCAGCGCCTCGGACAGGATGCGAGCCTGATCGAGCGGGCTGATTTTGGAGGCATCGGACATGAAGCGGGTCTCTTGGCCGGCGGGATGGGTCGGGTTCTAACCGATCGGCGGCATGACCGCAAAGCCGCCGGCTCGCAATCCGTCATCAGGAACGGGACGCGGCGCGCGGCCAGATGGCGGCGAGCGCGAGCAAGAACCAGCTCAGGATCATCAGCGTCCCTCCGGATGGAGCGGCCATCGGGAAAAGCCGGTGTTTGAGGAATTGCAGTACCGTCAAATCGGTGCTGAACAGGGTCGCTCCCGCGACAAAGCCGCCGGCGGCGACAAGACCGAGACGCGGGAGAATGATCTGCCGATCTACCAGAAGCACCGCCAGGATCGCGGCGGGGGCGTGAAACAGCAGCATCGAAGATGCCGACAGGACCAGGGTGCCGCCTGTCGTCACGTGGGCGGCCACCGCTCCAAGGATGACGCCGGCGGCGCCCATCAGTCCCGCCGCCAACACGACGATTCGAAACAAGCCGAACTGCGTCATCGCTGATGTTCTCCAATCAGGCGGGCCACGGCGGCCCGCAATTCCGGCATCCCCGCTCCCGTGCGCGACGAGGTGACCAGCACGTCCGGAAATGCTGCGGGATGCCTGGCGAGCAATGTCCTGGTCGCATCCGTACGCTCCGCCAATTCAGGGGCCTTCACCTCGTCGGCCTTGGTCAGCACCACCTGGTAGCTGACCGCGGACCTGTCGAGCGTGGTCAGGATGTCCTGGTCGGTATCCTTGATGCCATGGCGGGAGTCGATCAACACGTAGACGCGCGCAAGGCTGGCGCGCCCGAGCAGGAATTTGTGGATCAGCGAGGTCCACGCCGCGATCCTGGCTTTCGGCGCCGATGCAAAGCCGTAGCCGGGCATGTCGACAAGACGGACGTCGGCGCTTTTCGGCCCCTCGAAGAAAATCAGCTCCTGGGTGCGGCCGGGCGTGCGGGAGGTCCGGGCCAGCGCGCTGCGACCGGTCAGCGCGTTGATCAGGCTGGACTTGCCGACGTTGGAGCGTCCGGCGAACGCAACCTCGACGCCGGCCATGGGCGGCAGCGTTTCGATCGACGGCGAGGCCCAGATGAATTGCCAGTCGCCAGCGAACAGCTTCCGGCCCCGCTCCATCAGTTCCGCATCGGTGTCCGTTGTCATGCAAGGGCTTTCAGACGAATAGCTCCCGAGCTTGCGGCCGAACCGGCTTAGCCGGTTCTGCCCGGGCGAAGCAATCCTGCATGACGTGGCCTGGTCCGGGACAGCCTCGTCGCCGTTGGGACGACGCTCCGCGCCGCCCTTGAGCTTCGCGCAACGGCAACCACGAAGACGCTACGTCGTCTTCGCCGGCTTGTCGGAGGATTTGCGGCGGAAGGTGGACTTCACGTTGTCGAACAGTTCCACCTTCACGCCATTGCGGCGCATGATGAAGCTCTGCTGGATCACCGACAGCGTGTTGTTCCAGGCCCAGTAGATCACGAGACCGGCCGGGAACGCCGCGAGCATGAAGGTGAAGATTACCGGCATCCAGTCGAAGATGATCTTCTGGGTTGGGTCCGGCGGCGTCGGGTTCAGCTTCATCTGGAACCACATCGTGATGCCCATGATGATCGGCCACGCGCCGATCGCCAGATACGGACCAAGCAACGGCACCGTCGAGGGATCGTAGGGCAGCAGCCCGAACAGATTGAAGACGTGGGTCGGATCGGGCGCGGACAGGTCCTTGATCCAGGCGAAGAACGGCGCGTGACGCATTTCGATGGTCACGAACAGCACCTTGTACAGCGAGAAGAACACCGGAATCTGCAAGACGACCGGAAGACAGCCCGAGATCGGGTTGATCTTCTCCTTCTTGTAGATTTCCATCATCTCCTGCTGCAGCTTCATCTTGTCGTCGGGAAAGCGTTCTTTCAGCGCGTTGATCTGCGGCTGGACCGCCTTCATCTTCGCCATCGAGGCGTAGGACTTGTTGGCGAGCGGGAAGAAGACCAGCTTGACCAGCACGGTCACCAGCAGGATCGCGATTCCGAAATTGCCGAACAGGTGGAAGAAGAAATCCAGCGCGAGGAACATCGGCTTGGTGATGAAGTAGAACCAGCCCCAGTCGATCAGCAGATCGAAATGGTTGAGGCTGAGCTGCTTGTTGTAGCCGCCGAGTTGCACGAACGGAAAATTGATGCCGACGACGCCGGCTTCCTTGGCGCCGGCGAACAGGCGCGTATTTGCCGTAGCGGTGCCGCCGGCCGGAATGGTCTGCGCGTCCTCCAGATAGTCGGTCTGATAGGTCCTGACCTTGCCGACCTCGTTGGACGAGAAGCGGGCCTGCAATCGGGCGCTGGTTTCGGGCAGCAACGCCGAGGCCCAATATTTGTCGGTGATGCCGAGCCAGCCGTTGGTGACGTTGAAACTGACCGATTTCGCTTCGTCGATCTTCTTATAGGTATATTCCTGCAACTTCTGGTCGCCGAGATAGCCGATAAGACCTTCATGCAGGATGTAGTAGCCGGAAACCGCCGGCGTGCCGTGCCGTGAGATCAGCGCGAACGGATACAACGTCACCGGCGCGTTGCCGGCGTTGGTGACGTCATCCTTGACCGTGAACAGGTAGTGGTCGTCCACCGTAACGGTGCGACGGAAGGTCAGCCCTTCGCCGTTGTCATATTTCAGAGTGACGGGAGAGGACTGCGTCAGCGCGCCCGACCCTTCCTGCTGCCACACGGTATTCTGGTCCGGCAGTTTCACGGTCGACCCGGCGGCCGGCACCCATCCGAATTCGGCATAATACGGATTGGCCGTGCCGGAGGGCGAAAACAGCTCGATCGCAGGCGACGTGGGGTCGACGGTTTCGCGGAACTTGGTCAGCAAAAGATCGTCGATGCGCGCGCCCTTCAGCGAAATGCTTCCGCTCAGCCGGGAGGTGTCGATCTTGATGCGCGGGGTGGCCGCAATGGCGGCGTCGCGGCTGACCGTCGTGGTTTCCGCCGCCGCGTGATCGGGGCCGGGCGCATTTTTCGCCGGCTCGGTCTGGGATTTGTCCGTCTGGCTCTGCGCCTGCTGCGCGACCCGATCCTTTTCCATCTGCGGGATGTTGTAGAAATACTGCCAGGCGATCAGGACGAGGCCCGACAGAACGACGGCGATGATGGTATTGCGGTTGTCAGACATCGTTCCGATCTCGGTTCAGGGTCTCGTCATTCGGTTCGGGTTGAAGCTCGATTCGCCGTTGATACCGCCGATCTTGATGCCCGCGATCATCCTGGATGCTGGCGATCGAGGCGACGGAACGCCGAACGCAGGTCATCGAGCATGACGGCGAAACCGCGGTCGAGCGCAGCACGGCGGCCGATTACCACATAATCGCTGTGCGGTCGCATGGATAAGGCGCCCACGCGCTTCACCAATTCGCGAAGCCTGCGGCGGATGCGATTTCGCTCGGTTGCGGTGCCGTTCTTCTTGGTCACCGTGAAGCCGATCCTGATCGGGCCGTCATCGTCGCGGCTGCGATTTTGCACCACGAAGGCGGGAGTGTTCACCCGCAGCCCGTTGGCAACGGCGAGGAAATCCGCCCGCTGCCTCAACCGCTCCATGTTGAAATCTCGGGGAGATTTGCTCAGGCGCTCAGGCGCTTGCGGCCGCGTGCGCGCCGCGCGGCAAGAACCTTGCGGCCGCCGGTCGTCGCGAGGCGGGCACGAAAGCCGTGGCGGCGCTTGCGCACCAGTTTGCTGGGTTGATAAGTCCGTTTCACGGGGGTCTCCGCTGACCGGGCAAGTCGCCTGATATTGAGGTTAAGCCCGGGAATGCCGACCCGAACCAGGCCGATTTCGGCCCGAACGAGCCGCCCCGGCTGAAACCGGGTCATCGCGGACAGTTGGCGCGGCTTATAAGGGAGTGACCTCTTTTCGTCAATCTTGCCCTCTAGCGTTTCCCCGCGATGGCCGAATTGGCCAAATCCCGCATTGGGTTTATATTATCGACGTGTTTCAGCAGTTTTCCCGGCCAACGGTTCGGGACAAATGCGGGTCACTGTCAGTTTGCCGCAGGTCTGCGGAGGGCAGCCGTGTCACAGGCGATCGAACAACTCCGGGTGCGGGCAGCGCGTTTGTCATTGCGCGGCCGGCTCGGCCTGTCCGGCAAGCTCCTGCTGCTGACGATCCCGCTGGTGATGATCGCTGAAATCCTGATCTACGTCCCGGCGATCGCCAATTTCCGGATGAACCGCCTCAACGACCGCCTGGCGGCCGCAAACACGGCCGCGCTGGTGCTCGACGCGGCGCCGTCGGGCACAGTGCCTGATTCGCTCGCGCGGCAAATTCTCGGCAGCATCGGCGCGCGGGCCGTCGCCATCAAGATGGGCCAGCAGCGCCGCCTGCTCGCCAGCGCGGATCTGCCGGCAGCGATCGACCATGACATCGACATCCGCACCATGACGCCGTGGTCGGCCGTTATGGGTTCGTTCGAAACCATGCTGGAGAGCGGCAACCAGGCGATCCGCATCATCGGACCGGGTCCGCGCGGTGCGCAGTTCATCGAAGTCGTCACCGACGAGGAGCCGTTGCGCCAGTCGATGTACCGTTTTTCGCGCAACCTGTTGCTGGTCTCGCTGACGATCGCGGTTCTCACCGCGGCGCTGGTCTATCTGGCGCTGCATTATCTGTTCGTCCGCCCGATGCGGCGTCTGACCGCGAATCTTGTGGGCTTCCACCAAAATCCCGAGAGCTCGGCGCGGATCATCGTGCCGTCACAGCGTGGCGACGAAATCGGCGTCGCCGAGCGTGAGCTCTCCGACATGCAGCGCGACCTGGTGTCGATGCTGCATCAGAAGAGCCGGCTCGCGGCGCTCGGCCTCGCGGTGTCGAAGATCAATCACGACCTGCGCAATTTGCTGGCGTCCTCGCAGTTGCTGTCTGATCAGCTTGCCAGCGTACCCGATCCGCGGGTGCAGCGATTCGCGCCGAAGCTGATGCGCTCGCTGGAGCGCGCCATCGCGTTCTGCCAGTCGACACTGTCTTACGGTCGCGCGCAGGAGGCCGCGCCCGACCGGAGGAAAATAGCAATCGAGCCGATCGTCAACGAGGTGCGCGAGTCGGCCGGACTTGCCGCGGAAGGGTCAATCACCTGGATCAACGCGATCGAGCGCGGCCTTACAATCGATGCCGATCCGGATCAGCTTTTCCGCATTCTGCTCAATCTGGTGCGCAACGCGGCGCAGGCTCTGGAAAGTCAGCCGCAAGGCGATGCCGCGGCCCGGCAGATCAGGATCACCGGCCGACGCGAGGGTTCGGTGACGATCATCGAGATCTCCGATACCGGCCCCGGCGTGCCGCAACAGGCCCGCAATCATCTGTTCGAGGCGTTCCAGGGATCGGCGCGTCCGGGCGGCAGCGGCCTCGGCCTTGCGATCGCGGCGGAACTGGTGCGCGCGCATGGCGGCGACGTCAATCTGGTGGAAGGCACCATCGGCGCGACGTTCCGGATCGCAATTCCCGATCGCCCGGTGGAACTGCTGACCATTCGCAACGAACGCGCGCGCGCCTAGACTGGACAACGCGGGAATCAGCGACCCGTCATGTCCGGCTTCATCCCGTGCATCCACGTCTTTGAAAATTTTCAGCGAAGACGTGAATGACCGAGAGATATAGCGTTTTCGATCGGAGTGGATACCCGGTTCGCTTCAATAAAACGCATCAAATCAAACCGCGCTTCTGATTCCATCAGAAGCTGCAAAACTTGAGGCGAGCGGAATCAACACCGTTCTTTGAACGGCTATGGCAGCTAACGGATCAGTTTGTTTCCGTCAAAACGGAAACCCATCTATCACAAGTTGATTGCGTGCGACGCGACGGCGGATATGAGCCAATCGGAGCCGATACGAATCGCGATTACGCCCTTCTCCACCGCGCAATGCCGTTCGCGATTCGAACCGCTGGAACGTTTGCGGGGAGACGGACATGCCACTCGTCAATCTTACCTTGACGCGTGCTTTCGGACAGCTTCCGAAGATTTCCGTTTGCACATTCTGGTCATATCAGATTCACCGAATGACCGCATAAACCTCGGGCGTTCGACATTTTTCGACGATACATCTCATGCGCATCTCGAACTGAACCGGAGCAGATCATGCGCACGTTTACATTATCAACAGTTCTCGCCTTGCTTTTAGCTGGATCGTCTTTGGCGGTCGCACAAACCTCACCTCCCGCTTCACAGTCCCAGACGAAGTCCGAGGGAGGTGTGGCAATTCGAAGTATCCAGGTTATCGACGTGGAAGAGTTGAAAGCGGACGTACGCTCACAGGTCGATGCCCTCGTCACGAATACTAAGCAGGAGGAAATCAAATCCCTGCGGGCCTCTCTCGAGGCGATCCCGGAAGCCGTGTCTGCTCTGAAAGCAAAAGGTCGCAACGCGGCCCAGGTCGTCGCCATCAATATCGACAAGGAAGGCGTCCTGACCATGTTTACGAAGAAGACAACCTGATCAAGCGAGCTCGTTCACAAAAGCTCGGTAAAAGCCCTTTGAAACGGCACCCAGGAGCCGCCATGAAACTGAATGCGAAGCAGGTGCAACAGACCCTGAACCAGATGGACGCACAGGTGCTTCCCGACGATCATCCGGCCGCCCGGAAACTGTGCGAGCTATTCGGCGACCACACCTTCTTTGTCGACGAGAGCGGCCTGAAGGTTTTGGAATCGACTGAGCCAGTGGCGGCAGCGGAAGCGCCAACGGGCTCGGTGGTCAGTCTCGCCAACTGGAACGATGGAAAATTCAGCAGCCTGAAGCCTCACGACCCTGCACTGACGGGTGCTGTGATCGTCTTAGGACAGTCGAAACAGTGAGACGACAGCAGTCACATTCCGACGCGGCCGCTTCATCAACCGCGCCGCGAGACAAGCAGACCTTGCTCATCGGACCGGCTGTGTTAAACCGCGCTCCCATCGACCAATAGGAGTGCTGACTTGTCCAAGAAGACAAAGATAATCCGCCGCGAGTGGACCCGGGACGACGTGAAGACTCTTAAGTCACTTGCAAAACAAAAGGCCGGCGTCGCGAAGATTGCAAAAAAGCTGAAGCGCACTCCGGGTGCAACGGCGGCCAAGGCTCATATACTCGGCGTATCGCTGAGCACGCAGTAGAAAAATGGTCCCTGCTTCAGCAAACCGGGACCATTTCGCGTCGTCCTGCACCGATTATTTTCGAGAACGACGGATAGCGGCCCGAACAAGCTTCTGAGGCGGCGATGGAATGAGCAGCCCCAGCGCTGATTCCAGCAGGCGTCGAACTTTGCGCATCATTGGATATTCCTTTCAAATAGTTCTCAAACAATTCCGTACATAAACGCGGGACCATGAGATTCCGTTCCGCGCCGGATCGGAACCAAAGCGCAAGACATATGTTGTGCCACGGTCATTGCGCGAAAGATTGCGTTCGCGAAACAGGCGGCTGCTCACTCAAAAGGGGAGAAAGGCACTCGCAAGAGTGAAGGGCAATCCATGAGTTTCGACAAATTCCGAAAGACGACTTTGACGGACCGGCTGACTGAGTTCGCCCGAAATGCACGTGATGAAGCTGAAACGCTCGACCCGGGACCTGAACGTCAGGCGCTATTAGAGAAAGCGCGCAAAGCCGAAGCTGCGAGCGAGATCGACGTTTGGGCTAAATCTTACCCCCTGCAGAAATCCAAATAGATTCATTCGCAGGACGCTGGGATGCGCTGTCGCAACAGACCGGCTTGATGATTGAATTTGGACCGAGCGCCGGGGCGTTCCTGTAAAACCGCGTTCTTGTCGGCCGCGGCTGAGACCTGCCAAGCGAGCATTGCGGCGATAGGGGAGGTTCCGGTCACCAGCCGACAATGCCGCAGGCCCATCGAGCACCTATCGTTGGCCCGTCGATCCGACGAAAGTGCAGGATCTCACGTCCTGATAAAATTAGAATTGTTAATTCAGAAACCGGTCGTGGGCGCCCGCGTTAGAAGCAGATGAATGACGATAATCTGCGAGCGTACAGTGAACGAGCCTTGGTCATCGTGATCATGGGAACGATTTCGCTGGTCGCCTTCCTGAGCTTTTTAGGATCATCCACCTCTGAGGTCAGTGAAACGGCATTCTCATCAGCACGCCTTCGAAATCCGGCTGTGGTCACCGAGTGGCAGGAACAACAAAAGGAGACTTTGATCTCCGATCGGAGCGGGAAAAATCCGAACCAGCAAATCCAACAGCCAGAGCGGGCCGACAGCGAAGCCGTAGCCAGGGAAGCCGTAGAGAAAGAGATGAGCGATCCGAACGATCGTCAACGAAATACAGAGTACGGCGGCGGCAGCTAGACGCTAGGGCTTGAGAGGCCAGAGGGGGCCGCGTATCAACCAAGTCGCACTTGAGGGCGAGCCTGACAGACCGGGGACGGATAAAACCGTGCAGAGCCCGTTCTTGATTGCAACAGAGCGCACGGGCTGCCCTGACCCTTGGTCCGTTCCGCCATCCGTCCCGACGTTCTCCCTGCAGCCTCACTTGATCATTTGTCCGATTCAAATAATTTTATGCATCTGTGAAAATTGGTCTCAGCACTTTTTAGCTATTGGTCAGGCGTCGGCTGGAGATCATTTTACAATGCCCGCGGTGCTTGAAGACCACGGATTACCCCTTGTTCAATTGAAGGAGCGGCGTCGCGACTTGATAATCGCGCTGATGGGACAACACGGTCCCATATCAGAGCAGCAGATTGCGGAAATCGCTTCGATCCAAAGTGCAATCGTCGCCTTTGAAGCAGTTCTTGACGACCTGGATGCCGAGGCGGAACTCGCATTACGAGATCGCGCGGCATAATGGTTTCTACCCGGTTTCCGGGGGCGGCAGCCGGTCTTTACCGGTCCTTCACCAGACCACGGGAATCTGACCTGAGCCTAATTTGGCGTAGGGCAAAGGCAGGCTGGGGCCCCGGCTTTTGAAGCCGCTAAGCTTCGCGCGAAGTGGATGCCCGGTTCGCGTGAAGAAAATGTCTCAAACAAAATCTTGGAGCCCCGCTTCTGATGCCGTCAGAAGCGAAGAAGGCTCCAGGAACGAAACCGCCATACCGACAGCCTGACTTTCGTTCGACGTCCGCGGCATCAAATCCGCGGTCCGCGATCGTTCGCTGTCCGGCGCGCTTCGTTTGGTGGCGTGGTGAAGAACTCGCGTGCGAACCCCTCTTGACGCGACGGGTCATCCGGGGTCGCGAGACATTCCGGGTGACCTCGTCGATCAGAATTATCCGACAGAGTCGGTGTCCTCGTGAGGAGCGTGCTCGCAAGGTCCTAGCCGCAGGAACAACCATGATCCTCTTTGAGTTTCTCGGCGACTTCAGTCGGCGCGATCGAGCCCGCCGTCACCTTCGCGACCGGCTCAGCGGTCGTACCCTGGTTGAACGGGCAAGAACCAATCGAGCCGATCATTGAATCGGAGAAATACGTCAGCGTCTGATAGGTGATCCAGGGACCATTGCCGGTGCCGAATGGCGACCAGGTCCAGTAGGACCATCCGAAGAGCGTACCGTTGCAGCATCCCTCATAACTGCGACGGAAGGGCGACCAACTGAACCTGGTGCGCCAGGGAAGGAAGTCATACCGGTATTTGACCTCCGTTTTCGTCTTCCTGCAGGGATAGGGAATGAAACCCCACTTCCAGCATACGCCCCAGTATCTAACCGTAATCGTCTCTCGCATTCCACAAGTCATGGTGATTTCTCCTCCATTGGGATGGGACCTCTTGATCTCCCATGACCTGCATGATGAAGCCTTCCATTCGCTGGCACCGTGAGGTGAGTCACATAGGCTCGAAACGTCTATGTCGAACTCCACCCAATGCGTTGCACCGCGCGGAAACCGGATGCCAAGCGGTTGAGTTTCGACAACATCCCTCGGATTCGGGCATCACGCTTCGTGCACGCGCAGCACCGGTCGTTCCTGCTGCCAATGCGCGCCCAAAATGCAAGCTCGTTTGAGCACACGACATCGTCGCAGCGCTTATCGACGGGCTGCGCCATGGCGTTTCAAGCGAAGTGGATACCGGTTCGCGCAAAGAAAACGCGGCAAACAATAATCCGCAGCTTCGCTCCTGATTCAATCAGAAGCCAAAACGCTCTAAGCGTTTAGCGCGCGAAAGAGGTTGCTCCGATTGCGCTACTGAGGTTGGGCGTCCAACTGGTGCCGCAGCGCATCGATCAATCGTTGATCGTCTGTGCGAACCCTGAGGTATCCATTCCATGTGATCGGACCAATTTTTGTTGGACCCGTCGCATAGTGTTCTTTGAGCGTTCTGAATTGCTCACGATGCCGGGGCGGAATGAGAAGTTCCATCGCAAGGCTCCTCTCGGTCAGTTTATCGGTTAACGAATCGATCGCTCTCATGCGAGAGCGGTTTTCTGGCCAGAGTATGTCAACGACGTCCCTTCGGAGGAGACTCCGATGAATAAAGTGGACCGCGGCCTGATTGACGCGTTCGGGAAGCGATGCCTGCGCGGGTGGTCAAATCCCTCAAGTCGCGCACGGGTGGACACGTTGCGCTTTGCATTCACGCCGCTCACTCCGAAATGGAGACGAGGCTTCGGTGATGCCGAGAGTGCAAGGGCTGCAATGCCCATGGTCGCATGCTGTCCGACCCCATCAAGTCCCTCCCCTGCCAGCCGCGGAAAGCGCAGGTGTGGCACGTCCCGGCCTGCCGGCGCAGGCGGGCTTGAGCAGCGATGCGAATATCACCCAAAGCCCGACCGAGACGGTGGCGAACGCGCCAAGGATCAGGAACATCGGTCCATAGCCCAACTCCTGCGCGATCCAGCCCCCGATCGCGGGACTGATTGATGCACCCACGCCTTGAACGGTCATGACAGCACCCTGGCCGGCATTGACCCGTCCGGTGCCGTCGAGAATCCTTGCGACAAGGCCGGGTACGGCCACGCTCTGCAGGCCGGCGCCGACGCCGTCGAGAATCTGGACCGGATAGACGCCCCACTTGTTGAGCAGCCACGCGGCGATGACGCCTCTTATGGGCAGGGCAATAAACGACATCAACAGGACCAGCCAGTAGCCCTCCTTCTCCGCCATTCGCATTGCGACCAGCGAGGTCAGGATCATCGTGCCCTGTGCAATCACGATCGTCATGGCGACGAAGCTTGCCGGATCGGTATGCTTGTCGGCGACCACGGCCAGCCCATAGAGCGGGAGCATTGCCGCGTTTCCAAGATGGAAGAAAAGCAGGGCCGCGGCGAGGATCAGCAGCGGCTTCGTCTCGACCAGCACCTGAAATCCGCTGGCGTGGCCATCATCTCCGCCCTCGTGCTCGAGTCCACGAGCGGCGTCATCGTCGATGGAATCGCTCGGGATCATGAGCACGGAGGCGATGGAGAGGACGCCGAAAGCCGCAGCCAGCCAGAACACGGCCGTGAAGCCGTAAAGCCAGCCGAGCAATCCGGAGAGACCGGCGCCCACCATGTTGCCGGCATGGTTGAAAGCCTGGTTGCGGCCATTCTGACGATTGAAGCCGGCCTGGCGAACAATGCCAAGCGTAATCCCGGCAACCGCCGGTCCGATCGCAGCGCCCGCGATTGCGGTCGCAATCTGTGACGCGGCCACCAGCCAGAACTCCTGCGACAGCAACACGATGCCTGATGCGAGAACCGTGCAGATGCCGGGAATGATGACGAACAGCTTCTTGCTGCGCGTGGCGTCGATCAGGGCGCCCGCCGGCGTAGTCATGAGCATGCCTGCGATGCCGCCGGCTGTCATGACCGTTCCAATCAGGCCGCTCTGCCACCCGTGGGCAAGCAGGAATACGCCGAGGAAAGGACCGATTCCGGCCTGCATGTCGGCCATGAAGAAATTCAGCGAAAGCAGCGGCCTGAGCGCTGTCTGCCGGGATTGGACGGGCGTCATCGGATTTCTTCCCATCAGCCATTCCCGATCAGAACGGTGCCGGCCACGGTCGACGTCGCGCCCGATGCGGCCAAGGCTTCATCCACAGCCACACCTATCATGCCAGACCGGCTGATGATGAGCGACATCAGAATATTGGCGATGACCGTGACTTCCGCAAATGCCGAGCCAACCGTTTACGACAAACAACGGACGGCGAGAACGAATTCAGGGGCGATCATCCGCGAGCGGAGTCCGGGTTACTGGCTTCGCCGGAGGCGGCATCAACGATGTAATGATTCTCGCCAGACCGGAGTCATGTGCACAATTGCACAGAACTCGCGCCGCTTCCGTGCATTAAAGGATTATCATCGCAAGCGAACATCGGTGACGAGAACGCTCGTTGCGCTCCCGCCCATTTCAGGAGGAGCGCTATGGCGAATGGTCACTTCAGCAATGATTTACTGGCAAGACTCGACGAGCCCACATTCGCTGCGATCGAACCCCACCTGCGAATCATGCAGTTGGAGACGGGGTACGTCCTCGCTGAAACAAATGCACGTATTGAAAGGGTTTATTTCCCCCACGGCGGGATCATTTCCTGCGTCGTCGAGCTGATCGGCGGCGGCGCGATTGAGTCGGGAATGATCGGTAAAGACGGCCAATTCGGTGCCGGGGCCGCGCTCGATCACAAGGTTTCGCTCAATTTCGTCATCATGCAAGTTGCAGCCCATGCTTCCGTCATTGACGCGGACAAACTGCGTCTTGCGGCACAGGAGATTCCAAATCTCCGCGACATGATGATGCGGTACGAGCAGTTCTTTTTAGCGCAGGTCCAGCAGACGGCGGCGTGTAATGCGGCTCACTCGGTCAGCAATCGCGCCTGCAAATGGCTGCTGCGAATGCAACGCCTCGTCGGCGACGATCTGAACTTGACGCAGGAGTTCCTCGCCCAAATGATGGGGGTGCAGCGCGGCGGCGTCAATGCCATCGCCCAGGATCTGCAAAAACTCGAAATGATCACGTATTCGAGAGGCCACATCCATATCTTGGACCTTCCGCGCATCCAGCAACGAGCCTGCGAATGCGATGCCGCAATCAATGCGCACTTCGAGGAAATCTTCGGATCAAAGCCCATGCGATCTTCGGCGGCTTGATACGAGGTGGCTGTCAACGTCAGAGTCTTCTACCAGACAGACGCGCGCCCTTCGCACGAGTATCACGATCCCATGGACAGGGTCGAACGCGCTTTTGCCATCGCCGCTATCACAGGATTTGTCCTGTTGACCGGGGCTCTGACCGGCCTGTGCAGCCTTCCCCCACCACCTGGCGTCTCTTCGCTCCCTTCAATCTCGGAAACCGCAAATGGCCAAGCCGCGCCGCCGATACAAACAGCTCACCACTCTTCCAGATAGACTGGCCTTCTGGGCCAGCAAGGTCCGCGAGCAGGCGGACAAGCTCAATCCCGGTCCGGAAAAGGACGCGCTGCTCAAGAAAGTCACCCAGGCTGAGGAAGCCTCCCATTTCGATGACTGGGTCAATTCATCCCAGCTAAGAAAGCCCAAGTGACCGTAACCGCCGGCGATATCGCAAGATACCGCGCGCGAGCCGAAACCTGCCGCCAGGAGGCGAAGCGGGCCCGGGGCGATGCCGATAAGCAGGCCTGGATGGAAATGGCGCGCGACTGGATGAAACTTGCAGACAGAGGCGAAGGGCGCGCTTCGGAAGAGGCCTGATCTGGAAACCGGACGTCCGCGGACGGGAGCCGGTTCGCGTGAAGAAAACGCGTCAAATCAAACTCATAGAGTCCCGCTTCTGATTTAGGCGGAAGCGGAGGCCTCCCGCGCGCTCGATGGTCCGCCGCTCGGGAACGTCCTTTGGAACTCCTTCTTCGCACGAGCATTATCTGGCTGGAACGGGATTGCTCCCTGCAATCCCCGAACCCAACTCAGCCCGCTGCGTGGCTTGGCCCGGCGGGCCTTTTCCGTGAGAGGAGACTTTCATATGGATGAGATGGACGGGCAGGATCGGATGCCGCAGGAACCGACTAACAATCTATTCCTTGCCGCAGGCAGCTTTGGCCTTCTGGCGTTTCTCGTCGGATTCGGAATTCTGGCGGCAATCGGTCTCGGACTTTTATACTGACGCTTCTATATTGATGTTTTCCGCGTCCCGAAGGGTTCGCGATTCCAGAATCCGCTCACCGCTCTCGCGGGGCGACCTAGTGAGATCATCGACCAGACCGTCCCGTCTTCGCAAGACGGGACGGATAGTCTTTACGCGCTCTTCAGTTCAAACGATTGGGAAACGGAATCTCGCCATCGACCGAGAAGTGCTGGAATTCATCCTTCAACGACGGATCG
Organism: Nitrobacter sp.; assembly: GCF_051535215.1. Taxonomy (NCBI): domain Bacteria; kingdom Pseudomonadati; phylum Pseudomonadota; class Alphaproteobacteria; order Hyphomicrobiales; family Nitrobacteraceae; genus Nitrobacter; species Nitrobacter sp. The sequence continues at coordinate 422,470 of NZ_JBPPLY010000001.1, read as the reverse complement.
CCAAACCGCTCCTGCAACTCGAATGCGGCCTCTCTGCTCAGGCATGGCATCACCTCGCCCTTCACGTTGAGCGGATCCGGCGGCGCTTCGCGCTTGATGGGCATCATCGCAAAGCCGCACTTTGCCTGGGCGTCGGGCCACAGAGCAAACACGATACTGCAACGCGCGAAACTTTCGCGAAGAAACGCATCGTCTTTTTGCATCAATCGATTAAAAGCTTCAGCGCCGTGTTCCAAGGCCCGGCGCAGCGAGCTGATCACGAAGCCATTGAATTCATCATCTTCGATCATTGATCTTCCTCTAGCCTCGATAAGGAATTGGTTTGCTGCCCTGCACGGCGAGCATCTTTCCGATAACATATCCCGAGGATCCATCAAAACGTCCTGAATGGCCGTTGTTTCAAAGATTTCTTTGAAATATCGCGTGGTTCGGATGGAATATGTCCAAGTGCCGGCCGTTTGAACGTCCTTCCGCGCCCTATTTTCGGCCGGAGCCAACGAGTCCGGCGACGGCAAGCATGTGGGCGGCAGGAACAGCCGTACCGCCGGCTGCTGAATGGAGCGACCCTATGATCAAGGTTCAGCGCGTCGGCGAGGGCGAGTTCGAGGCCGTGGTCCGCGACGAAAACGGCGAGAGCCGCCACCGCGTCACGATGTCTGACTCCAAGAGCAAGCAGCTGACAGCCGGCAAGCACTCGCCTGAGCGCTGCGTCGAGGCCGCCTTTCACTTCCTGCTCGACCGGGAGCCCAAGGAGTCGATCCTCGCGCGCTTCGATATTTCGGTGATTTCACGCTACTTCCCAGAATTCGAGCAGGAGCTGCCGCGTTATCTCGCGCAGCCCTGACTGGATGCAACTCGCTGATTTCGCGCCAATGCAGGAATGCGTTCGCGGCTTGCACGGCTGGTTCCACTGTGCTTGTTTGCGGCGTCATCGGTGCCTCCCGAGGGAGGTGAAACGGGAACGCGGTGCGGGGATATGACCCCAACGCCGCGGCTGCCCCCGCAACTGTAAGCGGCCATCCGCGTCCATTCCGCTGCCGAACATGCCGCGCATGTGAGGAAAATCGGATCCGGATAACGGCCGCGAGCCAGGAGACCGGCCGGCGACGCCTTCGGAGCATGATCCCGAAAAGTGGCAACCGGTTTTCGGCTAAGATCATGCTCGATCAAAGGAAAAGGCCAGACTCTGTTTCAACGTGATTGAATCAGACTCTGGTGCGCGCGACGGTGGGTCGGCGGAAAGGATCGTCATGGTCTCCCGAATTTTGGGTTTCCCGTACTGTGCTGCCGGACCAGCCGGTCCGATGATCTGCCGCGTTTCCAACGGCGCATGATGATGCAAGATATCGCGGCCCGCCGACGAGCGGTCGTAACGGTCGCGCTATGTGCGGGTGTCACGGGGCTGACGCTGGTGTCGCTCGGCATTGGTCCCGTAAAATTGTCGCCTGTCGCCGTTCTCGAGGCCTTGTTCGGAGGCGGCAGCGAGGTCCAGCGAATCATCGTGCAGGACATTCGCCTGCCGCGCGCGATCCTCGGACTTGCGATCGGCGCCATTCTCGGTTTGTCGGGTGCGGCCCTGCAGGGACTGCTGCGCAATCCGTTGGCGTCGCCCTCGCTGTTCGGCGCGCCGCAGGCAGCGGCATTCGGCGCGGTGCTGGTCATCGCGCTCGGAGGTATCGACGTGCGTTCCTTCGCGCTGCCGGCCGCGGCCATCGTCGCAGCGTTTGCCTCCGTGTTCGCGTTGCTCGCGGTCGCGGGACGCAATGCCAGCCTGCTGATCCTGATCCTTGCCGGGCTTGCGATCTCCTCGCTTGCGGGAGCCGCGACGTCACTGACCATGAACCTGTCACGCAATCCCTTCGCTGCGCTGGAGATCGCGTTCTGGCTGCTGGGTTCGCTGGAAGACCGCAGCTTTCGCCATGTGATGCTGGCGCTGCCCTTCATCACCGCGGGCGCCGCGATCCTGATGAGCCAGCGCCATGCGTTTCGCGCGCTCAGTCTCGGCGAGGAATCCGCGCAGAGCCTCGGCGTCGATGTCGGACGGTTGCGGCTATGGGCGATCCTCGGCGTCGCGCTCGGCGTCGGCGGCGCGGTGGCGGTCGCGGGGGCCATCGGTTTCATCGGCCTGGTCGCGCCGCATCTGATGCGTCCGCTGATCGGTTACGACCCAGCGCGGCTGATGGTGCCGAGCGCGCTGGCCGGCGCGGCGCTGCTGCTCGCGGCCGATATCGCGGTTCGTCTCATTCCCTCGACATCGGACATCAAGGTCGGCGTGCTGACCGCGCTGATCGGCGTGCCGTTCTTCCTGTATCTGATCGTGCGCGAGCGCCGCGCGCTGGGCGGAGGCCTCGCATGAGCGAAGCCGCCATTCTCACTGCCTCGTCGTTGTCGGTGAGTCTCGGAAAACGGGTAGTCCTGAGCGACATTTCCCTGGCGCTGCCGCGCGGGTGCCTTGCCGCGCTGGTCGGACCCAATGGCGCCGGCAAGACCACCTTGCTGCGGGCACTGGCGGGCCTGTTGCCATCGGAGGGGACGATCGAGGTTTGCGGCGACGCGCTGTCCTCGCTCACCCTTCGCGAGCGCGCGCGCCGTTTCGCCTATCTTCCGCAGGGTCACCAGATGCACTGGCCACTGCCGGCGCGGGACATCGTGGCGCTCGGGCGCTACCCGCACGGCGCGGTCGATCCGGCGCGGCTGACAGGGGCGGACGCCGCGGCGGTGATGCGGGCGATGCAGGCGACCGACGTGACAGGTTTGAGCGATCGACCGGTGACGGAATTGTCCGGCGGCGAGCGCGGCCGCGTGGCGCTGGCGCGGGTGCTGGCCGTGGAAGCACCAATTCTGCTGGCCGACGAGCCGACCGCAGCACTCGATCCGCGCTACCAGATCGAGGTCATGACCAGGCTGAGGACCGCGGCCGACACCGGAACACTCGTCATCGTGGTGACGCACGATCTCGGGCTCGCGGCGCGGTTTGCGGATATCGCTCTCGTGCTGTCCGACGGGCGTCTGGTGTCGCAGGGACCGCCTGCGACCGCGCTCTCGGAAACAATCATCGAGAATATTTTTCGCGTCAGGACCTATCGGGCCGACTATCAACGCGAAACCGTCATCGTTCCATGGTCGGAGGCGTGATCGCGATGCCGCCTGTCGCGCGGTTGCATCGTCTTTGCAAGGCGATCCGGGCCTGCATAAGTCAGAGAAGCGGCGATCTTGCTGCGGCTGTTCTGGTACTAACCGTCGGGATTGCCATGCAGGCGCGGGCCGCCGATCTGCCGCGCGTTGCATCGATCAACGTCTGCACCGATCAGCTTTTAATGACGCTTGCCGATCCCGCTCAGATCGTCGGTCTCAGTCCCTACGCGCGGGATGCCGCGCGCTCCTGGGCGGCGGCCGAGGCGCGGAAATATCGGCGGCTGTCGGGCGAAGCGGAGGATGTGCTGACGCTCAAGCCCGATTTGGTTGTCGCCGGCCTCTACATGAAGCGAGCGACGCGCGAATTGCTGAAACGGCAGGGAATGAGGGTCGCCGAATTCGATATCGCAAGATCGATCGATGACGTGAAGGAGCAGATCCGCCGGATGGGCGGTCTCGTCGGGCATGCAGATCGCGCGGAAGCCCAGGTCGCGCGTCTCGATGCCGCGATCGCCCGCGCGAGGCAAGCGGTGGCGCGCAAACCCTATCGGGTGCTGGCGCTGTCGCGACGCGGCTGGGTTTCTGGCGATGACAGCATCACCAGTGCGTTGCTCTCGATCACGGGACTGTCGAACGCCGCGTCCGGCCTCGGCAGCAACTCCAGCGGGTTTGCCACGCTCGAAGCCATTGTGGCTGATCGGCCGGACTTCATCCTGATATCCGACGGCCGCGACGTTGCCGAGGACGAGGGCAGCGCGCTGCTGCTTCATCCGGCGCTCGAAAAGCTGTATCCGCCGTCGCGGCGCCTCATAATTCCCGAGGATCTCACGGTATGCGGCGGGCCGATGCTGTCCGACGCGCTGGACCAGTTGGTCGCGGAGCTGAAGCGTGTCGGGGGTTAGAGGCTCTCACCGTTTCACGGAAACGATGAAAGTTTCCAGGTTTTGATCTGACGCGTTTTCTTCACGCGAACTGGATTCGACTTTGCTCGAAAGCGCTAAAAGCGGTTCGCGTTTTAACGAACAGGCTGATCCATCATGACCGGTCATAGCTGTGGATGCCCGGCATAAAGCCGGGTTCTGATTCTAGCGACCCTCGTCCGCCTTGGAAGGCCGGCCCACACGCCAGCCAAATGTTCGAGAGACGGGTTCGGGTACGACTTTTCGTCCGAAGTGACGGACCATGTGGCTCACCAGTCCATGCATGACATTGCGGCGGTGTTCGCGGCTGTCGAAGCGGCGCGCGAAGACATTGTAGAAATACGCCACGAGCTTTCGCGCGCGTGCTTCGGTGAGCATCGGGAGAACTGCTTCGATATCCGGCGGCAGCTTGCGGGCTTTTGGATCGGCCATGAGAACGCCGATTTCCTGACGGGTCGCCGGTTTGATGGCGTAGAGCTCGGCGCAGGCCCGCTCCAGGGCCGGCCGCTGGTTCGCCGCCAGCAACGCGGTGCATTTGAGCACCAGCAGATAACGATGAAACGCGGAGCCGGGCTCCGACATCTCCATTCCGTCGTCGTAGAAGGCGATCGCCTCGGCAATGTCGCCGCGGCACATGCGAATCTGTCCTTGCAGGGCAAATGAGGCGGCAAAGGCCGTACTATTCGCAAATGCCTCGTCGGCCAGTTGCGCCGCCAGATCCGAATGCCCGCGGTCGATGAAGAACAGGAGCTTCGCCACAGCCAGCACAAGAAGCGGATTGTCCTGGACCTTCGAAAGATTGGCGAAGGCGAGAGCTTCCATCTCGTCCTCGATCGCCAACCATGCGGCGGCCGACATCATCTCGTCCGCATCGAGCGCCTGACTGAGCAGGCGAGCGTAAAGGTTCAGCCCCCACATGATCGCGAGCGTCGGATCGTCGGGACGCGCGGCCCGCGCGCGCTCAAGCTGCCCCTCGTTCTCGCGCCAGATCGCCGGCGTGCGCGAAAGGATATCGGCCGCGTCGTACAAACGCACTTCGAGCGGCGCGTCACTCGAGGCAGCGACCGCGTTAGCCGGAACTGCGAGGTGCGTCCAGATGGCCGACTTCACCTCGGCTGCGAGGACGTCGATCGCGCCGGCCGTGTTGCTGTTTTCAAACCGCGCACGAAACGCGCCGATCACATGCCGCGACCTTGCGTGACGCAGCACGAATGCGGCGTGCAGTGTTTCCGCCTCGGCGCGAAAGCTTGCATCAAGGCCATAGATCACATCGTGAGGCATCGGCATGCCGGGGCGCCAGTCCGGCGCGCAACTCACCTTGCGACCCGTTCCGATCTGCGAGTCGAGCTTCACGGTCAGCTTGGCGAGAACCGTTTGCGCGCGGTCGGTCTGCTCCCGCAACCCGTAGACCGGACCAATGAGAAGGAACGCCGAGTCGGGCGCGGGTGCGGCAAGCTGCGCGATCCATACATAGCCTTCGCCATATTGGGTCGCGATGAATCGCGGCTGACGCGCGCTGTCGCCCAGCGTCCTGCGCAGGCGGTTGACGATAAAATCGATATTTCGCTCGTTGGTTTCACTGGCGTCGCGCGCCATCAGTTCGACCAGCCGGGGTCGCGTCAAAAGCTTTCCGGCATTGTTGGTGAAATGCAGCAGCAGCGCGCGTTCCTGCCGCGTCAGACGCTGTTCGGCCCCGTCGTCGCGCCTGACCGACAACATCTCGTCGTCGAACACCAGATCGTTGAAACGCATTCCCCGCACGTCGTGCCCTCCCCGGGGCGCCGGTCATAACGGCAAAGCCGGTTCGCACATTATAGTCGTCGATAGTTCGACGGCGAAAGTCGAGGCCGATCCCGCGGCACTGTCGAGGTTCGCGCACAACGCGCAATATTTCTGGTCAGGCCAAAAACGCTGTTTTCAAATACTGGCACAACAATCTTTTGCTAGCTCTTTTCCGGAACGCGCCGGGGGATGCACGCGCACAAGGCGGGCAGCGGCGGTTCTAGCGGGATGAGAGACAGTGATCAGGACTGGAGTGGGCAACGCTGCGCTCGGGTCGTACCGAACGCGTGCAGAACCGAAATCGCCGCATGAGCATGCCGCGAACCGGCGAAACCGCCGACTCTCGATGTTTCTTGCCAGCACCAGCCTGACGATGGTGCTCGCGATTGCTGCGCCGCAAAGCACCCTCGCTGATCCGCAAGGTGGCAGCGGCGGCGGCCTCAATGGATGGGGCATTCTTCCCGGTGGCGGCGGCGGAGGTTACCCCACCAGCCTAGGCGGCAACGGAGTTTCCAACGGCGGAAACGGCACCCCCGGCGCGGGCGGGGGCGGCGGCGTGCCATTCGGGGCTGCCGGTACCGGTGGTCACGGAACGGCCGGCTATCTGGGCGCCGGCGGTAACGGCGGAGCCGGTGGCAACAGTTTCGACTACACCGCCAATACGGCGCCGACCGCCGGCAGCAACGGTGGCGACGGCGGCGACGATCAACTCGGCGGCGGAGGCGGCGGCGGCGGTGCCGGCGGCTACACCTACGTCACGGGCAACACCAATGTCACCGGGCCCGCTCTCGCCGGCGGCAAGGGCGGCAACGGCGGTACCGGTGGTGACAATGATGCCAACCTGGGAGGCGGTCAGGGTGGCAATGGCGGGGGTGGCGGCAGCGGCGGCGCCGGCCTCGTGGTGTCTGGCAGTTCGCCGACCGTTACGATCATGACGAGCGTGACCGGAGGCGCAGGCGGCGCAGGCGGCGCCGCCGGCCACAATGAACCCCGTTTCAGCAATTCCGGCGGATCGGGCGGTGTCGGCGGCAGCGGCGTCGATGCGCTCACCGGCTCCACAATCAATATCGGCGCCGGTGGGTCAGCCATCGGCGGCGCAGGTGGCGCCGGAGGAGCGAGGGCCGGCGACGGCAACAACAACACCGCAGGCGCCGACGGCCACGGCGGCGCCGGTATCCGCGGCAGCAATCTCACGGTCAACCTGACCGGAAACGCCACGGTCAGCGGTGGGCAAGCCGGCGGCGGCGGCGCGCAATATTTCGCACTTCAATTTACCGGCGGGTCGAACCAGCTCTCCGTCGCGCCGACCGCAACGATCAATGGTGGAATCGATATCACCGGCAGCCTCACGATGGACCAGCCATCGGGCTCCGTCACCCTCAACAACGTCATCAGCGGCACCGGCAGCTTCATCAAGCAGGGCGGCAACGCGCTGACGCTGGGCGGCAACAACACCTACCAGGGCGGCACCAGCCTGTTCGGCGGCGTCCTCTCCGTCTCGGCCGACGCCAATCTCGGCGCAGCAGGCAGCGGACTGACCTTCAACAACGGCACGCTGGATACCACGGCGAGCTTTAACAGCAACCGGACGATCACGCTCGACGGAGCGGGGGCGATCGGCGTCGATATCGCGAACACGCTGGGGCTGAACGGCCCGATCGGCGGCATCGGCACGCTGATCAAGTACGGCGCAGGCACGCTGACCCTCGGTGGCGTCAACAGCTATGGCGGCGGCACGACGGTGACGGCCGGCACCCTGATTGGCAATACCTCCTCGATCAAGGGCGACATCGCCAATGCCGGCACGGTGGTTTTCGACCAGACCGGCAATGACAGCTTCGCGGGCAACATCGCCGACTATAACGGCACCAACGGCACCATGACGAAGCGCGGCGCGGGAGAATTGACGCTCGCCGGAACGTCATCGCTGAACTGGACAATCGAGGCTGGCGGGCTGGTCGCGGCCAGCGACCGCTTTGGCGGCAACGCGGCGATCGGCCCCGGCACATCCCTGACGTTCGACCAGACCACCGACGGTACCTATGCCGGGGTGCTGTCCGGAAGCGGAAACTTCGTCAAGACAGGCAGCGGTGCGGCGCTCCTGACCGGAAACTCCTCCGGCTTCTCGGGCACGACAAATGTGTCGAACGGCAGCTTGCTGGTGGGCGATGCGGGCGGCAACGGCAAGCTCGGCGGCGTCATCAATGTCGCCAGCAACGCGATACTGGGCGGCACGGGCGATCTCGGCTCAGTGGGTTCGGCCGTCACCATTAACGCCGGGGGCGTTCACGCGCCGGGCAGTTCGCAAGCCGTCCTGGGCGACTATGTCAATCACGGCACGCTCCGGATCGCAGCAGGGCCGACCGCTGCCAACAAGGTCGTCGCCGCAGGCGGTGTCGACATCACCGGCGCGACGCTCGACCTCGTGCTGTCTCCCGCCAACGCGGCAGGCTGGAATGCCTTCAACGGGCCCTTCACGATCATCGACAAGCGGAGCGCCGGCGTCGTCACCGGCACCTTCAACCCGGTCACAAAGAACCTGCTCTTTCTCGATACGCGCGTGGCTTATGACGGCGGCGACGGCAACGACGTCACGCTGCAACTGATCCGCAACGACCTCTCCTTCGGCAGCGTCGGGCGGACCCGCAACCAGCGCGCCACCGGCGCCGCCATCGCTACGCTTGGCAGCGGCAACCTTCTCTGGCGCACGATCGCGCTGAACGGCGACCCGAACAGCGTGCGCGCGAGCTTCGATGCGCTCTCCGGCGAGATCCATGCCTCGGCCAAGACAGCGCTGATCGAGGACAGCCGCTTCGTGCGCAATGCCATCAACGACCGCATCCGCGCGGCCTTCGACGCGCCCGGCGCCTCGCATGCGCCGGCGCTGGCCTATGCATCCATGGATGCGCCGATGGCCGTTTCGCCGGATCACGCCGGGCGGGTGTTCTGGAGCTACGGCTTCGGCTCATGGGGCTCCGTCGACAGCGACGGGAATGCGGCACCCCTCAAGCGCTCGACCGGCGGCCTGTTGATCGGGACCGACGGTTTCGTCGGCGACTGGCGTATCGGCCTCATGACCGGCTACAGCCACTCCCGCTTCAATGCATCGGACCGCTTCTCGTCGGGCGACAGCGACAATTATCATTTCGGCGCCTACGGCGGCACGCAATGGGGCAACCTCGCGTTCCGCTCCGGTCTCGCCTACACATGGCACGAACTCGACACCCGACGCGCCGTCGCCATTCCCGGATTCAGCGACAACCTCAGCACCCGCTACAACGCCGGCACTACGCAGATCTTTGGCGAACTTGGTTACGGCATGGCCGCGGCCGGGGCTCGGTTCGAACCGTTCGCCAATCTGGCCTATGTCAACCTGCACACCGGCGATTACGCCGAACGGGGAGGCACGACGGCTCTCACCGGCCGGAGCGATACCACCGGCGTCACCTTCACGACGGCAGGCTTGCGGGCGGAGACCGATCTTCCGCTCTGGAATACTCTCACCACACTGCGCGGCATGCTCGGTTGGCGCCATGCCTTCGGCGATACGATCCCGACGGTCACGCAGGCTTTCGCAGGATCGAACGCGTTCACCGTCGCAGGCGTTCCGATTGCAAAAGACAGCGCCGTTTTCGAGGCCGGACTTGATATCAATGTTTCTCCGAACGCCACGTTAGGCCTCGCCTATGAGGGCCAGTTCGCCTCCGGCGCGGACGATCAAGGCTTCAAGGCGAACCTGGCGGTGAAGTTCTGAGGCCGATCCGCCCTCGTGTGTCAATCGGCGTTGGAACGGAGCTCTTCATAATCGTCCAAAAGGGATTCCTTTGAACGGCGGCGAGCTTTGCTTGGTAGCGCTCGCAGCGTCGGAGCCGGCCAGGGTTGCGGAGATGGCGCGAGCGCCTAACACGCTGGGCTACCTTCAACGCCACCCGATTTGAACGCCGACAAGGGTGCAAAGCAGTCCTCGGCGACCTCCTCTAACGAGAGGCGGGCAAATGCGGCCAGCTCAAGCAAGCTTCAATTTTGTTGAAGTACTCCTCGCCTTTCCCAGCTAGCCACGCTCTGATCGTGTTGATGTCCACGCCAGCGCGAAGCAGATGTACGGCGCTCGTGTGCCTAATCGAATGCGGGCTGATGCGCTTGTTCTTCAACGAGGGCATTTTCTTCACGACCTGAGCGACGGTCCGCGACACCAGCGCGTAGATGCCGAAGCGCGTCATGGGCTGCCCGAGACGATTGAGAAAGACATGCTCGCCGGGGCTGCGATCCTGTACCAAACACTGCAGGACGCGGGCGGTTTGAGGCCATAGGGGGCACCGACGAGTTTTGGATCCTTTGCCGGTCAACTGAACGCAGTTGCCCTGAGCACCAGACAAATCGCCAACCTTGATCCGCGCGGGCACCGGTATTGTAGAGGAACAGGAGCATGGCGAAATCGCGCTGGCCTTGAGGCGTGCGGCGATCCGGTGCATTCAGCACCGCGTCCATCTCCGCCTTCTCAAGATAGGCCATGGTGGGATGCGCAACCTTCCTGAACGGCACCGCACGCACCGAGGAGCTCCAAGGTAGATATTCCGGACTGTGGCCGCCGATGAACTTGGCCAGCGAATGGATCGCGGCCAGACGCAGGTTGCGGGTGGCCCCGCCACAGCGCCGCTCCTTCTCAAGGTGCTCGAGGAACCGACGGATCAGCTTCGGTGACATCTGCTCTACCGACAGTCGATCGATGGGCGTATTGAGAGATTTGCCGAGGAACGGGAGCAACACGATCAAAGTATCCCGATAGCTGATCTGGGTGTTGCGCGCGAGGTTCCTCTCGGCAATCAGATGCTCGAGGAGAAAGCGACGAATCCATGGACCAAGCAAAGTGGTGTCACGCATGGGAGTGCTCCAGATCGGCGTAGCGTTCGAACCGCTGGTTCGCCTCATGTAAAAGTTCGGGAGTGATCGCGAGATAGTGCTGAAGGGAGCGCACGTCGACGTGCCCCAAGTAAGTGGCCAGCTTCGGCAGCAAATGCTGGACATCCTTCCCGGCGCGGTACCAAGCGAGCAGTTGGTGCTGGACGTGGGTGTGACGAAGATCGTGTAAGCGCGGCTGACTCTGGCCTTCAGCGTTACAAACGACGTTCGCGTGTTGTCGCAGCCGGCAAAACAATGCCTCGGTCCAGCCGGGGTACCAGCCCGTGCCGCGGTTCGTGGCAAAGAATGCCGAGGCAGTGCCGGCCGGCATCGGCAACTGCCGGGTGCGGCATCGCGCATAGACGCTCAGCGCCTCCGTGAGCTTGGGCCCGATCGGGACGAGGCGCGACTTGAAGAACTTGGTATTGCGCACCGTGATCACCCGCTCGAGTCGATCGACATCCGCGACGGTCAGCGCCACGGCTTCGCCGATCATGCCGGTGCCGTACAGCAGAAGCAACAGAGTCCGATATCCCAACGCCTGCAGTGGCACACGAGGCCGATGCAAGACTTCCGTGGCCGCCACGAGTCGCCGCACCTCGGTCGTCGAATAGATATAGGGAGAGCGCAGCGGCGGAAACTGGGGATCGTTCTCAGGTAACGGTACGGTTGTGGTGAGATGGCGCTCGAGCGCGAAGCGATAAAAGCTGCGCAAGACAGACACCTTCTGCTTCCACGCATGCGTGATGGGACCGCTTCCGCAAATAAAAGCGAGCACCGCAGCCGGTCTGACGGCCTCCATGTCCGGATCGCCCATGACACGGCAGAAGGCGATCAGCTCGCTCCCCTCGGACTGCATGCGCATGCCCAGGGAGCGTTTGAACTGCAGATAGGTCTCGACGGCATGCTGTAGCTTCATGGCAGCTCCCCCAGATCGAAGGCAGCCACCTCGCGTAATCCGGTGAGGTCTACTTTGGCGTAGATACGCGTTGAGCGGGTGCTGCGGTGTCCCAGGTGATCGCCAATCTCCTTCAATGACAGCCCTTCGGCGACCAGCCGCGTCGCGCAGGCATGGCGCAGGCTGTGCGGGCCGTAATGAGCCGTGCGCACGCCGAGTGAGTGCAGACGCTTGGATACCATGTCGTAGAGCGCCTGTGTGCTCATGGGTCGATACGGTGGAGCGAGGCTCAAGAAAACCTCACGGTGAACGCTGGGCCGCTGCCGTACACGCTTCAAATAGGCAAGCAACGCATCGTTGAACGAAGCGATCATCGGATAGTCCTGCGGGCCACGGCGCTTGACGCGCCGGACCCGCAGCAGTTCGCGATCCCAATCCCGATGCTCGAGTTGCAGCCCGGCGACCTCGCTTGAACGCAGACCGTAGACAGCCATTAGCATCAAAATGGCGCGATCTCGGATGTCCTTTGAAACGTTCCCCTTCAGGCTCGAGAACAAACGGCCGACGTCTTGCCAATCCACGCCGGTTGGCAGGTCCTCCATCGCATAGATCCGTGGCGCCTGAATCGCTATCGATAGATCGCACCGTAACCAGCCTTGTTCGGTGAGGAAGCGAAAGAACATGCGCAGGATCTTTGCGACGCTGTTGATCGTCCGGCGACACCAGCGTCGCCGGCTCTGCGCGACGATGTATGCATCGACGTCATCGATCGTGATGTCCTTGACACCATGGCCGCGTGCGGCGCACCAAGTCAAAAAGCACGTCAGATGCCAGCGGCTCTGCTGAACCGTCGCTGGCGTAAATCCGCGCTCATCGAGAGCCCATCGGCAATACGCTTCGAACTGCAAGAAGGTGTTGGCACCGCGCTGCGCGCGGGGAATCAATCGCTCGGTCATGACGGAAACCTCCGTTGAAAACGTCAAGGACCGCCGCAGCACGAGCCGCAATTTATGTGTTGTCAATCAAGCCAAACTCCCCGGATTTACAGGTCTCCCGTCTTCAACAGGCATAAGAGAAAGCACCACATATCCGCGAAAGGTCGGAGAGTTTTCTTGTGCCGCGCGAGGGCGGAGCCATGAGCAACAATGCTGGCGGGAGCTTTTAGCGGGCGCCGGAGAATGAACCGGTCAAGATGCTGGAAATCAGAAAACCGTACAACCTGATCTCCATATTTCCTGAAAGGCGGCGGACATGAGCACGGTGATACGAGAGAAGGAAGGAATGTCACTCCGACGAAGCTTGATCCATTGTTCGTTGGACCTGCGCTCGCGCCTTGCGTGGAAGCATCGAACGCGAGGCACACGTAGCTCAGTTCGGCTAGTTTCGAGGCGTAGATCGCCGCCGTCTGCTCCTTGCAGGAACTGATCGGGAGCGCCACGACGATGGCCGGATATGTCTTCGATTCATCGAAGCTCGCAGGTACGTGCAGGTTGGCCGCCATATCTCAGATCTTGTTCTTGAAAGTAACGGTCTTCATTTCCGCGGGCCTTTCCGTTCTGCTTGAGAGGGCCGCCCAGACGTCATATCTGGGCGGCACGGCACTTGTGCTCAGAGCTTGGCTTGAAGGGGCCGAGCTTCGACATGGCCTCGCTCACTAGATCCGGCTTGTCATACAGGCCGACATGCGTTCCGCCCGGAACGATGTGCAGATGCTTGTCCTTGCTGGCGGCGCGGCGGAACAGGTCTTCGGTGATCCAGCGCGTACCCGCGTCCTCACCTGCGACAATCTGGATCGGCTGATTCAGGAACAGGTCCACCAGATGGAAGGCATCGAAGGTGACGAGTTGCATCAGGCTGCGCGTTGGAGCGATGCTCGGCGAGGTGGAGCAGTGCGCGCGGAGTGCAGTAATACTCGACCGCCTCGGCCAGATCGACATTCGGGGCTTCTTCCGCCTTCTGTGGCACGATCGGATAGTAGCCGGTTTCCGCGCCATTGGCCTCATTGGTGCGGGCCTGCACGGCGTTGTCCAGCATCGCGAATGCTCCGCTCAGGTCGTCGCGTCCTTCCCAGCCATTGCGCAGGATCGCGCCGTAATTGGTGGCGCTGACGGCGCCCACCGCCTTGATGCGACGATCGCCGAGTGCGGTGGTCACGGTATAGGCGCCGCCAGCGCAGATGCCCATGGCGCCGATGCGCTCGCGATCGACATACGGCAGCGTTGTTAGATAATCGATCGCGGCGCTGATATCCTTGACACGGGCATAGGGGTTTTCGAGCTGACGCGGCTCACCGCCGCTCTCGCCCTGATAGGACGCATCGAAGGCAATGGCGACAAAGCCCTCCGCCGCGAGCTTGCTGGCATAGATGCCCGCCTTCTGCTTCTTCACGCCACCGGCAGGATGGATGACGACGATGGCCGGATAAGTCTTTTTTATCAAAGCCGGCAGGGACCTGCAGGTTCGCGGCCATCTCGATCGCGGCGTTCTTGAACTTTACGGATTGCATGTTCGGCCTCCCTTCGCATTCGGTTGACCGGATATAGCGCTCGCCTCGGTTTTCGATTAGATTGGTTAATCCGATATGCCATGATTAGCTGGACTTATGAATGGCGAACGAGAATCTTCGTGATCTGAACGCCTTCGTCGTGGTCGCAGAAGAGTGCAGCTTCACCCGCGCCACGGCTCGGCCATCCGCCAGCAGAACGCTCATTTGTTCGACGGGCTACGAAAGTTATTGATGCGCGCTCCCATCGAAAAGATTGAGCTGTGAATCGGGAAGATCCTCCTCGCGGTGCGGATCACTCGCTATCAACCGCACACCGGTGCCGTCGAGCGCAATAGCCACATTGATCGGGCGGCCATCAACCAAAAGCTCGACCTCAGTAGTGTCGAACGACAGCAATTTGGAGAAGGAGATCAAGGCACTCGATCCTTCGACCGCGACAACGCCGAGATCGCGCAACGAGATCGAGGACTGCCGATCCCCGCCCACACCCGGTATCGTCCCCCGATCTGGCATCGGCCTCGCTGTCTCAAGAAGAACGGTCTGCTGCTCGAACCCACCGCGTTTCTCGCGTTTCTCAAGCGCCGTCGCGAGCAGATTGTCCCACTCAACACCGTTGGTCACCGCGAGGCCGCGCACTACTTCGAGAACATCGGCAAGCTCTTCAGTTTTTTGCGCAGGCGCACGCGCAGCATTAAGCTCAAGCCCCTCCTCGAAAAGTTTCCCGATCAGCGCAACCGAGGCTTCACCCGGCAACAGACGCGCGAAGGTGACGCGCTCGCCTTTCGCCTGAATATTCTGCGGAATAGCGTCGCGAACCACCTTGTAATGGCGATGCCGGCCACGGACGCGCGGATATTTAGGCTGCGGCACAAGCACGACGATGCCCGCACTGCGTAAGCGGTAATAAGCGTGACCGAGGATCGAACCGTCAAGCTCGACCGGCAGGCTTCGAACGCTAGCAATCGCGATTACCCGATCGAGAAAAGTATCGTCCTCACGGACCAGTTCAACATCGGGCGCAACCTGGATGATGACTCGGCTGGTATCGCGATCGAGCGCGTCAAGATCAGCAAGGTTGCGCGCGGCTTTCGTCGGCAGTGCGGGCCGCGCGGCAGACTCGAATCCAGCATACTCCTTTGAGCGAAACCAAGGTAGATGCTCGCCCATACCCAACTCATCGGGCAGATCGCAGAACCACATAATCTGGGCGCGATCCTTGATCTTTCGGGCTACCGCCACGGTTTCGAGCGCGAGATGGCGCAAGGCCTCACGCGACAACACGCGGTCGCGGCCATATTGGCGCGCAATCCCGACATAGCGCCAGCTGCCATCATCCTGTTCCTGCAGGAAATCGGGCTTGAAACGGACCTGTGCGGCCAGTTCCTCCCCACTCCGTGCATCAACCTGCAACGTGTCATGTGGCAGGAATTGCAGGCCGTCGGGCAGTCCCCACAGGCAGTCGATCTGCACGAAGTCGTCACCAAGCGAATAATAGGTCCAAGCGGCAGCCCGCGCCGGAATATAGCGATGCAGGATGATCGCTATCTCGTTGGCGGCAGCCCCCTTGGCGACCATCGCCTTCAGCGTCTTGCGGACCCAGTCGGTGGCCGTAGCGCCGTCGACGGTATGCGTGCGCGGCAGGTTGAAGGTTCGAACCGCCGCGTTGAAGCAATCGGTACGCAGAACTGCCCGTCCGCCGGTGAGCGCATCTATCTCCTTGGCGATCCGCGCGGCACCGCCGCAGCTTCCAAGGACGGCCTCGAGCTTATCGCCGGTAGCGAAGAAGAGGCGATGGTGCGGCGGCTCGGCGCCAGTCCAGAAATCTCGGACATTGCGGAGTTTGCGCCAAGGCGAGTCGTTTTGAACGCGGTAGAGAGAGAAGATTGTCCCGGCCGAAATCGGGTCCGGCACCGGCATCACCGTGCGGGCCGCGGGCATGATATGCGGATTGACGCCCGAAGAGGTCGGGCTTTCCTGATCGAGCTGGACGATCCACAGTCGTCCGTTGGCGGCGCACCACTCAATATGTGAGCGGCCGTCAATCCGCAGATTGATCCAGTGACAGGCACTCCGCAGCGCCGGGCTAATATCGCGCTGCGAACTGAGTGCGAGAGGCGCCATTTCGGGTACAACTGCGAATTTAGAGTTCAGACCGCGGTCGGGAGCGAACGCGGGGGATTCGACTTGGAATTTCCACTGGTTGCGCGTGGCGCTGACATGGACTTCGTTGGAAACGTGACCCGCGAAATCGGGCGCCATATAGCGTTGTAGACAGATGCCCATGGCTGGGTGACGACCATGCGTTGTAAAGTGGCTGTAGATTTCCTCGATCGCGGTGACCAGCGTCATGAAGGGAGCGTCAGCGGTAAGCCGCACGGAGCGATAAAGGCCGCGATCGTCGAGACCTTCGCCGACTGCGCTCGACCGGACGATGACCGCATACGAAGAGTCGCCCGACAGTAAGGCTGCTGCCTGCTCTAGGTTGACGCCCTTGCGGCGCGCCCGCGTGACCCAGCCGGCGGGGTCAGTAATCCACTCGTCGGAAAGCCACGCCGGCAGCGCAACATAGGGTGGTACCCAGACTGGTGGGAGAATCTGCAACCCTGCAACCTTTGTTCCGTATTGCAGGATCGTCGAAAAGAAATCGAGTGATGGAGGGTCGCTTGCGGGTATCAGCGCCGGATGGACGAGCAGACCGACTGGCCGACGGCGCTGGCGTGCCTGGTTATCGATCGGCGTGCTGCTCATGCATCTCGCTGCCCGGCGCCGGGTATCGTGCCGGTGCTGCCCTTAGGATCATCGACCGTGCCGAACCATTTGTGTGCGAGTTTCTGGAGCGAAGCGAGGACATTGTCGGAGAAATAGCCGACCAGCCAGCCGGCCCCAGCCGCCCCATAAAAATTGGAAAAGAATTTTGCATCTATTAGCGACAGGATGCCCGAGGCGACAAGCATCGAAACGAATACTGCGACCGACCCGGAGAGGATTGGCACGATCAGGCGCCATAAGACGCGATCGCGATTCCACAGGCCCTTTGCGACCGAGTGGTAAAGCCATTTGAGTGCGAAGCAGGAGCCGCCAACTATGCCGCTGAAGCCCACGGACATCCACAACAGAAAATTGCGGTCCTTGGGATAATCGAACGGTATACCCAACAACGTCATGGTCTGGTGGTCCGCCGGCGACGGCGGGGCGACGTGATAGCCGATCCACGTCAGT
Source organism: Nitrobacter sp. (assembly GCF_051535215.1). Taxonomy (NCBI): domain Bacteria; kingdom Pseudomonadati; phylum Pseudomonadota; class Alphaproteobacteria; order Hyphomicrobiales; family Nitrobacteraceae; genus Nitrobacter; species Nitrobacter sp. The sequence continues at coordinate 405,111 of NZ_JBPPLY010000001.1, read as the reverse complement.
CCAGCCGTACAGGCAAAGAGAATCAGAACGAGGTAGGAAAATTCGATACCGATCTGCACCCAGGCGGATCTGCCGTAACGACTTGCCCACTGACCGAACTGGCGATGATCGAGCCTATTGTCCGTCTCGATCACGCTCGCGGCTGCTACTCCTCCGCTGCCACCGTCTGCAACGGACGCAACATCGCCAGTGTCTCCCGAACCCGGTTCAGCTGCGGATAACTTCGGTAGTTCCATTGTGCCCCGATCCCCAGCTCGTCGGCAATCACCCGCCGAATCCACTGCGAAACCGGCTCTGTCACCGCACCAATCATAGTGCGACGATCAGCTCTGCTCCAGAGGGCGACATATTCGCCCTCGACGGGCAGCGTGTCGAGCGGCGGCTCGATCTCGCGCGCGTCGCGCCAGACAATCCCGGCTTCGGTGCGCGCGGTTGCCGCCGCAATCAGATCGAAGGGCAACGGTACGATGTGAAGGTGTGCCTGATCGACACCACAGCCGGTCAAACTGCCTACGGTACGACTACCATGCTCAAAGAAATAAATCTCTTGGCCACGCGGAACGAGCCAATCGGCAATACGGGTCGCGATTGCATCAAGTTCCTCGCGTTCTTCGGCGTCGGTTTGCGACAGATTGAGCATCGGTCGACGCGGCACGATCAACGTCCAGCCTGCAACCAGAGAGCCGGCCGACGGCACGGCTACGAACCGCTCGGTGCGTAGAATCTCACGATCCCAAAGCGCTTCCGACCGGGGCATCGAATCGTCCATGATCCACGCAAAACGCGTGTCGTCGCTCATGTTACCCGCTTCTCTCTCACCGCGCCGCAACCTAGATTTCCACATAATATGGGTCGCTTTACGAACAATAAAGATTTTATCGGGCCTCAGATACGATGGACTGTGGACGCATATCCACCCATCAGGGCAGCGTACACTTAGCTGGGCTGGGCATCCCTCAACCCTGGCGGGCTCGGAGCGCCAATATCGCCAGGGGCTATTGCTTCATGGATCGCCATACATGAGGTATGAGATGCCAGTCTGCGAGCGGCCAGACCTCGCCGACCTGGGATTAAGAGGCAGCCAAGTTTTATCCGTTCCCTCCAATCAAACAGCCATATCGTGAGAGAGGTTTCGCGCGCCTTAGGTGGCTAGGGCGTAGGGGCATAGTTCCATCATGCCCGACCTCCCATTCCTCGAAGGAAACAAACACGGCGTCCCTACTGCTGCCACTGCGGGTGGACGATTGGCTCTCCAGCGACGGCGCGCGATCCATCAAAGCGGGAGCGTCTTTTTCGCTTCCTTGAGCGGGAGTTTTTTCATGACCCCGTTCCTCTGCGGCTACCGTCCAATATACCACCATGAGCAAATAGCGCATGACATAGGCAAGCGAGCGGCGCAGAACTGCATCAATTGACCATCGTACCGACGTCTACATGCAGATGAAAAATCACGACCAGCGGCAAAATCTTCGGGAAACTTCCGCAGACCAAATCGCTTTTTAGTCTGCGGAGCGCGTGGCTGAAATCAAAAAATAGATTTTTTCAGTAACTTATATGGCGCGCCCGAAGAGATTCGAACTCCTGACCCCCAGATTCGTAGTTCAAAAAGCCCCTTACGAGGCATTATCCGGCAGCACTCCTAACTTTCCGAATGCACATATTTTTACTTGTAATTCAAGGTATTATCGCATATTCTCTTGTGGTGGCGTAGGGAGCCCGTTAGACACCCCATTCCGCCAAAACCGTTTCAAAAACCGTTTCAGAATCTCGGGAGCTCGCAAATGGCCGACATGCGTATCCCCTTGAACGATAAGACAATCGAGCGTTTGCCGCTGCCCGAAAAGGGACGCTACATTGTCCGAGATACCGACCAAAAGGGCTTCTTCCTGATGGTCGGAGCCCGAAAGAAGACCTTTATGGTCCAGGGCGACCTTCGCCAACAGGGCAAACGTGCCTCCACCATCCGCGTCGCGATTGGCGATTCTGAGCAGCTCTCGACCCGTGCGGCGCGTGCAGTGGCCAAGGAATATCTGATCCAAATTAGTCGCGGCATACATCCCAAGAGCGACGAGAAAGCCACGAAGGCATCGACGATTGCTGACCTCGCAAACGAGCAAAAGCCCGGCCCGGTCGGAATCACCCTCAAAGAGGCGTGGGCACGATACAAAATCGCAATGGAGCGCAAGAACCGGAGCGCGCGCACAATCGAGAGCTATCGCGATCACGTCGAGCGCATTTTCAAGGACTGGCTGGATACGCCTCTGAAGCAACTTGGCGACGATCCGGGTCAGGTCTCCGCCAAGCACGATGCCATCAGTGAGGAGAACGGACCCTACATCGCGAATGGCAGCATGCGCACCTTCCGCGCCATCTACAACCATGCCCGCAAGACCAATCGCGAACTACCCGCAGACAATCCCGTCGATAGCGTCGATTGGAATCACGAGAAGCGACGGGATACAGGGATGGGCGTCGCCGACTTGAAGGGCTGGTTCGTCGAGGCAGCGACACTCGACAATCCGATACGGCGCGAGTTTCATCTGTTCACCCTCCTCTCGGCATCGCGTCCAGCGGCCTTGAAAGAGGCTCGGCTCGAACATCTCGATCTGCGGCGCCGGGTTCTTCACATCCCGCGCCCGAAGGGAGGCGCCGATCGCGCCTTCGACATCCCGCTGTCCCGGCAGGCGATCAATTGCCTCATGCGCTCCATTCGGTTCGGCCGGCAGATGCACCCCTATGAGGCGAAAGACTGGCTGTTTCCTGCCGATGGCGCCGATGGTCATCTGGTCGAGCAGAAGGAAGATCGAGCGGTGCTGTCGAAGTGGGGCAACGAGCTACGCCAAACGTATCGCACTGTCGCAACCCCTGCGGGCGTCTCGGAACTCGACGCCCGCATGCTGATGAACCATTCGGTCCCCGGCGTGAATTCAGGGTACATCACGCGACATAAGCTGCTGGAGGATCATCTGCGCGCCCAACAGCAGGCGATCAGCAACACCATCTTTTCAGCACTCGGAAATACGTTGACGGCGCAACCGGAACTTCGCAACTGGCTAGGTCGCGGGGCCGCGCGACGGCAGGTTGCACGTGCGCGAGAGGCCTTCGAACAGCGCGAGGTAAAGGTTCCACGAGTCAGGAAGGCGGCATAGGCGCGACCCGCCCGATCGCTTCCGGTCCGATCCCGTCAACGTGACTTCGGGGATGAACACGGAACTGCCTCACGCTCAACCTGACCCATCCCGTGTCGCATTACCAGAATCGCCGCACGTTTAACTTGCAATGTTCGTCAATCAGACGTACATTTAAGCTATAAAACTGTTATCAGGTGAATTCTTATGTCAAACAATCAGGCCCGATCCCACCGGAACGTACCCGGCCGTGTCGAGCGGCTCGGGTTCCGGATTGATGAAGAAACCAAGGATCTCATCGAGCGCGCAGCTCATCTGTCGCAGCGCAAGGTGAGCGACTTCTGTGTCACTGCGCTCGCCGATACCGCACGCCGGACGATCGCCGAGCATGAGACGCTCGTGCTCTCGAACCGTGATCGCGAGGCTTTCTTCAACGCGCTGATGAACCCGTCCGAACCGAGCGAAAGACTCACGCGCGCGATCGCCGAGCACAGGCGTCGCATTCCTTCCTGAACATGACGGACTCTCGACCGGATTTGAGAATCGAGCCGTTCTCCGCCGATCATGATCGCGATGGCTTTTCATGCGGCGTCGACAGCCTCGACCGGTATCTGCGGACGCAGGCGAGTCAGGACGTGCGGCGCAAGGCGAATGGTGTCTTCATCCTTGTGGAGTCCGAGACGAACCGGACGGTGCTTGGTTATTACACGCTCTGCGCAACGGGCTTGCAACAGGGCGACGTACCGGCCGCTGCCCGCAAATATGTGCCACGCTATCCGTTGGTGAGCGCCACGTTGATCGGGCGTCTTGCGGTTTCGGCCACAAGGCAAGGAGAGCGTCTGGGAGGAATCCTTCTCGCCGACGCAGTGCAGCGAGCGTATGCGTCAGCCTCGACTGTTGGTTCGTCGATGCTCGTCGTTGACGCGATCAATGAGCGCGCCGCGGCCTTCTATGAGGGCAACGGCTTCGTGCGCCTGCCTGATTCCATGCGCCTGGTGCTACCCATGCACGTTATTGAGAAAATGCTGAAGGCTTGAGAGTTAGGGTTCGAAGCAGCCGCGCAGATGGTGTTTCGCCTTCTGAAATGCTGACTTCCGCATTTGCGGTTTTGCAGGGAAAAGCCTTCCCCTGGTCGGCACTGCGTTGCCGACACACCCCCTTCTGCGGGGAGACCCCCGCAACGCCCCCTAAGAGTGAGAGTGCAGGCCGGGTGTGCCGTGACGGGTTGGCGTGGATGTTGACGCGGACCCAGCAATGCAAGCTGTGGAAGCCGGCACCATCTTCCTCGCCGAACTCAGGGCTCTAACCACTAATAATTGAGACGCTCAACGAGAGAAACAACACCGACGGCTCTGCCTCAGTCACTGAGCGAGTACTTTACTCACACCAAGGGACTTAGGTTGCTAGGTTGCTTTCTGAACCACAAATTCGATTCGTCAATCGTTAGAGCCAGGCGGGCTCTTCCAGCCCAACTGTCAATGCAAGGCAACGGAACACAATGGCAGAACCGACGGCTAAGACCATAAAGCGATTATTCGCTCTTTCCGGAAACACCTGCGCATTCCCAAGATGCACGCTGTCAATCATCGAAACCGCGGGTAACGTCACTGGCGAAATTTGTCATATCGCCGCTCGCAGCCCCGGAGGCCCTCGCTACGATCCTTCACAATCTGACAAAGGCCGGAATGACTTTAGCAACCTCCTCCTCTTGTGCAGACGTCACCATAAGGTTGTCGATGGGGAGCCGCAGATCTATACGATTGATGTTCTGCAAGACATGAAGACCATTCACGAAAGGGCAGCCGGCCGAGCCGAGCAACCGGCCGATCTCATATTCGCAAAGCTCCTCTTGAACGACCTCAACCGGATTACGATCAGCCAGAACAGCGGCAATATCGCGATCAACAGTCCCGGCGCCATCCAAGCGCACCAAGTCCATGTGCGCACCACCCGTCGCTCACTCAGCATCAATGCACCACCCGGAACGATCGGCTCTGATAAGGAAACCACGCGCTACGTGCAATATCTAATCGACCGATACAATAAATTTGCCGGTGCAGATCGGATGCGCGCATCGAAATTCAGCTATGGCGCAATATCCAAGAACATTGAGAGTAATTTCGGCGCCCCTTGGCGGCTACTCCCAATCGAGAAGTTCAATGCAGTTTGCGAGTATCTGCAACAGCGGATTAAGCGAACGGTCATAGCCAAATCGAATGCCGCTAAGGGAATGCGCGCCTATTCCACCTATATGGAGTTCAACACGAGATAGGCTCTCAGACATGATCTCTAGACACAAGAATCTAAGGCTCAAGCTGTCGTTAACGGACCAGATTCGACAATGCTCAAGATCGATGACCATCGCGCGCCGGCAAGTCATCGACGCGGAGCTGTAATGCCTCTAAAGGCTAAGCTCGATGGCCGCGAAATAGTTTCTATCCTCTGCTCGGACGGGGACTGGTCAGAGGCACAGCGTGCGTCAAAGGGGACAGAAAATCGGCTCCGTATGTCCTGCTGCGATGCCCCAGCTTATGCCAGCCACAGTCCGCTCGATCTGCGCTATTTTGCCCACAAGTCCGGCTACGATCGCTGCTCGGCCGGTGGCGAATCTGACGAACATGAGTCCTTGAAGGCCGCCGCGGCAAGAGCAGTTCAATCTCTGGCAGAATGGCAGGCAGAGGTTGAGGTCTCAGGGGACGGCTGGCGCGCCGACGTTCTAGCCATACGCGGCAGCATCAAGATCGCAATCGAAGTCCAGCTTTCGGCGCAGGCAAAACGACGGACTGGGGCACGTAACGACAGGTTCGAAGCCTCGGAGGTTTCCGCATTCTGGCTGAAAGGTCCGAGAAATCACTTCAACGATTTTGGCGACGGCCTACAAGCTCCCGTCCTCGGAACCTCGATCCGAGAACAGATGGCAAGTGTCGGGGCGGCAGTCAGGGACCTGCTCGGCGCCGTTGAGCGCCAAGTGGGGATGGCAAACGAACTTGCTCGACTCATCCGCACCATTCCTGGATGGAAGTACGAAATCGATCTACAGGGAACCATCCCGGCTTGCTTCGAACTGCAACACGAGGGCAAGCGACAACAGATTTTGCTCGGCGAGTTAGGCCCGTCGCTTTTACCGACGATTTTCCGTCCTGTTGACGGAAAACAGATCGGCGCAGATCAATTTGCCGGCGCCATCCTACAGTTGCGCGTCAATGCTCCGCATCTTCGCGGCTACCAAGCGTCGAGTTTCCAGCTCGCATCCGACGACCTTTCCAGCTCGCTCGCGCGTCAGCTCCGTCCCATCCTCGAAGGTAGCAAGACCTGGCAAGGCAAGGAACACACCGAGGTCGTGCCAGGAGCCTTCGTACATTACGCGGAAGAATGTCCAGACTGCAAAGCTCATTTTCTCAGGATCACCCATCTCCTCATCGGACATCCTCGCCGACCGCGCACACTTCCCGTCAAAGTCGTGCGCGACGATTGGCGTTGGTACGAACCGATCCTTTCGGCAGCCGAAGCACTATCGAGGAAGGTCGGGCTTCCCTTGGGACCATTGGGCGACGGCGGTGAAAGTGTATACTTCCAACCAAAGCGAGTCGGCCAGAAGTGCCCCGCGTGCGGAAAGCAAGCCCCTGATCCCTTGGTCTCTGACGACGAGGTGCTCCGTGCGTGGCCTGGTCGTGACGAGCACTTCCGCTATCGCTTGCCCCTGCCCGGCAAAGGATGGGGTGCATCGACTCGATGGGTAACGAAGCCAGCCCCTGACGCCGCCGCTTGGGACGCTCTGCTGGACTCGAAACGTACCGAACGTCAAAAAGAACGTGACGAAGAGCGCCGACGCGAAGAGTTAGCCGAAGCGGAGCGCAAACGCCGACACGAAGAACTACAGCGACAAGCAGAAGAGCGACATCAACAACGTATTGCAGACGACTTAGCTCGCAAGGCGGCCGACGAGCAACGAGCCATAGAGGCGCGACGCCAAGCTGAAGAAGATCGTCAAATGCGCATAGTAGCTCAACAGGAGGAGAGGAAGAGCAAGCTGCGCACGGCCGCGGAAACAGCGATCAGAGATAACGAGCGTCGCAATCTCTGGCTGACAACCGGCAACTCTCATCTACGATCTCTGGGTGATGCCGTTGCCCCACGACCAATCGAGGTCGCCGCCCAGAGCAAGGAAGGGTTAGAGAGAGCGCTGCAATTACTTCGATCAACTAAATTCTGAGTGCCTGTCAGCACACAAACTCGGCATCTGGGTATTGGTCACATATAAGAAATACTACTGAAGCTCAGCAACAAAACTAATTTTTCAGCAATCACGGCGGCGGCCAAGGGAGCTAGACTCTGTTCGAAAACCGATCATAGGCGGTGACACGAACTGTTCGAACGTCTACTTCATATTGGTATATTTCTCGCGCAAGGTAAGAGATTTCCGCTTCTTTCTCAGCGTCGGAAACATCGACATACCAAGATCTTGGCTTTCCGTTTTCTTCGCCATTCCAACGATATCCCCTCGCTTTTAGGAGGTCTTTGAATTCAAATGGTGAGTTCTCAGCCCAGATCCGCCAAGTTGGCAACCGCGCGCGCTCAAGCAGCTTTGCCAAGGCTGGCGCTCGTGCACGAGGCAACTCGCGCGCAAGCAACTCGATGGCGGCCAAGCAGTCATTCGCAGCTCGATGCCTGTCGTAAAAAAAGCCTAGAGCCATCGCGAGATAGGAGAGCTTCGCGCCCTCGAACCCTTCGGCTGCCCAGTCGATCTCCGACATGGAACACGCCCATGGCTTGGTTGAAAACACAGAGCTGAAGCGCTCCAGAAAGCGCCGATCGAACGCCGCATTGTGGGCTATGACTACAGCCGCCGGCGCAGCAAACATCGTGACTTCCGAGGGGTCAATCGACTTTCCCGCAACCATTGCATCCGTAATCCCCGTCAACACAGTGATTTCGGACGAAATCGGTTTGCTCGGCTCACGGAGACGGTCGAAAGGCTCCAGGACCTCTACAACCGTGCCATCAAGCGCGTATCGGAACGGCACCATCGCGAGTTCAATGATCTCATCCCGATCCGGATCGAGACCTGTCGTCTCAACATCGACCATAAGGCCCGTGCGTGTCTCAGCAACATCGAATCCTTCAACCGTGGGGCGAGGTCGAAGACGCCTAAGAACTCGATAGTCCGAGCTGGCTTCGAGCGCCGCAGCGAAAGCTTCCAAATCTGAGGCGTTGGTCATTAGTCGAAGACGTCTCCCGCACCTGCCTGCTGAATAGGCGCCACGCCAATAAGCACCTGAGCCGCGCGCCCTTGTTCGTGGAACCAAAGATCGCGGATTCTAGCGTCATCGCTTGCAGGAAGTGGATCAGCGTCGCGGACCTTGAATGTTGTCGGAAGATTGACAGAGGTCCCGAAAACCAAAGCATGCTGCTTTGGCAATGAGGGAAGTCGCTTTAGAACGGCATCTGAGATAAACGGTGTCATCTGCCGAATATGTGAGAGGTCATCTGGATTTTGGATTCGGTGGATCACGAAGTTTGAGCACTGCGAAAGAACCGTCTTCGATAACTCGCTCGGTCGCTGAGATGCGACCAAGAGGAAAAGGCCGTACTTTCGGCCCTCTTTCGCAATGCGCTCGAAGACGCGGCTCGCATCGATCGCATAGCGCGATGGGGTGGATGCAACGTAGCGATGCGCCTCTTCGAGAAGCAGATGGACAGGAAAGCGATTGCGTGGATCGGCTTGGCGAAGAAGACGAAACGACATCCGTGCCAGAACGGAAGCCACGAGTTCTACGACTTCATCTTCGACCGAGTTCATGTCGATGATGATGAGCTGATTTCGCTTTACCCAGTTTGCGCCATTTTGCGCCAAACCCAAAAGTTGCGACAGAAAGGCGCCCATGGATGGATCATGACCACCACCCTGTAGATCGTGTCGCAGGAAAGCATATTCCGCCCGCTCTTCGAGCGATTTGAATCGGGTGATCATCTGGGAGCAGTAGTCGCGTATCTGCCGGTTTCCATGCGCTTCCTCATAGAGGATCGCGAGGTCCAGGGCTTCGCCAAGGGCAGAAAATTCAAATGGAAGAGACTTATAGGTAGGCATCTTCAGGCCATCGATAATGAACCCTCCTCCCTGTGCTCCACCAAGAAGGTAGTTTGTCAGCCCTTGGGGATTGGCCATCTGGCCGAAATTAATCCTGATGAACTGTGCAATCGTTGGATTATTAATTTGCTGAGTATTGAAGCGCTGAAGGAGGCCCACCATACGATCGTGTTTCGACGGACTCCCAGAGTCGTCACGCAGGATCTGACTGAGGCAGGTCGCTAAGATATGATTCTTGATACCATTGAGTTCCTGTGCGTTCCCTCCCGAAAACAGCGTCGATAGACCCAACGCCATACGCAGGATTGGCACCTGAGTGCGTTCGCTCGCCTGAAGGAGCAACTCCCATTCCGACTGTTCAAGAAACCAGTGGGGTAGCCGGAAACGGCCTTCGGCAGCGGTTCCATCGAGAACGACGTGGGAAACGCCGATTCCGTTGCCGTTCGCCAAGGGCGTCAACGCCCGAGCATACTCTCCATTGACGTCGAATATCACGAATGTCGCACCACGGGCATGATGCTCGTCGGGTTTATCGAACAGCGACTGAATCACGGATGCAACCGTGCAGGACTTCCCGCTGCCGGTATTTCCGAGGACCGCAGTATGACCTCCGAAGAAGTCATCAATTCGAACCTTCACATCGTAGCCGTCGAAAATAACGGACCGACCAATTGTCAACGCGCGGAATCGAGTTGCCTCCGGCGGGATAGGCGGGTGTCCTCCCCTCTTCGGAGCTGGCTCGCTTGGAACGTCCGTCTCAAACACGCGATCGAGTTCGGCGTCCAGAGCATAGAGCGCATCGGCGTAGAGCGACGGGAATATAGACACACCGAACCGAAATTTCTCGTCTAGTTTTTGGGGAAGCATCCCCACAGGTACGACATCCAGAAATTTCGCCGATGACGCCTTGTCCATATCGCCATCGCGTCGATCTGAACTGCCGACATCTCGCTCGCGAAGCCCGACGACCTCTGCGACGACATACTCCGTCTGCGCTGGGATCATTAAAAAGGAGCCGAGGCGAGCCACGTAGTGGACGTCATCGAATCCGACGACCGTGAAGTTGTCGGTCCCAGCGTGCATCTCGACGACAAATTTATCGGCCGCAACGGAGACGACCTTGCCGATAGCCCGCTTTCGGTCGTCACGGCTCATTCTTGTTCCTCCTTCTTCTGAGAAGGAGCCATCGCATCTAGAACCTTGCGGACAGCCTCATCAATGCGTTCACTCGGTCGCTGAGGCATGAACTGCTCGATAATCGTATCGAAGTAATGCGCCTTGCGTCCCGCTTCCGGGCCTTCACCCCCTATGATCCAAATCCGGGGATCGTTGAGAGCTTTCAATTTGGCGATATCGCCATCGAGATTGGGGTCTACAAAGATAACCAGTCGGAACGTGGGTATCGTCAGCGCCTGATAGATGATGTTGTTGATATGCTCATCGCCGAATGCGTACCCCATCGTAAACAGAACGCTCTGTTCCCGGACGACCCGCGACTGGAATTCACGGAAAAGGTCGGCATAAGGCGATCCGAGGCTGGCATTCTGCTTCCCTGGCGTTGGATAAATCATGACCTTTCCGGGCACTTCGGAAGCCGCTGTTTCTCTAATCGGGAAGAGACCGTGATCGTCCTCCGTCCAACTTATCGAACCATGGATCTTGCAGAGATAGACGAACCCATCGACTGCCGACCATTTTCGGCTTGTCAGATCGAGCTGCTCGGCTAACGCGTACCGAAAAGTCGCGGGATTGAAGCGGCGTTCGACAACACCGGAAAACCCGTTTGCATATGGCAGGCCAAGCCTATCCATAGCCGTCTCGTTGAAAAGATCATAATTGGTCGTGAACACCCAGGGCCGCGGCAGAGAACGGTCACGCAGAACGAGTTTCCGATAAAAAGTTTCATACAGATTCAGAACACCGCGATCACCGACGGCAAAGGCCCCTTTGGTGCATTTTTCCCACAGAAAAGCCTGAACCTTTTTTATGACCGACACCACGGCAATCAGTTGCTTTTTCGATACTTCAAGCGCGCTTCGCTCCAGCGCAAACCGCAGGCTGTGAAGCAGTTCCATCAGGCGTTCGAGATTACGAGCATATTCCTTCGCGCTGATATCAATGCCGAGTTGCTCGACGAACACCTTACGCTCCGCAATCGTGGGAAAGTCCGCAACATCCTCTTTGCGCGTTTTCGTGAATTCTGCGGCAAGCGGTGCCATGGTTGGAATACCAACCTCGGCATTGTTTACACGTAGCGACGAGCACCCCGCTCCGAGTAGGAAAGCGACATTTTTCGCGTTCAACGACTCCGCCAGAGCCTTACGAACAATATCGGCGCCTTCGACCCAATCATATTCGCGACTATCGGCGTCGCTCCCTCGAATGAAACGGAATGTCTGCTTTGGCTCTTCCGCTCCTCCTGGTTTGTCCAAATTTCCCTCCTGATCGTCCGGCTCAGGCTCATCATGTTCAAGGCCGAATTCAAAATCTTCAAGGACTCCATGCCCTCCCACATTCGTCTCATGACGGTTCTCAGCCCCTATGGGATATTCCCACAGCGACCATCTAAGCTCCCCCAACGCGGGATGCTCTAATATCGCTTCATAGTGGATTTCCGGCCCCATCTGGCGTTCATCGCCGCCCACCGCATCCCAATCCAGTTCGTCACTCTCGATCTCATAGATCTCGCCAGTCGCCATGTGCCTGATGCGAGCTGCCCCCCTGCAATAAATGTTCACTATCCCCTCCAACGAGTCGCTTGCTAAACTATAGCCAAAACTCAGAAATTTGGACTTCATTCAGAGAACCGAGCCATAATTGCTCGGCTAGGTGGCTGTACATCCAGAATGCGCAGGCGGACGTCGAAAGGGGAATGGCTCCCGAACCATGATCGCCCTTCCTGCCGGTTCTTTCCGCATCGGAAAGCGCAACTAAATGCTCCGTGTCCTCACCGACTGGATCGAGCGCCGGCGACGGATGCGCCAACGCTGGCAGCAGGACGCCCGCGTCCTGATTACGCACCACGAACGCCAAGCCTATTATGAAGCGCAGCGCCTGGCCGCCCGTACTCTCGCAAACGGGGTGAAGATCCCGAAGCTGGGGCTAGGCACCTGGTGCATTCCCGACGCCGATACCGGACGTGTCGTGCGCGAAGCCATCGAGATCGGCTATCGCCACATTGATACCGCCCAGGCGTATGAGAACGAGCACGGCGTGGGCGCGGGGCTTCGCGCGAGCGGCGTATCCCGCGACCAGATTTTCGTGACCACGAAGCTGGCAGCCGAGTGCAAGACCTTCGCTGCGGCAAGCGCCCGCATCGACAAGTCGCTCCGGGCGCTCGGGCTAGATCATATCGACCTGTTGCTGATTCACAGCCCGCAGCCCTGGGCAGAGTTTCGGGAAGGCGAGCATTTCTTCGAAGGCAATCTCGAAGCATGGCGCGCGCTCGAAGAAGCCTACGCCGCCGGCAAGGTCCGCGCGATCGGCGTCTCGAATTTCGAGGCCGCGGACCTCGACAATTTGCTCGACAACGGCAACGTCGCGCCGATGGTCAATCAGGTCCTGGCCCATGTCGGCAACACCCCGTTCGACCTGATCGACTATTCGCGATCGAAGGGGCTGTTGGTCGAAGCCTACTCCCCTGTCGCCCATGGCGCCGCGCTCAGGAACGCCAAGCTCGGCGCGCTGGCGCAGCGCTATGGGGTCAGCATCGCGCAGTTCTGCATCCGCTATTGCCTCCAGCTCGGCCTGCTCCCGCTACCCAAGACGGCCAATGCGGCGCACATGCGCGACAATGCCGCCATCGGCTTCGTCATCTCCGATGCCGATATGGACACCCTCAAGGGTTGGGAGAACAGCACCGACTACGGAGAGGCCGGTGCCTTCCCGGTGTTCGGCAAGAAGCGGCAGATCGCCGCCGCCGGTCGGGAGGGCTGACCTCATGAACCCGGTCTATGTTTTCAAGGATCAGGTCGCGCTGGTCACCGGCGCGGCCAAGGGCATGGGGCTCGCGACCGCGCGCGCCTTCGCCGAGAATGGCGCATCCGTGGTGCTGGCCGACATCGATGGCGATCTCGCCGCGCAGGAAGCGAAGCGGATCGTCGCCGCGGGCGGCGCCGCGATCGGCACGGCCTGCGACGTCGCCGATGAAACGCAGGTGGCGGCTATGATCGACCTGGCGGTCGCCGAATATGGCCGGCTCGACATGGCGTTCAACAATGCCGGCATCCAGGTGCCCCCGTCCGACGCGGCGGACGAGCCGCTGGCGAATTTCGAGCGCGTCACCGCCGTCAACCAGCGCGGCGTGTGGGCCTGCATGAAGCATGAACTCAGAGTGATGCGATCGCAGGGCTCGGGGGCGATCGTCAATTGCTCGTCGCTCGGGGGCTTGGTCGGATTGCCCGGACGCGCCGCCTATCACGGGACCAAACATGCCGTGATCGGGATGACCAAAAGCGCGGGCGTCGAATATGCGCCGCGCGGCATCCGCATCAATGCGATCTGTCCCGGCACGATCGACACGCCGATGGTGCAGGCGATGCTGGAGGGTCAATCGGATGCGATGGCCGAGATCATGAAGCAGCAGCCGATCGGTCGCCTCGGACGTTCCGAGGAAATCGCCGCGGCCGTGCTCTGGCTGTGCAGCCCGGCGGCCAGTTTCGTGATCGGCGCCGCGCTGCCGGTCGATGGCGGTTTCACCGCGCACTGATGGCGTTTGCGCCACTCTTCACGCGCCGATCCGCGATCTCGATGACCGTGGCGGCCGTCATGCCATGGCCCCTAACCGTAGGAGTAAAGACGATGCCTACTAAACCGACCAACGCGCGCAAGTCCTTTGGCGACATCGCGCCACACCTTGCCGAGATCACCGACAAGGTGCTGTTTGGCGACGTCTGGGAAAACCCCTCGCTGAAGCCGCGTGACCGCAGCCTGGTGACGATCACCTGCCTGATCGCGATGTACCGGATCAACGAGATGCCGTTTCACATCAAGAAGGCGCTCGAGAATGGCGTGACCAAGGAAGAGATTATCGAGGCTGTCACGCAGATCGCATTCTACGCCGGATGGCCACCCGCGATGACGGCGCTGCCTATCCTCAAGAAGGTGTTTGAGGAAGCTGGCCTCTGAATACCGACCACGTCGTCCCGGTTAGAGTGAGAGTGCAGGCCGGGTTTGCCGTGACGGGTTGAGGGCTGGAGAACAGGTCTCCGGCGCCTGTCGCGGAGAACCGCGATGTCCAGACATGATCGCACCCCACGCGCCGGCGCGAACCGGGCGAACCTTTACGACGAAATCACCGCCAAGGTCATCGCCGAGCTGGAGGCCGGCCGCTTCCCCTGGGTTCAGCCATGGGGCTCGTCCACGGCAAAAGCCCCGCTCGGCCTCCCGAAGAATGCCGCGACTTGTCGCACCTACAGCGGTATCAACATTCTGATCCTCTGGGGCGCCGTCATCGAGCACGGCTTTCCCGGCCAGGGCTGGCTCACCTTCCGCCAAGCCCTTTCTCTTGGCGGCAATGTCCGCAAGGGCGAGCGCGGCACCACTGTCGTCTATGCCGATCGCTTCGTGCCCGAGGGCGAGAAGCAGCGCGCTCGCGAAACCGGCGAGGAAGCGCAATCGATCCCCTTCCTGAAGCGCTTCACCGTCTTCAACGCGGCGCAATGCGAGGGCCTGCCCGACGAAATCGCCGTCGCTGCGCCGCCGACGCCGCAAGGCTTGATCGAGCCGAAGGTCGAAGCGCTCATCAAAGCAACGGGCATCGACTTCCGCATCGGCGGCAACCGCGCCTTCTATATCCCGGCGCACGACTATGTGCAGGTTCCTCCGCCGCAAGCCTATTTCGAACCGATCAACTGGCATCGCACGGCACTGCATGAGATCGGGCACGCCAGCGGCCATCACAGCCGGCTGAATCGCGATCTCTCCGGCTCCTTCGGCACGAGGAAATATGCCTTCGAGGAATTGGTTGCCGAGATGTCGAGCGCTTTCGCCTGCGCCTCGCTCGGCACCGTGCCGACGGTGCGCCACGCGGATTACATTGGCTCCTGGCTCGAAACCCTGCGCGAGGATTCCCGCGCCGTCGTCCGCGCCGCCAGCCAGGCCAGCAAGGCGGCCGACTGGATCTTGTCCTTCCTGCCGGAAGACAATTCCGTTGCGGTCGCTGCCGAATCCTCGATGGACAGGAACGCGGCATGATCCTCCTCTCCACCGATACGCAATGATCGCACGGCGCCAACCTAACGCGCGCGTTCCGCGGCTTAGAGGAAGAGAGGGGATGGGTTTTCGCTGACGGGTTGATAGGTCGAGAGAGAGGCTCCCGGCTGCCCGTCACGGAGTAACCCACCATGGCAAAAGCTGCCAAGAAAAAACGCGCACCCGCAATCATCGTCTTCTCGCGAGCACGCGACATTCCGTTCAACCACATCAGGTTGTCGGAGGCCAACGTTCGCCAAACCGGCGTCGAGGCCGGCGTGGACCACCTCGCCCGTGACATCGACCGCCGCGAGGATCTCATACAGGGCCTCAATGTTCGCGTGGTTCTTGATGCCGACGGCAATGAGACTGGCGATTTCGAGACTCCGGCTGGCGGACGCCGCTACAGGTCGATCGCACGCCTGGTCGAAGCCGGTCGCTTCCCCGCCGATGGCCTTGTCCCCTGCATCGTCAAGAAGGCCGACGCCAAGACCTCGGCGACCGACGACTCGCTGGCAGAAAACACATTCCGGCTCGCGCTGCATCCGCTCGATCAGTTCAAGGCGTTCCAGCGCATGGTCGACGGCGGGATGAGCACCGAGGAAGTCGCCAGCGCCTACTTCACCAGCCAGCGTTATGTCGATCAGCGCCTCGCGCTCGCCAAGGTCTCGCCAAAGCTGCACGACGTGTATGCCCAGGATGCCATGACCTTGGCGATGCTGGAGGCGTTCACCGCGCATCCGGATCATGCCCGTCAGGAGCAAGTATGGGAGGCTGTCAAGCAGTCTTACTATCGCGAGCCCTCGCGTATCCGGAGCATGCTGACCGAAACCACCGTTGCCGCATCCGACAAACGCGCGCTGTTCGTCGGTATCGATGCCTATATGGCGGCAGGTGGCCAGGTGCTTCCGCGCTACCTCTTCGATGATGACGAGAACGGCTGGCTGGAAGATGTGGCGCTTCTCGATCGCCTTGTCGCCGAGAAACTGAAGGTCACCGCCGACGAGGTCGCGGCCGAAGGCTGGAAGTGGGTCAACGCCGACCTCGAACTTCCCTATGGCCATGATCACGGGTTGCGCGCAATCACCGGCACCTTCGCGCCACTGACCAAGAAGGAGCAGCGGCAGCGCGAGAAGTTGCGCGAGGAGCAGGAGCGTCTCGAGACTGAATATGCCGAGTACGACGAGTTGCCGGACGACATCGACCACCGGCTCGGCGAGATCGAGAAGCAGCTCGACGTCTTCGAACGCCGTCCTGCTATCTATAACTCCGCCGAGATCGCCATCGCCGGTGCCTTCGTCACTGTCGACGAGGACGGCGCCCTTGTCGTCGATCGCGGCTGGGTCCGTCCCGAGGACGAACAGCCCGAGACCGTCGACGGCAATGCCCCACAGGATGACGACGTCGCCGACGACACGCTCGCGCCGGATGGCAAGCGCACCGTCGTCACCATCGACGGACAGCCGGCCGAGCCCGAAGAGGAAGAAGAGATCATCAAGCCTCTTCCCGAGCGGTTGGTTGCCGAACTGACGGCGCATCGCACCGTCGCGCTGAGCGATGCTGTCGGCTCTCATCCGCACATCGCCATGACGGCGCTGCTGCACCGGCTGGTCCGTGACACCTTCAAGCGCTCCACGAGCGGTTCGGCTGTCCAGGTGTCGATGCGTGAGGTGTATTTCCGTGAGCAGGGAATTGACCTCAAGGACAGCGCCTACGCGAAATCGGTCAGCGAACGGCATGCGGGCTGGAAAGCCGATCTGCCGGCCGACGATGACGCGCTGTGGGACTGGCTCGATGTGCTCGACGATGCCAGCCGCATGGCGCTTCTCGCCCATTGCGTTTCCTTCGGGATCAACGCGCTCTATGAGCGTCCAAATCCGATGAGCGCGACCGGGATTTCCGAGCACGGCCTGCGGACCCGCATGGCGGAAGCCGACCGCCTTGCTCGCGTCACCGGCCTCGACATGTCGGATGCCGGTTTCCGGCCGACCGTCGCGAACTACCTCGGCCGCGTCACCAAGCCCCGCATCCTCGAAGCGGTCCATGAGGCGCTTGGTGAGGAGAAGGTGCGCCTGATCGACCACCTGAAGAAGGACGATATGGCGCGTGAGGCCGAACGTCTCTTGGCCGACACCGGCTGGCTGCCGGAGCCGTTGCGCCTCATCGCCGAGGCGCCGGCTGTTGAAACCTCGGCGGGGCAAGATGGCGGCGACGTCGCACTGCCGGAGTTCCTCGCCGGCGGCGACGAGGAAGCTGCAACCGACGCTATCGACGATCCGACGGTTCTCGCCGCCGCCGAGTGACGCGCACCAGCGGGGCGGCTCCCGGTCGCCCCGCTTTTCTTCCCTTCCATCCCAAGGCCCGGCATCCCGCCGGGCCATTTTCATTTCAGGAGGCTGACGTCATGTCCGCACACAATATCTACGATATCGCGCCCATCGGCGCCCTGATCCGCTACACGGATCACAAGCCGAAGCCGCCAGCGCGTTTCACCAAGAAGCTCGCGGCCTGGCAAAGCGGCAACGGTGTCGGTCGGCTCGTGCGCAAACAGCCGCCGCGCGATCGCGCCACCTATATCGCGCCGGCCTCGATCACCCTGCACGAGGGCAATTTCGAATCCGGCTCGGTGATCCTCGTCACCGTCATGCGCACCCATTCGGTCGACAGCGATCTCAGCTTCGAGATAGCCGAACGTCCGAAGATCGGCATGGTCCGTGTGTTGAACCGGATCGGCGACGATGAAGAGTTGCTGTATCTCGCCGACAACCGCGAAGCTGCCGAACTATGGCTGGCCAAGGCCGGTTATCACCATGCTCGCCTTAAGGAGATCACGGCCGACGAGGTCGGCGCCGATGTCGTCGAGGGCCGCGCCGCCGCCTGACCACCGCATTTCCCCACCCACCTGGCCCGCTGTCCCTTCGACAGCGGGCCATTTTGTTTCAGGAGAACCCATGGCTATTCCCGATCCCGTTCGCACGAATTTCAACACCATGCTGCGCGCTGCTGATGACGGCAACCTAGCACTCCTGGAGTGCCTCGACGTCGTGACGCGCGAGCCGCGCTACGTCCTGTGCGCTGTCGAACGCGACGGAGACGATTACGTGTTCGCGCCGTTCGGCCATCTCGTTGCGGATTGCAATCCCTACGACGCTTACCTGCCGCCAGATCCCGACAATCCGGCCAGCTTCATCGAGAAGTCCGAAGACAGCGGTGCAGCATGATGACCATCGATGAAATTTTCGCTGATGATCGCCGCAATCCTCCCTCGGAGCGCTCGCTTCCGTGGGAAGAGATGCGCGGCGGCGGCGGCGGCGTCGTCGAGCCGAAACCGCATTGGGCGTCCGACATGGCCGTCTTCCGGCTGACCGACCGGAGCTGGTGTTCCTACGCCGACTGGATCGAGAACGGCCCTGCCGCGCGGTTCATCGATCATCCTGAAACGCGCGGTGACCACCTGATGATGAAGGCGCGGGCCATGATCGCACGCGAGATCGCAAACGAGCTTTGGTCGAACTGAGAGGGAGAGGGTTGTCGGGTCGGGATGGGCCCGAACAGAAGAAGAGAGAGCGCTATCCAGACTCGTCCTCTTCCGCTCTCGGGAGATCAGCCCCATGACGACGCAAGACGCCAGTACCCATGTCGCGACGCTTGTTCCGGACAACCGCCGCGAGATGTTCTTGCCGACGATATTCGGCCTTCGCCATCTGATCGTCGCTGAAAATACCGTCCATACATTCATGGATCGTCTTAGCCCCCGAGACTATGGCGGCGGCTTCTGGAATTTCTACGAATGCGATGGCCAGCCATTGTTTCTGGCGCCGAAATCAACCTCGCGTTTCCGGATCGAAAGCGACATCACCGAATTTCGCGGCGAGGTCTCGGCGGAGGCCGCAGGCATCATCGCCACGCTCTTCACCTTCTCACATCTCTCCTTCCAATTTGAGTCCGACCATCTGGTGGAAGGCTACCATCGCTTGCATGCCTGGTGCGACGGACATCCCGAGGCATCGGAGATCTTCCAGGCCATCGATTGAATTTCACGAGCGCTCCGCCTTTCGGTGGGGCGCTTTTTTCATGTTGGCGACCGCCATGATCTGAGAGCGAGAGCGTGGCGGGGACAGATGTGAGCCAGTGCGGTCGAGAGAGAGCGCTGCGCGGCTCACTCCCGTCCCGCTCTCCCGAGGTTCGCATCATGACCATGACTTCCGCATCGGTGGCATTGCCCGCTGCCGCACAGCTTCCGCTCGTCAGCGATTCCGACAGCGCGCCTTTGATCTTCGCCGCGGCGCAGCTCCTCCTTCCACATCTCGAACGCGGTCAGCGCATCGACGCCGCCACCCTGCGCGGCAAGATGGAAGCTGCCTTCGGCGCTTCCGACTCCGCCGGCGCATGGGACTGGAAGACGGCCTATGACGCCTGCGAAGCCGCGACCGTCCTCTTTCTGCGCAAATACGGAAAGCCGCTTTTCCGTAAAGTCGGCAACCCGACGGCGATCCTGCCGCAGTTCGTCAAGATCGCCGGCCTGATGCCGACGCACACGCGCCGCTCGCAGGAAGCGCAGACCTTCCAGCAGTTCTCGACGCCGATTCCGCTGGGTCTTGCAGCGATGACGGCCGCCGCGATCACGCCGGCCGACCGCGTGCTGGAGCCCTCGGCCGGCACCGGACTCCTCGCCATCCTGGCCGAGATCGCCGGCAGCTCGCTCGTGCTCAACGAGCTGGCCGAGACGCGCGCCTCGCTTCTCTCTTCCCTCTTTCCGGCCCTATCCGTCACGCGCTTCGACGCGGCTCAGATCGACGACCATCTCGATCCGGCCGTGGTCCCGACCGTGGTGCTGATGAACCCGCCGTTCTCGGTCATGGCGAATGTCGAAGGCCGCATGGCCGACGCCGCCTTTCGCCATGTTACCTCGGCGCTGGCGCGTCTCGCTCCCGGCGGCCGTCTCGTCGCCATCACCGGCGCGAACTTCGCGCCCGATGCGTCGGCCTGGTCCTCGGCCTATGCCCGGCTGCAGGAACGCGGCCGCGTCGTGTTCTCAGCCGCCATCGACGGCTCGGTCTATGCCAAGCACGGCACGACCATCGCCACGCGGCTGACCGTCATCGACAAGATGCCCGCCGACGATCCGACCGCGTTTCCGGCCGCGCCGGGCATCGCGCCGGACGTCGCCACGCTGCTCGGCTGGCTGGCCTCGCATCTGCCCGGCCGGCTGCACGTCGATCCGTCCGTCGCCGTGCCGGTCGCGGCGCCAGCCGTCGCCCACACCGTGCGCGGCTATCTGAACCGGGCGGCGAAGGCTGCTCCAGCCGCCGCGCTGGCTGAGCCGGACGGCACTCCGCTCGAATACGAAACCGTCGATTGGCAGGCAGCCGAGGGCGGCCACATCTCCGATTCCATCTATGAGGAATACGGACTTCAGGCAATCCACATTGCCGGATCTCAGGCGCATCCGACCCAGCTCGTCCAGTCGGCCGCCATGGCGAGCATAGCGCCGCCGAAGCCGAGCTACCGGCCGCGCTTGCCGGAGAAGATCCGCGAGCTACTTTCCGACGCTCAGTTAGAGACCGTCATCTATGCCGGCGAAGCGCATTCCAACTATCTCGCCGGCGCGTGGACGGTTGACGCCACGTTCGACGTCCTGACCGCCGCGTCCGATGACGCCAAGAGCGGCGTCCTCTTCCGTCAGGGCTTCATGATCGGCGATGGCACCGGCGTCGGCAAGGGTCGCGAGTCCGCCGCGATCATTCTCGACAACTGGATGCAAGGTCGCCGCAAGGCGGTCTGGATTTCGAAGTCCGACAAGCTGCTGGAGGACGCGCAGCGCGATTGGAGCGCACTCGGCATGGAGCGTTTGCTGGTCACGCCGCTGTCGCGATTCCCGCAAGGCAAGCCGATCACGCTCAGCGAAGGCATCCTATTTCTAACCTACGCTACGCTCAGGTCCGACGATCGCGGAGAGAGGGTTTCCAGGGTCAAGCAGATCGTCGAATGGTTGGGCTCCGATTTCGACGGAGTGATCATTTTCGACGAGGCGCACGCCATGCAGAACGCCGCCGGAGGCAAGGGCGAGCGCAGCGACGTCGCCGCCTCGCAGCAGGGCCGTGCTGGCCTGCGCCTCCAGCACGCGCTTCCGAACGCGCGCGTTGTCTATGTCTCGGCAACCGGCGCCACCACCGTCCACAATCTTGCCTACGCCCAGCGACTCGGCCTGTGGGGTGGCGAGGATTTTCCGTTCGTCACGCGCGCCGAGTTCGTCGAGGCGATTGAGGCGGGCGGCGTCGCGGCGATGGAGGTGCTGGCCCGCGACCTGCGCGCGCTCGGCCTTTATACCGCCCGCTCGCTCTCGTTCGCCGGCGTCGAATACGAGCTTGTCGAGCACGAACTGACGCCCGAACAAATCCGCATCTACGATGCCTATGCGGGCGCGTTCGCCATCATCCACAACAATCTGGACGCCGCAATGCAGGCCGCCAACATCACCGGCGCCGGCGAAGGCGGATCGAGCACGCTGAACCGGCAGGCGAAGTCCGCCGCCCGTTCGGCTTTCGAGTCGGCCAAGCAGCGCTTCTTCGGCCATCTGCTCACCAGCATGAAAACGCCGACCCTGATCCGTTCGATCACGCGCGATCTCGAAGAGCGTCATTCGGCCGTGATCCAGATCGTCTCGACCGGCGAGGCACTCATGGAACGGCGGCTGGCCCAACTGCCGACCGAGGAATGGAATGACGTGCGCGTGGACATTACGCCTCGCGAATACGTCCTCGACTACCTTGCCCATTCCTTCCCGGTGCAGCTCTACGAACGCTTCACCGACAGTTCGGGAAACCTGTCGTCGCGGCCGGTCTATCGTGACGGCCATCCGGTCGAGAGCCGCGAAGCTGTCGCGCGCCGCGATGAATTGATCGCCAAGCTCGCCAGCCTGCCGCCGGTGCCCGGCGCGCTCGACCAGATCATCCAGCACTTCGGCGCCGATGTTGTCGCCGAGGTGACGGGCCGTTCGCGCCGCATCGTGCGCAAGCGCAGCGCCACCGTCGACCGGCTCGTGGTCGAGAATCGCGCGGCGTCCGCCAATCTCGCGGAGACGCAAGCCTTCATGGACGATCTGAAGCGCGGGCTCATCTTCTCGGATGCCGGCGGCACCGGCCGCAGCTATCACGCGGAAAAGTCCGCGAAGAACACGCGGCTGCGCGTCCATTATCTTCTCGAGGCCGGCTGGAAGGCGGATACCGCCATCCAGGGTCTCGGCCGCACCCACCGCACCAATCAAGCGCAGCCGCCGCTATTCCGCCCGATCTCGACCAATGTGAAGGCCGAGAAGCGGTTCTTATCGACCATCGCGCGTCGCCTCGACACGCTGGGGGCCATCACGCGCGGCCAGCGCCAGACGGGCGGACAGGGGTTGTTCCGGCCCGAGGACAATCTGGAATCGCATTATGCGCGCGACGCGCTGCGCCAGCTTTATTTCCTGTTGGTCCGCGGCAAGGTCGAGGGATGCTCGCTCCAGCGCTTCGAGGCCGCCACCGGCTTGAAGCTGATGGACTCGAACGGCATCAAGGACGAGCTGCCGCCGATCACGACATTTTTGAACCGGCTGCTCGCGCTCACCATCGAGCTTCAGGGCGTGCTGTTCACGGCCTTCGAGCAGCTTCTTGCCGCCAGGATCGAGGGTGCGATCGCGTCGGGCACCTATGATGCCGGGCTGGAGACGCTGCGCGCCGAGAGCTTCGTCATCACCGATCGACAGACGATCTACACGCATCCGCGTACAGGCGCGGAAACAAGCCTGCTGACGATCAATGAGCGCAAGCGCAATCGGCCGCTAACGCTCGATGACGCCCTTGCCGAACTCCGCGACCCGCGTGCGGCCCTGCTGATCAACGAGCGCTCCGGCCGCGCCGCGGTGCAGATCCCTGCGAGCAGCGTCATGCTCGATGACGGCGAGATCGAGCGCCGCGTCCGGCTGATCCGGCCGATGGAAGCCCACAATCTGCCGATCCGGCAGATGCGCGAGACGCATTGGATCGAGACCGACCGCGATGCGTTCGCCGCCGCGTGGATCGCTGAAATCTCCGAGGTGCCACCGTTCTCCGAGACCAAGCTGCACATGGTCACGGGGCTTCTCCTTCCCATCTGGAAACGGCTGCCGCACGAGTCGACCCGCGTCTATCGCCTCCAGACCGATGCGGGCGAGCGCATCATCGGCCGCAAGGTCTCGCCGGCCTGGGCCGCCACCGCGACGACAACCGGCTCGACCTCACTCACGCCGGACGACGCCTTCACGGCTCTGATGGACGGCCGGACGATCCTCGATCTTGCCGAGGGCCTCCAGCTTCGACGCGCCCGCGTCATGGGCGCGAACCGCATCGAGTTGTCGGGCTTTGACGACACGATGCGCGAACGCCTCACCGCCTACGGCCTCTACCATGAGATCATCTCGTGGAAGCTGCGCATGTTCGTGCCGACCGACGCCAACGCTCCGACGGTGCTCGGCAAGCTGCTTGATCGCTGGCCGGTCGCGCGCATCGGCGAGCAGGAGACAGCGTGATGGCGCGTCACGATGCCTCCGAACTGGCGTCTCGTCTCGGCCGACATGCCGAGGCCGTCTGCAAACAATATTTATCGTCCGGCCATCGCGCCGGACGATATTGGATCGTCGGCGATGCGAAGAACACGCCCGGCCGCTCGATGTTCGTGCGCCTTGCAGGGCCGGAATCCGGCAAGGGCGCCGCGGGCAAATGGACCGACGGAGCAACCGGCGAGCATGGCGATCTTCTCGACGTCATCCGCGAAACGCTCGGCCTCGTCGACTTCAAGGATGTGGCCGAGGAAGCGCGCCGTTTCCTCGCGCTCCCGCATCCCGAGCCGCAGAGCGCGCCGACGAACCGGACCGCAAGTCCGGCGCTGTCGGGTTCACCTGAAGCGTCGCGGCGTCTCTTCGCCATGGCGCAGCCGATCGGCGGCACGCTGGCGGCGACCTACCTCAACGGGCGGGCGATCACGTCGCTCGTCGGCGTTACCGCGCTGCGCTACCATCCGAGGTGCTACTACAAGCCCGACAAGCATTCGTCCACCGAGATCTGGCCGGCGATGGTCGCCGCCGTCACCGATCTCGAGGGCCGGCAGACCGGCGCGCACCGCACCTGGCTCGCCCCGGACGGTTCGGGCAAGGCGCCTGTCGATACACCGCGCCGGGCGATGGGCGACCTTCTCGGGCGCGGCGTCCGCTTCGGCGTCGCCGGTGACGTGCTCGCGGCCGGCGAAGGCATCGAGACCGTGCTATCACCCCGCATGGTTCTGCCCCACATGCCGATGTTGGCGGCGCTCTCGGCCGCTCACCTCGCCGCCATCCTGTTCCCGCTGACGGTGCGCAGGCTCTATGTCTTCAGAGATCGCGACCCGGCCGGAGACGGCGCGCGAGACAGCCTGGTCGCCAGAGCAATGAACGTCGGCATCGAGGCGATTTCGGTGTCGCCGGTGTGCGAGGACTTCAACGAGGATCTGCGCTGGCGCGGCGTCGACGCCCTTCGGGCGGCCTTGAAGGAGCAGCTTCGTCCCGAAGACGTCAGCCGGTTCATGGAGGGGTGAGGGATCGGCGGGAGACAAGGCGCGGCTGGGCGTCTTCTCGACCTGCCGTCTCCCTTCATCACCGCGAGCAGCCTTCTCTTGTCGGAGAGAGCAGCGCCCACCGCCTTCTGAGAGGGCGATCGGCCCACAAACGGGCCGGCCGGGCAATGGCGGCGCTCCGGCTATTTTCCGCCGGCGGGGAATCCACCCCACGCGACAGGTCGCGCGGGGACCCCGGACCGCCCCGCCTTTGCAGCGCGAAACAAAATAGCCGGGCTTGGCCATCAAGGCCCTCGCGAGATGGCGAGGGCTGCCAGGCCGTCCCGCCCGTGGGCTTTCGACGCCTGCGAAGGCCGCGATGGGCGCGGTCTCCAGACAAAGGACGCTCCCGATGACGAACGAAGACGATAATGCAGGTTTTGAGCCGGTCCACGCCTCGTCTCCCACCGATCATGTTCTCACCGAACTCCAGCTCTACGGCTGGCGCCCGTTTCAGGACGAACCCGATCCGAGGCCGCTGCCCGAGGGCAATGCCGTCGCCGCCGCTGTCGCAGATATCTTCGACGCCCTCATCGCGACGCTCGGCGATACCCGCCTTGAACCCGACCTCGAAGAATTGCTCTGGGGGACCGTCAATCTCTTCCACCGCGCCACGGGCCGGGTGGAGCGCGAACTAGACGACAACGAACAGGGGCAGCGCCGCCTCCAGAACGAACAGGATGGCGGCGAGGTGAAGTCGGTCGAACTGGAGCGCCTCACGGCAGAAGGTCAGAGCCTTATCGAACGGCGCAACAGCATGGAACTATTCCGCGACGTCGCCACTGAGGCCTTCGAGCACCATACCGGCGCCGCGTGGCGGCCGCGCACCGGCTCGATCGTCAACCATCGCAATCTCACCGCCGCGATGATCGACAGCCGCGACTTTCTTGCGGCGAAGCGCCGGATCGAGACCGAGGTGTTGCTGCCTGCTGGCCCGAAGGTTGCCGTGACCGGCGGCGCCGACTTCAACGACCACCGCCTGATCTGGGCGAAGCTCGATCAGGTCCATGCCAAGCACCTCGACATGGTGCTGATGCACGGCGGCACGCCGAAAGGAGCCGAACTGATCGCCTCCCGTTGGGCACACAGGCGCAAGGTGCCGCAGGTCGCCTTCCGGCCTGACTGGACGAAACACGGCAAGGCGGCGCCCTTCAAGCGTAACGATGCCATGCTGGACGTCCTGCCCGTCGGCGTCCTCGTCTTCCCCGGCACCGGGATTCAGGAGAACCTTGCGGACAAGG
This sequence comes from Nitrobacter sp., assembly GCF_051535215.1. Classification (NCBI taxonomy): domain Bacteria; kingdom Pseudomonadati; phylum Pseudomonadota; class Alphaproteobacteria; order Hyphomicrobiales; family Nitrobacteraceae; genus Nitrobacter; species Nitrobacter sp. The sequence continues at coordinate 378,859 of NZ_JBPPLY010000001.1, read as the reverse complement.
CCCGCAAGCTCGGCATTCCGGTCATGAAGTTCAACGGCGGCGCATAAGCGCCGCCTCAACCCAGCATCTCGGGCCTGAACAGCGAGCGCCGGCTGATGATCTTGCCGGATACCATGAACACACCATCGCCGGTGTAGTGCAGCGTCTCGGGATGCTTCGGTGAAGCCGCCACATGCGCCTTCACCACTTCGAAGATGAAAAAATTATAGCGATCGACCAACACGTCGTCGTGCAAGCGGCACTCGAAGTTCGCATGGCACTCATCGATCAGCGGCGCCTCGACATCGTGGGCCTGCCGTCAAACCGAACTCCGCAAACTTGTTGATCTCTGCTCCAGACGTATTGCCGATCCCGACCACTGTGTCGGTCAACGCCGTTGTCGGCAGGTTGATCACGCATTCGCCGCTGCTTTTGATCATATCGAAGCTGTGATTGCCGCCCGAAATCATCAGGCCGACGAGCGACGGCGAGAACTCCAGAATCGTATGCCAGCCGAGCGTCATGATATTCGTCCTGCCTTGCCATTGCGATGACACAAGGACGATCGGGCCGGGTTCGAGATAGCGGCGCACCTGGCTGACCGGGAAATCATCCTTGCGGACTTTCCGCGTCATGACGTCGCCTCCTATTGCGCAACATATCAATGCTCGTTTGCTGGTTGATGATCGAAGTACGATAGCGGCAAATGAACCACCACGATGCAGACGATCGACCTCCGAACGTTACTTGACGACATCGGTATGTCCGAGGAAAAATGCACGACCCACGCAGAACCGGCAAAGCAGTATAGTCGCAGGCGGAGCGCATCCTCAGGCAGCCTGTCGTGAACTCTCAACCGTTCATGTGGAGGCTTCCATGACGCTGATCCTGCTCGCCGTTTTTTTGACGATCGCATTCTGCGTCGTCGCCTATAATCTCGCGATCTACGCGCTTCCTTTCTGGGCCGGACTGACGGCGGCTCAATACACCTGGGACGCTGGAGCCGGCGTGATGATGTCGGGCTTCGCCGCCATTGCCGCTGCGTTGCTGTCCGTCGCGCTCGTCATCGCCGTTCTCGGCTTCGCGAAGAATCCGCTTCTGCGCCTGGTCGCTCTCGCCGTCTTCGCCGTGCCCGCCGCGATCGCCGGCTATGCGCTCGTGCATGGTGTCGCGAAGCACGCCATCGACTCGGCCATCGCGCTCAACCTCCTTTGTGGAGCCGCCGGTCTGTTCATCGGCGGCGCCGCAATCGTCAGTCTCAACGCACTTGGTGAAAGCGTCTTGTCGCGCTGAAGCACTCGCGATCTTCCGCTTTCGGGAAACCCCGCAGCTTTTACCGCCGAACTCTGGGCGTCCCGCTCAGAATATGAATGTCAGGTCGAGACAGTCCTCACCGCCGCAATTTCGATCAGCTGCGCCCGGCTCCGGAAATCGGTCATGGGGCATGGATCTTTCACGGCCGTAACGGTCGTTGCCCTGCTGCATTCATTCTCGTGAACGCAGGCCGCATCAACTTCATTTGCACTTGCGGCAATGCCGGCGGATCACGCCGCCTCCCAGTGAACCGCAATCGCGACCATTCACCTGGAGTCCGATAGCGTTTTTGCCTTTTCCCGAATGGCCTTCCGTCTGGCGACGTGAGCGGTGGCCGTGAATGGGGTGACGAGCGAGCCGGCAAGGCGACGCGGTGTTGATTCTGAGGCGATGCTGCTGTCGGCTCGAACGATGATTCCGCCGGGCGTCTCCGTGGTCATGCTCTCAGAGGCGCCAATCCCTCCGACTGACTGATCCCCTAAGTCCGTTCGGTTTCCACCCGCAACCCCGGCGGCTCCGGACCGTGTTGGCGCTAAAGCGCCTGCCCGCGCCACTCCGGGCCTTAGGGGCGAGCTGCCGACGAGCCGGCAGTTGCAGGAGCCTCCCGACGGCCTTGGCCGGGTCTCGTCGGAGGGATGGTCCCTCCGAGGAGCAACGGAGACTTAAAATGCAGAACATCGTCATTCTCGCTGGCAACATCGGCCAGGACCCCGAATCCCGCACCACCCAGAGCGGCACCCGTATCACCCACTTCACGCTGGCCACCTCGCGGCCTCGCTACTCGGAAGGCAAGGTTGTTCGGGATAAGGACGGCTATCGGGTCCAGGACGCCGAATGGCACCGGATCACTTGCTTCAACGGCCTCGGCACGACGGTCCAGGAGCATTGCCAGAAGGGCATGAAGGTTCTGGTGCGCGGCCGCATCCACTACACGAAGTGGACCGACCAGCAGGGCGTTGAGCGCTACGGCTGCGAGATCATCGCCGAAACGGTCGACTTCCTGAGCCGGGCGAAGCAGACCGAAAGCGAGGGCGACAGGCAGTCCGATCAGGACGACGACATCCCGTTCTAGGGCGGGCGAAAGAAGGCCCGGCGGCACAAGCCGCCGGGTCTTCTCCTGTTCGCAACGGATCGCGGCCGCAACCCAACTCGACGTTCGCGCTGCGACGACGGTGCCCGCGCACAGTTTCCGTGACGAGTACAAATCGCGCCGCCTGATTGCATCAGGTCTGGCGGTCGACAGCACGCCAGATCTCCAATGCAGATGATCGAGACCACCAGAATAAAAGCAGCGTCAGATTTCAGCATGACGACATGGCAAGGGTTTTCGGCTGCGGTCAGCGCGCACCACTCGCTCTTTGAGACGCAACCTTGGTTTCAATCCCGGCCTTCCAAGGTCAACCCGCTTGGGGTCCGCTACGCGAGCGTGCGGTCGCTTCGGCTTTGCCTCCGCGATGACCCCGGCCGAGACCAAAACACTTCAGGCGCCTGTCGAGCGGGGAATGGTCCCCGCCTCCAAACAGGAGCCGGAAAATGTCCCTTGCAGATGCCCACGCCTTCGCCTTCAGCCTCGCTTCCACGCTTATGGTCTCCATCGTCATCTTCCGCGCCGGCGATGGCACGATGGGGGTGATGCCCGCAACGGAATATGATGGTGAGGATGATGCGATCGTCGACGAGATGGACCCGTTCGCCCCGTGAGGGGCGACATGGAGAAATCGGCGTTGGGCTGGCTTTTCCTTAAGCCGACCGAATCAGTTTCGGTCGTGTTGTCTGCGGTATTGTGCTGAGCGGTGATTTCAGCTCGCATCAGCAAACAATAGCGACTAAAATAGTCGTAGTTCTGGCGTGCGCGTAGGCCCGAGTGGGAGGTGATCATGCATGATCACCTCCCGACAATCACGGGCCGCGCGCGCGTTACTGGGGTGGACGCAGGAGACCCTTGCTGACAAGGCCCGCGTTGCGCTGACCGCCCTCAAGCGCCTCGAATCCGAAAACGGATTGCGGGTGCATGAGGGTACGCGCGATCAGGTTCGGCGGGCCATCGAAGCGGCAGGCGTTGTCCTCCTGACCACCGATCGCGGACAGGGAGTGCTGCTTGTCGATGATCGCGAGGGTCGGAAAGGTTGATGGGTTGTGGGCCGGCGATGCCAGGACAGCATCGAGCGGTGCTCTTTCCAGCGGTTATATTCCATCTTCAATTCCACTAGCTCCCGCCCGCCACACCGCCACACCAAGCGTGCCGCCCTATGATTGAGCCGTTCGAGGACATCGCCCCGTCCTGTCAGAATCTGACGAAATACGACAGGAAGCACGTCAAGCTTTATGTCCGCCTTCTCGACGCCGACGTCGATGGCGCCGACTGGCGGGAGGCTGTCGAAGTGCTGTTCGGAATCGATCCTGCCAGCGAGCCCGACAGGGCGCGGCGTGTTCACGACAGCCATCTCCAGCGCGCCCGCTGGATGACACATACAGGCTATCGCCAGCTTCTGCTTGGCCCCAGTAACTGATTTCAACTTAGAGATTATTTCGCAAAGGCGATGCCGCTACGGCATCGCCTAATGCCGTTGACCAAGCTTCCATCACCTCTCGCGTGCGGCAATCATTTTCTGCTCGACCTTGACAAGACAGGGGAGGCGAAGGGATGCGGCCCGATACTTCTCGATGGAGAGAACACAGCAGTTACGACTACTTCGACAAGCTCGCGACCGAAGGCTTGGCGTGGGAGTGCTTGCGCCGGCACACACCCTATCAACATCAATATCAGGCACTCGCCAGCGCTCGGGAGGACACCGCGCCGCTTCCTGTAGAGGATCAGCGGCGTTGGGGGTTGCGGTTTCCCGGCGCGACCGAGTCTGTCTGCGCTCGCGCAAACCATCTTCTGGTCGCCGGCCGCCGCGCCGTCCGTGCTGACGTTTGCGTCCACACCTGATCATTTGCCCGCCACGCCGACTCCTGAGCTGGTCGGGCTCCAATCGTTCCGCGACGGCCCCGAGGGCATTTACGCGGTCTATCCGGCCGACATGCCTGCACAGTTGCTTTTTCTTCCCGGCAGCGATCGCCGCGCGCTTGTCGCCCTGGTCCCGATCGACATCGATCTGCTCGATCGCGTCGATGCGCTGACCCGCTTCTGGCGTGCCCTCTACGGCCGCAAAGCCCTCGCCGACACCCGCTTGACGCGCCAGCAGCGCCGACGCCTGCGCCTGATGCTTCAGGCGGTCGACGGCCGCATGAACGGCGCAAGCTATCGCGAGATTGCCAGCGCGATCTACGGCGAGGCGCGCGTTACCGCCGATCCGTGGAAGACCTCGCCGTTGCGCGATTCCGTCATCGGGCTGATCGAGAGCGGCCTCGTCATGGTCGGCGGCGGCTATCTGAACCTCCTTCGGCATCGCCGTCGACCTTAGCCGGTCGATGCCTGGGCGAAGGGTGGGGATTTTAGCCCTCTCAACTTCCCCATCCCCCCTGACGCATTCCCTCCGCCACCGTGGTCGCCGTTCGCCGCTGAACCGCAGCGACCGTCCCTGACACCACGGAGGCCCGATCCATGCCACACGAACCCGTCGTTCTGCCGCCGCGCTTCCTGCGCACCAAGGAAGCTGCCGAGTTTCTCAGCCTCTCCGCCCGCACGCTCGAAAAACATCGCACCTACGGGACCGGCCCCGCCTATCGCAAACTCGGCGGCCGCGTCGTTTATGCCATCGACGATCTCGAAACCTGGGCCGCGCGCGGCTCCGTCACCTCGACGTCGGACCCGCGCGGTTCGGTCCTTCCCGCCAAACGCCACGCGCCCACGCAGCCGACCCACGCCGGTCGCTACGCACGCTGACCGCAACCGGACTTCTTCATGGCGGTGCGGCGTCGATCCCTTTCGGAGCGCGGACAACTCGATCTGTTCCGAGCACGCCCCGGCGACTTCGCGCCACGAGACGCGCAGGATCTCATGGCCTATCCGTTCTTCTCGCTCTCCAAGTCCCATCGCGTTGCGCCGATCGATTTCGTCGCCGGCAACGTGACGATCCGCGTCGAGGCCGTGCCCGATCATGGCATGGCGACAATCTGGGACGCCGACATCCTGATCTGGGCGGCGAGCCAGATCGTCGAGGCGCGGGATGCCGGGCTTCGCACCTCGCGGCTGATGGCCGCCACGCCCTACGAAATTCTCACCTATGTCGGGCGCGGCACGTCGCTGCGCGACTACCAGCGCCTGAAGGCGGCGCTCGACCGGCTGCAATCGACGACCGTTGCGACATCGATCCGCCAGCCGGCGGAAGGCCGCCGCCATCGCTTCTCGTGGATCAACGAATGGCAGGAGCGCACCGATCGCAACGGCCGGCCGGAGGGCATCGAGCTGATCGTGCCGGACTGGTTCTACCAAGCCGTTCTTGACGACGCGCTCGTGCTCACGATCGACCGCGCTTATTTCGATCTGACGGGCGGCCTCGACCGCTGGCTCTACCGCCTGGTGCGCAAGCACGGCGGCCGCCAGCGCAATGGATGGCGCTTCGACTTTCGCCATCTCCATCAAAAGTCCGGCAGCCTGTCGCCGTTCAAGCGCTTTGCCTTCGAGCTGCGCGACATCATCCGGCGCCAGCCGCTGCCGGGCTACACGCTGTTCCTCGAGGTCGAGATCGGCGGCCGCACGCTGCTCGCCTTCGAGCCGACGATGCGCTGTGGACAGCCTGTGGACGGGCTCGTGCTATCGGGAACCCGGACTATCGTGCTATCGGGAACCGGAGGCTCGTGCTATCGGGAACCCAAACCGGCTCTAACCGCCGAAGATCAAACACGAAATCGCGCCCTTAACTTAGAATCTAACATAGATTCTAACCTTGAAGAGAGCGCGCGCGATGTGGACAACCTCGCCCGCGACGCCGCCGGAAACCTCGGCATAGAGACCGGCAAGGGCGCTGTCGGTTTCCCCAAAAGCGTGGACGGGAGCCGATAAATGATTGAACGGCTCCTTAAATCGTGGACTCGCGTTCCTTTAATCGTTGAACGGGATTTCCCCTTAATCGTGGACTCAGTCACGGGGCTGGCTCCATCGACGAGGGGCACCGACACGGCGACGCACCCATGGCCCATGCTTGCGCAGCAGGCGGGAAGCGACGTCGAGACTGATCTCCAACCTAAAGCGCCGGAAGACTTCGTTCTTCACGCGGTTGGATCGCCATCGCGGCTGGTTGGTTGGGGCATCGGCGATCCACTGGGCGATCTCGATGGCCTGCGCCTGATTGAGCGCGCCCCGTTGCCGGTCGAGGGCAGCTTCAAGGCCGTCCTGAGCGCCTCGCCTGAGCCAGATGTAGAGGGTCCGCGGGATGATACCGGCGGCTTCGGCCGCCAGTTCGACCGGCATGCCGTCACGCACGTCGGCGAGCGCAAGCAGCCGTGCGCGACGATGCGGGAAGCGGTCGATGGCGGCGCGAGCACGCAACTCCTTGCCGGTTTCGGGGAGGTTCTCGATCCAGGCACGCCACCATCCGCGATCGTCGGCCGGCCTCTGGTCAGGCCATATCGCCAGCAGCAGATCGAGCAACTTCTGCCGCATTTCGTCGTCGAGATCGCGCCAGCGTTCGATCTGCCGCCGAGGGCGCGGACCTTGCAAGATCGCGATGGTCGTGCGCAGCCTGTCGGGCCATCCTTCCAGTATCCATGCCAGGATGAGCAGGCCGTCGTAGCTGCTCGTCGGCTCCGGCCCGAGTACGCCACGACCGAAGTCGCCTTCGATCCGGGCGACGAGCCGGCGGCGAACCACAAGCCTGGTATCGATCCAAACAGCGCCGAGCAGTACGTCGAACAACGCCATGGCGACTGGCCAGGCGATGAGCCCCTGTCTGGGCAGATCGAAGACGCCGCTTTCGCGCACTTCGAGGATTTTCCGATGCAGGGCGACAGCGGCGCGATGCGCCTCGCGCGGCAATGCCGTCGCGAGCCGGAACGCGCAGCGAGGACAACGGTCGGGCGCAAAGTAATCTCGCGACGACAGCGACGGCATACGCAGCTTGTAGCCGCATTCCGGGCAGTCGCCGGTCAATACGGTGTTGTGGTCCGTGCAGACCGTCGCCCAACCGGCGGTCCAGTCCCGGCGCACATAGGGGGTAGCGTCGTCAGCGAGACAACATGGACAGACAGCCATCCGGCGCTGGCGGCGGCTGATCGTCGCCGGGGCGCGGAAGCGCTGCGCGGAGAAGCGTTCGCGCAGATCATCAAGAGCTTCATCGCCCGTATTGGCTCTGAAGGTCATCTCCATGATCCTCGCCGGATCTACGCCGGTCGCGGTGGCCAGCCGCTCGACCAGATGAGAATGCGGGCGGCGGCACCAGTCGCCGCGCCCCGTCAACTCGATGTCACTGTTTCGCAGAAGCAGATCGTCGGGCGCGATCCCGAAGGGCTCGGCATAGCGCAGCAGCCACGACCCCAGCGCTTCTCCCGGCAACGGCGCGATCCCGCCCGGCAACTGTGGGCGATGTGTGACGGGTTCCTCGTCCGGCGGGTCGAGCAACTCGACCTCGAACAGATCCTTCTCAGACCAACGCATGACGACGCTCGGAGGGTGGTATGAACTCCATTTCATCCAGCATCTCGGGGCGGATGCTTTCCTCTCCCGTTTCGATCGCGGCGACGGCCGCGCGGGTGACGATCGACACCACCTCGCCGAGGATGCCCTCCGAGATCGAGAGCAGGCGCTGCGCCATCGCCGGCGCCGACAGGTTCGATGGCTGCTTGAGCGGCATCGATGCCTCGAGCGTGTTGACCAGCCGGGAGAACTCCGCGCCACCCTCCCAAGGCGGCAGCCCGAAGGGCGTGAAGCGGTTGGCGAGCTGGTCATCGCTCTGGATCGCGCGCAGCCCCTCGGCCGTGCCGACCGCCACGAGTGGGATCTGCAACTCGTTGCCGAGCCAGCGCAACAGGTTCAGGAACCGCCGCTGCTGGTCGCGCGATCCGCATAGCATGTTGTGCACCTCGTCGATGACGAGCATGCGCACGCCGGTCGCCCGCATCATGCGCACCGCTGTATCCTGCTTGGTCGACAGCCGGTCGTTGAGCCGGTCCGGTGCGCCGAGCGCTTCGAGGATCGCCGAGAAGAACCGCCGCTCGTCCGGCGCCGGCGGCATCTGCACCTTGAGCACCGGCACCCGGATCGCACCGTCGCGGGCGCTTTCCTCCGATCCAGGCAGATGGCTGCGCCGGAACTTCTCGACGATCATCGTCTTGCCGTTGTTGCTGGGACCAACCAGCAGCAGATTCGGCATTCGGGTCCGTTTCGGGAAGGACAGCAGGTCCTCAAGCGCCGACAGGGCGGCTTCCGCCCGTGCGTAACCGAGCCAACGATCTGTCCGGATACGCCGTATGCGCGCTTCGTCGGGCGCATCGGCCAGCGCCTGCATGGCAGGCAGCAGATGGGGATAGGTCTCTCCAGTCACAGCCATTCCTCCACGTTGGTGAACAGCCGCTCGTTTTCGGGCAGCGGTTCGAACGCCGAGGGATCAGCTTTGGCGGGCTTGGTGTCGGCCGGCTTGAGAGCGACGGCCTTGGCGGCTTGCAACCGGCGTTCGCGTTGCCGCCGCAGGGTCTTGGTTTCCGTGATCGCCTGGTCGGCGATGCCGCGCATCCTGTCGATCGCGGCGAAGATCGCGTCCTCGTCCACCTGGTCGCGGCCTTGCTCGCGCAGACGCTTGAGCGCGAGGCGATGCTCCCACAGGCTGATCGGCGGTCGCCGGAGATCGGCATAGCTGAGGTCGTAATAGCGTCCGTCCGGCGCCCACAGATAGATGCGGCTCAGGTCGCGCGGATCGTAGCGTACGATCATTTTCTCCCGCTCGCCGATCAGCGTGCGCAGCACGTCCGACCAGTAGCTGATCGAGTGCAGGAACACGCCCTGGCGACGCACCAGACGCCGCTCCATCGGCAGGAAGTCGATCAGGAACTTGCGCGGATCGGTGACTGGGGTCGTGCTGCCGCGACCCGGCTGCTCCTCGCTGCCCTCCAATCCGCGCTGCCATGCGGCGAGCGGCGTGGCGCCGATGCCGCGATGCAGATCGCGGTGATAGACGCCGGCAATGGCGTAGCCGAGCCAGCGCTCCACCTCGTCGAGCGTCATCGCCGCACTCTTCGACGGATCGAGATCACCTTTGCTGCGTACGTCCGAGAAGGTCGTGCCCGGCAGCAAGTGGACCTTGCCCATCATCGTGCCGATCAGCCGCTCGATATGCGCGCCGTAATGCGGCGTGCGCACCGGCCGATAGTCGATGTCGATACCGTGCTCATGGCAGCCCTGCTTCAGCGCCGCGGAACGGAACTCCTTGGCATTGTCGAGATGAAGCCGCTCGGGGATGCCGCTGACCGGCCATTCGCCCTCGATATCGCGCGTTCGAAGCCAGTTGTCCTTCGGCAAGGCGGCATGGGCGATGCACAGCGCTACACTGGTCGCCGAGGGTGGATCGAGCGACAGGTGGAAGCCCGCGACACAGCGCGAGTGGACGTCGATCGCCAGCGTCAGCCACGGTCTCTGGATCGGTTCGCGCGTCCGGCTGTCGACCACGATCACGTCGACCAGCGTATGGTCGATCTGCACGAGGGACAGCGGCCAGGGTGCGTCGAGCGAGCCGATCGCAGGCGCGAAGCGGTCCCGTGCAGCCTTGCGGCCATGGCGCTTGCGATGGACCTCGGCGGTTGGTCGAAGACGCAAGCGCAGATCGATCGCCTTGCGGCTCGGCGACGGGAAGCCCAGCGCCTTGCAGCGCCTGCGCACCTCCAGAACAACATCGCTCACGCGCTGGCGCCGCCGCGTCAGGAACAGCTCGTCGATCACCGCGGCGATGATCTCGTCGACTTCGGCCGAGAGAACCAACTGGCCTTCGCGGCGCCCGCGCCGTTCGGGCAACAGGCTGGTCAGCCGTGGATCGGCCTCGTAGCGGGCAAGCAGGCGATAGACCAGAGTCAGGCTGACGCCGAGCATGTCGGCCGCTTCCTGTGCCATGCCGCGCGACCGTCGCTCCGCATCGGCCAGCGGCTTCAGGACTTCGAACCGTCGCCGCGCCTTCTCCCAGTCTTCCGAAGCAACCTCGGACAGATCGGGGGCTGGCGACGGCCGGGTCATGACAGCCTCAACCGAGTGTCGAACCCAACAGTCCGCTGCGCATCGAACAGCAGATCGCCACGCGCCATCAGCCGCCAGATCGCGCCGAGCGCCGCCACCCGGTCGCACGGCATCGCCGTCACCGTATCTCGCAGCGTCGGCGCGTCCATCGTGGCCACGATGGCCTTCGCCATCTCCGCCAGCGTGCGGTCGAGCGGCGCCCGGCGTAGCGGCAACAGCCGCCGCGCATTGTCCAGCCGCGGACCGCGGATGCTGCGCTCCGTCGCGATCCGGAATCTTCCGCCAGCTCCTCGGGCAGCGTCACGCGCCGCCAAGAACCCCGGTCGTAATTTCGGCCAGTCAGCTCGCAGGTCGGCGTGGTATTTGACCTCGACGAGTTCGAACCGCCCGTCGCTCCACTTCACGCTGAAGTCGGGTGTGTATCGCCGCCGGCCATCGGCCGCGTCGAACCGGATCGTCATCGGCTGCGACACGATCACTGCGCCGGGATCGTCGAAGCTCGCAAGCAACGCGAAGTCCCGTTCAAGCGCGCTCTCATGTTCGACGAGACCGCTCTCGAAGCTCCCAACACCCGTGATGTGCGAACGGCGACTGAGCGGGATGGGTCTCATCGCTCCCTTCGACTCATCTGCGTGTCACTTGAAAGTACACCCAGATGTAGTGGCTGGTCCACGATTCAAGGACAAAATCTATGATTCAAGGGAAATCGGCAAATGCCCAACCGCCCGGAAAGACTCAGCATTCCTCAGCGGCCGGATTCGGATTCAAGGAAAACCGACAGGCGCGGACCTCCCGCCCGCAACGACGGCGCCAACTCCGCCCCTCGGTAAAGACGACCTCTCGACCACCGATCACTCGGAAACACTCCATCGTCCTCGCGATCCGTCGGGAGGACGCGGATGATCGTCGCGCTGCTCAATCAGAAAGGTGGCGTCGGCAAGACGACGCTGGCGCTGCACCTCGCTGGCGCGTGGGCCGCGAGAGGACACCGCGTCACCCTGATCGACGCCGATCCTCAAGGCTCGGCACTCGACTGGTCGCAGCAACGCTCGCGCGAGGGCTTGCCGCGCGCCTTCGGCGTCGTCGGCCTGGCGCGCGACACGCTGCACCGCGAGGCTCCCGAGCTGGCTCGCGATTCCGATCACGTCGTCATCGACGGCCCGCCGCGTGTCGCCGGCCTGATGCGCTCCGCGCTGCTCGCCGCCGACCTCGTACTGATCCCGGTGCAGCCGTCGCCGCTCGACGGCTGGGCCTCGGCCGAGATGCTTTCGCTCCTCACGGAGGCTCGCATCTACCGGCCGCAACTCGCGGCGCGTTTCGTGCTCAATCGCTGCGCCGCCCGCACCGTGATCGCGCGGGAGACCGCCGAGACGCTGGCGGACCATGATCCGCCGGTGCTCGCCAGCACCATCGGCCAGCGCGTTGTCTTCGCCGACGCCGCGCAGACCGGACGTTTAGCCTCGGACATCGACAGCCGATCCCCCGCTGCACGCGAGATCGCCGCGCTCGCCGTCGAGATCGAGCGATTGCGCATCGGGAGGACCCCGCCATGACGGTCCTTACCGGCGACTGCCGCGAGATTATGCCGCCGCACGGTCCGTTCGACATGATCCTCGCCGATCCGCCCTATGGCGACACATCGCTTGCATGGGACCGGCGCGTCGAGGGCTGGATCGCACTCGCGCGTGAGGCGCTCAATCTCACCGGCTCGCTGTGGGTGTTCGGATCGCTCCGTTGCTTCATGGCGACCGCGGATCGGTTCACGGAGGCGGGGCTGCGGATCGCACAGGAGATCGTCTGGGAGAAGCAGAACGGCACCGGCTTCCACAATGACCGCTTCAAGCGCGTGCATGAGTTGGCCGTCCAGTTCTATCCCGCCGAGACGGCCTGGCGCGACATCTACAACGACGTCCAGACCACGCCGGATGCGACAGCGCGCACGGTTCGGCGCAAGCAACGTCCTCCCCACACCGGCCAGATCGACGCCGGCCACTATGTCAGCCACGACGGCGGGCCGCGCCTCATGCGGTCAGTCATCTATGTCCGCAACTGCCACGGTCGCGCGATCCATCCGACCGAGAAGCCGTCATCGCTGCTCGAAATTCTGATTCGTACCAGTTGTCCCGAAGGCGGCCTGGTCGGCGACTGGTTCGCCGGCTCCGGCTCCGCTGGCGAAGCCTGCCGGCTGTCCGGCCGACGCTATCTCGGTTGTGAGATCGACGCCGCCATGGCCGAGCGCGCCTGCGCGCGCATCGCCGCCGTGCTGCCGTTCCATGACGCAGGCGCATCATGACGGCGCGCACGCAGAAGCGCGTCTTCGCGCAGCGACCCGCCGATCCCGATGGCTGGATCAAGGCGGGTGACACGCCGCCGGCCGGCTGCAGCGCGGCCGCGATCTATACGGCCCGGCTGACCATCGACGTCACCCCAGCCCTGCGCGGCCGCATCAAGGTCGCTGCCTTCAGCCGCAGCGTCACCGTCGCCGACATGCTGCGCGACCTGCTCGCGCGCGAATTCCCCGAAAAGTCAGGAGATCCCTCATGACCGGCAATGCGGCACGCCGCTCGCGCTGGTGTCCGTCGCCGGACGCACCAGCACCGTTCACCACGCTCGTACATCTGACATGGCGTCAGAAGACGATCGAGCACTGGATCAGGTTCGGCCACAAAAGCCACGAACAGATTCTCGATCGACATCGCAGCGTCGTCGGCTTCGCACCGAACAGCGTCTTCGCGTTCGTCCGCTGGGCCGCCAACGACTACGGCACGATCGTCTCGCGCATCGACATCGTGCGGGCCATCGGGCGCGGGGAGCCGTTCCAGACGCTGCCCTTCGTGCGTCCGGGCGGCGAAATCCTGCTTAAGGCGGAAAGCTGGCCCACGGTCGAGCGCATGCTGCAGCACATCGACGCGATCGAGAGCCTCGGCATCGATCCCGCCGACGTCGATCCCGATCACTGGCGGCATGTCCACCATTGCCTGCGCGCCGGCGAACAGCCGTCCGCCTATACGCCGGCACGTCATGAGGCGTGGCTGATGCGCCGCCGGGTGACGCCATGACGCGCGTCAGTCTCTTCCTTTGCACGGCGCTCGCGTCGTTCGGCGTCGGCTATCCGGGCCTCACGCCGATGCCGATCAAGCTGATGTGGAACGCCTCGGCCAGTGCGCCGATCGGTTTCTACACGATCGACTTCGACGGTCCCTTCGAGGTCACGGACCTTGTGGCCATCGACGCGCCAGAGCCGCTCGCGGACTTTCTCGACAAGCGCGGCTACCTGCCCAAGGGCGTGCCGCTCCTGAAGCGCGTGCTCGCGGTTTCCGGACAGGTGGTCTGCCGGACGGGTCTCGTCATCACTGTCGATGGCGTCGACATGGGCCATGCGCTCGAACGCGATCGCGCCGGCCGCGATCTGCCCGAATGGCAAGGCTGCCAACGCATCCAGACCGGCGAGTTCTTCGCGATGAACTGGCAGGTCGAAGGCAGCCTCGATGGCCGCTACTTCGGCCTTCTCTCCACCGACCAGATCATCGGCCGCGCGGTCCCGCTGTGGACCGACGAGGAAGGCGACGGCCGCTTCGAATGGCGCGCGCCAACGCGGTGATCGCGCGCGCGCTGCGGGCTGTCCGAGTGGCCCGCATCAACTTCACCGCTCATGAAAGGAGCCTTCAATGGCGCAGATTGGTCAATTCACCCGCACCCCGTCCGGTTATTCCGGACATATCCGCACGCTCTCGCTCGATCTCGACCTGACCTTCGTTCCGGCCGAGAACGCCAATGTCGAGAACGCGCCGGCCTATCGCATCCATCTCGGCGACGAGGACGGACCGGAAGTCGGCGCGGGATGGAAGCGCACCGGCGATCGCGCCGGCCCGTTCGTTTCGGTTGTCCTCGACGATCCCGTCTTTCAGCAGCCGATCCGCGCCCGCCTGTTCCAGGCGGACGAAGACGGCCGCGAGTGGAGCCTGCACTGGACCCGTCAGAAGAAACGCGACGAGCAGGAATGACCATGGATAATTCCTGCGCTCGTTTCGCGATCAGAAGATGCGGCGGCCGCCGCCGCATCTTCCTCCTTCTTCTTTCCGGCCTGAGCTTCTCCGCGGCCGCAGCGCCTCATGCTTTGGCGCAGAACGCTCGTCCGGTCCGCGCCGCTTCGATCAACGTCCATGCCGCACACCTCTCCGAAGCCGCGCAGCGCTTCGGCATTCCGGTGCGCTGGATCGTCGCCGTCATGCGCGGCGAAAGCGCAGGCGATGTTCGCGCCGTGTCCTCGGCCGGCGCAGTGGGCCTGATGCAGATCATGCCCGACACCTGGGCCGAACTGCGCACCCGCTATGGTCTCGGCCGCGATCCCTATACACCGCGCGACAACATTCTCGCGGGCGCTGCGTATCTTCGCGAGATGTGGGATCGCTACGGCGACATCGGTGCGATGCTCGCTGCCTACAACGCCGGCCCCGCACGCTATGATGAGCACCGTGCAACCGGGCGCCCGTTGCCTGCCGAAACGCGCGCCTATGTCGATTTTCTTGCGCCCGCGCTGCGCGGCGAGCGTCCATCGAAGGGTGCGTCGACGGCGGCGCGACCGTTCGACTGGCGCGAGGCGACACTCTTTGTCGTGAGCGTGTTCAGCGATTCCGCCGCCAATGCCGCGCCACGGGAAGGCTCGCCGGACAAAGCCCGCCCACCCGTTCCGGCAACATCCGACGCGCTTGCCGCGCTCCAGTCGAGGGGGCTGTTTGTCGCTCCCAGTACCGATGGAGGTCGGCCATGACCGGCTGCGCGGCAATTCGCATCCCCGCGTATGCCGGCGTGTCATGGAGGGCGCGGAGGGTGGAGGCAGGCGCAACAACCGACCGATGGCGAGATAAAAAGGCGCACGGTGCGCCTCGGTCGAGTGGTTGTTTCTGCTTGTTTTTCTGGCGCGTTCCGCGCCGTGCGGCGCTCGCCCGCACCGTGCGCTTCGCGCTCATCTCTCTCTTTTCACAAGCAGTTTTGCACCGTGCGGGGTTTCGCCATGACCGATGACCGCGAGTTCCGTGTCCGTCCGGGGCGCATCCGCTCGACACGCGCCCAGCAGGCCCGCCCGTTCATCGCACAGGCGTTGGCCGCCGCGCAGAAGGCCGGAGGCCGCGTGTCGCGCTCCGGCCGGATCACGCCCGGCAACCGCTCGCGCTTCGGGCGCGGCCAGCGCGCCAGCATCCAGGCCAATCGCCTGCTGACCGGCCGCTCGCGCATCGTCGTCATCAAGACCCGCGTTGTCCGCCACACCGCGCGCTCCGCACCGCTGGGCGCGCATCTGAACTATCTGCGCCGCGACGGCGTGACCCGTGACGGGGAGAAGGCGCGGCTGTTCGGCCCGGAGAGCGACGACATCGACGCGCGCGCCTTCGCCGATCGCTGCGAGAACGACCGGCATCATTTCCGCTTCATCATCTCACCCGAGGACGCCGCGGATATGGCCGACCTCAAAGCACACGCGCGCGAGCTGATGGGGCAGATGGAAAAAGACCTCGGCACGAAGCTGGATTGGGTCGGCGTCGATCACTGGAACACCGACAACCCGCACCTTCATATCATCCTGCGTGGCCGCACCGACGACGGCCAAGATCTCGTGATCTCGCGCGACTACATCAAGGAGGGGATGCGTGCCCGCGCGCAAGATCTCGTCACCCAGGAACTTGGACTTCGCTCCGATTTCGATATCCACCGCACACTCGAAAGTCAGGTCGAGGCCGAACGCTGGACGCAGCTCGACCGTCAGCTTGTCCGCGACGCCGGTAAATCCGGCATCATCGATCTCGCCCCGCGCGCCGACCGCCAGCCCGACGAGTTTCATGCGCTGAAGGTCGGCCGGCTGCGCACCCTCGAAGTTCTCGGCGTCGCCGGACAGGTTGGGCATTCGCAATGGTTCATCAAGCCGGAAGCCGAGACCGTCCTGCGCGAACTCGGCGAGCGCGGTGACATCATCAAGCGGATGCACCGCGCGCTCACCGAACGCGGCATCGAGCGCGGCTCGGCGAACTATGTCCTGGCTGGCGAAAGCCTCGACGTACCCATCGTCGGCCGCCTCATCGAACGCGGCCTCGATGACGAGCTGAAGGGCACGGCCTACGCCGTTGTCGACGGGGTGGATGGCCGGACCCATCACATCAAGCTGCCGCATCTCGACGCCGCCGGTGATAGCCGGCCCGGATCAATCGTTGAGCTGCGCACCTTTGAGGATGCGCGCGGCGAGCGTCGTGTCGCGCTGGCGGTGCGCGCTGATCTCGATATCCAGGCCCAGGTGAATGCAACCGGTGCGACCTGGCTCGACCGCCAAGCTGTCGCTCGCGATCCCATCGCTCTCTCCGAAGGAGGCTTCGGCGCCGAAGTGCGTGAGACGATGGACCAGCGCGCCGAGCACCTGATCGGTGAAGGGCTCGCCGAGCGCCAGAGTGGGCGCGTCGTCTTCGCCCGCCGGCTGCTTAACACCTTGCGTGATCGGGAACTGAGCGCGCTCGGCGAGAAGCTCGCGGCCGAGACCGGCCTTCCGTTCAACCGCGCGGACAGCGGCGAATATGTCGCCGGCTTCTATCGCCAGCGTTTCACGCTCGCCTCCGGCCGCTTCGCCATGATCGACGACGGCCTCGGCTTCCAGCTCGTGCCCTGGTCGCCCTCCCTCGAAAAGCAACTCGGTCGCCACGTCGCCGGCGTCGCCCGCGACGACGGCAGCATCGACTGGGATTTCGGCCGCAAGCGGGGGCTCGGCCTCTAGCGCCAATCGGAAAGGAACATCGCCATGTCCGGTACCAAAATCCTGTGGGGACCGATCACCGTCGTCTTCCTCATCGTGCTCGTCACCACTTGGGGCGCGACCCAATATGTCGCATGGAGTCTCGGCTATCAGGCGCAGCTTGGCCACCCGTGGCTTAAGCTGCTCGGCGTGCCCGTCTATTTTCCCCTCGCCATTATATGGTGGTGGTACTTCTACGACGCCTATGCGCCGGGGATCTTCGCAACGGGCGGGATCATCGCAGCGTCCGGCGGCATCATTGCCATCGCTGTCGCCATCGGCATGTCGGTCTGGCGAGCGCGCGAGCAGAAGAATGTCGCTACCTATGGCTCGGCGCGCTGGGCCGAGAAGCCTGAGATCAAGGCCGCGGGTCTGCTCGATCCCGATGGCGTGGTGCTCGGCCGCTACGAGCATGAGTATTTGCGCCACGACGGCCCGGAGCATGTGCTGTGCTTCGCGCCGACCCGATCGGGCAAGGGCGTCGGCCTTGTCGTGCCGTCGCTTCTGACCTGGCCGGGCTCGGCCATTGTTCACGACATCAAGGGTGAGAACTGGATTCTAACCGCAGGCTTCCGGTCGCAGCACGGCCGGGTGCTGCTGTTCGACCCGACCAACCCGAAGTCGTCAGCCTACAATCCGCTGCTCGAGGTGCGGCGCGGTGAATGGGAGGTGCGGGACGTCCAAAACATCGCCGACATCCTGGTCGATCCGGAAGGATCACTCGACAAACGGAACCATTGGGAGAAAACGAGCCACTCGCTTCTCGTCGGTGCGATCCTGCATGTTCTCTATGCCGAGCCCGACAAGACGCTGGCCGGCGTCGCCGGCTTCCTCTCCGATCCGAAACGCCCGGTCGAATCCACGCTGCGCGCCATGATGAGGACCACGCATCTCGGCAAGGCGGGACCGCATCCCGTCGTCGCCAGCGCTGCGCGCGAGTTGCTCAACAAATCCGACAACGAGCGCTCCGGCGTGCTGTCCACCGCCATGTCGTTTCTCGGCCTCTACCGCGATCCTGTCATCGCGGAGGTCACGCGCCGCTGCGACTGGAGAATCCGCGACATCGTTGGCGGCGAGCGGCCAACCACGCTCTACCTCGTGGTGCCGCCATCGGACATCAATCGCACCAAGCCGCTGATCCGGTTGCTGCTGAACCAGATCGGCCGCCGCCTGACCGAGGATCTGCAAGCGAAAGCCGGACGCCATCGCCTGCTGCTGATGCTGGATGAATTCCCCGCCTTGGGGAGGTTAGATTTTTTCGAGACCGCGCTGGCCTTCATGGCGGGCTACGGGTTGAAGAGTTTCTTAATCTCACAGTCGCTGAACCAGATCGAGAAAGCCTACGGGCCGAACAATTCGATCCTCGACAACTGCCATGTGAGGGTGAGCTTCGCCACCAATGACGAGCGAACGGCCAAACGTGTCTCCGATGCCCTCGGCACAGCGACCGAGATGAAGGCGATGAAGAACTATGCTGGGCACCGGCTGTCGCCTTGGCTTGGCCATCTGATGGTGTCGCGCTCGGAAACTGCCCGCCAATTGCTGACGCCCGGCGAAATCATGCAGCTTCCGCCGACCGACGAGATCGTCATGGTCGCGGGCATCCCGCCGATCCGGGCGAAGAAGGCGCGCTATTACGAGGACGCCCGCCTCCGGGAGCGTGTGCTGTCGCCGCCAGAGCCGAAACGTCCCAACACAAACCACCTCGACGATTGGAGCACCCTGCCGATCCCGGCGCGGCCGGAGCCGGATGAGTCGCAATCGGCAAAACGATCCGACAACGATGACCCGACGCAATCCGAACGCCGGCTGCAACACGAACTCCATCGCGTGAAGCCGGTGGAGAAGAAGGCGCCGATCGACAACGAGTTCGAGCCGCCCGACGATCCTGACGAGGACGACGCTGTGCGCAATCGACGGATGCTCCGTCAGATGCAGGGCCTCGCTCGGCAGGTCTCGCTCGATCCCGGCGACAACATGGAGTTGTGAACGCCATGGCCAACATCAGGAAGAAAACGAAATTCACGGTCTATCTCGATCCCGATGTCACCAGGTCGCTCGCCGATTTCGCCGCGCGCCGCGATCAGTCGCAGTCGATGATCGCGGAAGCCGCGATCGCCTCGTTCCTGTCGCCGGACGATGCCGAGCGCCGCGAAGCGGTTGTTGCCAAGCGACTCGACCAACTCGATCGCCGCATGGCACGGCTGGAGCGCGATGTCGGCATCGCTGTCGAAACTCTGGCGGTGTTCGTCCGATTCTGGACCACCACCACACCTGCCTTGCCAGAACCCGCCGCGCAGGCCGCACGTGCCCTCGCCAGCAAGCGTTATGAAGCCTTCATCACCGCGCTCGGCAGACGACTGGCGAAGGGACCGAAGCTGCGGCAGGAGATTTCGGAGGAGGTCGATACGGCCGGAGCCGGTCATGAAGCGGAGGGATAGCGGCCTTGTAGGGATCGGGGTTAAGGCGTATATACAGTCCCGTATCTACGGGAGGTTGCCGTGCCCCACATCGCCAAGGTTTTCCAGTCCGGCAACTCTCAGGCCGTGCGGTTGCCGAAGGATTTTCGTTTCACCGTCGATGAGGTCGAAGTCTCACGCGAGGGTGACGCCGTGATCCTGCGTCCGCGGCCGGATGCCTCCGGACGCTGGGCGTCGCTGCGGGCGGCCGTCGAGCGCGGCTTTAGCGCGGATTTCATGGCCGAAGGCCGGGAGCAGCCTGACGAGCAGAAGCGTCCCGATCTCGACCGGGCGTTTCCATGACGACATGGCTTCTCGACACCAATGCTGTCATCGCGTTGGTGACGCGCCGGTCGGAGGCGCTCTTGCGCAAGGTTGAATCCTGCGAGCCTGGCGCGCTCGCGGTTTCTTCCGTGGTCGCCCATGAACTCTACTTCGGCGCCTATCGCAGCCAGAGAGTGGACTTCAACCTCGAAACACTTCGGCTGCTCTTTACGGATCTCGAAATTCTCGATCTCGAGCGTGAGGATGCGCGGGCGGCCGGCGAGATCAGGGCGGAGCTTGCGCGGCGCGGCACGCCGGTCGGCCCCTATGACGTCCTGATCGCCGGTCAAGCGATGGCGCGCGGCCTGCCGCTCGTCACCAACAACACCGCCGAGTTCGAGCGCGTCGCCGGATTGCGGCTGGAGGATTGGACCAAGGATTGATGCTCGCAGCAACGCAGTTGCTCGGCCATCTGTCGACAAAGTCCAGATCCGCGCAGGTCGCTGATTCGAAATCCATCCGCTCACACGAAGACCCGCGGGCGCAGGCGATACCGCCGTTCTCCTGTATTTGCACGCTACGCTGCTACTACGACCGAAACTTGTTGAACGAACCCGACTTGAGTCTCTTTTAGTCATCCCCATCCGGGGACCTGTCTGTTGCGCCCCGTGAGGAAACGGGGCCGGTATGACTTCCAACCACCATAAGCCGGAGGCGATCGCACGCGGCGCGCGCATGTTGCGCACCGCGCTTGGACCGGCGATCGCGCGGTTTCTGGAAGACCCTGTCGTCGTCGAAGTGATGCTGAACCCGGACGGGCGATTGTGGATCGACCGCCTGTCCGAAGGGCTGGCCGACACCGGCGAGATGATGTCGGCGGCCGACGGCGAACGCATCATCCGCCTGGTCGCACATCATGTCGGGGCGGAGGTCCATCCCCGCTCGCCGCGCGTGTCGGCCGAACTGCCGGAGACCGGCGAACGCTTCGAGGGTCTGTTGCCCCCGGTCGTCGCAGCGCCCGCCTTCGCCATCCGCAAACCGGCCGTCGCGGTGTTCACGCTCGACGACTATGTTGCCGCCGGCATCATGACCGTCGATCAAGCGGAAACCCTGCGCGCGGCCGTCGCGTCCCGCGCCAACATCCTCGTCGCCGGCGGCACTTCGACCGGGAAGACCACGCTGACAAACGCGCTGCTCGCCGAAGTCGCGAAGGGCGCCGATCGCGTCGTTATCATCGAGGACACCCGCGAGTTGCAATGCGCCGCGCCCAACCTCGTCGCGATGCGCACGAAGGATGGCGTCGCGACACTCTCCGATCTCGTGCGCTCGTCGTTGCGCCTCCGCCCCGACCGCATCCCGATCGGCGAGGTACGCGGCGCGGAAGCGCTCGACCTCTTGAAAGCGTGGGGGACGGGACACCCCGGCGGCATCGGCACGATTCACGCCGGCACCGGCATCGGCGCGCTGCGCCGTCTCGAACAGCTCATTCAGGAAGCCGTCATCACCGTTCCGCGTGCGCTGATCGCGGAGACCGTCGACCTCGTTGCCGTCCTCTCAGGTCGCGGCTCCGCGCGCCGGCTGGCCGAACTGGCCCGTGTCGACGGGCTCGGTCCCGATGGCGACTACCGCATCACTCCAGCCACCCCGAACACAGGAGAATCCGAATGATTCGCACTACGATGCGCGTCCGCCGTTTGATAACGACGGCCGCCGCTTTCACCTACGTCAACCTCGTTCTTGTGCCCGCCGCTCAAGCCTCCGGCTCGTCCATGCCGTGGGAACAGCCACTGGAAAAGATCCTTCAGTCGGTCGAAGGACCCGTCGCCAAGATCGTCGCCGTCATCATCATCATCGTCACCGGCCTGACGCTGGCGTTCGGCGATTCGTCCGGAGGCTTCCGTCGCCTGATCCAGATCGTGTTCGGCCTGTCGATCGCTTTCGCGGCGTCGAGCTTCTTCCTGTCGTTCTTCTCGTTCGGCGGCGGAGCGCTCGTCTGATGGCGGTGGCTTTCGAACAACTCGACGCCGTGCCGGGATTTACCGCTCCCGTCCATCGGGCGTTGACCGAGCACATCATGCTCGGCGGCGCTCCCAGAAGTATCGCCATCATGAATAGCACGCTCGCCGGCGCAGTCGGCCTCGGCCTGCGCCTCTGGCTGGTCGGCCTTGTCATCTGGGCGATCGGTCACTTCGCCGCCGTCTGGGCGGCGAAGCGCGATCCGCTGTTCGTGGAAGTCGGGCGAAGGCATCTGCGCATCCCGGCTTTTCTGGCGGTGTGAGAGAGACACGCACATGATGAATCTTGCCGAATATCGTCGCGTCGCTTCTCGCCTTGCCGACTATTTGCCCTGGGTCGCGCTCGTTTCTGAAGGCGTCGTCCTCAACAAGGACGGCAGCTTCCAGCGCACGGCGCGCTTTCGCGGTCCCGATCTGGATTCCGCCGTGGCGGCCGAGCTGGTCGCGGTCGCCGGCCGCATCAACAACGCCTTCCGCCGTCTCGGCTCGGGCTGGAGTATCTTCGTCGAGGCGCAGCGCCATGAAGCCGCGACCTATCCGAACAGCAGGTTTCCCGATCCGGCTTCCGCTCTGGTCGATGCCGAACGCAAGGCCGACTTCGAGGAAGCGGGCGCGCATTTCGTGTCGAGCTACTTCCTCACATTCCTCTATTTGCCGCCGGCCGAGGAAGCGGCGCGCACGGAAGCCTGGCTCTACGAAGGACGCGAACGCTCAGGCGTCGATCCCCATGAAATCCTGCGCGCCTTCACCGATCGCACCGACCGCGTGCTGGCGCTGCTCGATGGCTTCATGCCCGAATGCGCCTGGCTCGACGATGCGCAAACACTGACCTACCTGCATTCCTGCGTTTCGACGAAGCGTCATCTCGTCCGCGTGCCGGAGACGCCGATCTATCTCGACGCGCTACTGACCGACCAGCCGCTGACCGGCGGCCTGGAGCCGCGCCTTGGCGACCAGCATCTGCGCATCCTCACCATCGTCGGGTTCCCCACCACGACGACGCCCGGTCTGCTCGATGAGCTGAACCGGCTGCCGTTTCCCTATCGCTGGAGCACGCGCGCGATTCTGCTCGACAAGCTGGAGGCGACCAGGTTGTTGACGAAGATCAGGCGGCAATGGTTCGCCAAGCGCAAGTCGATCGCAGCCATCCTGAAAGAGGTGATGACCAACGAGCAATCCGTGCTCGTGGACACCGACGCCGCCAACAAGGCGGCCGACGCCGACGTCGCGCTGCAAGAACTTGGCGCCGATGTGGCAGGCATGGCCTACGTCACCACGACGATCACAGTCTGGGATGCCGATCCTCGCCTTGCCGATGAGAAACTGCGCCTCGTCGAGAAGGTGATCCAGGGTCGTGATTTCACCGCCATGATTGAGTCGGTGAACGCAGTCGATGCCTGGCTCGGCTCGCTACCGGGGCACGCTTACGCCAACGTCCGCCAGCCGCCGATCTCGACGCTCAATCTCGCCCATATGATCCCGCTCTCCGCAATGTGGGCGGGGCCGGAACGCGACGAGCACTTCGGCGCACCCCCGCTGCTTTACGGCAGGACCGAGGGAAGCACTCCGTTCCGGTTTTCCCTCCATGTCGGCGATGTCGGTCACACGCTCGTCGTCGGACCGACCGGCGCGGGCAAGTCCGTCCTGCTCGCGCTGATGGCTTTGCAGTTCCGACGCTACGACCGATCGCAGGTGTTCGCCTTCGACTTCGGCGGTTCGATCCGCGCGGCTGCCCTCGCCATGGGCGGCGACTGGCACGATCTCGGCGGCGGACTGACCGAAGGCTCCGACGCTTCCGTGGCGCTCCAGCCGCTTGCCCGCATCCATGACACTTACGAGCGAGCCTGGGCGGCGGACTGGATCGTCGCGATCCTGATGCGCGAGGGCGTCGCGATCACGCCCGAGGTGAAGGAGCATCTTTGGACGACATTGACCTCGCTCGCCTCCGCGCCGGTCGAGGAACGCACCATTACCGGCCTCACCGTGCTGCTCCAGTCGAACGACCTGAAGCAGGCTTTGCGCCCATATTGCGTCGGCGGTCCCTATGGCCGGCTGCTCGACGCGGAATCCGAGCATCTCGGCAATTCGCGTTGCCAAGCGTTCGAGATCGAGGGTCTCGTCGGGACCGGCGCGGCGCCTGCTGTGCTCGCTTATCTGTTCCATCGCATTGGCGACCGCCTCGACGGCCGCCCGACGCTGCTCATCATCGACGAGGGCTGGCTCGCCCTCGATGACGAAGGGTTCGCCGGCCAACTCCGCGAATGGCTGAAAACCCTGCGCAAGAAGAACGCCAGCGTCATTTTCGCCACGCAGTCGCTGTCCGACATCGACAATTCCGCCATCGCGCCGGCCATCATCGAGAGCTGCCCGACACGGCTGCTGTTGCCGAACGAGCGCGCCATCGAGCCGCAGATTACTTCGATTTATCGGCGGTTTGGCTTGAACGACCGCCAGATTGAGATTCTGGCGAGGGCGACGCCGAAGCGCGACTACTACTGCCAGTCGCGGCGCGGCAATCGTCTGTTCGAGCTGGGCCTGTCCGATATCGGGCTCGCGCTCTGTGCCGCGTCGTCCAAGTCCGACCAGACGCTGATCGCGCAGATCGTCGCCGAGCACGGCCGCGATGGTTTCCTCACCGCATGGCTCAACGCTCGCGATGTGAGCTGGGCGGTCGATCTCATTCCCAACCTCATCAACAAGGAGGCGTCCTTATGACCCTGCGCCAGTCCCTTAGCTGCCGGCTTGCCATCGCGTTGCTTTCCGCGCCGATCATAATTTCGCCCTTCCTCGTCACGCCCGCACACGCGCTCATCGTGTTCGATCCGTCGAACTATGCGCAAAACGTGCTGACCGCCGCGCGCGCTCTTCAGCAGATCAACAACCAGATCACCAGCCTGCAAAATCAGGCACAGATGCTCATCAACCAGGCGCGCAACCTCGCGAGCCTGCCGTATTCGGCGCTCCAGCAACTTCAACAGAACGTCCAGCGCACCCAGCAGCTCCTAAGTCAGGCCCAGGGCATCGCGTTCAATGCGCAGCAGATCGACCAGGCGTTCCAAAAGCAATACGGCAATGTGGCGATGTCGGCGAGCGATCAGCAACTCGTCGCCGATGCCCGTACCCGCTGGCAGAATACGGTCGGTAGCTTGCAGGACGCGATGCGCGTGCAAGCCGGCGTGGTCGGCAACATAGACGGCAATCGCACGCAAATGTCGACGCTCGTCACCCAGAGCCAGGGGGCGACCGGCGCGCTGCAGGCAACGCAGGCCGGCAACCAGATCCTCGCGCTCCAGTCGCAGCAGCTTTCCGATCTCGTTGCGCTTCTCGCCGCTAACGGCCGGTCGAGCGCGCTGACAGAGGCCGAGCGTGCCACCGCGGCCGAACAGGGGCGCGAGCAACGCCGCCGCTTCCTCACGCCGGGTTCGGGCTACCAGCCTGGCAATGCGCAGATGTTCAACGGCAACTGAGGGCGCGCGCATGGACGGCAAGTTACTGGCGCGGATCGGCGCGATCGTCTTCGTCGCGACCGCCATCACAATGACGGTGATCGAGCTTACTCGCAAGGACGACGCACCGGCAGAGCAGCCGCCACGGCTGATCCAGCCCGAGCGCGATCCGCTGCGCGAGGGCCAGCTTCGGTGCCAGGAGCTTGGCCAGCAGGCCGCGAGCGACGCGGAATGTCTGCGCGTCTGGACCGAAACCCGCAACAGATTCCTCGGCCACAGGCCGGCATCCACGTCGCCGACGTCCAACGAAAGGCGGTGAACCATGAGCGGCGCGGGCGTCATCGACAATTTCCTCGGGGTATTCACCCGATACATCGACTCCGGCTTCGGGCTGTTGTCCGGCGAAGTCGGCTTCATCGCCACCACGCTGATCGTCATCGACGTGACGCTCGCGGCCCTGTTCTGGAGCTGGGGCGCGGACGACGACATCATGGCGCGATTGGTGAAGAAGACACTGTTCGTCGGCGTCTTCGCCTATCTCATTTCCAACTGGAACAATCTCGCGAAGATCATCTTCGACAGTTTCGCCGGCCTTGGTCTGAAGGCGAGCGGCACCGGCTTCACCGTGCAGGATCTGCTCCGCCCCGGCAAGGTCGCGCAGACCGGCCTCGATGCTGCGCGGCCGCTGCTCGAATCCATCTCGCCATTGATGGGCTGGATCGCAGTGTTCGAGAACCTGATCCAGATCGCCTGCCTGCTGTTTGCTTGGGCGCTCGTCATCCTCGCCTTCTTCATTCTGGCGATCCAGCTTTTCGTGACGCTGATCGAGTTCAAGCTGTCCACGCTTGCCGGATTCGTGCTGATCCCGTTCGGCCTGTTTGGCAAGACTGCCTTCATGGCCGAAAGGGTCCTGGGAAACGTCGTCTCGTCCGGCATCAAGGTACTGGTGCTCGCCGTCGTCATCGGTATCGGCTCGACGCTGTTTAGCCAGTTCACGCAAGGATTCGGGGGCAATACGCCGTCCGTTGACGACGCGATGGCCATTGTTCTTGCCGCCTTGTCGCTCCTCGGTCTCGGCATCTTCGGCCCCGGCATCGCCAACGGCCTCGTGTCCGGCGGCCCGCAGCTCGGCGCCGGTGCAGCCATCGGCACCGGCCTTGCGGTTGGAGGCGCTGCCCTTGCCACTGGCGGTGCCGCGATGCTGGCGGCGCGAGGTGGAGCGGCAGCTCTTGCCGGCGGCGCGGCAGCAGTGCGTGGCGGCGCTGCCGCGGCAGGGGCCTCGTCGTCGGCTTACACGCTCGGTTCGCTGGGGCAGTCAGGCGCGGCCGGCGTCGCTTCCGGACTTGGCGGTGTTGCTCGCGCCGCCGGCTCCGTAGCCGTTTCGCCCCTTAAGCGCGCCGCCGCGCGTGCCGCTGACAGCGTTAAATCAAGCTACGCGGGCGGTGCCAAAGGTTCGTTCGCGGCGACCGGCGGCTCCTCGACCATGGGCACGGTCGGCGGCGGCGCGGCAGCCGCTAATGACGCCTCCATCTCCGCCAGCGCATCGGCCAGCGCTCCGAACACTCCGCCGGCTTGGGCGCAACGTATGCGGCGCGGCGGACACATGAGTCATGCCGTCCAGACTACCGCACATGCCGTCCGCTCCGGCGATAGCCATGGCTCCGGCTCTTCCGTCAATCTTTCCGAAAGCGATCGCAAATGAGCTTCTTCAAACGACCCGCCACGCATTACGGCAAGTCACCTCAACCGGAAACGCCCTATCAGCGTGCAGCGCAAGTCTGGGACGAGCGCATCGGCTCCGCCCGTGTTCAGGCCCGCAACTGGCGCACTATGGCCTTCGGATCGCTGATCCTCTCGGCCGGCTTCGCCACGGCGCTCGTCTGGCAATCGGCGCGCGGGATCGTCGTTCCCTGGGTGGTGCAGGTCGATAAATTCGGCCAGGCGCAGGCCGTCGCGCCAGCAACGGCCGATTATCGGCCGACTGATCCGCAAGTGGCGTGGCATCTCGCGCGCTTCATCGAGCAGGTCCGTTCGATCCCTGCCGATCCTGTCATCGTCCGGCAGAACTGGTTGCGCGCCTACGAGTGGACGACGGATCGCGGATCGGCGGCGCTCAACGACTATGCGCGCGCCAACGACCCCTTCGCCAAGGTCGGCAAGCAGCAAATCGCGGTCGATGTCTCCAGCGTCATTCGTGCGTCGCCGGATAGCTTCCGTGTCGCCTGGACCGAACGCCGTTACGAGAGCGGCCAGCTCTCCACCACCGAGCGCTGGACCGCGATCCTGACCATCGTGATCCAGCCGCCGCGTGACGCTGACCGGCTCAAGGCCAATCCGCTCGGAATTTATGTCAACGCAATCTCATGGTCGCGGGAGATGAGCCAATGAGCTGGCCAATGATCTGCAGAAGCGGAAAGCCGCCTTTCCGTAAGTCCGTAGTGGCTGCTTTGCTGCTTTCTGGCTCCACGCTCGCCGGGTGCGCCACACTGCAAAGGCCGCCGCAGATCAGCTACGACTCCAATGTGCCGGCCCTTCCGGCATTGCCCGCATCCGTCACCGACGATCGGCCAAAGCCGCTGCATATCCCGCCGGCCTGGACGCCGACGCGCGGCGGAACGGCGGCCAACACGCCGACCGCGCGCGTCGAAAGCGCCAACGCCGCCGCCCGCGTCCAGCCACGCCGCGAAGGCTATTATAACGCCATCCAGATTTATCCCTGGAGCGATGGTGCGCTCTATCAGGTCTATGCCGCACCCGGCCAGATCAGCGACATCGCGCTTGAGCCGGGCGAGAATCTGACTGGCGCCGGACCGATCGCCGCCGGCGATACCGCGCGCTGGATCATCGGCGATACCGAAAGCGGGTCTGGCAACACGCGGCGTGTCCATGTGCTGGTGAAGCCCTCGCGCGCCGACATCACCACCAATCTCGTCGTCACCACCGACCGGCGCACCTATATGCTCGAGCTGCGCTCTCGTCAGAAGCCCTACATGCCCGCCGTCGCCTGGGCCTATCCACGGCCGGCAGGCGGCGGGCGTCAGGCCGTCCCGGCAACGCCGGTCATCCCTGCCGCGGCAGCACGCAACTATCGTTACGGCCTCTCCGGTGACAATCCGCCGTGGAAGCCGATCGCAATCTATGACGACGGCAGGCGCGTCTATGTCGAATTCCCGCACGGTATCGTGCAAGGCGAAATGCCGCCGATCTTCGTGATCGGCCCCGACGGCGAGGCGCAGATCGCAAACAGCCGCATCTATCGGAACATCCTGATCGTCGATCGCCTGTTCGGCGCGGCCGAGCTGCGCCTTGGTGGCGGCGACAAGCAGCAGACCGTCAGGATCGTCCGAACCGACGGGCGCGAGCGGCGCGGTCCATTCTCGTGGCTACAAGACCTGGGTGAAGCTCCCCACGCGACGGACGCCCGCGCTGAAAAGGGAGGGCAAGCGTCATGAGCGAGAACGAACCCGCCAATGCCGCTCCGATGCGGCTGCGCGCCGAACCGCGGCGCGTCACCCGCCTGTCGCGCCGGGTATTGGCCAGCGTGGCCGCCATTGCCTTCGTCGGTATCGGCGGCGCACTGATCTATGCGCTTCAGACCCGCACGTCCGGCGACAACGGGAAGGAGCTTTACTCCACCGCCAACCGCCAGCCCGCCGATGGTCTTGCCGGCCTGCCGCGCGACTACACTGGCCCGGTTCTGGGGCCGCCGCTGCCGGGCGACCTCGGCCGCCCGATCCTCGATGCGCAGAACAAGGGCCAGCCGGTCGTGCCGCCCACGATCGCGACGCCGACGGTCGATGAAGCCGAGCAGCGCCGGCGCGCGGAGGAAGAGGCGGCGCGGACGTCGCGTGTCTTCTTCCAGACAGCGCCCGGCAATACCGCGACGGCCGCGATGCCGGGGACCGCGACCATTCCGAATCTCACTGGCCTCGACATCAACGGCCAGCCTGTTCAGCAGACCGCTCAGGACAAGCAACTCGCCTTCCTCCACGCTGCCGTGGACCGCCGCACCACGTCATCGGATCGCGTCATGGCTCCGGCATCGCCCTTCGTCCTGCAAGCCGGAGCCGTCATCCCGGCGGCATTGATCACCGGCATCCGCTCCGACTTGCCCGGCCAGATCACGGCGCAGGTGACGGAGCCGATTTATGACAGCCCGACCGGCCGCGTCCTCCTCGTGCCGCAGGGCACGCGGATCATCGGGCAGTATGACAACAACGTGCAATTCGGGCAGCGCCGCGTCCTGCTCGTCTGGAATCGGCTGATATTCCCGAACGGACGGTCGATCGTCCTCGAGCGCCAGCCGGGTGCGGACACGCAAGGCTATGCCGGCCTGGAAGACGGTGTCGACTATCATTGGTGGGATCTCGCCAAGGCAGCCGGCCTCTCGACGCTGCTCACTGTCGGGGCCGAGCTTGCGGTCAACAACGAGGACCGGCTGCTCAGCGCTATCAGAAACGGCGGGCAGGACACCATCAACGATGCCGGCCAGCAGATCATCCGCCGCCAGCTCAATGTCGCGCCGACGCTAACTATTCGGCCGGGATTCCCAGTCAGAATCGTTGTGACGCGCGATTTGGTCCTCGAAGCATACAGAGGTTGACCATGGCCAAACTGAAACTCGGTCCCATCGCCGACGACAAGCCCGTGACAGTCAAGTTGGAGCTGCCTGCCGCGCTCCATCGCGATCTTGTCGCCTATGGACGCTTGCTGGCCGACGCCGGGCAACCGCCGATCGAGCCGGTGAAGCTCATTGTGCCGATGCTAGAGCGCTTCATCGATACGGATCGCGAGTTCAGTAAGGCGCGGCGTGCCGGTCAATCTCCAAAAGCGTCCTCGTGATGGCGCCCGTCTTCCTCGATTTTGCCAACGCTCTTGCGGTACTGAGGAAGCGGCGAAAGGCGGGGTTGTCGTTTCTCGGCGACCATACCGCGCTGAAGGGCAACACTTCACCGGCGATCGGCCGGTAGGAGATGCCGGGTAGCTGCGCCACCGTCATCGCCTCGCTCACCAGCGTCAGACCCCGGCCCAGCGCCACCAGTGGCAGCAGATTGTCGCGGCCGATCTGTTGCACCTCGATCTGCGGATGCCGGCCGAGGTCCGCCAGGCACCGCACGAGATGATCGTGGATCTCCTGGCCCGGCGGCGCCACGTTGACGATGAAGCTCTCGCCGGCAAGATCGTCCCACGCCAGTTCCTCGCGCGCGACAAGGACATGATCGTCCGGCAGCGCGGCGAACACCCGCTCCGACCACAGCGGCACCCGCTCGCAGTCGATCCAGTCCTGCGTTCCGGTCAGGAAGGCGACGTCGAGCCGGAGCTGCCGAATTGCAGCGATGTGCTCGGCTGGATTTCCATCGAGGAAATCGACGCGCACCATGCTGTACTTTTCGTGATAGGAGCGCAGAAGCTCTGAAAGAAAACCAGAAGCGAGCGATGAGAATATGCCAATCCTAACGCACCCTTCTTCGCCACGGCCAATTACCGCAATATTACGTGCGCCCTCTCGAATTATTCTAAGACCTTGTCTCGCCCTTGCGAGGAAATGCTCGCCGGCGTCGGTGAGCAAGACGCCGCTAGAGTGCCGATGAAATAATGAGACCCCAACTCGATCCTCAAGGTCGCGAATGCGGCGACTAATCGCAGATTCAGATATCCCGAGAGCCGGTCCCGCCTTTCGAAAACTGCTATGTTCCGCGGCAGCCACGAAATAGTTCAGATGGCGAATCTCGATTAAATCTGAATTCTCCATCCTCCCTCGCTCTTTTCAAATCGGCTATTTTTCGGCCTCAGGTACTCAAAAGCTTGAGTGCTTGGCCCGGTTGGGCAGCATGCGCTTTAACGTGTCGTCTCGCAGAACGTAGTGATGAAGCAGCGCCACGACTGCATGACCGCAGACCAGCACAATAATCGTCCATCCGAGGAAGTTGTGAAAATCACCAACTAGCCTTGCGGCAGCCTTGTCCGGTGAAATCAACGCCGGGATGGAGAACAGATCAAAAAAACTGAATGCTTCACCTTGTGTCCACCGGAATATATAGCCGAGCGCAATTTGACCAATCAGAAGCGCATAAATCAGATGATGGGCGCCACGCGCGACCCAATATGGTGGTCCCGAAATGACTGGGGACAGTTTACGGCCGAACCAGATACGCCAGATAAGCCGTGTGGCGAGAGTTGCTGACAAAAGAATTCCAAGCGAAATGTGGAGTCCCTGTAGACTGTGACGCAGCGGCGTACCGTGCGGAAGGAAGTCCCAAACTTCCGCTAGCAAAAACAGAGTGACGACAAGAACGGCGGTCAGCCAATGAAAGGCAATGCTGACGATATCATAGTGCCGCTGATCATGCGCTACTGACGATTGCGTTGGGGTTGTCAACATAATGCAGAACTCTCTCTTGGGTGTTTCACCGAAATGATCGCTGGGTCTAGGTTATGACCCTTGCGCCCCTGCTAGGACCTGACCGCTCCGCTCAGACGGCTTCACTGGCCCAGCTCTTCGTCTGGTGCCCAGATGCTATGCGAGTCGATCTGAAGCTTGAGCAACGCGCGATCCGCTTCAGCGCGCGCATCGATTTCATACCTTCGCATTTCATTTGACTGTCGTTGCGCGTAGAGCAGATCCGAAAGGTTAATCTGTCCCAGTTCGTAACCGCGCCTGATCCTGATCACTGCCTCGCCGGCGCTAAGTGCCGCTGAATCGGCGCTCCGCCATGCGGTAAGTCGGGTGCGCGCGTTCGACAGATCCGCATTAGCGATGGCCGCGATGGTACGCCGAACATTGGCTAGCTCTTGCCAGGCGGAGCTTGCCTCTGCAGATGCCTGGTCGGCGGCCGCTTGGCGGTAGCCGCCGCCGAGCGGGATCGAGACAATCACACCGGCCCCCTTCTCGAGGCCACCTTGCTCGCTGAACATGCGCACGCCGACTGTCGGATCGGCGATCTGATCCTCCCGGACACGCCGCGACACGACGTTGAGCCGCTGGGCGTCCCGATCGGCCGCGCGAATTTCGTGGCTGCGCTCGATCACGAGATCCCGCATTCTCACGATTCCACCTGAAGGGAGAACCGGTTTTGCAAGTTCGGGCGGCCTGGCAGGTAAGACGATGTCCGGAAACGTCGCCGCCAGCGTGACACGGGCCTGCTCTCTTGCCGCGAGCGAAGAAGCAGCCTGGGCGCGCGCCTGCGCAAGTGCGGTTGAGGCTTGGTCGAGATCGACGGCAGCAGCATCGCGCAACGTCACACGCTGGCGCAGAGCCGCGAGGGCTTTTTCCTGATCCTGGACCGTCGCAAGATCGTTGCGGTAGTGACTGCCGGCGGTCAGCCAGTCGTGCCAAAGCCCTGACAGGACAAGCGCAGTCTGGTGACGGACGTCCTCCATCTTGCTTTTTGCGACTTCGACCTCCAGTGAGCCTGCTTGGCTATCGAGCGCTGCTTTTCCGGGAAGGCGGAAAGCCCGACCCATGGTCACGTCGAATTCGTTCCGTCCGCCGAAGCCCTCGACATTGCGACGGGTGTAACTGCTTGACAGTGTCACTTCATGAGACCCGTGTCGAAGCATGTCGCTGTGGGCGCGCGCCGCCGCCACGCGCGCAGCGGCAGCTTTGACACTGGGATGATTGTCGAGCGCTCGGTTGACCAGTTCCGCGGGGGGTAAGTCCGCGCGCTGAGCCATGGCCTCGGCGGGAGCCAAAAGCGCAAATAGAATTAGGGAGAGGCATTGTGGCTTCATGCGACTCTCCCGCGCATCAGAACAGACACGGCATGCCAGCGCACCGGCAGATCCCGCTTGGCCTGGGTAACGGCCTCGACTAGGCCGGTGACGGCATCGGTTTCGACTATCAGCTCGATCGTGTTCCTGCGCAGAAGGCCGACAACGCGCTCGGCCGTGCTCGCATCATCGAAGTCTTTGCCGCGCACGGTCTTCTGACAAATGTAGAGCGGTGCTTCGGTCCGGGTCCGGATCGTCTCGGCGACGACGTCACAGTCGCAAAGGGCGCAATGGAACGTGAGCAGCATTTCAGTCATGAGTGGCTTCCTCCGCGCCCTCGCCGAAGCGCTCGAACAGGATGGGTAGAAGGACGAGGGTCAGCAGTGTCGAAGTGACGAGGCCGCCAATGACGACGATCGCAAGCGGGCGCTGAATTTCCGATCCCGGGCCGCTGGCGAAGAGCAGCGGCACCAGGCCGAATGCGCTGATGCTCGCCGTCATCAGCACCGGACGAAGCCGTCGCTCGGCGCCCAGGCGCACGGCCTCGCCCATTGGCAATCCTTCGGTGCGGAGCTGCCGAAAATATGCGACCAGCACTAGGCCGTTGAGCACGGCGATGCCGAGCAAGGCGATAAAGCCGACCGATGCCGGAACGGAAAGATACTGCCCCGACGCCCAGAGCGACACGATGCCACCAACCATGGCGAAGGGAATGTTGAGCAGAATCACTGCAGATGCTCGAAACGAGCGGAGTGTGCCGAGCAATACGAAGAAAATAAGCAGCAACGCCACGGGGATCACCATCATCAACCGTGCGGACGCGCGCTGCTGGTTCTCGAACTGGCCGCCCCAGACGATGCGGTAACCAGGCGGAACTTTGATTTTGGCGTTGACCGCCGTTTTGGCCTCGTCGACATAGCCGACCAGATCGCGTCCTGAGACGAACGCCTGCACGAGAGCAAACCGAGAGCCGTTTTCGTGGTCGAGCTTGACCGGCCCTTCGGTGCGATTGACCTGCGCCATATCACTGACCCGCGCCAAGATCCCGCCCGGCGTACGCAACTGCAGATCGGCGAAACGCGTGGGATCAGAACGCAGGCTTTCATCGCCACGAATGACGATGGGGACGCGCTTCTGGCCATCAGCGACGATACCCGCGCGCATACCTTCAACTTGGGCCCGCAGAGCGTCCTCCATCTGGTCAATCGGCATGCCGAACCGCCCCGCAGCAGTGCGATCGATGTCGAGTTGGAGGTAGTCCACGCTGTCATTCGCCACTGTCAGCACCGCGGACGCACCGCGGATGCCCGACAATGTGTGCTGGACCTGGCCGGCGAGATCGGCGAGCGTTGCTATGTCAGGACCGAAGATCTTGATCGCTAGGTCGCCGCGCGCGCCGGTCAGCATCTCGGACACGCGCATTTCGATCGGCTGCGTAAAACTCGACTGGATACCGGGCAGTCCCTCCAGCGCCTTGCGTAGTTCGTTCACTACGAAATCCTTATCGCCGCGCCATTCGGAATGGGGCTTCAGGACAACGAAGCTGTCAGTTTCGTTGAGGCCCATGGGATCGAGGCCGATTTCGTCTGAACCGACGCGCGCGATCACGTCCTGGACTTCGGGCACGGACATCAGGGCGCGTTGCACCGCAATGTCGTCCCGGACGGATTGATCCAGATTGATCGACGGCAGCTTGGTAAGCTGCACGATCACCGAGCCCTCATCCATTGTCGGCATGAACGTCTTGCCGACCGCGCCATACGCCATGCCAGCGATGACGAGGCCCGCGCCGGACAGGCCATAGATCAAACGCTTCCGTGCGAAGGCGATGTCCAACAGGCGGCGATAGCGCGGCGCGAGTTGCCGCATGATCCACGGTTCACCGTGATGACCGCTCTTAAGACCGAAGGACGAGAGCACCGGAACTAAGGTGAGCGCGAGCAAGAGCGAGCCCGTGAGCGCGAAGACGATAGTGAGTGCGACCGGCGCAAACAGCTTGCCCTCAAGCCCCTGCAGCGACAGCAGCGGTAGGAACACGAGCGCAATGATGACAATGCCGGCCGAAACCGGCACAATCACCTCGTTCGCCGCTTGGAAGATGATATTGAGGCGAGGTCGGCCTTCTTCATGAGCGTGGCCGAGGCGCTCGACGATGTTCTCGACGACGACGACCGCGCCATCCACAAGCATACCGATGGCGATGGCGAGACCGCCGAGGCTCATTAGATTTGCGGAAAGGCCCATACCCCGCATGAAAAGGAAGGTGATAAGTGCCGCCATGGGCAGGGTCACAGCGACAATAGCGGCGGCACGCCAGTCACCGAGAAAAAGAATCAACAGCACGATAACGAGGATGGTGGCCTCAACCAGAGCCTCCTCAACAGTGCCGACGGCACGCTGGATAAGGTCGGAGCGATCGTAGAAGACGCTGATGTACGTACCTGCAGGCAGCGACTTGCTGACCTCGGCGAGCCGGTCGCGTACCCCGTCTACGACCTGCCGGGCATCGGCGCCGCGCAGTGCGATGACTAGGCCCTCGACCGCTTCGGCTTTCCCGTTCTTCGTGACCGCCCCGTACCGCGTAAGACTACCAATACCGACGCTCGCCACGTCGCCGAGCCGCACGATACGACCGTCACGGTTTGCTAAGACTAGCGCGCGGAGATCATCCGCCGAGCGGATCGCGCCGACCGCACGGATGATCAGCGATTCTTCGCCGGACGTTAGCCGACCAGCGCCGTCATTGCGGTTGCCGCTTTCGATAGCTGTGCGCAGATCGGCGATGGAGAGTTTCGCACCTGCGAGTGCGACGGGATCGGGCTTGACCTCGAAGGTGCGCACATAGCCGCCTAGCGCGTTGACGTCAGCGACGCCAGGCACCGTGCGCAGTGCGGGGCGTATGGTCCAGTCGAGCAGTTCGCGCTTCTGCTGAATGCTGAGGGGCCCTTCGATCGTGAACATGTACACGTCGGAAAGCGGTGTCGAGATCGGCGCCATGCCGCCGCTCACAGATTTGGGCAGATCGGTCATCACGCCCGACAAGCGCTCGGCCACCTGTTGGCGCGCCCAATAGATGTCGGTCCCGTCCTTGAAATCGATCGTGATGTCCGCGATCGCATATTTGGCGGTCGAGCGCAGGATTGCCTGATTGGGAATGCCGAGCATCTCCATCTCGATCGGCGTGATGACGCGGCTCTCTACTTCCTCTGGCGTCATGCCTGGCGCTTTGAGGATGACCTTCACTTGCGTCGGTGCGATATTGGGATAGGCATCCACCGGCAGATTGACGAAAGCCCAGATGCCAAGCCCGGCGACCATTGTCGCAAGAGCGAGAACCAGCGGGCGATAGGAGAGCGAGGCGGCGACCAGCGAACGCAGCATCGGATCGCCTCTAACGAGCCAAGGCGAGCGCCTTGAGCGCGCTCGTGCCCCGAATCACCACCCGTTCGCCGGGTTTCACGCCAGAAAGCAGGACTGTCTTATCGCCAGCGGTGCCGCCGTTCGCCACCTCCCGCATGGCGAAGCCGTCGGGTGCGGTAACGAAGACGACAGTCTTCCCGCCAATTGTTGCGACCGCGGTGGTAGGTACTGACACGGCTCCCGCTAGCGCTGGGCCAAGCACAGTTATGTTTGTTGCCCGTCCACTGATAATTCCGGCACCGGCGGGAATCTGCGCCTTGAGGCTTGCCGACCGGGTCGCGGGATCAATCGTGGTTCCGACCGCGATGACTCGGCCGGCAATATCGGGATTGACTCGGACACTCATGCCCGGTCGGACTGCACCAACCAGTCTTTCCGGCAATTGACCGGCGACTTCGTAGCGGTCGGCCGCGTCGATGACATAGGGTGCGGTGGTGCCATCGACGGGATTTCCTGCCTGGATAGATGACGCTGTGACGCGCCCTGCAATAGGTGCGGTCAGCGTATATGTTCCGCTCTCGCCATGGCCGTTGACCATTCGGAGGATGCGCATCTTTTCCGAAACGTCGGCGTTTGCCTCAGCGGCAGCTGCAATCGCTTCATCCGCACGGGCGCCGGCAATGATTCCTTCGCGGGCGAGTTGCGAAAGTCGGGCGGCGTTTGAACGCGCAACACCGGAGCGCGCGTTTGCGCGCGTAAGATCAGCCCCCATCGTTAGCACTTCCCGGCTCAATATGACCGCGAGCGGCTGCCCTTGCCGAACGGTATCCCCTTCCACTACAAGCGTGCGAACCACCACCCCAGGGAAAGTTGCCGCCACCGCTACGCGCGCATTGGCGGGCGGCTGGATCATTGCGGGAATGCTCGCGAGCGGTACTTCATCGACACGTATCGCAGCAGCAAGTTGAATGCCAAGTTGCGCGGCTTGCTGTGTGCTGACAGATAGAATGCCCGGCGCTGCCGGCCGCTCGCTAGTTGAGGGCGTTTGGGCGGGCGATACCGTTCCGTGGTGAGTCGCTACCCACCCTAAGCCGGCAAACGTCAATCCAATAACAATGCCGACGCCTGTAAGCACATAGGTTCGGTTAGACATAACATCGTCAGATATGCAGCGATGCTGACGAAACCCTGACGAGAGTAAATCATTCAACTAACGGGAAAAATTTAGGGAAATCTCGCTCTTTTCCGGATGAGTTTCGAGCTGGCCTCCATGCGCGGCCATGATCCGCTTCACGATCGCGAGGCCAAGGCCAGCACCATCGTTGCTTGCATGGTCAGCGCGGCAGTGGCGTCGCGCCAACTCGCGAAGACGATCTGGTGTCAAGCCCGGCCCGTCGTCGGCAACACTCACGATTAAGCCAGGTCCCACGCGTACATGGATCGCGCCTCCAACCGGCGTCGCACGAACGGCATTCTCGACAAGATTACGCAGGGCCGCTGCGATTGCTTCACGCCGACCACGCACGGCCGCTCCTTCATCATCGATCTTGAGATCGATTGTCCGACCGGCCGTGATGACTGCTGGAGCGATGGAGCTGACGACATCCCTCGCGACGGCGACTAGGGGTACCTGCTCGAGCGCGATCTGTGCCGCATCGAATGCGTCAATCTGAGCAAGGAGCATCAACTGCTCGATGAGCCGCCGCATCGCCATCACATCTTCTTTCAACCGCGCGGCATCGACATCGTCGAACTGATCCAGCTCTAGCGCGAGAAGCGCGAGTGGCGTTCGCAGCTCATGCGCCACATCGGCGGCAAAAGCCTCCTGGCGAACCGCTGCTTCGTCGAGACGCTCAAGAAGATCGTTGACCGCATCCGTGAACGGAAGTGCTTCGGCGGGCAGTTCCGAGGTATCAATTCGAAACCCGCGTTCATGTCCGCGTGCGGCCGCAATTTTACGTGCGGCCGCTTCCAATGGGAGGAATGCCTGCCCAATGACCCTGGTTACAACGAAGGCAACTGGTCCCATTAAGATCGCGACCGGGAGAACAACATGCTCCAACGTCTCGCGGAACGCACGCGGATGGTCTGCGCTAACTCGAAAATCCGTGATCGAGAAATGGTAGAAGAAGACCACGGCAGCGAACAACAGGATGGTTCCAACGGCCCCGACGATAGTGAGGCCGCGCATCAACCGGCGTGAAATTGATCTCCGCTTCGTCACGTACCGTTATCCCTGAGCATGTAGCCGATCCCCCTAATAGTGTGGAGCGCGCCGGTCAGCCCCGCGTCCTCCAGCTTCCGGCGAAGCCTTGAAACGGCCGCTTCGACAGCGTTGGGAGTGACCGGCTCTCTGTAGCTGTAGAGGGCGTTTTCAATCACCTCCCGATGCACAACGGTGCCGGCGCGACGCATTAGCAGTTCGAGGAGATCGCTCTCGCGTCGGGAGAAATCCATTTCAGTCTCTCCGATCCGCGCTGTTCTACTTGCAACGTCAAGCTGAAGGCGTCCCGCTTCGATGGTGGTCGGGGTGCGAGGGCCGGGTCGGCGGAAAAGCGCCCGAAGACGAGCAGCGAGTTCCTCGATTTCGACCGGCTTGACCATGTAGTCGTCGGCGCCGGCATCCAGCCCGGTGACACGATCTTCAAGCCCTCCACGCGCGGTCAGCATGATCGCGGGCGGCATGTCCCGAGATTTCCGCCGCGCGATGAGCCACTCTTTGCCGTCGCCATCCGGCAGTCCCAGGTCGAGGATGATCGCATCATAGGTTGCGCCGTACATGGCGGTCTCCGCCTCACGGAGGCAAAGGGCGACATCGCAGGCGTAGCCCCGGCGCTGAAGGCCGCTCGCGATCAGTCGCCCGAGCCGATTATTGTCCTCAACGACCAGTACACGCATGTCAAAGTATCCCGGCTAAGCAGTCGACCCGAGGCATTTTTTGATTCCACCTGGAGTTCCGCGCCGAATTCGCCGCATGACACTGCTGCAACAAGCGAACAAAAGAAAGCGCCTGTTTAAACGGCGGTACCGAACAGCCGCCCAATACTTGCTGTGAGCCCCATCGCCAACGCGCCCCAGAACGTCACACGTAGCACAGATCGCATGATCGGAGCCCCTCCAGTCCGGGCGCCAAGCGCTCCGAGCATCGCCAGGCAAAGCAAAGAAACCGCGATCTCCAACGGGATAAGGAATGAAGCCGGCGCGATGGCGACCAGCACCAACGGCATGATTGCGCCTGCGCTGAACGTCAACGCTGACGTCAGCGCTGCTTGTAGGGGCCTTGCGGTCAAGACCTCGGAAATTCCCAATTCGTCGCGGGCATGCGCCCCTAGCGCGTCCTTCACCATGAGCTGATCCGCAACTTGTCGCGCAAGAGTCTGATCGAGGCCGCGCGCTATGTAGATGTTCTCCAGTTCATCACGCTCCGAAGCCGGTTGGTCGGCCAGCTCGCGTCTTTCCCTGGCAAGATCAGCGTTCTCGGTGTCGGATTGCGAGCTGACGGAGACATATTCTCCGGCGGCCATCGACATCGCGCCGGCGACTAGTGCTGCTGCACCCGCGACCAAAATGCCATTCCTACCCGCGCCTGAAGCGGCGACACCAACAATCAGGCTCGCAGTAGAAACGATGCCGTCATTGGCACCAAGAACCGCGGCCCGTAGCCAGCCGACCCGTGAGACAGTGTGACGTTCGGGATGAGGATGCAATCGGCTCATTCGGGACCTCGTATCAAAGAGAGCGCATTAGCCGCACATCCTGACAGAACGCTGACGTGATACCGCAGACCCTATCTGCGTGATGCGGATTAGAGCCGTCCTAAACGGCCATGTCCGACAATCTGCGTTGCTTCGATTTCCTGATTGGTGGCCCTCTCGCGCCTGTGGGTAAGCCGATAAAGCGCGGGTAGAACCAGAAGCGTGAGAATTGTCGAGGAAATGATGCCGCCGATCACCACGGTCGCGAATGGACGCTGTACCTCCGAGCCTGCGCCTACATTGAACGCCATCGGAATAAAACCCGAGGCTTGCAGCAAGAGCCGTGATCAGAACAGGCCGCAGACGAGCCAAGGCACCCTCCCGCGCGGCATCCTCCGCATCGAGGCCATTCTGACGCAGGTTGCTGATGAACGAAATCATCACGATCCGGAACCTCCCTGCACGACGCCCATATCGACGCCGACGTTGCCGATTCCTGAATGCCGACTGGCGATGCCGACCTTGTGGAGCTACCGTGCTCGGCGGCAGCTTTCGGCCCACGCATCCAAGTCGCTGACTGCGTATCTGACGTAGCGCCCAAACTTGTAGAACGCCGGCCCCGTTGCGAGGGATCGATAACATTCGAGCGTGTGGGTATCGAGCGCCAGATACTTCGCTGCCGCCTCGGTATCGACGAACCGCACAGGTCCCGCTTCATCGACAAAGGTCGCTCGCGATATCAAGTCCATTGATGGCCATCTCGCATGGCCGTTCTTCGCTTGGGTGTGTTTGGCATTCATCGTGCCCCCTCCCTCCCCGTGTGCCGGGCGGCACGTCGCGATTGGCACCGCTGCGGTGCCGGAAAGGTCGATAGTTTCCGACTTTGGTGCGAGATGTGTATCTGCCGTCTTCGAGACCGGCTGGTGGTGGCACTGTCAAAACGGCCTCGGGGGCCTGCGCTTCGGCTTCACACTCCACGTCCATGTCGATCGACCACTCCTCGACACGCTGTCCTTCACCGCCGATGACGTTTCGGCGGCGTGCTGCAACCACGTCGGCTGCCATTCGCACCGGGTCGTCTTCGTTATGGATGTAGCGCATGAACATGGCGACGGTCGTGTGAGCCGTGAGCGCCATCCCGACCTTCAGTGGAATGCCGGAGTTCGCGATATCGGTTGCAGCCCGATGGCAGATGCCATGCGTACCGACATGAGGGACGCCAGCCCTTGAGAGGATACGACGCCATGCGTTGTGATAGGTGTTGTCGGTCATCCGCGTTGATGAATCGAAAATCGAAGGGCAAACGAACGGAGATTTTCCGATGCGGGGAGTCGCGCTGAGCAGCCGATGAGCCTCTTCGCTCAGAGGCTTCGTCATCCCACCCGTCTTACTGTCTGGCCAAGTGACGCGCCGCTGTTCAAGATCTATCCACTCCTATTCGAGCGTGAGAATCTCGGACATGCGAGCCGCAAACTCAAACTGGAGCCGTATCGCGAGCGTGATGAAAGGATGCTCCAATCCTTCTTGGTCGGCACGATCGAGATACGTAAAGAGTTTGCGCAACGTAAGCGCGATTTTCGTTGCACGTTGTCGCCCGCATTTTGACGGATGGCCGTCCTATCGGGGCGATGCTTGCCCGTTCAGGCAGCGGCGGCTTTAGTGAAGCTGAAGGGCAACAGGTCGGTGATGTCGGCGTCGCCCGCACGTCGAGGTAATTCGGTGAGGACGTGGCGCAGCCATGCTAACGGCTCGACGCGCGAGGCGCGGCAGGTCAGCATCAGACTGTAGACGACGGCACTGGCCCTGGCGCCCTCGACGGTGTCGCTGAACAGCCAGCTTTTGCGGCCAGTGGCAAAAACCCTGATGTCGCGCTCCAGGAGATTGTTGTCGATCGGCATCCTGCCATCTTCGGTGTAACGCGTCAGATAGTCCCACTGGTTTCGAGTGTAGGACACGGCGTCGCCAAGTTTGCTGTCCGGCAAGACCTTCGGGGCGATTTGATCGAGCCATATCTTGAGGGTGTTCAGGACCGGAATGCTGTGTTGCCGGCGGAAGCGGCGAATGCAGTCGGCCTGTGTTTCACCCTTCTCCGGTTTCTCGTCCCGCGCCTGCCTTTCAACCCGGTAGAGCTGGTCGAAGAACCGCAGCGCCTGTTCCGGCGGCCCGCCGCCCTTCTTTCTAGCTTTGAGGGCATCGACAAAGCGTCGCCGGGAGTGGGCCATGCAGCCAATGTGGTGGCCCCTTCCAGCGTGCGCCATGCGGCATGCGGCATAGCCGTCACTCATCACGATGCCACGATAATCGCCGAGGAAGGCCTGCGGGTGGATCTGGCCGCGGCCCGGCTGATAATCCAGCAAAACGATCGGCTCGTGACTGTCCTTGCCGCTGCGATAGGCCCACATGTACGAGGTGCTGGTGGCCGCTTTGTCCTTCTCCTTGAGGACCTGAACCGTGGTCTCGTCGCCATGGATGAGAGGCTGCGATCTGAGCCGCAGCTTCAGAGCGTCGTAGATGCGATACAGATGCTTCTCGCTCGAGCCGATCACCCAGTGACCCAAAGCGCCGCGGCTGACAGGAACACCTGCGCGTTCAAAGGCCTGCGCCAGGCGGTAGAGCGGCGTGCCATCGACATATTTGTGAACCAGCGCGAACGCCAGCGTCGAGGCCGTCGCAACGCTGCCCGGCAACGGCTGCGTCGGCATCGGCGCGGTCACGACAGGGGCGTTGATCCCGGTGCGATCGCAATGGCGGCAGGCGTATTTGAAGCGCACATTCTGTAAAACCTTCGCCTTCACCTCGATATGAAGCTGCTCGGTGACAGTCTCGCCCATGCGATGCATCTGGCCACGGCAGCACGGACACGCCTTCTGATCGTCGGGCAGGTCATACTCGACGCGCTCGCGCGGCAGGTTCGCCGGCAGCGGCCTGCGGCCGCGCTTCTTCCCCGACACGCTTTCGACGGATGGCAAGCCCGTGTCCGGAAGTTCGGCG
The DNA here is from genome assembly GCF_051535215.1 of Nitrobacter sp. Taxonomy (NCBI): domain Bacteria; kingdom Pseudomonadati; phylum Pseudomonadota; class Alphaproteobacteria; order Hyphomicrobiales; family Nitrobacteraceae; genus Nitrobacter; species Nitrobacter sp. The sequence continues at coordinate 335,754 of NZ_JBPPLY010000001.1, read as the reverse complement.
ATAGCGTTCGTTGCACTGCCGGCGTCATCCTCATCGGCGGCCTGCTCGGCTTCATTGAAGAGACGGTCGACGTGCTTTTCGCTGCGCGGGGCAAGCCTCGCGTACTCCTCGACGTATTTCGTGCACAGCTCCTTCATCGTCGGAGCTGCGCGTGCCGCCGATTTTTCAGCACTCGGGTCTCGGCCCTGCCGAACCTCGGCAAGCCAGTCTTGTGCCAGCTTCCTGGCCTGCTCGACTGTTAGCTCTCCAAATCGACCCAAGGCGGGCTTGCGGCGAACGCCCGAGTTGGTCACGTATTGCAACATGAAGACCTTGCCGCCCGCCCGCGTGACTTTCAGCATGAACCCCGGTACGGTCGTATCGCGGAGTTCGTAGTCGCGGTCTTTCGGTGTTGCGGCGTCGGCCGCAGTTTTTGCGCGACTGCGCAAGAAAACCGATACAGCGCCCTCGCAGCGCCGCGCGCTCGTCCTCGGCGTGCCGTGTCATGCACTCGCCATCGATGGTAACCAGTCCGCCGTCTGGATCGTCGAGTCCGGCGATACACGCCATGAGAGTCGATTTGCCGCTCCCAGATGCTCCGACGAGAGCGACTGTTTCGCCGCGATCGACGCGGAGACTGGCGCCGCGCAAAGCCCGCACTTCGGTTTCGCCGACATGAAAGAAACGATACAGGTCGTCAGCCACCAGCAGGGTCATGTCACTTCCACCGAAACGACTTGCTCATCAACGTCCATTGATCGACATTGTCCGCGCCGGCTGGCGCCGAAAATGTGAGCTCAGCGAGCTTGCCGTTGCGCGACAGATAAAAGCGTTCGCTTTCAAGGCGGATCTGCCTGTTCGTGACCGGATTCGGGTCCGAATTCGACGTATAGACGACCTTCATCGCCGACCCTGCGGGCAGCTTCACCTGCTCGGTCCTCAGAATCTTGACCGCGCGCCCATTGTTTTCGAGATCGGCAATCTGCTGTGCGCGCAGAATGTCGATCGTAAGCGGCGATGTCGATGGTCGGATGGTGAGTTCGATACGGCCATACTTATCCGTAAAGATCGCACCTTCCTTCGTATCCGTCCGAGCCCACCCTTCCGGAACCTTCAAAGCCGCACCTTGCGTCGCCTCGAAAGTAACGAACTGCTGATTGTCAGGAATGTCCCCTGGCGGATTGATTTCCGGCGCGATGGCTTTTTCCTGCGCTGCGGCCGGAACGACGATCCCAATCGCCGGTGCGAGGATCAGCGCCAGTCCGATCGCGTGCAAGCGCCGTCTGGTTAGAAGCGAAGATGCCATGGAAAGCTCCTGTTTTGTCGTAACTCAACAAAGCCGATGCAGAAGCTCTAACAACGAAGAATGAGCACGAAATGAGCGCGCAGCTCAGTTTTTGCGTTTGCTTAGGAGGTCGAGGGGAAGGCTGTAGAGCTTCTCGGCCAGGTCCGTACCGAGGTCGCGCCAACGATTCAGCGAGGACCGGTTGACGCCATAGGCGGTCGCAAGACCGAGCACCGCAGCGCCGACGATGTCGAGCGGATAATGCGCACCCAGGTAGATGCGCGACCAGCCAACGGCGCAGGCAACCAGCAGCAACGCCAGCCAAACGCGCTTCAGCCAACCCGGTGGCGTCAGGAGCAGCGACCAGGCGAGCGTAAAGAGAACGATCGCGTGGTCGCTCGGAAACGAGCTGTCCGCCGCGTGATGCAAATAGTTGCGCGCCAGCCCGTCCATGAAAGGACGCGGATGAAAATAGACGGATGAAATCCCGGCGGCCAAAGCCAGCGCCAGAAGCGCACTAAGACCGGCTCCAACGGCAGCGCGCCGATCCTGCGTGTTGCCCAGCACCCAAAGCAGAATTAGCGCTGCCGGAGCTGTGAAAATCGCCCACTCGGCAAGTACGAGTGGAAGCAGAAGTGCGCCGCCGGAAACATCCGGCGACGCGACCATCCATTCCAGCAAAGACCGATTGAGAGTGTCGAGCATGGAACGAGACCGTGGAAAGAGTGCGACCAGCGAAACGCGCGAGCGCTACTTCATCTTGATGCCCGCCTTGCCCAACCCTCCGGCGACCGCCGCATGACAAGTCTTGTCGTCGTCCTTTTTGAGCGCGGCAACCGCTTTGACCTTCGCCTCGTCGAGAGCCGTTTTTGTGGTCGCGGTAAGATTCGGCGTCGTGAACGCGTGCTCGAGCTGCTTGAGATCGCTTTCGCAATCGGCCCGCGCAGCCGAGGTGGCGGCAATCCCGATCGCGGCGGTGAGCAAGGCGGCCTTCATCAAAAAATGTGTCATTGCAGTCTCCTGTCTGTTTGTGGGCCGTTGATTGCTTCGCTCGCGTGAGCGCCAGAGCTGGAGCGGCGCCGATCTTCAGCCCTGATCTGATGTTTATGCTTCTACGGATCGCTTCTCGCCGACGTTCGCGGGGATGCTTTCGATGCGATCGGCCTTGGTGACGGTCAGGAAGACGACCAACGCAAGAATGGCGCTGAGGAACAGCAGGCTGGTATTGACCGTGCCCCAACCCAGGCCGCCGGCAATGACGGGCTTGGCGAGGAAATCGCCCACCGATGCGCCGAGCGGGCGGGTCAGGATGTAGGCGATCCAGAACGCGAGCACCGCGTTCATACGGGCGAAACAATAGAGGCCATAGGTCGCCGCAATCATCGCGGCGAACACGATCGCCGCCGGACCGTATCCGAGGTTGAATCGCTCGGCCATGAGATCGCCAGCCGAGGTGCCGAGCGCGAAAGTAAACAGGATCGCGGCCCAGTAAAAGTATTCGCGCCGCCGCGTGACGATCGTGTGGATGGAGAGCGTCCGTTCGCTGAGATACCAGAGCGCGAAGACCGCAGCCAGAATGATCGCGAACGCGGTCGACGTGGTGACGAGGCTGATCCCCATGCCGTCGACGAGATTGTCGGAGATCAGTGTTCCCACGATGCTGATCAGGACAACGGTGAGCCAGTAGGGCGTGGGAATGTAGCGACTGGCGCGCAGCTGCACGACGAGGGCGGCGACGAAGGCGCCGGTCATGATCCACGACGTGACCGTGAGCCCCAACCCGAGCCGGGTGGAAAGTAAGTCGGCGGCGGTCTCGCCGACGGTCGTGGCAAGGACCTTGATGACCCAGAAATAGACGGTGACTTCCGGAACTTTGTTCAGCAGTGTCGAAACCTGCACATTTGAACTGTGTGGCATGATCTTCCTCCGATGTTGCCGCTGGTATCGATCGACACTGGCGCGCTTGCATAAAACCCGATGAAATCTTGCATGCCATCGGTAGCGGGTGCGACTTAGCAGTGAATGAGCGCTCGTCACTGATGGATGCGGGACTGGCGCGCGACTACAGCGGTGGGCCGGTCTATCGCCTTGGTCGGAGAACCGTCATCGGGAAAGCGACTGACGCATCACGAAACGGATCGACATGCTCGCGATGGGTTCGCGCCGTGACACCAGTCTAAATATCGATCGGGATGGACTGGCACAGCCGAGGTGAAATGATGACGTCGCACGTCAGGCACACTGTCTTTTGCTTGAAAGCGCGAATCGCACCCCGACTCGCCCGCATCCATCCAAGCGGCGAATGCGTGTGCATATCGGTCGTGCAAACACCTTTGGAGCAAACTGGATTAAGGGTCACTCTGGCCGCAGGCCTGCATGAATTCTCCGCCAAGCGAGAACCGCCAGACCAACAAGCAGGAAAGAAGCCACAGCCAAGGTGCCCACATGCTGGTGGAGCGCGACGAAAGACGCGCCTGCCGCGGCCGCAGGAACGATGTGCGAGATGGCCCACAACGCCGCGGAGATTATATTTGCAGTGTAGAAGCGCCGAGGATTCATGCCGGAGACCCCGGCGATGAGCGGCACGAATGCTCTTACGACGGGAGTAAAGCGCGCGATCGTGATCGACTTGCCGCCATGGCGCGCGAAGAACTCCTCCGAGCGTCGGATCGCCTCCGGATAGCGCGACATTGGCCACATCCGCAGCGCCTGCTCTTGATAGGAATGCCCCAGCCAGTACGCGGCGCCATCCCCCGCGATCGCTCCCAGGCAGGCGGAAAGGAGCACCGCCCAGACTGGCAACGATCCACCGCCCGCCATGGCTGAGATCGTCAGGATCGTCGCGGTGCCCGGAACCACAGCGCCGACGACCGGGAGCGACTCGGACAACGCCAGAATAAACACGAATCCGATGACGAGCAGCGGCTGCTGCGCGACAAGGTCCGCGGCCTGGTGCAGGAAGCTGCCAATAGAAGGAATCATGATACTTACGAGCCTAAGAGGTCAAAATAGTTGTTCGCGCGTATCGACACTTCGAGGCGCGAGACGCGCGGCCTGCCAGTATCTCCCGCCGCAGTTGGGCTGGAGTCTTTCGACGACGACAATTCACGAGCATGTACAAGACGCAGTGATCGCGTCATCGACCGAAATAACGATAGCGCTCTGAACTTAGGGACGAATGAGGGCTGTTTCTGATAGCGCTATACGTTGTTCGCTTGGGCGTCGCCTCATCGCGTTTGTTGGCCACACGGAAGACTTAGGACAAACTTAGAAGCCTCACCATGAATCGCATTTATTTTATCGATGGACGCCGTAGTTACGTCACCGAACGGGATCACTTGGGCTCATCTTGCAACTTGATCGAACACACGGAGACGGATCATGCGCATTTTTTCAGTGGCGGTGGCTTCACTTTGTCTGACAGCGACGATCGGTGTCTCCGCCGCCCATGCCGACGACGATGGTTGGCGACGACATGAATGGCGCGAGCATCATTGGCGGGGCGAGCATCGCTATCGCCATCATTCGGCCGAGCCGGGTCAGATTTATGTGGAGCGGCCACGCGTCTACTACGCACCCCCGCCGGTCTATTACGAGCCGCTCCCGAGGGCATTCGGCTTCGCCATCGGTCATGAAGATGACGACGATGAGGAGTAGAAGCCTGGAACGTCAATCCTTCTCGCTGGCGCGTCCAATAGAATCGTCGGCATGGAAGGGACCTCGGGAATACGCGGGCGCGTATAGCGTCCGTATTAACGGTCGGCGCGCCGCGTGCGCCCGATTTTCAGCCTTCGATGAAATATCGAGGCGCGGTGCTTTGGCACCACGCCTTTCTAGTTGAATCTGTCCTAACCGAAATGCACGCCAATCCGTGTCGCCTTACGCCAGGCGACACGGCAAGGTTTCTGGACGTGGTCAACCGCAATGATCAGCGTGAAGTGATCGGGAATCCCCACCGAGCTGACGACATCAAGAGCCGCGCCGGTCTCAGACAGATTGCGAACAGTGCAGTCGACGACTGCCCCACTAAACGCAATTTTGCCGGCTTTCAGAACACGGTGTCGCGTTGATTTGCGCTTCTCGTCCATCGGAAACCTGCCCTGTCGGCGGCACAATGCGGGGCATCTCCAGGTTGTCACCCCATGATCGAGGTGAAGATGCCTTGCCACCCGCAAGCCGGAAAATCGTTCTGGGTGTGACGATCCATCTTGCGCACCCGAACTTAGCCGGGACTTAGCGCGGATCATGGGCAGCGAGCGTCTGTCGCTGAACGCTGCCCGGCCGCCGCCGGTACGGGTTATTCGTAGTGGGTTGTCGGTTCAGAACGTGAACAAAATCGCCGTATACCAGGAATACTGATTTGCGGTCCGTGCGTTCTGAATGCCCTTCGCGGCGTAGCCGAGAAGATGGATATTGTCATTCAGATCGTATTTCGCACCGATGCCGAGGCTTGTCGTTGCCGGGTTTCCGATACCGTCGGCGGTTTGGTGGAAAAGTTCGATGCCGAGTTGTAATGTCGGCGCGATCTGCCGCGTCACGGTGCCGCCATAGAGGCAGAAATCATGCGAACGCCCGGCGGCACTGATCTGGCAACCGCCGCCTCCGAAGGCCGACCATTTGCCCCAGTCCTTCTGCACCCAGATCGGCAACAGAACAGACGCCTGGCGATCGCCGACCGATCGGGAACCGCTTGGCAGAAAGACGCGCGGAAACACGGCGACGTCAAACACAAATGTATCTTGATGGAGGATCCGGTACTTTGCCGCGAGTTCGATGTTGCTGAGGCCGAAGGCAACCGGCCCGTTCGAAGGAAAATCGAAGCCGACGGGCAGCGTTGCTGTGAGTTGCAAGTTGGGGCCGCGCCGTAGTTGAAGTCGATGCCGCTCGCTCCCGCAAGATCACCCTTTGAACGGGCTCCCTTGTTGAAAGTGTAGATTTCATAGTGGCGATACTCGGTCGGCTCTGGATCGTCGGATTGATAGGGCGGCCCGGCTATCGCCGGAGCGAGACACGTGACCGTCAGCCCCGCAGCGAGGGCGGCGGAACTGATCCGCCGCCCCATGTGTCTTCTTGGAGCTCTCCTCACAATGTCCGCAGACGCCCATCTTGTGTCGGTGCGAGGCAGCATATCGTTTCGTCCATGGTCATGCCGGGTGCCGGCCGGCGCGCTGAGGCAACAGCAAGATGAGGCCAATGATGATTGCCGCCAGCATTGCCGAAGCAAGCGGCCTGCTCAAGTCGAGACCGCCGTGGCTGATCGGTTTATCGAGGAAGTCACCTACGGTCGCCCCGAGCGGTCGCGTTAAAATAAAGGCCGCCCAGAACAAGAGCACGCGCGATACGTTCGTCCAGTAATAGAGCGCGGCGGTGACGGCCAGTGCCGCACCGAAAACGAGCGCGCCGCCCTGATAGCCGAGCCCGCCAGTATCAGCGAGCCAATCGCCGAGGGCAGTGCCGAGCGTCTGGGAAAAGGTGATCGTCACCCAATAGAAGATTTCGACTTTTGGCGTTGCGACGGTCATGACGTCCACGGAGCCCATGGCAAAATACCAGATCGCAAGAGAAGCTAGGACGAGACAAAAGAGGATCGACGCACCACCGGTGTAACCGATCCCCAAGGAGCGATCGAAGAAATCCGCCATGGCCGTGCCGACGGTCGTCGACGCCACGATGGCGATCCAGTAGACCCAGGCGTTGAATTTCTTCGTGGAGATCTGAGCCGCAACTGCGGCAATGAAGATGGCAAGGAATATTCCGGTGCCGATCAGATATCCGCCGTTGTGTGCATTCTTGTCAGCGTGGAAAACAGTCATTGTGAGCGCATCGCCGCCGGTTTCCCCGAGCGTCGTCGCAAGAATTTTGATGATCCAGAACCCGAGTGTGACTGCGGGGACCTTGTTCAAGCTTTCAGAGAGTTCAGTTTTCATGAGAGATGCCTCAATTGGTATCGTTGTTTCCAAACACGCGCGCGTCGTCTCAGCTTGGTCCGTTACACTCGATTCATAACAGCGACGAGACGGTTGATGGCGCTTCGGCAGGTTTCCTGGACCGGACTCGGTTCAGGCCACTAAGGTCTATGTCGGATAACTCCGCCGAATTAGGGAAAACTTAGATGCTGAGCGATGGATCAAGAAATTGAAGCCATCGGCGCTAAGGCGTCGCTAATTGTTCGATGGACTTATATGAAACCATTTCCGAACGCTGAGGCGGAGACCATCCCCGAAGCGACAGGAGTGCAGCTGAAACAAGCCGATTTGGTTTCACGATTGGCCGAGAGACGTTCCAGCGCACCGTCGGCACGGAGTATTTCATGCTCGTTCTTGTGGTTGGCGATCGCATGATTGGGGAGGCTACGATGCAGGCTCTCAGGGAGGCAACATATGTGGTGGATTGGGTCACGGACGGTCAAACCGCGATCGAAGCCGCGCGTGCAAAAGCCTACGATCTTGCGTTGCTCGGCCTGGGACTATCAGCTGCGAAGGGTACCGAGGTGCTGCGCGAATTCCGGAAATTGAACGCTCAGTTGCCTGTCATCGTCGTGACCACGCGTGACGGGGTTGACGATCGAATCCACGCGCTCGATCTCGGCGCCGCCGATTGCCTCGTCATGCCTTTCGACATCCGAGAACTCCTGGCGCGCATGCGGGCCATCCTGCGACACAAGGGCAACGGCAATCCACTAATCTTGACCAATGGCCTGATAAGCCTGAACCCGGCAACTCACGAAGTCGTTCACAACGGCGCCAGGGTATACCTGACGGCACGCGAGTCCGCTCTTCTTCAGGCTCTCATGCTCCGTCCAGGAGCAATTTTGTCGCGCACCGACCTTGAACGACACATCTACGGCTGGAATGAGAGGATCGCGAGTAACGCCGTCGAGTTCTTGATCCACGCGATCCGCAGGAAGCTCGGAACATCGTCTATTCGCAACGTAAGAGGTCTCGGCTGGATGGTCGATAGAATATGACCATTCCTTGTTGCGCGGGCGGATTTAAGAGCCACCTGTCGCCATCGTTAGAGCGACGCTTGCGACGGGTGAGCGCCTCCGCAAATGAGCGTCGATGAGGCGATCTCGCGACGCGCGCACCGCAGGTGCGGACAAACCAATGACCCCTGCCTGATTTTGCCAGTGATGGGATCGGCATCGCCGTTTACGCAGAGCCATGGGCAATTACTCCATGCGTCAACGCTATCGTATGCGCTCCTGAAATCTTCGGCGAACATACCGCTCAATCCTGGTCGGCGGAGTCTATCGAAAATCGTTCGGCGGAGCCCTGCACTAATTCGGAGCTAAATTTCGAGGGACATCAGTGACCGATCTGTTGAGGCGATTATCGCTCGAGGCCGGCGATACATGTGATGGACGGAGCGCAGGCCGGAGCTATTCGCGATACGATAGGAGAATATAAATGCAACGGGTTCTGCGGATTGCTCTTGTTTTGGCGACGTTACCACTGGTCACTGTCTTTGCACCCCCGGCGCACGCTGGCGAAGACGATGGTGGAATAGCGGCCGGGGTCATTGGCGGCTTGGCGGCAGGAGCATTGCTTGGTGCAGCGGCAGCCGGCCCACACTACGAATACGACGATCCTCCTGCAGAAATCTATGTGACGCCGGAGCAAGAATCAGAATGCCATTGGGTCCGCGGCCGCGCCTACTGGGACGACGATAGCGACCGATGGGTCTACCCACGCGTCAGGATCTGCCATTGATCTCGATCCGACTGAGTCGCCGCTATCTCATCGAACGACGAGGCCGGCGCGATCGAACTGACGCGGAGTCAGAATTGACCGCTCGCGCAGCTTCAGACTGAGTCCACGATCGCGGAAATACGATCGTGCGATCTGTGTCGTTTGCAAATGCAAGGCTGCCTCTGCCGGGTGCAAAGACACTGATCTGACCTTCTGCCGGCAATGGTCGCGGTAAATCTCTGAACCCATCGTCGTCCCTCCCTTAATGTTGGCACCCTTGCGCGAAGATCCCCCAGACAATTTGTTATATCAATCGAACCTAGCGATCTCGTATCCGTCGGATCGCTACGCCACAGCCTGGCGTCGCAATATCATGCTTTGGCTTGATGGAGTTGAACCAGGTTGGGCTATTCCTGCGTTCTTGGTCGGCTTTGTTGCTATTTGGACCCTGACGCTTGTTTTGGCGTACTGGAATGCCGGTCTGCACCCGGATGTGTTGGAGACCTGGTCGGTCGGTCGAGATTGGGCCTGGGGAAACGCCAAGCATCCGCCGCTGATGGGTTGGGTGGTCCACGGCTGGACCTTAATTTTTCCCAAGGCCGACTGGTCCTTCCAGCTTCTGGCAACGGTGAACGCGGCTGTCGCGCTGTGGTCGGTGGACTTGATCGCAAGGCGGTTCGTGCGGGGCGACAAGCGGCTCATTGTTCTCTTATTATTGTTTCTACTCCCGGCCTACGATTTTCACGCGCAACGCTTCAATGCCAACAGCGTCCTGCTTGCGGCGTGGCCTCTGGCAACCTACGCATTCCTTCGGTCATTTGAGAAGCGCGATATATTTTGGTCAGTGCTGGCGGGGCTGCTCGGCGCTCTGGCCATGCTCGGCAAATACTATTCCGTATTTCTGCTTGCCGGCTTCTGTTTTGCGGCGCTCTGCCATCCGCGCCGTGCGCAATATTTCGGCTCAAAAGCGCCCTGGATTTCGATTGTCGCCGGGTTGATCGCCCTATCGCCTCACATTCTTTGGCTGCGGACCCATGGTGAACCGTCTTTCCATTACGCGCTCGATCACGCCGGACTTCCGTTCTCCGAGTCCGTATCCGATGTGGCGAAATTTTTCCTCGGAATCGCCGGTTTCATGATCTTGCCAACGATTGTGTGGATCGCAATGATTCGCTTCCGTTGGCACGAATGGCTGCACGATCTCGCCAACTTGGATGAATCGCTATGGTTGCTGGCCATGATATTCGTTGGAACCGTGCTGCTCGCGGGTACGACCGCTCTCGCATTTTCAAGTAGCCTCCCTGGGATTTGGCACCTTCAGGCGTTGTTCATGCCTGTCGTGGTTGCGGTCTGCGCCACACGTTTTCCTGTCGACCGGGTAGATACGACGAACCTTGCCGCGATCGTGCTTTCCCTGCTGCTTATTTTTCTGGTCGGCTCGCCCTTCCATGCGCTTTACCGGAATTGGCATCCCTTCAAGGAGGGACGCAACTACTATCAAGAAGCAGCCACCGTCGTGACGCAGCGTTGGCGTGCCGCCTTCGGCGTACCTCTATCTCGCGTTGGCGGGGACGACGGGCTGATTTATGCAACGGCTTTTTACAGTGCTGATCACCCGCGTTACAATCGGCCCCTCGAAACGCCGGATGCGCCTATGGTCAGTGATGGATGGACCGCTTTATGTTTCCGCGACGATCCAGTCTGCATGAGTTGGATGAAACAGACCCGCCAGCGCATTGGTCGTGGGTCTTGCCTGGAATTTCAGGCGACCACGCGACTCTGGGGGTATCCGGGACCGTCTCGAAAGGTTGCAGCGATGCTAGTGCCGCCTCTCTCGGCCAAGACCAAACAAGCTGCGATGTCAGGATGCAAATTTTGATCGTGAGCCGGAGCTGAACCGCTGTACGACACTCAAAACATCAAACAACGTGTTTTGAATCAGATGCTTTAGCGCCGTACGCGCGCCAAAGTGATCCAGACGCTGGAATTCGAGTAATGTCGGTTGTCAAGGGATCGATTGTCCGGGCCTACGGAGGCAACCCGCCAGTAGCGAAATTGGCGGCTCGATCTTCCGCTTGTTTAAGCGAGAAGGACTGCTGCGACATGATCCGGCGAGTTCAGTCAACGTTACTCAAAACGCTGTGGCACTCGAGAACTATAAACGAGCTGCGCTGTGTCAAGAAACGGAGCCTGATACGCGCGCGATCAATCCTTGGCGATCCGGGCCGTTGACGATCTCGATTTGAAAGCCATGACATCTGGCCACAGAGGCTGCGATTGCCAGACCTAAACCGCTACCTTCAACGTCCAACGGCGCGGCTCGGAAGAAGCGGTCGAACAGGCGCGGAATATCAGCCTCCGCCACGCCCGAGCCGGTATCCGTCACCTCGACGACGAACCTGCCGTTCAGCCGCCGAATAGAGACGTTCACGACACCGCCTTTCGGCGTATAGCGAACCGCATTGTCGATCAGGTTGCCGAAAAGAAGCGCAAGATCGCTGCGTGAGCCCACGATCGATACCGGGTCGGATTGCACGATGCCGAGATCCACGCCCTTGGATTCGGCTATCGTAATCATATCCGCTACGCATTGCATCACGACGTTCGAGAGCTCGATGACTTCTCGTGTTGGGGCGTTCTCTGGTTCGTCTGAACGCGCAAGACGGAGCAATTGCTCGACCAATCGACGAGCGCGCGCCAAGCCATCCCGTAGCTTCGTGGTGGATGCGGGGTCTGTATCATTGTGCCGTGCATCCAGATTGTCGACTTGAATTTGAAGAGCGGTCAACGGCGTGCGAAGCTCATGAGCTGCATCGGCGACAAAACGCTTTTGTTGGTCCAGGGCGTCGCGCAGCCGGTTGGTGAGCCCATTCATCGCCTCGACCAACGGTACGATTTCGGCCGGCACGTCAGCTATTGGTACGGGCGCTCGACTGTCGAGGCTTTTCCCAGCGATATTCTCTGCGAGGCGCTGCAATCGGCCGGTCAATTGCCCGACGGACCACCCGACGACCAGCCAGGCCAACGGAATAAGAATCAGGATTGGGATTCCTGCCTGGATTGCCGCCGAGGCCGCTATTTCCCGACGAACCTCCATCTGTTGCGCGATTTGCACCGTTCGATCGGCATCTCGCGCCTGATACACACGCCAGGATACTCCCCCTGCGTCGATGGTCGCAAAACCTGCCGAATTCAGGCGCGGAACCGAAGGTGCGTTCGGCGTTCGGCGCAAAAGCGCTCCGGCGCGGGACCACACCTCGACAACAAGTTCATCCTCGGGATCCTGTGGCTCAGTTGGCGCAGGCGTTAACATCACGTTGTCACCGACGTTGTTGGCGATCTGCCGGAGTTGGCCGTCAAGAAAGTCAGCCACTTCCTGTTGCGCGATCACGTATGCGGCGATGAACGCGACTGCCCCGACAATCGTCAAGACGGCCGTCATCCAGATCAGCGCGGCCCGTCGTATTGAGATCATCGCGCGCTCCGCGGGATCATCCATCCGGCGCCGCGGACATTGCGAACGACGTCTTTGTCGAATTTTTTCCGTATCGAGTGGATCAGGAAGTCGATCGCGTTGCTCTCCACTTCCTCACCCCAACCATAAATGCGCTCCTCGATGCGCGATCGCGGTAAAATTGCGCCGGGTCTCTCGGCCAGAGCGTGCATCAGCGCGAATTCACGCGCCGGAAGCACGGCCGTTGTCCCACGATAGGTCGCTTCGTGGCTTTCGAGATCCAGCGTGACATCACCGGCAATCAGGATGGATTGAGCGGCGCCGGCATGGCGGCGCAACACCGCCCGCATCCGCGCCAGAAGCTCGCGCATTTCGAACGGCTTCACGATATAGTCGTCAGCACCGACATCCAGGCCGATGATGCGATCATCGACGCCATCGCGTGCGGTGATGATGAGAACGGGTGTGGAATTGCCTGCTCGCCGTGCATCTTTCAGCAGATCGACGCCAGACCGACCAGGCAAGCCGATATCCAGCAAAATGAGCCCGTGACCGCCGTTGGCCAGCGCGTCCTCACCATCGGCGCCGGTGCGAACCCAGTCGACCGTCATTCCTTCATGCTTCAGCGCCACGATCAGACTGTCGCCGATCATGCGGTCATCTTCGATCAACAGAACACGCATTTCATCTCCGGACCGCGTAACACGCCTGCGATAACATATCTTCGAGGATCCTTTGCATCGTCGCCGACATGCATGGATAACGTGGCGGGACGTAAAGCTGCAATCGTCCATCGATCATTGGGTGAACAATCTTAGGGTCGCTGGGTTAGCTGGAAATGAGCGAAATCATCAGCACCCGATTCTGCTGAGCGGACATCTCCTGATCCACGAGGCACATCCTTCAGCGAGTTTACGAGCCTGACATCGGTAAATCCGCACCCTTTCCGGCCAGTCTTTCGCGTAATTGGTTTAATTTTTTCAGGCTGGCGAGCGTTCGACGCGGCCTTGTTGCTACGATTCCGACCAGAAGCGCCTCGATCAATCCAAGCGTGGCCGTATGCATGCTCAGCAAATCAGCGCGCCCTCGTGCCACGGGCAGAACGAGATCGACGCGGCGCCGCAGCCTGGCAGCGAGAGTATCCGTCAGGAGCAGCGACGCCAGCCGGCGCCGTTGAATTTCCTCAAGGAGGACTGCCAGTTCCGCATAGACGCGCCCGTAGGCCAGGACGACGACGAGATCGCCTTCGCGCAGCTTCCGTAGGTCATCGGCGAACAGGAGGCCAGTGTTGGTCAGACTCCTCGCATCCAGATCAAAGCGCCCAAGCTGGATCACGAGATAGGCTGCCATGGCGCTCGACGGCCCGAGGCCGAAGACCAGAACGCGCCGCGCTTTGGTGATGCTGTTTACAGCCCTCTCAAACTGATCGGCGGTGATGGTGCGACGGAGGCTTTCGAGCGATCGAAGATGAATCTCGAGCGTCATCTCGAACGCGTTAGAAAGACTTGGGCCGACCTCATTGAGTGTTCGCGTCAGCCGCCCGGCCGGAGTGAGTAAACTGCGCAGCTCGCCGGCAAGGGTGCGGCGTAGATCGTCGAGCCCGGCAAAGCCAAGCGCCTTTGCCGCCCGCACAATCGTAGCGTCGCTGGTCTTCGCCCTGGCGGCCAATGCTGCTGCCGAGGCGATCAGCACTTCCTCCCGATTTTCCTGAAAGAATCGGATCACACGCTGCTCCGCAGGGCTCATCCGCTCGAAACGGTCTGCAACTCGTTCATCAAACGTGATCGTCACGTCGGTCAACTTTCTTGGGCCAGCTTCCTTGAAACCGTCATAATTACTACGAGAATTATACTATAAAGTCGTAAATACTACAAAGCCGTGAGGTGTTGAATGGATGCGGCAACCTGGAGTGTTGCAGCGCCGGCTATCGGCTCCGCGTTCCTCGCCTCGCTCGTTGAGGTCGTGGAGGCGTTCACGATCGTCCTCGCGGTTGGCACGTTGCGCGGTTGGCGACCGGCAGTCCTCGGCACGCTTTCGGCTCTCGCCGTACTCGGCCTCGCGGTCGTGCTTCTCGGCCCGTTACTCGGCCGCGTCCCGATCCAGCTTCTCCAGCTTGTCATCGGTGTGCTCCTTCTTCTGTTCGGCATGGGATGGCTGCGCAAAGCGATCCTGCGGGCGGCCGGCGTCATCGCCCTGCACGACGAGGACGCCATTTTCACATCCGAGTCGACTCAATTGTCGAAGACGGCCAATCAGCGACGAGCCTCACTCGATTGGATCGCTGGTCTGGCGGCATTCAAGGCAGTGCTGCTCGAAGGACTTGAGGTTGCGTTTATCGTCATCGCAGTTGGTGCGGGCCGTGGTTTGCTGTGGCCCGCCGCATTCGGCGCGCTCGCAGCCTGCCTTGCCGTTTTGACGGTGGGTGTCGCTGTTCACAGACCGCTGGCGAAGGTTCCCGAGAACACCCTGAAATTCGGCGTCGGCGTCATGCTGTCCGCCTTCGGCGTTTTCTGGACAGGCGAGGGTCTGGGCATTGATTGGCCCGGTCACGACATCGCCTTGATTGCCTTTGCCGCGCTGTTCTTGGTTGTCGCTCTCGCAACGGCGGCTACGCTTCGACGCGTTCACCCGCGCCCGGTGACCGCACGATGAGTATTCTCGTCGATGTTGCCAAGGAGCTTTTCGGCATGTTCCTCGCCGACGCGAAGCTGACTGCGGCGATGCTGGTACTGGTCGCGATCGTGGCTGCTCTCCTTGCGGGACATGTCGATCCGCTTTTGGGCGGCGCCGTCCTTCTCCTTGGGTGTCTCGCACTTCTGGTCGAAGCAACCGCCCGTGAGGCCAGACATCGAAGTATCTCATGAAGATGATGACGAGCGCTCGGCCAAAGCGCGTACCAGGACAGCGACGGGTGATCGTCCATCCAATGTTGATGCATTGCTCTGTTGATCGAATCGAAGATCTGCTGGCCAATGTTTCGGCTGGCCCTGAGGGCGCTATCGAAAGCTCCCAACTTTCCCACATTTTACCACGATCGAACCGTAATCCATTCAACCATGGTTCATTCGGCACGCTCTATGCTGCACTTAGCAACCGATGGAGGCTTCAATGCGAAAGATGTTTCTGGTTGTTACGTGTGCTGCGGCCCTGGGTGGCCTGCCCATGACAGCCGCCAATGCGATGCCGGGCGCTCCGGCGCTGCCCACAGCATCCAATGTGGATCAGGTTCGTTGGGTTTGTAATGAATGGGGCCGCTGCTGGTGGAGTCGGGATTACGATCGCGCTTACCGCTACTATCGTGACGACGACGATGACTGGCGTTGGCGCCGCTACCGGCATGGGAATGGCTATTACGGCTGGCCACATGATCGGGGGTGGCATGGCGGCTGGCATCGTCGCTGGAACGATGACGATTGATGTGCCGATAAGCAAGTATTCACCGGATAATCAGATACTATCATCATTCTCTGGCACGGCAGCGTAGCCGTCGTGCCCCACCATCGTAGGGGCTCCATTCATGGCAAATCTGAAGACCACAGCGTTTATCGCCCTGCTCGGGGCAGTCCTGGCGGGCTGCGCGCAGACCTATGGAGAGCAGCGCACCGCTACTGGCGCCGTTCTGGGCGGGGCCACGGGCGCACTCCTTGGTCAGGCCATTGGCGGAAATACTGGAAGTACGCTCCTCGGCGCAGGCGCCGGTGCTTTGCTCGGAGCGGCCGTCGCCGATTCAACCAACCCGCGTCCAGGCGGTCCGCCAATGTGCCGCTACCGCGCCCCTGATGGACGCATCTATGTTGCCGAATGCGACGAACGCTATTACCGAGGACGGTACTGACGCGAACGCCTCAAGCCAAGGGTGAGCCTTCCACCTGGCAATACCGGCAATTGCCCTACCGACGCAAAAGCAGCCGCTATCCAACATGGAGGGGCGTCGGAGCAGGCCACCATGCTGGCGTTCCAACGACCATTCGCGTCGTTTCGGCATTTATTCGATTTGCTAAGTCGGCTACGGGTGGGGCGTTAGAAGCCTTTGAATCGGGTCGCCCACTCGCGCGACTTTCTAAGTTTCAGCTAAGTTGGCAAGCTTGGATTGAAGCTGGGTCGTCATCGCGTCTTAAAAATCGGCAAGTGACGAACATCGCCTGACCACACTGGGTTTTCGCCCTCAGCTTGCTCAGTTGCTATGCCACGCAAAGCTGGAGAATTCCAACTTACTGATCGATTGTCGGACAGGCTACCATCAAAACCTCGCCATAATTTGGGTCACTTTCGCTCAGGGGTTGTTCATGGCCTCTTTGAGAAGATGCACAGGGCATCTGCGATGATCGGAGCAAGATCCATGCGCTTCCTGGCTTGCATTGCATTCGTACTCATCGCGTTCACATCACTGCACCCGGCCAACGCGCAACAAGCTGAAAAACGCGTTGCTCTTGTCATCGGCAACGCCGCCTATCAGCCGGAAGCATTGCCAACCACGGCAAACGATGCCGGCCTCATCGCCCAAACGCTACAGGCCGCCGGCTTCGACGTTGTCGGCGCGCGCGATCTCGATCAGGATACCCTGCGCCGTACATTCCGCGAGTTTCTCGACAAGGTCAGCGCGTCGGGCCCCGACACCGTCGCCTTCATCTATCTCGGCGGGTATGGCGTACAACTCGAGGGTGAGAATTACTTCGTGCCGGTCGATGCGAAGCTCGCGCGCGATACCGACGTGCCGCTGGAAACACTGCGGCTATCGGACTACATCCGGCCGCTGGCGGCGCTGAACATCAAGGCGGGCATCGTCGTCCTCGATGCCGCGCGCGCGAACCCGTTCGCCCAATCGGGCCAGCCGTTGGCCAGCGGTCTCGCTCTGGTGGAGCCTGAGCCGCACATGTTGATCGCCTTCAACGCGACGCCCGGCACCGTGGCTCCGAAGGAGCAGGGGCCGTACGGCGCCTATGCTCAGGCGCTTGCGGAAATGATCCGCACCGGCGGCCTGCCGCTTGCCGAGGTGTTCGATCGGACCCGTCTGCGCGTCAATGAAACAACCAAGGGCGGCGAAGTCCCCTGGGACGCGTCGAAGGTCGAAGCGCAGGTGACGTTCTTCGATCGCGCACCCGACGCGCCACGGCCTGCGGCATCGACCGCGCAGACCGCGACGATGCGTACCAAGCCGATCCGCGATTTTGACGCACAGGATGCCTATGTCGCTGCACTCGAACGCGACACGTTGCGAGGCTATCTCGACTTCCTCGCCGCCTATCCTGACGACCTGATGGCGAGACGGGTTCGCGCCATCGTCGCCGCGCGCCGGGAA
Organism: Nitrobacter sp.; assembly: GCF_051535215.1. Lineage (NCBI taxonomy): Bacteria > Pseudomonadati > Pseudomonadota > Alphaproteobacteria > Hyphomicrobiales > Nitrobacteraceae > Nitrobacter > Nitrobacter sp. Next base: position 318,046 of record NZ_JBPPLY010000001.1, on the reverse strand, counting down.
GCGATCACCTGGAGGCACACGCGGAATGTAGATACGCCGCAGGCCTATTGGTCGTATCTGCGCCGCTATCCGCGCGGCCCGCATGTCACCGACGCCCATCGCCGCCTCGCGTATCTCGCCGCGGCATTCGAGCCTCCGCCGACCTTTGCGGCAATCAGCTATGATGTGCCGCCGCCGCCCGAGGACGAGGTGGTGTATTTCCGTCAGCCGATGCTTGTTTTTGACGATCCGGATTACGATTTCGCGCCCCCACCGCCGCCACCGGTCTTTTTCCTGCCGCCGCCGCCACCGGACTTCGTCGTGCTGGCGCCACCGCCCCCCGTCTTCGCGGCGTTTGTCCTGCCGGTCCCCGACTACGTGCCGATGCCGGTATATTACAGCCCGCCGCCATACATCGCACCGCCGCCGCAGAACATCATCTACAACAACATTCACAACACCGTCGTGATCAACAACACCACCAACATGGTTACGATCACCAGGCCGGGCGGCCAGGCACAGACGGTAACGCCGGTGCAGGCGCTTGCTCCGCAACCGGCCGCTACGAACCCAACGGCAACCTCTCCTGCCGCGCCGCCACCGGGACTGCATGCGACGCCGAATATGCCGAGCGTCGCGGCCGCTCCCTCGCATGGAGCCGCTGTCGGGATCGCGGCGGCAGGTGCCGCAGTCGCCGGCGCCGCTTTGCTGGCGCCGTCGTTGCCGAAAACAGTGGCGAAAAAGGCGGCGATGACCATGCCGCAGCACAGTCCGCCAACACCCGCGCAGCAGACCAAGCCCCTGATGCCAGGACCACAACCTACGATCAAGCAGCCCGGCCAACTGCCCACCCCTTCGCGCCAACAGGTGCCTGCTTCACTGGATCGCAAAGCGGCTACACCTCCATTGCCGGGCACTCCCGGCGGACAACCGCTGCCGTCAACAAATGGTAAACCGCAAACCCCGCTTGCACCGACCGGCGGCAAACCACCGGTGCAGCCGTTATCTGGCGCCGCGGGCTCACATTCAGCGCCTCCGGCGAGCGCCACAATGCCGTCCTCGACTCAGCCTCCGCATCCGCAGGCGCAGCATGGGACACTGCCGCCACCGGCTGTGCCATCCTTGCAATCGGGCAGCAAAACTGCCGTCCAGCCATTGCCCAGTCAGCGCGGTCGGCCGGCTCCGACAGTCCAGCATCTTCAGCAAGGACTGCGTCCGGTAACAACCATGTCGCCACGCATTGTGCGCCCGGCTCCGCCTCCAACGGCGCACGTCGTCTCACCGCCGAATGCGCGGGTGGCGCCGCGACCCGCGCAGATGGCACGCCCCGCTCCGCCGCCCGCCGTCCGCCCTATCCCACCGCGAGCGGCGGTTGCACGGCCGGCGCCTCCGCCGATGGCGCGGCCGGCTCCTCCACAACCGCCTCAAATGTCGCGCCCTGTTCCGCCGGCCGTTGTGCGCACGGCTCCGCATCCAGTTGCGGTTGCACGACCAGTCGTTCGTCCTCCGCCACCACCCGCGGCCCGTCCGGCACCGCAAGCCGCCAAGCGTTGCGTCCAACCAAACGGACAGCCCTGTAAACGGTAAGGTGATCTTCGATCTGATACGACAGAGTTAGCCGAAACCCGGTCGAGGCGACCAAACAGGTGGGTGCGAAAAGCGGGCTGCGCGGGGCTCGTCGACCATACTGGTGCGCTGCCGCACCGTGTCAACGACTACTCCGCGTCGACCAGTTACGGCTTCCAGAAGGTGACGGTTAAGGACTTTGTCGATGAGGTTGTCATCCTGGGCGGCTGCGAGAAGATCGCCCAGCATCAGCGCTCCGATGGTTCGGGCACCAGGCCGTAGCACAAATGACAGACTTCCAAATATCGCAGCATCTCCCATCGTTTGGCACACTCATGACTCCTTAGACTAGAGATCGTCTGGTCCATGTATGCCGGTGCGTGCGAGATCGCGAAGCAATTTTCTGACAAATATGATGTTCATCCGCTGAAGGTGATGGTTGTTGCCGAACTTGAATTGATTCGTTTCAGAGACAAGCAGCCCATCATCCCGTTCCGCCAGCATTCCCCTTTTCTTCAGCTGGTTCGCGCGCCGCCGTATGGTTTCGATCGGAAGGTTTAGAAAGCGGGACAGCGTCGCTCGCGAGACACCCTGCTTAACCGCGTCTGGTTCAGTCGCATGGACGCTCGCGAACCGCTTATCCAAAGCGTCATCTTTCATCACGTTTAGCACGTTAGCATTCAGGATCGCATGAACGATGAGCAGATCCAGTGGATCGAAATCATAATGGCGGAATAGTTCGCTGATCGAGCATAGGACATACGCCAAGGTATGCCGTGAAACCGCTCTCACGAGATCGTCGGGCAGCGACTTCTCTTCTAAGGCCATCAACGCTTGCTCCTGCCGTTCATGCTTATAAAGCACCATGCCCAAAATGGGTAGGTCAAGTATTGTCACGACGGCAAAGCTGATCAATCAATCGGTCTCGCTTCAGTGCTTCATGATGATCCAGGATAAACGGCAAAAGCCCCGCGTTCGATTTTCAAACGGTATGAAGGTGCAGATCGTCGCATCTGACGGCGCTTGGCAGCATTCGTGCGAGATCATCGACATTTCGGAAACGGGAGCCAAGCTTTGGTTCTCCAACCTGCTCGAGATGGCGGAAATCGAGGAGTTTCTCCTTTTGCTCTCAAGCAATGGCGCAGCCGGTTGACCTGCACCCCTGAAACGCCCCCGGTTTTAAGTTAGGGTTCTGTTCTCCATCGAGGAGACAGACGATGCGTAAAAGCAGGTTCACCGAAGAGCAGATCATCAAGGTCTTGAAGGAGCACGCTGCCGGGATGTCAGCGAGCGATCTATGCCGCAAGCACGGCGTCAGCGATGCCACCTTCTACAAGTGGCGCTCACGCTACGGCGGCATGGAAATCTCCGAAGCTCGGAAGCTGAAGGCGCTGGAGGAAGAGAACCGCAAGCTCAAGAAGCTGCTGGCGGAGTCGATGCTGGACGTGTCGACACTGAAGGAGATGCTCGGAAAAAACTTCTGACGCCCAGCTTGCGGAGACGTGCTGTGACCTGGGCGATCAGTGAGAGGAGCTACTCGCAGCGACGAGCCTGCGATCTGGTCGGCTTGTATCCGAAAACCTATCGCTACGCGTCCACACGGCCGGACGACGGCCCGCTGCGGACCCAGCTGAAGGAATTGGCTTCGCAACGTCGCCGCTTCGGCTATCGCCGTCTGGGCTTGCTGTTGGCCCGGCAAGGAGTCCGGATCAACCACAAGAAGCTGTATCGGCTCTACCGGGAGGAACGGCTGTCGGTGCGCAAGCGCGGCGGCCGCAAACGGGCATTGGGCACCCGGGCGCCGATGACCATCCCGCAAGATCAGAACCTGCGCTGGTCGCTCGACTTCGTGATGGACACGCTGGTCAGCGGCCGGCGCTTCCGTATCCTGACGTTGGTCGATGACTTCACCCGGGAATGCCTGGGACTGGTCGTCGACACGTCGCTGACCGCTCTGCGGGTGCTACGCGAACTTGAACAGGTGATCGAAAGCCGAGGCTGTCCGCGGATGATTGTGAGCGACAACGGCACCGAGTTCACCTCGAACGCCGTCTTGGCCTGGCAGGAGGAGTTCGGCATCGAGTGGCACTACATCGCACCCGGCAAACCGATGCAGAATGGTTTTGTCGAGAGCTTCAACGGTCGCCTGCGTGACGAGTGCCTGAACGAACACCTGTTCGCCAACCTCAACGAGGCCCGGCAGATCATCGAGGACTGGAGGATCGACTACAACACCAACCGACCGCACACGAGCCTTAACGGGCTCACCCCAACCGAGTTTGCTAACCGCACCAACAGGGACGAAAACCAGAACAGAGTCTACTTATAAACGAGGGCATTCAGGGGTGCAGGTCACGGTGTGCGCGCCTATCGGCGATGTAAAGTCAGATGGAGGATGAGCAACGAAATGGGCGTAGAATTCCTGCCAAAGGAATTGCCACCGATCAGTCGGCATTCATCCGATTCATTGAAGTAGACCGGAGCTTTGTTGCGTTCTGCAGAGTGTTTGGCGGTACTTTAATGCTGTCTGATCGGAGCGTTAGGTGAAGCGACGATGAGATTCGGCCGTGTCGCCCAAATTAGAGGAAGTTCGTCCAATGCCCGCGCACGACTCCACAAAGTGATCTGGTCTGGCCATCCTTGCCGAAAAGATCCGGGGCACGTCCGGCCAAAAGCTCACCCAACAGGTCTTTCTCGATCGCCGCCGTATGATGTGCCTCGTGCTTCATCACTGTGGCATCAAACACAAGGTTTCTGACTGTCCCCGAGAACCAGTCAAGTCGTCGTTTCCCCAAGAGGCCGATCGCGTACAAATGCACAGAGCAAGTTCATCGAGCGTTGCGCAAGCTCGACTATCGTCCCTCGAATCAAGAAGGTGGCTTAAGCAACGTCGGGAAATACTCTCAGTTCAAGCCCTGAGCTACGTTGCAGGCGCTCTCATTCTGTTGCTCTATGTGCATGCAGGGGTGATCCCGATCACTCTTCCAGCGGCATTTGTTCTTTCCGGCACTGGGCTAACGGCCATCTTTGCCGTCCTGTCGGAAATGAAGATCGGCGACAGATCCAACGATCATTTCCTTACGTTCTATCAGGCCGCGACCAATATCGCGATGCAACTTGCATTTCTGGTCGTAGCCCCAGAAATCGGCATTGTCTTCCTTAGCGTCATTTTCGTGATTTTCGCATCGGCGGGCTTGCGTATGACTGCGCGAGAGGCCGCGACGCTGTGGGTTCTTACAGGTGGCTGCGTAGCAACAATACTCTTCGTCTTGAAAACGACAATTGCCGTTCCTCTGACAACTCCAGCCGAATGGCTAGCCGGAACCAGTCTGTTCGTGACAACAATCGGTCAGTGTGCGTACTTCGGTGTCATTGGCAATTCCGTAAATCGAAAGCTTCATCAACGTACCGTCGAACTCAAGGCCGCCTATCAACAAATCGAAGAGCTTGCCCAGATGGATGAACTAACAGGAGTACGAAACAGGCGGAACATACTAAAATGCTTAAGCGAGGAGATTGCGCGCGTTCAACGCACCAAAGCTTCTTGCTCTCTCGCCGTTATCGATCTGGATTTTTTTAAGAAGATCAACGATCAGTTCGGCCATCCAGCAGGTGATGAGGCGCTGCGCACTTTCGCGATTGCGATCTTTGCAAATATCAGGGCTATCGACAGACTGGGGCGCTATGGAGGAGAAGAGTTTCTCTTGGTTCTGCCAGACACTGCTCAGGACGAAGCAGTTCGGATGCTGGACCGGCTGCGATCGATTATCTCTGAGGTGGATTGGTCGGCAATCTCAGAAGACTTGAGATTGACCATGTCGGCTGGAATTTGCTCTATCCGACCAACGGATTCGACCGATGAGATTCTGTCTCGAGCGGACGCCGCACTTTATCAAGCAAAAGACGCTGGCCGAAATTGCGTTGTTGCGACTTAGCGCAAGCTTACATCGATGCTCAGGCTTGTTTCGCTATCGCCTTGAAGCGCATACATTCGGACATATTATCGCGATCCCCAAGCTTACATCAAAAACTCAGCAACAAACGGACGGTGCGAAAGCTCCCTGTGTCTCCCTGAAACACTATCTCGAAAACCTCCATCTCAGTAACATCATACACCAGTGGACCCGCCGATGTACCGCCCGCCGTATCCGTTCTCTACATAACCGACACAACCGACTTTCACCGGGCACGCCTACCCTGCATCTCTATCCGTGCAGGTGCGTGGGCCGCCCGTATAGTCGTGGATCGCACGGTGATCAGAGGGTGTCGCAACTCTAGATGTCCTCATGCTCAGCATTCTGAGCACATAGCGTGCAAGACCGTGCTGGCTTTTGTGCATAATATAGGGGCCTGATGAAGAAAGTAGATTTCGATTTGAAACGGACCTTGTCTACGGTCGCTGTAATCATCGGCGCCGCTGTTCCGGTAGAAATCTTCCGTCGCGGTATCTCGTAGTCGATTGAGTTCTTACTAATCGCACGCCATGATTGCCCGCCGGTTTCAACCGTCGGGAAGTCCCCGACCCATTTAGCGGGACCGTTCTTCGGCCTCCTAATCGTGAATGGGGCTTCGCTTTCCCAACCCCATTCTGGCGATACTTTTCCTTGATAGAGTTCGACCGGCTGATGCCGGCATGCAGCCTCAGGGCATGAGCACTAGCAAACGGCGAAAGTCAGCTGGCAGAGATGTTTTGGCCTTTTCAATTGCGTGGAGTATCTTGAAAGTCACGATATCCACAAACATTGCGGAGCCTTATGGAACTCCACGCCTGCGACGTCGTTCTTAACCGATCGCTGCTTAAGCTGCTGGAGCTCGTTTGAACCGTCGAAAATTTCTTTCAACCTCGGCCGCCTTGCCGGTCTTGGCACTTATTCCGCATGCGAGAGTTTCGGCTGCGTCATCGGCATCGGAACCCTTTGGCTCGTCCCGCGTACGTCAACTAGCGCGCGACGCGGCCGGCAAGGAGTTCGTGTCTCCGGATAGCAAACTTCCGGACGCGTTCAAGGATCTCGATTACGATCACTACCGTGCGATCCGCTTTCTGCCGGAACATGCCTTGTGGCATGGCGAAAAGCTGCCGTTCGAGGTGCAGTTCTTTCACCGCGGGTTCTTCTACAAGAACCGCGTTGACATCTACGAAGTCGTGGACGGACAGGCGACGAAGATTCAATACCGGCCCGATTATTTTTCATTCGGCGAGACTAAGCCACCGCCGCCTGACGCCGATCTCGGCTTTGCCGGCTTTCGAATCCACGCTCCCATCAATCGACCCGATTATTACGACGAGGTCTGCGTGTTTCTTGGCGCAAGCTATTTCCGCGCAGTCGCGAAGGGCGAAATTTACGGGCTGTCGGCTCGTGGTCTTTCGATCAATACCGGCGAAGCAAAGGGCGAGGAATTTCCGCTGTTCAAGGCGTTCTGGATCGAAAAGCCCGCGCCGAATGCGACCTCGATCGTTGTGCATGCTTTGCTCGATAGCAAGAGTGCCGCTGCATCCTACCGCTTCACCATCCGTCCGGGAGCGACGACCGTGTTCGACGTCGAGATGTCGCTCTATCCCCGCGTCGATCTTGATCACGCCGGACTTGCCCCGATGACCAGCATGTTCTTCTTCGGGCCGAACGATCGCAACGACGTCGACGATTTTCGTCCCGCGGTCCATGATTCGGATGGCCTTGCGATTTATAATGGGCAGGGCGAGCAGCTTTGGCGTCCGCTCAGCAATCCACGCGATCTCCAGATCAGCACCTTTGCCGACCTCAATCCACACGGATTTGGACTGATGCAGCGGGAGAAGAACTTCTTCGCGTATGAGGATCTGGAATCACAATTTGAGCGTCGGCCGAGTCTGTGGGTCGAGCCGATCGGAGACTGGGGAGAAGGATCCGTTCAGTTGATTGAGATTCCCACCAAAGAGGAGATCCACGACAATATCGCAGGGTTCTGGCATCCAAAATCGGCGCTGCAGTCAAAGGGGGAACATAATTTCACCTATCGTCTGCACTGGGGGCCGGATGCGCCGAAGTCCCACGCATTGGCGAGGTTTTCCCGAACCGGCATCGGAATTCGCGGTGACAACAAGCTTTTCGTATTGGACCTGATCGGAGACATTCTGAAATCGGTCGACCCCAAGAAAGTCAAAGGCGCGGTCAGCGCCGAAAAGGCGGAGATCAAGAATATCGTCACCCAACCGAATCCCGATACTGGCGGCTGGCGATTGAGCTTCGAAATGCCGATCAAGGACAAGACGCCGGTCGAACTGCGGGCTTCACTGATGCAGGACGACAAGGCCCTCTCCGAGGTCTGGGTCTACCGATGGGCACCATAGACGCACCACGCTCGCCCATCGCTAACCGCGCCAAGGATGGATACGGCTTCCTGCCTGCCGAGAATCCATTGACCATGGTTCCATCGCAGCTTTGGAGTGCTGCGCCCCCGGGCCGCGCTCGGGACAAACCGACATCAACGATGCCGTTGCGGCGTATCTACATCTTCGTCGGGACCGCAGCCATGACGCTCGCCGGCGGCTACGAGATGTATGAAGTGCTTCAGGTTGGCGGAGTTACCATCTTGGAAGGTCTGGTCCTCGGGCTGTTTGTCCTGCTGTTCGCCTGGATCGCTTTTTCGTTCGTGTCCGCGCTCGCTGGCTTCGCCGTGTTGCTCCTCCGGAAACGCGAGGTTCTGCGAATCGACACCTTAGGCCCCCTACCGACTGTCATCGGCCGAACAGCGATGCTCTTGCCGACATACAACGAGGATGCGCATCGCATCATGGCGCGTCTGCAGGCCATCTACGAATCCGTCGAAGAAACCGGAGTTGGCCATAGGTTCGACTGGTTCGTGTTGAGCGACACCACCGATCCCTCAATCTGGATCGCCGAGGAAGCGAGCTTCCTGCAACTGCGCCGGAACTGCGATACCGGCCGGTTATACTACCGCCATCGGGCCGACAACACCGCGCGGAAATCCGGCAACATTGCCGAGTGGATCGGGCGGTTCGGCGCAAGCTACGACCATATGATCATCCTCGATGCGGATAGTTTGATGTCCGGCGACACCATCGTGCGGCTGGCCGCGGCGATGGACTTTCATCCGGACGTCGCCCTCATCCAAACGCTACCCATTGTTGTCAACGCTCGCAGCCTTTTTTCGCGGCTCCAGCAATTCGCCGGCCGGCTTTACGGCCCCCTGATCGCGGCAGGAATCGCATGGTGGCACGGCTCGGACGGTAACTACTGGGGCCATAATGCCATCATCCGGGTACGTGCGTTTGCCCAGGATGCCGGGCTTCCGGAATTGCGCGGCCGCAAGCCGTTCGGCGGTCATATTTTGAGCCACGATTTTGTCGAGGCGGCGCTGATGCGGCGCGCTGGCTGGGCCATCCATATGGCGCCGACGCTTGGCGGCAGCTTTGAGGAATGCCCGCCGTCGCTGCTCGATTTCGCCGCGCGCGATCGCCGGTGGTGTCAGGGAAATCTCCAGCATCTGGCGGTATTGCCGGCACGTGGGCTGTATTGGATATCCCGACTGCACCTACTGACCGGAATCGGGTCATACCTTACTGCTCCGCTCTGGCTATTGTTCCTGTTGCTCGGGATCCTGATTTCACTGCAAGCGCAATTTGTCCGACCGGAATATTTCTCGAAAGGTTTTTCGCTGTTCCCTAAATGGCCGGCGCAGGATCCTGTTCTCGCGGCATGGGTGTTCGGGGGCACGATGGGCCTTCTGATCGTCCCGAAGATTCTGGCTTACGTTCTTCTTCTCACTCAACGCGACAATCGCCGAGCATTCGGGGGCGTGAGAGCCTTGGCTGGCATCGTGATTGAGACCTTGCTGTCCGCCCTGATCGCGCCCGTAATGATGATCTTTCAATCGACTGCGGTCGGTGAAATTCTTCTTGGACGTGACTCGGGATGGCAGGTTCAGCGTCGCGACGACGGCGGAGTGACGCCACGTGAACTCTATCGCAAATATGCCGCCCCCACGCTGTGCGGTGTCGCGATGGCTCTCAGCGCTTACGCGGTCTCCGTGCCGCTGTTCTTATGGACATCTCCGGTAATCCTTGGCCTTCTGCTCGCCATCCCGCTGGGATTTGCTACTTCGGCTGGTTCGCGACCGGGCGGGCTGTTTGCGACGCCCGAGGAAACAGCGCCACCGCACGTGCTGCTTCGGGCAAATGAACTGGCGGCTGTTCCGGGGCCTCTTCCAACGGATGCGCTATCGACGCTCCGTGGCGATCCCGCGACGCTGAAACACCATCTGGATTCGATCGCTCCCCGAGTAGGGCGCATGCGCGGCCAGATTGACCATCATCTCGCTGTCGCCCGGGCCAAGATTGATGACGCAGAGACATTTGAGGAGGCCGTCGGCTACCTGACGATGCGAGAGACCGCCGCCGTCCTTAACGACCGACCCATGCTCGAGCGTATGATGACAATGGCACTGGGCGTCACTTCAAATCTCAGGTGACACAGCTAATACTATGAGATGATAAAGTGCTTACTGCGCCGGTGACGGAAAGAATCGATCTCGCGGTCGTGCAGTCAACCAACAGTCCCGCCCGCCCTTTTTCTCCCCGAATTATTGGAAAGTAATCCGATTCCGTGAGCTTTGGTTCGATCAAAATGATCTTCTGATTCATCACTCTCAGCACCGTCCGTATTCGCGCGGCCTTACCAATTAGCTATGAATCGCAGCACTGTTGGCCAAGCCGCACGACGCAATTCACGGTCACCCACGCGGCCAAGCAGAACAGGCCGGCCGAAGCCGGGACGCACTCATCGCAGCGCGGCCATCGACGACGAGGTAACGCGAGTTATCGACGTACTTGCCGATCCAGTAAGGTGCGTTCGTCTTAGGACGAGCGCGGCTCATAGACGGTGGCGTACATCGTCGGCCAGCCTGACGCTGGAATGGGTAGATGGTGGCGAAACGGGGAGCGCCGGTTAACTCGCGCTCAGCTCCAATGGAAAATCAAGTTGGACGACTGTGCCGTTTGGCGTGTTGGAGGCTACCGCAATACGACCGTCGAGCTGAGCGACCAAACTCTTGATGACCTTGAAGCCCAGGCTCGCCCGTGGCTGGTCGATATCGAAATCTTGCGGAAGACCAACTCCTTGATCCGATACATCCACGTGCAGGTCGGCTCCACGCGGCTCGCCCGCTACCTTAATCTCGCCGGATCCCCCGGGGTAAGCATGCTTGGCCGAATTTGTTACGAGCTCGTTGATCAGAAGGCCCAGCGGAATCGCCTTGTCAGCAGAAATCATCAGATGGCCGAAAGCGAAGCTTACCTTATGTGCAACGGTTTCCTGCAGGTTCCTGCACAGTTCGCCCGCGAAGTCGGCGATGTCGACAAACCCGATTCTTGTGCTACGCCATAAATGATCGTGCACCTGGGCAATCGTGGTAATGCGAGAGGCAGCATCCTGAAGCGCATTCTGGACGTCTGCCGACTGCGCGTTGCGGCTTTGCACGCGGAGCAATCCAACGACGGATGCGAGGCTGTTCTTAACGCGGTGGCTCATCTCGCGCGTCAACATGGCTTGGTGATCGAGAGCCTTCTGAAGGTCCGCGTCGGCATGTTGGCGCTCGATGGCGATGCCAAGCAACCCCGCGAAGCCGGCAAGGAATTCCGCATCCGCAACATCGAATTGCCCGGAGTCCGGACTGTCGACTTCAAGGACACCAAACGGCAGAGCACCTTCGCCACCCCGCGCGATCAGAACGTTGATTGCGCGCTTTATGCCGTGATCCGACAAAAGTTTTGGCGTACGAAAGCGGGTTTCTTGATGAAGATGATTGGAAATGACCGTTCGTCCAGTTTGGAACGCGTAGCCAGCAGGGGATTCCAGGTCGATCGCAAAAGACACTTGGCCAATCGTCCCTGGCGCCCAGCCGACGCCGGCGCACACCAACAGCCGTTTGTCGTCGGCGGTATACTCCAGGACTTTGGCGAACGGGGTTTCGAGGCCTTGGGCACAAAGCTCGGTGGCCCTCTGCAGGATTTGTCCGATGTCGCGGGTCTGCAGCGCGGAACGGCCGAACTCGCCCAGCAAGGACTGTTGCCGCAGGCGGTAAGGAAGCTCTTGCCTGGTGACATCGGTCGCTGCGGTAGGGACCGATACCGACTCCTTCCCTGGCGTGGCGGGCATAACATTGTTTCCGTCAAATTGGGGGTGCGACCTCGACACCCGACGACGTAGCACGGCGCGATTGAGAAAGCAGAGATTTTAGCCCAGAACCGTGCGTGTGCGGTAAGTTGCAACGATTGCGCCAATTTGTTGAGCTGGAAGGCACGCGTGATGCAAATTTCGCATTGATCTAAGCAGAGGACACTTGGTCACTGACCTCGATCGTGAGGTGGGACAAATCACGGAACTTGCTGAGATTGCGGCGATAATATTCGGCTCCACGGTGTTTCTCGGTCGTGACGGCGACGATTGCTCCGAGGTGCCCGGGCCCCAACCGCCAGAGATGCAAATCGGTCACCCGATCTCCATCGCTCTCGATCGTCTGCCTGACCTTATCCGCCATGCGCGGGTCCGGATTGCGGTCCAGCAGGATGCCACCTGTGTCCCGCAACAGGCCGAACGACCAGTTCGCAATAACGACCGCGCCGATCAAACCGGCGAGCGGATCCATCCAAAGCCATCCGAAGGCTCGTGCGAGGAGAAGTCCGACGATCACCAACACCGAAACGGCGGCATCGGCCGCGACATGGACGATCGCCGCCCGCATATTGTTATCCCGATGATGGGCGCTCCCAGACGCTTCGTGAGCATGCTCTTCGAATCTCTCTTCGAATTCCTTGAGCCGACCGCCCTGCTCCAGACGGACCTTGGCCACGAACTCATGAGGTTCCGGAATCTCGTCGATCGATTCCAGATATCGTCCACGATCCGCGAATGTGAATGTCTCTCTACTGCCAGCAGGTCTTATGGTCTCTACGGTGACGTGCGAAGCATCCAACTGCAGACCATCCGGAAGCTGCAGTCGGAAACGCGGCGGCACACCGTTTTCAAAAATCTCGAATTCGATCACGCCGGCTCCGGGGTCGATCCGGCGAACATCCTCACCGTGATCGTGTGGATGTTCGTGGCCATGTGAATGACCGTGTCCGTGGTCATGTCCGTGATGTCCGCCGGACAGCAGCCACGCGCTTGCGAGATTAACACCAAGGCCGAGCACGGCGATCGGAATGGCCTCATTGAAACTGATGGCGACGGGGGACAGGAAACGCGATACCGCCTCATAACCGATCAGCAACGCGATCATCGCCAATATGATCGCGCTGCTGTATCCGGCGAGATCCCCGAACTTCCCGGTGCCGAAGGTGAAATTCCGGTCGTTGGCATGCTTGCGCGCATATGTATAAGCCAATGCCGCCAACAGAAGCGCGCCGGCATGGGTCGACATATGCAGACCGTCGGCGATCAGGGCCAACGATCCGAACAGTGCGCCGCCGACGATCTCCGCGATCATCATGACGCCACACAGCACGATGACCGCCCAGGTCCGGCGCGCGGCCTTGTCGTGGTCTTCTCCTAAAAATACGTGATCATGCGCGGCGAAAGGATCGAACGTTCGGTCGTCGGTCATGGCGCGTCCTTACTTCAGGTAGGTATGAACGACTTCAATCAGTTGATCTGCCGCATCTGCATTGAGCGCGCCGGGATTCTTCTGGGGATCGACCAGATGGGTGCGGATGTGATCTTCCACCACCTCGGCCATCAGACCTGCGACACTTCCACGGATGCCGGCAATCATGTGCATGATGCGCTCGCACTCAGCTTCTTCGCTCAACGCACGTTCGATGGCCTCAACCTGCCCGCGTATACGGCGGACGCGCGCAAGCAGCCTCTTTTTCTCTCGGATGGTATGGCTCATGCGACAATATAGCCTACCCCCCTATCCTTTTCAAGCCGCAGCTCTGGATTGGCTTATCCCCCTGGGGAGGATAAGCTCTGCGGATGGCAAAAGTTCATGTTCACGAAACTCATCCCAATATCGTCAAGCGACTCCGTCGCGCGGAGGGGCACCTTCGCCGGGTCATCGGCATGTTCGACGAAGGCCGGTCGTGCCTGGATCTGGCTCAGCAGCTTCATGCGGTCGAGAAGGCCGTCGGCGAGGCGAAGCGAACGCTGATCCACGACCACGTGGACCACTGCCTCGATATCGCCGTGAGCGGTCCCGGCAAATCGACAAGAACCGTCGTCGACGAGTTCAAGGCCATTTCCAAATATCTGTGACGGCGCCGCGCTGGCAGCACGTCGGAAGAGTATCATAATGAGTCGCTCGACAATCGTTGCGCTTGCGTTCGCGGCAGGAGCCGGGATTGTCGCGCTCACGCCGGTGCTGTCGACGATCGCCCAACGGGCGGTCGGAACAGGCCCCCAGTCGAAGATAGCAATTTCGCCGAAGCCGTCAGCACCTGAGCCGATCTCCGGCCTTCTTTCTATGAGCGATGAGCAAATCAAGCTCGCGCAGATCGATCTGGTCGAGGTCGGACCGGCAGCAATCGCCAGGCGTCTCGTCGTTCCGGGTTCGGTCGTTCCCGACGCGAACCTGATCGCGCATGTCTCGGTCAAGCTATCCGGGACGGTCGCAGAGCTGCGCAAGAATATCGGTGAAGATGTCGCAAAGGATGAAGTGATCGCCGTCCTCGAAAGTCGCGAGGTCGCTGATGCCAAGAGCGAATACTTGGCAGCCAAGCTCACAAACGATCTGCAACAGGACTTGTCCACACGCGACAAGACGCTTTGGGACAGCCGTGTAGGCACCGAACAGCAATACCTGCGCTCCCGCAACGCTGCGGCGCAAACCGAAATGCGCGTCAAAATCGCGCGACAGAAATTGCTCGCGCTGGGCCTCGGCGAAAAGGAGATCACCGCGGTGCCCGGGGCTCCTGAGGCTTCGCTTCGACGTCAGGATGTACGCTCGCCAATCTCTGGGCGGGTGGCCGAACGCAAGGTGGAGTTGGGCACAGCCGTTGGACGGGACAGTCTGGAGACCGAATTGTTCGTCGTGGTCGACCTGAGCCGCGTCTGGGTCGAATTGTCTGTAGCCTCTTCCGACCTCCAGTTGATCAAGGAAGGCCAGTCGGTCAAAATTTCCGCACGAGGTCTTGCCGAGACAACCATCGGCAAGATCATCTTCGTGAGCCCTCTGGTCGACAAGGATACGCGCACCGCGCGCGTCGTGGCTGAAATCTCGAATCCCGACCAGACCTGGCGTCCGGGATCGTTCGTCACGGCGGGGATCATGCTCAACGAGCGGACCGTAGCTGTCGCGGTGCCCGCGACCGCGATCCAGAAGCTGGATGGCCAACCGATCGTGTTCGTTCGGACCAAAGACGGCTTTGAGAAGCGCAACGTCGTGGTTGGTGAGAGCGAGGATCAGGCCATCGAGATCGTATCCGGTGTCACTCCCAGCGAGACGATCGCCACGACGAACACGTTCTCGCTCAAGGCCGAGCTTTCGAAGCTACGGGACGAGGACTGAGCTATGATCGAACGCGTCATCGATTTTTCGGTCCGGCGCCGATGGCTCGTCCTGCTGATCACGCTGGCGGCGGTCGCCTCGGGTTTCTGGTCGCTGACCAAGCTTCCGATCGATGCGGTTCCGGACGTCACCAACGTCCAGGTTCAGGTCAACGCCGTGGCTCCGGCGCTGACGCCGGTCGAAATCGAGAAGCAGGTCACCGTGGCACTGGAGACGGTGCTGGCCGGCACGCCCGGTTTGGAATCAACACGATCGTTTTCGCGAAACGGCTTTGCCCAGATCACGGCCGTGTTCACCGATCGCACCAACATCTACTTTGCGCGCCAGCAGGTCTCGGAGCGCATCAACGAGGCCAAGGCCAATCTTCCGCCCGGCGTGGACATCAAGCTCGGGCCAATTTCGACGGGACTTGGCGAGATCTATTGGTGGGCGGTTGAATACGCCAAGCCGGGCGCAATTGCGCCGGTGCGCGACGGGCAGCCCGGATGGCAATCCGACGGGACGTACCTGACGCCCGAAGGTGAGCGCCTGACCGACGAATTTCAGAGGACGGTATACCTGCGCACCGTGCAGGACTGGATTATCCGTCCGCAGATGAAGACGGTCCCCGGGGTAGCTGGCGCCGACGCCATCGGCGGTTTCGTCAAGCAGTTTCAGGTGCAGCCCGACCCGTCAAAGCTGATCAGCTTTGGGCTTTCGCTCAACCAAGTCATTGAAGCGATTGAGGCCAACAACGTCAGCCGCGGCGCCAACTACATCGAACAAAATGGCGAAGGTTACGTGGTCCGCGCCAGCGGCCGGGTCGAAAACATCGAAGACATCTCGCAAATCGTCGTGACCACGCGAGCCGGAGTTCCGATCCGCGTCAAGGACGTTGCCAACGTCGTGATTGGTAAGGAGTTGCGCACCGGCAGCGCCAGCGTCAACGGCCGCGAGGTCGTCCTCGGAACGGCGCTGATGCTGATCGGAGGCAACAGCCGCACGGTCGCGGCCGCGGCGGATGCAAAGATCAAGGAGATCAGCCGCACGCTTCCGCCCGGCATCTATGCCCACACGGTACTCAACCGGACGCAATTGGTCGATGCCACGATCGAGACCGTCGCCACCAACCTGGCGGAAGGCGCCTTGCTCGTCATCGTCGTGCTGTTCCTCCTGTTAGGCAACCTGCGGGCTGCGGTGGTGACAGCGTGCGTCATCCCGGTCACCATGATGCTGACCGCAACCGGCATGCTGCAGGGCAAGATCAGCGCCAATCTTATGAGCCTCGGCGCTTTGGATTTCGGACTGATCGTGGACGGCGCCGTGATCATCGCCGAAAACAGTCTGCGCCACCTCGCCGAGCGTCAGCGCGAGTTTGGGCGAGCGCTGGCGTTGGAGGAACGGCTCCAGACCGTCAAGGAATCCGCCGTCGAAATGATCCGGCCGACGGTCTACGGCCAGCTCATCATCATTCTCGTCTACGTGCCATTGCTGACGTTCACGGGCGTCGAGGGCAAGACGTTCGAGCCGATGGCGCTGACGGTCATCATCGCGCTCGTTGCGGCCTTCGTCGTCTCGTTGACGTTCGTCCCGGCCATGGTCGCCCTCACCGTCACCAAACCCGTCCGCGAGGAAGAAAACGCCATCATTCGCAAGCTGAAGGCAGCTTATGCGCCTCTGTTAACACGGGTGATCGCGTCGCCGCTGCCGGCGATCGGCGTTGCCACAGTTCTGTTCATCGCGGCAGGTTTGCTGTTCACCCGGTTGGGGCAGGAGTTCACGCCGACACTGGATGAGAAGAACATCGTGATGGAGGTTAAGCGGATCCCGAGTACGTCGATTACCCAATCGCAGGCGATGCAACTCCAGATCGAGAGCGTCGTCAGCAAATTTCCCCAAGTGGCGTTCGTGTTCTCCCGCACCGGAACGCCGGACCTTGCCGCCGACCCCATGCCGCCGAACGCGTCTGACACCTATATTATCGTCAAACCACGGGCCGAGTGGCCCGACCCGTCGATGACAAAGGACGACCTCATCAAGCAGATCGAAGCGGAAGCCTCGAAACTGCCGGGCAACAAGCTTGGCTTCTCTCAACCGATTGAAATGCGATTCAATGAGCTGATCGCAGGCGTGCGCGAGGATCTGGCGGTCAAAGTCTTCGGCGACGATTTCGAGCAAATGCAGCGGACCGCTGGTAGTATCGCCAATGTGCTGCGGCGCATCGACGGCGCCCAGAACGTGAAGGTGGAAGAGACCACCGGTCTTCCGTTCCTGGAGATCAAGATCGACAAGGCCGAAATCGCACGCCGCGGCCTCAGCTTGCTTGCGGTCCAGGACGTGATCGAAGCCGCGGTCGGCGGCCGGGTCGCCGGACTGGTTTTCGAAGGAGATCGGCGTTTCCAGATCATCGTCAGGTTGAATGACACGCTGCGCAACGATATCACGGCCCTCGAAAACCTGCCGGTCCAATTGCCACGACTAACTGCAAATGCTGCCGTGGCGTCCGTGCCCCTTCGCGCTCTGGCGACGTTCGAACAAACAGAGGGCGCCAACCAGATCAGCCGCGAGAACGGCAAGCGACGTGTCGTCGCAACGGCCGAAGTTCGTGGGCGTGATATTGGATCGCTGGTTGCCGAGGCACAGGCGGCGGTTGGAGAGAAGGTCAAACTGGCGCCCGGCACCTGGCTCTCCTGGGGCGGGCAGTTCGAGAATTTCTCGATCGCTCGACAGCGTCTGATGTTCGTGGTCCCCGGATGTTTCCTCCTGATCTTCCTGCTGCTATTCGGCGCGCTCGGCTCCGCACGCGATGCATTACTGGTCTTCAGCGCGGTGCCCCTCGCGCTAACTGGCGGCATCGCCGCGCTTTGGCTGCGAGGAATGCCGTTCTCGATCTCGGCCGCCGTCGGCTTTATCGCACTTTCCGGAGTTGCCGTCCTGAACGGATTGGTGATGCTGAGCCAGATTCGAAGATTGATTTCGGAAGGTGTGGGTACGAGCGCCGCTATCAGCCAAGGCGCTCTGACGCGGTTTCGTCCGGTCATCATGACCGCGCTGGTCGCCTCGCTCGGCTTCGTGCCGATGGCGCTTGCGACCGGAACGGGAGCAGAAGTGCAGAAGCCGCTGGCGACCGTGGTGATCGGTGGCCTGTTGAGCGCGACACTGCTCACGCTGCTCGTTCTGCCGGCGCTTTATTCCTACTTCGCGTCCTTCGAAAGCCAGACAAAGCCCGACCGCGCGTTCATCCCGAGCCGGGCAGCAGAGTAGAGGCTCTGTTGGATTGCAAAGACGTACATTGCGTCTCCCGTTCATACGAATAGCGAGCGCGTTTCCGGAATCACCACGGCAGCATTCGCTGCATCACACGATCACGATGGATTAAGAGGTGTGCCATTGCCGCCGCAACGTGAACGCCGATCACTACGAGCAACGACCATTCCATAATTTGATGCCAGCCGTCGATCGCACGAACGCCGGAGGCGCTTTCGGAGGCCAGCATCGGCAGACGGATCAAGAAGAAATACGACAGGCTCCATCCGCGAAACGAGGCGAACAGCCAGCCGGTTATGGTCGTTGCCAATACAAGCGCATAAAGCAGCCAGTGGACAGCTTCTGATGTCAGGCGTTGCCAGGGAGGAAGCGAGTCTTCCGGCGCCACCGGATGCGTGATTCGCCACCCGAAACGAAGAACGATCAGCGCGAGGATGGTGAGCCCGAAGGAGACGTGAAACACCATGGCGCTGCCCGGCTGCGCGCCACGGTGAATGTCCGGCATGAACCAACCGATGGGATACTGCACCACCAGCAGCGCAACAATGAGCCAATGAAAGACTTTGGCCGTTTTTCCGTAGTACAATCGCTGGCCCATGACTATGCCGCTCCGATCAGGATGCCGACCGCCAGCACGATCGCGCCGCCAAGCACGATCTGGAATACCGCCTGCAGGAACGGCGTGTCCATGTACCGCGTGCGAATGTAGGCAATCGCCCACAATTCAAGGAAGACGACGACGCCGGCGATCGTTGTTGCGATCCAGAACGCATTAAGCCAGGAATCGGGAACCAGATAGGGCAGCGTGTGGCCGAGGCCGCCCAACGTCGTCATCAGTCCGCAGATAGCTCCGCGCAGCCACGGCGAACCACGTCCCGTCATCGATCCATCGTCTGACAGGGCCTCCGCGAACCCCATGCTGATGCCAGCGCCGATCGAGGCCGCGAGACCGACCAGGAATGTCTGCCAGTTGTTGTGCGTCGCGAATGCCGCGGCGAAGAGCGGCGCAAGCGTCGACACCGAGCCGTCCATCAATCCGGCAAGGCCCGGTTGAACATATTGCAGCACGAACATTCGCTTGCGGGTTTTGTCCTCCTCCTCGCGGGCGTCAGGGCTGAGGTTGCCAGTCAGTCTCGCAGCGAAGCTTTCGTGACCTTTCTCAATCTCGGCAAGATCGCCAAGCAGCTTGCGGACTCCAATGTCGCGGGTCTGTTCGGCGGCTTTTGTATAAAAACGCTCAGCCTCGAACTCCATTGTTTCGGCTTCTTTGCGGATAGTATCGAGGGAGAGATTTTTGGTCAGCCAGATTGGACGGCGACGCAGAAATCCCCGGACGTTGTTGCGCCGGATCGGCGGCAGATTGGGACCGAATTGTTGTTCGTACATTTCGAGAAGCAGGTGGCGATGGTTCTTTTCTTCCTCGGCCATCCGCTCAAAAATCCGGGCGGAGTCGGGATATCTGCTCATCAGATCCTCCGCGAAGCTCATGTAGATGCGGCTGTCCTCCTCCTCGCCCGAGATCGCGACGGCCAGCACCTCCCTTTCGGTCAGGTCCGCGAAATTCTTCATCGAAAGCTCCAACGCCACAATTTAGAATGATTCTAAATTTAATAGGGATGCTGCGGCGACAGGTCAAGCCCAGAGTCGCGTTGCCATTCCGAGAACGATCAACGCGATGTGCTGCGAGCGAGGGCAAAAATGCAGAAGGTCAAATATCGTCTGATCAACCCGCGGCTGGCGCCGCGACGGACCGAGTTGGAGCTACCTGGAGGGCGGGAGAGCTTCAGCCGCGCGCGAATGGTTCGCGCGAACAGGTCTGGCATTGTGTGCTCTTTTCGGAAGGCGCTCAGCACGGGATCGAGTTGCTTTTATCCTTACGACAACGAGCTTTGCGTGACTCGACGGTAATTTTGAACCAGCGGAATAGAGACTACTGCATCGCGCCGTTCCGATCCAGATGCTGCAGCGTTGGCGCCGATGTTTGCGGTGCCGGGGGCCGGTAGCTCAGCGATGAGTGCGGTCAGATCAGATCGTGTTGAAGCGCTTGCGCCATTGCACGATAACGACAAGGGCTTCCTTCAGGCAAGCTCGCGCGGGGCAGCTTTCTGACCTGGGACTGCCGGTTTGAGAGCTTCTCAGTCACGCGTCAGCGCCTGATGATTGCCGTGTCGGGCTGTTCCTGCTGATCTACCCTCTGCTATTCGGCGCATTGGGCTCTCTGCGGGATGCTCTTCTCAATTTCGGCCGCGGTCGACTTCATAGCGCTGTAAGGCATCACCGTTCTCAATCGCCTGGTGATGCTGACGCAGATCCGCAAACTGATCAATGAGGGCCTTGATGCTGAAACGGCGATTGAAGAAGGCGCGCTGACACGCTTCCGCCTCGCGTCATGACAGCGCGGGTCGCCTCGCTTGGTTTCGTTTCTATGGCACTCGCGACCGGAACCGGTGCGGAGGTAGAGAAGCCGCTGGCGACCGTCGTGATCGGCGGACTCATCACCGCTACGTTGATAACATTGGTCGTCCTTCCCGCACCGTACTCATGTTTTCTCGACTGGCGATGATCATCGAAGCTGATATCAAGCCCAATCGTCGATACAAATGGACCGATGCAGCGCGCTCGTTGCTCGTGTCGTCCGACGATCGCTGGATTGCAGCTTCCCGCGAACTAAATATTTTTCCTTCCCCTGCGCAAGCTGGCGTGAATTCAGGATCTCGAAAGACTAGCATTTCGGCTGAATGAACTTTCCGATCTCATTGGGATTTGCAAAGATTACGGCCGCTCGATCGCCCATCATTCCCGCGGGCATGATTGCGGGGACATCTTTCTCCGGCCCATCCTTACTTGAATCGGTCATAAAACGGAGATTGCGTTCCCAGAACGTGCGCGTCTTCCCATCGACGGTGGTGACCCGATAGGTATCACGACAATAGGTGAGCGCCTTCACCTGTCTGGCAGGCTCGATCTTTTTCAGGTTCGGGTCGCGACCGCCACTCACCATTCCGCCCATGCCCTTCATCGGCATCTGTGTGGATTGTTTCGGCGCGGCCCCCGGTTTGGTAGCCTCCTTGAGGAATGCCAAAAGATCGGCGCGAACCCCGGCTTCTTTGATACCCTCGAACGGCATGAGATTGTCCGGAACCATGTGCTGCGGATCGATCAACCATTCATCGAGAGTCTTGTCGTTCCAGACAATTCCGGACGACTTCAGCGCATCCGAATAGCGCTCGAAGCTCGCCAAGCCACCCGCCTTGCGACCCCAAAGATCGGCCAGGCTCGGTCCCGTCATGTTGCGACCCGGTTCGAGGGAATGGCACGCCGCGCATGCCCTGAAGTCGCTCTGTCCCCGATCGACGTCACCGGGTTGTGCAATCGCTCCGGAAGCAACGGCGACGCCAGCGAACACCAACATCCATAACCTCTTCATCGGTCTCCTCCCCTGTTGGACGAGCGCAGATATTTGACGAGCGCCACCGCCGCGAGCAGCAGGACGATCACCACCAACAGTCCGATGAGTCCCATTCCCAACATCATGCCGGGCGCCATTTCGTGCATCATGGATCATCTCCTCAGTTAACAGGCTCTGGAATGCGTGGCCGCCGTTTCGTTGTCGGGGTTGATGGCGTCATCGGCCCGTGAGGACCTTCCGGCAACCGAAAGCCCTTGATCAGGCCGAAGATCGCCGGGATCACGACCAGCGTCAGCAGCGTCGAGGAAACCATGCCGCCGATCATCGGCACCGCAATCCTCTGCATGATTTCCGATCCGGTACCGGTGCTCCACATGATCGGCAACAACCCCGCCATGATCGCGACGACGGTCATCATCTTGGGGCGGACGCGTTCGACCGCGCCTTCCATGACAGCATCGTAAAGATCCGCTCGCGTGACCGCCCGCCTCTCAGCCGCGCGCTTTGTTTCGATCTCGGAATAGGCATGGTTGAGATAGATCAGCATGACGACACCGGTCTCGGCAGCGACGCCCGCAAGTGCAATGAACCCGACGGCGACGGCGACGGAAAGGTTGAATCCGAGCCACCACATCAGCCAGAGGCCACCCACCAAGGAGAATGGCAGCGACAGCATGACGATCATGGTCTCGGTGATCGAACGGAAATTCAGGTACAGCAGCAGGAAGATGATCAGCAACGTCACCGGGACAACGATCTTGAGACGCGCGGTGGCACGCTCGAGATATTCATACTGCCCGCTCCACATCACGTAGTAACCAGGCGGAAACTGAATGCTGGCCTGCACCGCTTTTTGCGCATCGGCGACATACCCGCCGAGATCGCGGTCACGAATATCAACGTAGACGTAGGTCGCGAGTTGCCCGTTTTCGGTCCGGATCGAGGTTGGCCCACGATCCAGGCTGATCTTGGCCACCTCGCCCAGTGGTACAGCACCGCCCTGTGGCATTGGCACAAGCACGTCGGACGCGATCTTGCGAGGATTGTCACGGAGGTCGCGAGGATACCGCATGTTGACCGTAAAGCGCTGACGGCCCTCGACGGTGGTGGTCACCGTCTGTCCGCCGAGGGCAGTGGCGATGGTGTCCTGCACGTCCTGGACCATGATGCCGTAACGCGCGAGCGCCATCCGATCAGGCGTGATGTTCAGATAGTAACCGCCGATGCCGCGCTCGGCATAGGCCGACGAGGTGCCCGGCACAGCCTTCAGGACGCGCTCAACCTGCTTGGCGAGCTTGTCGATCTCCACCAGATCCGGACCGATCACCTTGACACCACCCGGGGTGCGAATTCCGGTTGACAGCATGTCGATGCGCGCCTTGATCGGCATGGTCCACGCATTGGAGACGCCCGGAAATTGCAGCGCCTTGTCCATCTTGGCGATCAGACTGTCGATGGTCACGCCGGGCGGCCACTGCTCCTTCGGCTTGAGATTGATGATGGTTTCAAACATTTCCGATGGTGCCGGATCGGTCGCGGTCGCGGCACGCCCGGCCTTGCCGAACACCGATGCCACTTCCGGGAACGAGCGGATAATCCGATCCTGCATTTGCAGCAGTTCGCCCGCCTTGGTGACGGAAATGCCCGGCAACGTCGTCGGCATGTAGAGCAACGTGCCCTCGTTGAGGTCGGGCATAAATTCCGTGCCGAGTTGGCGCGCGGGCCATATGGTGACGGCGAGGATCGCGAGCGCGAGAAGGATGACCAGCATTTTCGCCCGCATCACGCCCTTGATGACAGGTCGATAGATCCAGATCAGAAAACGATTGATCGGATTTTTGTGTTCCGGAATGATCCGCCCCCGGACGAAAATCACCATCAGCGCCGGGACCAGCGTTACCGACAGAAGCGCGGCCGCCGCCATGGAAAACGTCTTGGTGAAGGCCAGCGGGCTGAATAGCCGCCCCTCCTGCGATTCCAACGTAAAAATCGGCATGAAGGAGACAGTGATGATCAGCAGGCTGAAGAACAGCGCAGGTCCGACTTCGGATGCGGCGTCTATCAGGATTTGAAGACGCGACTGACCGGGCACGGCTCGTTCCAGACGTTTGTGCGCATTCTCGATCATCACGATCGCCGCATCCACCATGGCGCCAATCGCGATCGCGATCCCGCCGAGGCTCATGATATTGGAGCCGATCCCGAGCAGCTTCATGGCCCCGAACGCCATCAGGATGCCGACAGGCAGCATCAGAATGGCGACCAGCGCGCTCTTGACATGCAGCAGGAAGACGATACAGACCAGTGCGACGATGATGCTCTCCTCGAACAAGGTATGCTTGAGCGTCGCGATAGCGGCATTGATCAAGGTCGAGCGATCGTAGACCGGAACAATCTCGACCGACTTCGGCAGGCTGCTCGCGATCTCCTTGAACCGTTCCTTGACGTTGTTGATGACGTCGAGGGCGTTGAGGCCAAATCGTTGCAGAATGATGCCGCTGGTGACCTCTCCTTCTCCGTTTAATTCCGTAATACCGCGCCGTTCGTCCGGGCCAAGTTCGACGCGGGCCACGTCGCGCAACAGCACGGGCGTGCCGTTGTCCGTCTTGAGCACGATGTTGCCAAGGTCGTTGATGTCCTTGATATACCCCCTGCCGCGGATGACGTATTCGAACTCGGACAGTTCGACGGTTCGTCCGCCGACGTCGGCGTTGCTGGCGCGGATCGCGTCGCGCATCTTCTGCATGGTGATGCCGCGGTCGCGCATGCGCTGTGGGTCGAGAACCACGTTGTATTGGCGCACGAAGCCACCGGCGCTCGCGACCTCCGCGACGCCTCCCGCTTTCGCCAGCGCAAATTTCAGATTCCAGTCCTGAATGGCCCGCGTATCTGCAAGATTGAGTTCCTTGGAGACTACGGCGTACTGGTAGACCCAGCCGACCCCGGTGGCGTCGGGGCCAATGGTCGGCGTCACGCCCGACGGCAATCGCGGCGCGGCACCGTTGAGGAATTCGAGCACGCGCGAACGCGCCCAGTAGATGTCCGTTCCGTCCTCAAAGATCACGTAGACAAAGGACACGCCGAAGAACGAAAACCCGCGTACCACCTTCGATTTCGGCACCGTCAGCATCGCGGTCGCGAGCGGATAGGTTACCTGATCCTCGACCACCTGCGGCGCCTGACCGGAATATTCCGTGTAGACGATGACCTGGGTGTCCGAGAGGTCCGGAATGGCATCGAGCGGCAGGTGCACCAATGCATAGATGCCTGCAGCAGCCGCGAAACCCGCGCCGAACAATACCAACAGCAGATTGCGGGCTGACCAGGCGATCAGGCGGGCGATCATGGCTGGCCTCCCACTTCCGAGAAACCCTTCAGCGCAGCCTTCAGATTGCTTTCGGCATCGATCAGGAAGTTCGCCGACACCACCACGGGTTCGCCGTCGCGGAGACCGTCCCTTACCTCGACGTAACCATTGCCGCGCTGGCCAAGCTTCACCTCCCGCGGCTCGAAGCGGCCCTGCCCCTTGTCCACCAACACCGACTGTCGCGTGCCGGCATCGAGCACCGCGCTTTCCGGAATTGCCAGCACCGGTGCCGGATTGCCCGTATCGATCTCGGCGTCGACATACATGTCAGGAAGCAAGGCGCGATCGGGGTTGGAAAGTTCGACCCTGATCCGTGCGGTACGGGTTTCGCGGTTCACCTGCGGATAAATGACGCCGATCTTTCCGGAAAACGTGCGCCCCGGAAAACTGCGCGCCCTCACGGTGACCGTTTGGCCTACGCGCACCGCGCCGAGATCTCGTTCGGCCACATCCACCAGGGCCCACACCATGGAGACGTCGGCGACACGGAACAGGACATCCCCGGGCTGTGCCCGCATGCCCTCGATGGCGTTGCGTTCCAGCACGATGCCGTCACGTGGCGCGGACCATTCAATCGCAATCGGAACTGTGCGACTCTTTTCCATGGCGACGATCGCCGCGTCCGGAACGTCGAGATTCATCAACCGCTGTCGCGATCCGCGGCCGTAGCGCTCGATGCCGCCTGTGGTCGGCGAATTGATCGTTGAAATGTATTCCGCGGCCGCCGAGGAAATCGCCGGGCTGTAAATCTCCATCAGCGGCTGCCCCTTCTTGACGGCAGCTCCGGTGGTGACGTTGGAGACCTTCTGCACCCAGCTTTCCGCACGCATCGAAATGACGGATATCCGCCGCTCATCGAGTTGAATCGTGCCGGGCGCCCGAACCAGCGTTCGGACCACGCGGGGCGCGGCGCGTTCGGATTGCACGCCCGTGCGTTGGATCTTGCCCGGCGACAGCTTGACCGAGCCGTCACCGGTGTCCTCGCCCTCATAGACGGGGATGTAATCCATGCCCATCGAATCCTTCTTCGGCACTGGCGACGTGTCCGGAAGGCCCATCGGGTTGCGGTAGTATTTGATCTTGCGCTCGATACCCTTGGTGTCGGCAACCTTGGTGCCCATCTCCTCGTGCACGGGATTATCAAAGCTGAGGTCCGCGCCGGGCGGCACCGCACGGTACGCCCGCCCATCCGCCGTTTTCTTCGGCGTCAACGAGTAGAACGGCTTGTCATCTGGATCCCGATAGTAAATCGGTGCCGCGGCGGACTCGGCCGCCGCCGACATCGTGAGATGAACCAAGCCAACCCTGTGCACATGGTCGGCGATGAATGCGCCGCCGACCGCCGCAATTATTGCGACGGCGGCAACACCTGTAAGGACAGCCCGGCTCATTTCTGCGCCGTGATGACGAGCTTGTTTTCGACAGTGCCGGTCTCGCCCTGCACCTTGGCGCCGAGCGACAATTGCCAACGGCCCGCCATGCCGAACGTCGCCTTGAACTTGTAGATGCCAGGCTCGCTTCCCGGCATCGGCGTGATCTTCGTCGCCATCTCCTGCATACCGTCTGGCGCCATATCGAGGCGGATCGCGAAGATCACCGCGTCGGGGACCGGCTTTCCGGTCTTGTTATTGATCAACTTGACGGCGATGACTTTGTCAGGTCCAGCCTGGACGGTCTGATCGATCAGTTCAAACTTGTAGTCCTTGATGTCCGCGAAGGCCGCGGTGCTGGCAGCACCGATTGCGGCCATAGCGATCAACGCACCCCGGAGGGCGCGCGCATAACCTGACATAATCATCTGTAAATCCTCGAACGTCGTTGGTCTGCCGTATGACGGCGCGCATCATCCGCGCAGATTCGACCGCGCGGTATCGAACGGCGCTGATGCGCCGATCAGACCAGGGTTCGAGGAGGATGGTCGGGCGGTGGACGATCGAGCCCGTCGCTCATGAGATCATCATGGAGCGCGATTTGGTGATGCCGAGCTACACGCACGACAATCGCCTCGACAGCGGGATGCGACGCCAAATTCTTCACTGCGCAAATCGCAAGTAGCGGGCAATCCTTGCAGTCATTCTTCTTTTGCGTGTCCGGGCAGCATGGCATGTCGCCGGCCATCGACGCCATGTCGGACATCGCGACGTTGGACGGCCCTATCTCGGCGGCTGGCGATACCAGCGGCGCTGCGACGAGCCCTACGATCGCGACGACCGCAAGCACCCGACCTATGAGATGGCGAATATCCATACTCTACCCTGACACGACCTCTGGAACCGGAAAAGTGGGAATCCTTCACATATTCGGCAACGACGGATCAGTATGCAAAATGCAGAAGCCGAACTGGTTAATGAAATCGATCTGCTTTAGCCGACCGACCGCGTCCCCTCAAACTCCATGTAGGTACGTCGACCATCCGGCCCGAACAGAACGACGGCATATCGTTCGGGCGTGCCGCCCTCCATGCCGGGCGACCCCATTGGCATTCCCGGCACGGCCACGCCCGTCGCAACGGGACGCTCCTTCAGCAAGCGCTGAATGGCCGCCACCGGAACATGTCCCTCGATGATGTACCCGCCCGCTTCTGCCGTATGGCATGCGGCCAGATCGGTCGGGACGCCCAAGCGCTTCCGGATATTCTGAAGGTTTCTCTCTTCCTGAACTGTGACGTTAAATCCTGCCACTTCCAGATGGCGCACCCACCCCGAGCAGCAACCGCAACTCGGATCCTTGTGAACACGGATGATGGTGCTCTCTACAGCCTCGGAAACCGTCGGAGCAATCAATGCCGCCGCGACAATTCCCAGTGCGCTCCGCCGCGATACGTTACCTGTGTTCATCTTGAGACTCCTTCCAAGCGGATCATCCTTCACGTAATTCCATTGTCACTACCCGACGGCCGGCTGCATCGTACCGAGGATGCTGACCGCCAGAAGAACCATCCATCCCAAGACCTGCTCTCCGAGCACATGATTGCGCAGCCTTGCGGACGACCTCGTCAATCCCTCAACCGCATCCGCTCGAATCCTGCCCATCGATGGAACGAGCCAGAACCGGTTCGCGACCGCGAGCGCCAGCATTCCACCGAACAAGGCAAGCTTCCCGAGAAGGATTTGGCCGTACGGCGTGTCCAGCAACCCGGACGGCGATCCGACCAAAAACCAGCCGTTGACGAGGCCCGACCCGATCAACGCGGCGACCGCAAGATATCCCATGCCGGAAAACCGCATCAGGATTCGATCCATGTCGTTCGGTCCAACATTCAGGTCCGTCCCGAGATAGCGATGCAGGATCAACGCCAATGGAATGAGACCACCGAGCCAGACTCCGGCGGCGAGAAGGTGTATGGCATCGGCAACAGTGTGCATGACGCCAGCCCAGCCTTCCTCAATTTGGGTGTGACCCGTCCCGGCCAACGACGCCAAAAGGATTGCGGCGAGGAGCGGCATCATCCAGTTCTGGCGATGCGCCGCACGAAGGCCCCATGCCGCCACGCCAACCGTGAGGGCCGCAAGGAGCATGCGCGACGTCCAAACGGCACCGAAACCCGTGTCATGGAGGATCGCCCATACTGTCTCTGCATCGACGAGATCGGCCATGCTGCCGCTCATATTCGCGGCCGCAAACGCAAACCAGCCTAGGCCGCTGAACAGCGCCGCAACGGCGGTCCACAAAAGCCACCCTTGCCGCCAACGACCCAAGACGTCCGGTTCGGCTCCCGCGTATGCATAGAGTGGAAACAACGACAGCCCCGCGAGGGCCGTTGTCGCCAGATAGTGCAGGAACCGCGCGATGATAAGTCCGACCTCGATCATCAGCGGGTCACGCGAAATGAATAGGAGCCCCTGACGCGATGGGTGTCGTCCGAGACGGCGCGCCATTCGACCTTGTAGTCACCGGGAGCCATGTCTTCCTTGACGGGGACCACCAAGCGCTTCTTGTCGGCCGGATCGATCGTGGACTTTCCAGTGGCGATCTTGCGTCCCGCCTTGTCCTTGATCTCGATCCCTGAAAATTGCGGGATGACGCCTTCATTGAAGGTGATCCTGATTTCCTTGGGCGGCACCGTTGCCGCACCCGCGGCAGGGTCGGACGTTTGAAGCTGCGGGTGAGCGACGGCTGCCCCGCCGGAAAAGATTGCTGCGATCAATGCAATGATAGCCGTTGAAGTCTTCGACATCTGTTCTTCCCGTCTGGATGTAAAGTGGAATTTCATTTCACGTCGAGAACGAGCATCAGGCCTCCGCCGCCCTGCTGCTCGACATTGTTGTTCGCGGTGTGATGCGGGATGTGACAATGCACGAGCCATTTGCCCGGCTTGCGGGCGGTCCATATGACGTCATAGCGTTGGCCTGGGCCGACGTTGACGGTGTCCGCCTGATAACGCGCGCTTTCGTTCAACGTCACGCCATCGACCGCGACGACCTCGAACGGGCCGCCGTGGACATGCATGGGATGAATGAAGTTATTGTTGGTGCCGATGAACCGCAGCTTGATGGTTTGCCCGACCTTCATTGCAATCGTGTCGGTCGAAGGATAGGCCTTGCCGTTAATGGTGAAGTAGTTCGGCATCGCTCCTTCCATCGACATGGCGGGATAGGTCAGCCATTCGCGTTTCAGCCATTCCTGCAACTGGATCGTGTAATCCAGATCGGCTTTCACTTCGGTCAATGGATCCTTGGGCGCAATCAGCAATGCGCCGTAGAGCCCGAGCGCCTGCTGCCGGTCCGGGTGGTCGTGGCTGTGGTAAAAATACGTACCGCTTTGCCCGACCGTGAATTCGTAGGTGTAGGAACCGCCTGGAGGCACCGGATCCTGGGTGATCTTCGCCGGGCCATCCATTTTGTTCGGCACTATCAGGCCGTGCCAATGCACGGTCGTGGATTCCGGGAGATTGTTGTGAAAGTTGATGCGGACGTGATCGCCCTCGGTCATCTGTAACCGGGGCCCCGGCACCTGATGATTGTAGGCGTAAGCATCGACGGCTTCGTCGGGAAGAATGTTCCAGCGAATGACGGACGCTTCCAAGTCAAACACTTTGACGCCGTTCTCGATCCGCGGTTGCAGCACCTGGTCGCCCTTTGCGTCGGGCGGGGCAATATAGGTAACCTGTCGCGGCTTCACAGCGGCCATGTCCCTCATGGCCTCACCGGGAAGATCGAACGTGTTGATCATACCCGGCGGCATGATGGAGGCATCGACGTCGCGGGCGCTGAGACTGAGGTTCACGGAAAAGCCGGGAATGACCATTCCGGATATCAGGAGAAACCCCGTCACGCCGGCGAGCGCCACCAACTGCGGGGTGGTTGCGTCGCCTCCCATCTGATGGTCGCTGCCGTGGGCCATCTTCTCCATGGCCGGCTTGTTTGTGTGGTCATCGTGGGCTTTTGCGTCATCATTGGACCGAACGGTCATCAGGCCGTGTTTGACCTTCTTCTTCACCATCCAGACGTTGAACGGGTACGCCGTCGTAAACCCAACCATGACACCGAGCGACATCACGCCCCAGAAAACCAATTCCAGCGGATCCATGGCGCGCATATCGCGGCCCATCATCAACAAGCTCATCGTTGGCGCCATTCCCGCCATCATGGCATTCATGCTGATTAATTCGGGCATGAAGCTCTTGCGCACGTTTTCCCAGTAGGTGCCGCCCATCATCTTTTTCATGAAGAGCGACTGGAAGATGAAAAGCCCGAACGAAAACCCGGCGATATATTCGACGATCAGGTCGATCCACATCGGCAGTCCGAGCGATGCCGTCACGACCGCCGCTAGAATAATCCCGGTGGCGTCGCCAGCGACACAGTGGATAGTGCTTCCGATCCCTTGTTTCCAAAGCGGCGCTGTGAACCGTTCGTGCTCACCGGGGCGCGGCTCCTTATCTGCCAGTACGTAGAGCAGCAGACCGAATGGCCCCATATAGAGCGTGACTAGAATGAAGCCCCACTTCATCACCACCGGTTCAGGGTTGCCATTGAATTGATCGAACGCAACGTACGCCGTGGAGGCGGCCGCGAGGACGAACCAGGCGATCAAGAAGTAGTCATATGGAAGGGCAATCATGGAGACCTCGCTCAAACCCAATCGCTGAACATGCGGACCATCGACCACAGGCGTGTTTCCGGTTGTCTTTTTGACGCCCGAGCTGCCTCATCGTTCTTTCCGAAGAAGGCCGCCCACGTCGCAAACCGTGATGACCGGTGGGTGCATCATTCATTCTCCCTTTTTCGGCTGATTGCCGCGCGTGACCGGCGCCTTGGGGGAACGCACGTCAAGAGTTCGGGACCACGTCCGATAGAGCGCGACGGCCGTCATCAGCAGAAGTCCGCCAACACTCACCCCGATTTGGGTAAGCAGACGGTCCGAATACATCTCCAGAATGAAATGCCCGACGAACGACAGGAAAATTCCTATGCAGAACACCTCCAGCGACCTCTGACCGCATACGATGATCGGACGCGCCAGCCTCGAACGAAGGCCGTTCCAGTCTCGCGGAACGACACGAACCACGATCACCGCAAGCGCCAGAAAATGAAGGATCCTGTAGGGAGCAAGATTTGTTTTCTCACTAAGGACATCGAACACGGGCGACAGCGACGTCGATAGACCGAGGCGAGCGCCGACCGTAACGACGAATGCGAAAACCACGAATGCCACGCTCGCAATCAGGACAATTCGGGACCGAGCCAACGCCTGCGCCCGGGCGGCACCGCCCAACGCCGCCCATGCTCCCATCGTGAACGGAAGCTGCCATGTGAACGGATTGAAGTACCAGCCGCCCGCTGGATAGGCAGGAAAATTCCAGCCGAAATGGCGCGCCAGCAAATAGACCGCGGTTGCAGCAGTCAGCGCCGCGTCCGGGGCCCGCATCATCAGCATCAGCAACGGGGCAAAGCCCGCCATCAGCACGATGTACAAAGGTAGGACGTCTAGATTGAGCGGCTTGAACTTGAGAAGGAGGCCGTGTGTGAGAGTCGCTACCGGCTGCTGGATCAGTCCGGCCACGTTGAATTCGTCAAGCAGGTGGGAATGTCCGTAGCTTTGCGCCACATACCCGATGGCCGCGGCGTAGAACACGAACAACAGAACATGCGCCACATAGAGTTGCCACACGCGGCGGATCAGCAAGGCCATCCCCGCGAGGTATCCCTGCGCGGCCATCCTGCGTGCATAGATGAAGGCGGCGGTGTAACCGGAAATGAACACGAAGACGTCCGCGGCGTCGCTGAAGCCGTAGTTTCTCGTGGTCGCCCAGGCAACCGCGTTATTCGGAATGTGGTCCAGGAAGATCGCCCAATTCGCCAGTCCGCGGAACAGATCCAGCCGCAGGTCGCGCCCCAAGGATGATGATCTGCGTTCCCCAGCGATCGGCTTTTCCGCCCGAACGGATGCGCTTTGCGAGCGCCGCGCCGGACCCCGATCCTGTCTAGGCAGACTCATCGTCATCCTTCCAGTCTTCCAATGTTCCCTGCTGACTCGGCCGCTCGCCTTGGGGCGAGCCTTCCGGAACGGGCTGTCCAATCAGTCATTGCAAGTTCAATCTGAAAAGGAGGCTTCCGCCGACATGAGGAAGTTCGGGATGCCACGGTATCATGGCCCGGCGGACGCTCCGCTCCATGGCCTTCGGCGGTGCCTCCGCCGAGCGAACCTGCATTCGGATCGCGCCGCATGTCGCCCTCGGTCATCGGCGAATCCATTGCGCAGACTGCAATCGGTCTTCCCAAACCGGGCTTCGCGTGGCGAACACGTTGTAGCCGACCCAACGATATCGCTTCACGCGATCCAGCACCGCCGGACCTTCGACGCGAACGAAACGACAAGCGGCGGGGTCGAAGATGTAGAGCCTCAACCCGGCTTCATTCATCAAATGATGCGAAACACCGTGCGCCCGATCCGAGCCGTGATCCTCGCAGATCACAAGCGAATCTCCGGACAACAAGGTCTTAGCTCCTTCGATTGCTTCGATCTCAACGCCTTCGACATCCAGCTTGATGACCGTCGGAGCCTCTGCATCGAGGACGCTGCCGAGTAGGCCGTCGAGCGAGACGCGTCTCACCGCTCCGTGATCGTCATCCGCAACCGCATAGGTGGAAAATGCCTCGTGTCGTCGTCCCGCGATACGCACGAATCCGCCTGTGCTGCCGCCGATGGCCGCGTTCACGCAGCAATACCGGTTGCCATTCAGTCCGGCGTTCAATGCGAGCCGCGCGGCGTTATCGGGTGAGGCTTCGATCGCCAGGACGGTCTGGCGACCGAATGGCTCGCTCGATGCGAGAGCCGACCAGTAGCCGAAATTGGCCCCGCAATCGACGAAGGTGTACCTGATGTCGGCGACGCTCTTCAGAAACGCCTCGATCTCTTCTTCGTAGTCGTACCGACCGTTGAGAATTCGGCTCCAGTACCGGTCGCAAAACGGAATGGCAAATCGGGCATCTGCATTTAATCCAACGACGATGTCGCGTTGCGCGACGGCGCAGGAAACCCCGTCGCAGCCCCATCCGTAACCGCGGTGACCGAAGGGCCGCGTAACGACGAAGCCGACCTGCAGTGCGTAGACCGCCATTTGGTCGACCAGGCTTGCCCCACTCAGGCTGCCGCTCTGACGGTCGTAGAAAAACTCTGCATCGGCCCCATTGTTACGACGCAACGATCCCTCCATCCTAAAACTCCTGCTCCGCCACATCCGACGCCGCCAAACCTGAGGCCGACGGCGTCGGAAATCCGGGTGCTATTTCTGCTTCTCGATCTTGGTGACGGTGATGCCAGCCGTTGCCCGTTCGGCCTTGAATTGCACCTTGTCGCCGACCTTGACCTGTTTGAGCATCGCTGGGTCCTGGACGCGGAACACCATCGTCATGCCGTCCTCGTCCATGTCGAGGTTCTTGATCGGTCCGTGCTTCAAGGTGATCTTGCCAGCGGACTCGTCGATCTTCTTGACTTCACCCTTGGCCATGTCGGCCTGCGCCATTACAGCGGCGGACGACAAAGCGAAAGAGATCGCAAGAATTCCCGCCATGAAGTTGCGGTTTTTCATTTTCATTCCTCTTCAGTTACTGCGCCTTCCCTCGGAAGGCCTTCTTTCACGCTGCCAGCGCTGGATCCTGTTGCGCGCGTCGCGGAGGGCGAACAGTCCTCCCACGACCACGCGCGCGGTCACGTCGGGGCAGTAGTGAAATTCCCGGACGGCAAGCAGAACGCCTCGTTTGCCCGCGAGTCCCTTTTTGAATTGCCGGATTCCCGGATCACCGGGACCGCCGAGTTCGTACCAACGCACCTTCGCGTGTTCCCGCAGCCAACGCATGACGTGCCATTGCAGGACGTATCCGGCGTTGAGCGCCGTCGCCTCGTCGCTGGTCGCTCCGAAAACGTAATAGGCGAGATCGCCCACCACGCTGAAGGCGATGCCGCCGATCGGCCTTCCCTCATGATGCGCTAGCGCGATGCGCATCTTCATTCGTTCCGGAAGCTCCATCAGGTCCGGAATGGATGCAGGCAGGTCGACGCCCGGATAGTTCAGGTTCTTACGCCGAACCATCTCGGCATAGATGTCCTGAAACGTCTTGATGTCGGCCGGAGCGTCACCGATGCGAACGTCGAGACCATGCGCAAGGCCTTTGCGGAGATTGTAGCGCCATCGCTGATCCAGGCTCTTCTGCTGCTCGGCCTCGTCGAGCGATGCGTCGACGAAGTAGCGGTCAAGCATCGATGACGCGGAGCCCGCGAGGCCCATCTCGGTCAGGATTTTCGCTTCGATCGGATAGAAGTCCGGATGCGGTCGCGGACGAAGGACGAGGTAAAGCTTTCGTCGTCGGCAGTATTCATCCACCAACGCCCCCACTGCTGTCCGGTAATGCTCCGGGTCGGGGGCAACGTCGAAGGGGCGCCAGAACGGCGCGAAGCGCACGAGCGCCATGCCGCGGCCGAGATAAGGCACGAGATAGAGACCGATCCGGGCGCCTGCGACGGGAACGCTCTCGCGTCGCAGAAGAATATGGCTGGATCGTTCGCCCCGTTGTCCGGAGCCGTAAATCGCGGTCTGTTCGTAGTGGACGTCGGCAAACGCGCCCATCGCTGCGTGCCAGCCGTCGTCCGGCACGCAGTCGATCTGGCGTTCGCTTATGGCCCCCTGCATTGCAAACGTCATCGGATTACTTGACCTCGACCGTACCGATCATTCCCGCTTCGCGGTGACCGGGGATCAGGCAGGAATATTCAAACGTGCCGCGCTTCGTGAACTTCCACACGATCTCGCCGGTCTTCTTCGGCGCCAGGCGCTTGCCGTTCGGATCATCATGCTCCATGTCGGGATTTTTCTTCATCGACTCGGCATGCTTGAGATTTTCGGCCGTGGTCGCGAGAATGAACTCGTGGTCGAGTTCGCCGTTGTTGCGCAGCATGAACTTGATCTGCTCGCCTTTTTTGACCTCGATCTTGTTCGGCGTGAACGTCATCTTGCCATCGGCTTCGCCCATCGTCACTTGAACGATCCGTGCTGGTTTATTCGCCTCGCCCGGCTCACCAGCCGAAAACGTGTCGTCCTGATGTCCGGCAGGCCCTGCCCCGGCCCATGCCGGCGCCGCCAAGATCAGTGTTGCAAATAATGCGACGCCAGTTCGATGCAGTTCTTTCATGTCGCGTCTCCTTCGTTCGGTGAAACATTCGGTCTGAACGTCGCACTCACATCCCCTTCATCTTCATGCCTTTCATGCCTTTCATCTTTGCAGCGCCCGCATCGTCTTTGCCGTTCTGCGGTCGGACCGGCTCCGCGGCCGGAGCATCGACTTCATATGCGACGGTGCCAGGCGGGTTCTTGTAGGGCCCGGGATCGCTGTAATCGTCGCGGGCCATGCCTTCGCGGATCTTCATCACCGTGAACATCCCGCCCATCTCGATCGGCCCGAATTGTCCCGAGCCCGTCATCATCGGCAGCGTGTTGTCCGGCGCAGGCATTTCCATCTCGCCCATCGCCATGCCCGTCGATCCCATCACCATGGCGTCTGGCGCCAGCTTGCCGACCGCTTTCGCCAGATCCTTCTTCGAGACGCCGATCATGTTGCGCATGTCGTGGCCCATGGCGTTCATGGTGTGGTGCGACTTGTGGCAATGCAGTGCCCAGTCCCCCGGGTTGTCGGCCAACACATCGAACGCCCGAACCGCACCGACCGGAACGTCCGTCGTGGTCTCCGGCCTCTGAGCGCTTTCCGGAATCCAGCCGCCGTCGGTGCAGGTCACTGCAAAGTGGTGTCCATGCAGGTGAATCGGATGGTTGGTCATGGTGAGATTGCCGATCCGGACCCGTACCCTGTCGCCGAGCCGCACCGGCAGCGGATCGATGCCCGGAAACACGCGGCTGTTGAACGTCCACATGTTGAAGTTGGTCATCTCGTTGACCTTCGGCAGATAGGTCCCGGGGTCGATGTCGTAGGTGCTCATGATGAAGACGAAGTCGCGATCGACCGGACGGAACGACGGGTCGCGCGGGTGCACAATGACCATGCCCATCATGCCCATTGCCATCTGCACCATTTCGTCGGAGTGCGGGTGGTACATGAACGTCCCACTGTTCTTCATCTCGAACTCGTAGACGAAGGTCTTGCCGGGCTTGATATGCGGCTGATTGAGACCACCGACGCCGTCCATGCCGTTCGGCACGATCATGCCGTGCCAATGCACGGTCGTATGCTCGGGCAGCTTGTTGGTGACGAAGATGCGGACCTTGTCGCCTTCGACGGCCTCGATCGTCGGGCCCGGCGCCTGGCCATTGTAACCCCACAGATACGCCTTCATACCGTCGGCGAACTCTCGCACCACGGGCTCCGCGACGAGATGGAATTCCTTCCAGTCGCCATTCATCCGCCAGGGCAGTGACCAGCCGTTGAGGGTCACGACCGGGCGGTAATCCGGACCGCTGGTGGGATGCAGCGGCGGCTGCATCGTCACCTTGTCCATGATCGGCGCTTCCGGAATGTTCGCCGCCTGCACGCGACCGCTGACGGCGCTCGCGCCGACCAGCGCGGCCGTTCCCAAAAATCCTCTTCGCGATAGCATGTTGGTCTCCATCAATTGCCTCCGCCGCCGGCCTGGGCGGTCGTCGTCGGACTGGACTTCGTTGGTGTTTCTCCCGAGCCGCCGCCGTTGACGGCGGTCTGCAGGTCGGATTGGGCGAGCCAGAAGCTGCGCTTGGCTTCGATCGCCGCGCGCAATGAGGCGGTGCGCTGCCGCGCTTCCGTCAACAGTGTGAACACGTCCACCTGCATGCTCGAAAAGCGCAGTTGCATCTCTTCGGTGATAATCTTCCGGAGCGGCAGAACCTCGCGCTCGTACTGCCGGGCGATCTCATAGCTCGATCGATACGTCCGGTACGCGTCACGCGCTTCCGAGCGCACGTTGATCGCCTTCTCGGTCAGACGATTGAAGGCCTGGTTGTAGGTCTCGCTCGCTTGCCGCACCCGGACCTCGCCGCCGTCGAAGATCGGGATCTGGAACTGGATGTCGAAGCCGCGTTCGCGGAACCGGGAGCCATCGGGGTTCCTGGTGGTCTTCGAAATTCCCGCAACATCGAGCAGCGTGACGAAACGGCTCGCTTCCGTCAGATTGAGCGCTTTTGCCAAAGCAACCAGTTCGATACGGGCGATCTGTAGATCGATACGGTGTTCAACGGCGTCGACTTCGATGCGTGGCAAGGTCTGCGGACGCGGCGGCAAAGCCGCCAGATGGCTCGGCAGCTTGAAATTGAGATCGCCGTCCCACAGCCCCAACAGCCGTGCCAGAGCTTCGCGCGAACTGGTCGCTTCCTGACGCACCGTCGCAAGGTCCGCTGTGGTTTCCGCATAGAAGACCTGCTCACGCGCCTGATCGAGTTTGTTCATCGATCCGGTCTGGCCAAGGTTCTTCGACAATTGCGCGATGGATTCGGCGGTGGCCTTGGCGCGGCTGAGAAATCCGACCAATTCATTGGCGGCAACTGCGCGGTAGTAAGCACGTCTGACGTCGGCGGCAAGACGGAGTGTTTCCAGCGCGGCGCGAAGCTGTGCCTGCCGGAAACGCTGCTTCGCGATCTCGGAGCGGAACGGCAGCGTCGCCAGTGCCAGAATGTCGCCGACAACCTGGCGCTGGATCTCGACCACACCGCCGCCTGCGATTCTCGAAATCGAGAAGGTCGGATTGGGCAGAAGGCTTTCCTGGACACGATCGGCTTCCGCCAACGCCAATTCATTGTAAGTGGCCTGCAAGCCGCGGTTGTTAAGCAGCGCGACCTGGACGGCGGTGTCGACGGTGAGCGCCCGGCGCAGCAGCCGCGTGACGTCATCGTTCGCACGCTGTGCCTCGTCCACGGAGCGGATCGCGACCACGTCCTTCTTAATCGTATGATCGGCGACATCGGCGACGACGCCCATTCCCCGATCCGGCGAGAACGTCGCACAACCGGAAAGAAGAAGGGAAGCGGTGAGCACCAGCGCCGACCGATTGCTTCTGAGGAAGCTCTGATGCGGCAGCACGCCACGGATAATTTTCATGACGTGCTCCTAATGCTCGTGGCTGGAGTTCGGTGACGGGGTGACGCGCTGGTTCTGCTT
This sequence comes from Nitrobacter sp., assembly GCF_051535215.1. Taxonomy (NCBI): domain Bacteria; kingdom Pseudomonadati; phylum Pseudomonadota; class Alphaproteobacteria; order Hyphomicrobiales; family Nitrobacteraceae; genus Nitrobacter; species Nitrobacter sp. The sequence goes on along the minus strand of NZ_JBPPLY010000001.1, from coordinate 279,399 downwards.
CTTCCAGTTGGAAGGCGTCGTCGGGCGAAGGCTGGTGTAAGGGGCGAGGGTCGACCGGTAGCCGACGCCCGCAACCTTCGCTCCGGGATCGGCGGGATCTGCGCCGACGAGCGGCACCAACGGTACCGCGCAGCCGCCGAGCGTCATGGCCGCCAAAGCCACCCCTGCGAATGCCCCAAGTTTTCTTCCAAATATTCCGCGCGCCACCGAACCAACGGCGGCGACGATCGCCCCAATCTGCGCTGACATAAAAATCCCCTGAACTGACGATGGACCACAGGCGTGCGCACCCCTCACAGGCACGGCACCGCGTCATGCTGTTGTCAGGTCAGGAATTTGGGGGGCGATAAAGCCGCGGAGGCGCGTTGTCCGCCAGTTTCCGATGGACGTCGGATATCCGGACGGCGCTCGGCACCGACGGCTTTGCCACCGCGACGAGGGTTGCAGGAAGCGCGGTGACGCACATCAGGCCGCAGCACTTTCCATCCGCCGCATGCGGCGCCTTTGCCGGACCGGAATCGCTCTTCAACGCGACCGGCTTCACATCATGATCTGCGGATGAATCCGCGTGGGTCTGGACGCCGGAATGATGATGGGCATGTCCGTCGTTGTGGACGTGCATCATGCCTTCCTGGTGCACGTGGAGCATGGCTGGCACGTGATCCTCGTCAGTCAGGCAATAGGGCGCGGCCTGACTGCCGGGCAATGCGAAGGACAGCGTCGGCGCCAACACGCAAAACAGATAGGCCAAGGCGATGAGCCACCCTGCCTTAACCCGTTGCGTCCTGGTAAGTCCGACCAACATCAATGCGTCAATGCTTTCGATTTGCTGTACTCGGATTCGGAATCATAACTGCGAAATCGCGCGCCGCCAAGATGGAACCGAGAGGTTCATCGTTCCGCCCGTCCGACCACCGCCATCAATTCCGCGATCTTGCGGCGCTGATCCGCCTTGTCGCCGCTCGCAATCGCATGCTCGACGCAGTGGGCGACATGGTCCTTCAACACCTCTTCCTCGACGCGGCGCAGGGCGGCACGAACGGCGGAGATCTGCGTTACGATATCGATGCAGTAGCGGTCCTCCTCCACCATCTTGGCGAGGCCGCGCACCTGCCCCTCAATTCGGCTGAGGCGTTTCTGGCATGACGTCTTGATGTCTTTTCGCATTCGATTTATATACCCCTACCGGGTACCTGTTACAAGTCAATGAGGAGGCCTAAATGACCAGGTCGCGAAACGCAAGTTCCACGGGCCAGCCGGCCCCCTCCTCGATGGCAACTCACCAGCATGGCGGCCAGGCCCACGGCAATCACGAGCATCATCAACCTCCCGCGGAAAAGGGGAAAGTCCTCGACCCGGTTTGCGGGATGACCGTCGACCCGGCGACGAGCAAGCACCGGTTCGATTACCAAGGCCGCACCTACCATTTCTGTTCGGCAGGCTGTCGCACGAAGTTCGCGGCCGCTCCTGAAACCTACCTCGATAAGTCCAAGGCCGCGCCGAAGGAGCCTGTTCCGGAAGGCACCGTTTACACATGCCCGATGCATCCGGAAATCAGGCAGATCGGGCCCGGCAACTGCCCGATCTGCGGAATGGCTCTGGAGCCCGAAGTGGCAACGCTGGACGCCGCACCGAATCCCGAAGTGGCGGACATGACCCGACGGTTCTGGATCGGCCTCGTGCTGGCGCTGCCCGCAGTCATCCTCGAGATGGGCGGGCATTTGGTCGGCGGCCACGGCTGGGTCGACCAAACCCTGTCGAACTGGATTCAACTCGTCTCGGCGACACCGGTCGTGATCTGGGCGGGTTGGCCATTCTTCGTGCGCGGCTGGCAGTCGCTGGTGACCCGCAACCTCAACATGTTCACCCTGATCGCGATGGGGACTGGCGTCGCTTACGTCTACAGCGTCGTCGCCACCGTCGCCCCGCAGGTCTTTCCGCCCGCGTTTCGCGGACACGATGGTGCCGTTGCCGTCTATTTCGAAGCGGCGGCGGTGATCACCGTCCTGGTACTGCTGGGTCAAGTGCTCGAATTGCGTGCCCGCGAAGCAACGTCGGGCGCGATCAAGGCCTTGCTCGATCTCGCACCGAAGACCGCGCGTCTCGTCACCGAGGACGGCACGGATCATGAAGTCCCGCTCGACAGCCTGAACGTGGGTGACAGGTTGCGCGTCCGTCCCGGCGAAAAGGTGCCGGTCGACGGCATTATTCTTGAGGGGCGCTCATCGCTCGATGAATCCCTGGTGACGGGAGAATCGATGCCCGTCACCAAAGAGACCGACGCCAAGGTCATCGCAGGCACCCTGAATCAATCCGGTAGCTTCGTGATGCGGGCCGAGAAGGTTGGGCGCGATACCATGTTGTCGCAGATCGTGCAGATGGTGGCGCAGGCGCAGCGCTCGCGCGCGCCGATTCAGCGGCTCGCGGATCAGGTTGCCGGGTGGTTCGTTCCAACCGTCATCGTCGCGGCGCTTGTCGCCTTCGCCGCCTGGTGGATTTTCGGGCCCGAACCGCGTCTGGCGTTCGGTCTGGTGGCGGCTGTCAGCGTGCTGATCATTGCCTGTCCTTGTGCCCTCGGGTTGGCGACGCCGATGTCGATCATGGTCGGCGTGGGACGCGGCGCCCATGCGGGCGTGTTGATCAAAAATGCTGAAGCGCTGGAGCGTCTGGAAAAGGTCGATACGCTGGTGGTCGATAAAACGGGAACGCTCACCGAAGGCAAGCCAAAGGTCGTCTCTATCGTTTCCGTCGCGGGATTTCGGGAGGACGATCTGCTCCGCCTCGCCGCGAGCGTCGAGCGCGCCAGCGAGCATCCGCTGGCTGATGCCGTTGTACGGGCGGCGAAAGAGCGCAATCTGACATTGATCAATGTAGAGGAATTCGACTCGCCAACAGGCAAAGGTGTGACCGGCAGGGTGGACGGCAAATCTGTCTTGCTTGGCAATACGGCCTATTTGAAATCGTTAGGTGTCGAGACACAAACATTGGAGCCACAAGCCGAAATCCTGCGCGGTGAAGGTGCAACCGTGATCAATATCGCACTCGATGGACAATTGGCGGGCCTCTTTGCAATCGCCGATCCAGTGAAGCAATCCACGCCCGATGCCTTGAAGGCGCTGGCAGCGGACGGCATCAAGGTCATTATGTTGACCGGCGACAACAGGACGACGGCGAATGCGGTCGCGAAACGGCTCGGCATCTCGGAGGTCGAGGCGGAAGTGCTGCCCGACCAGAAGAGCGCCGTCGTGAGCAAGCTGCAGAAGTCCGGTCGCGTCGTCGCAATGGCCGGCGACGGCGTCAACGACGCCCCTGCCCTTGCCGCGGCCGAAGTCGGGATCGCGATGGGCACCGGCACCGACGTCGCGATGGAAAGCGCGGGCGCAACACTTCTCAAGGGCGACTTGATGGGAATCGTTCGCGTCCGCCGTCTCTCCGAAGCGACGATGAGCAACATCCGGCAGAACCTGTTCTTCGCGTTCATCTACAACGCCGCCGGAATACCGATTGCCGCCGGCGTGCTCTATCCGACGTTCGGACTGTTGCTGTCGCCGATCATCGCCGCGGCGGCGATGGCGCTATCTTCAGTCAGCGTCGTGGGCAATGCGCTCCGGTTGAAGTCCATAAACTTGTGAGGTGTGGCTGTTCGAACTTGGCGGACCTGCGATTGAGTACCCGCTGAGTTTGAAAGATGATCGAGCCTCAAGATGTTCATATCCGAGCCCTGATCATATCTGTCCTCTGGGAGACGTTGCGAGGGCAGTTGACCGAGTTCGGGTTGATAACACCCCAGGGCGTTTGGCGCATTCCCAAACTCCAGGCGTTGGCAACGACACTGCCCGGTTTTGTTCGGAAATAGCGCGCCATTTTTCGATTCAGTGCCAACACTTTACCGCGCACCAATTTGAGGCAAGCGATCTTGCTCTTCGCCGTATCGCCACTGTGTCGGATTTTCCCATCTTCGGCGTACCGCGATTGGCCCTGCGACGAGCAGTCATTACTTCAAGGCCGCTTGATATTGATAATCCGAAGGTCGTAGGTTCAAACCTTGCCGCTGCATACAGCACTCGGTCGCTATTGCGTCATCCTACTCCCGGTTCACCGCGCGGAAGGACATTCTGTATAACATTGGCAGGCTCGGGATGATAAGCGGTGAGTTCGTCGATCGCCGGCTCGAACCGCCCGAAGCGCAATGCCAGCGTCGGCAGAACAAGCAGGTTCAAAACCATTGAGGTCAGGAGCCCGCCGAGAATGACGATGGCCATTGGCCCCTCGATCTCCCGCCCCGGTGCGCCACTGCCAATCGCCAATGGCAGAAGCCCAAGCCCGGTCACCAGTGTGGTCATCAGAATGGGCGTCAGCCGATCACCGGCGCCCTTGATTGCGGTCGCCAGCCCCCAACTCATACCTTCAGCCTCAACCAGATGCTCGTAATGGGAGATAATCAGGATCGAGTTGCGCACCGTTATTCCGAATACGGTCACGAATCCGATCATTGAGCCGAGCGTCAGCAGGCCGCCGGTGCCGAAAACCGCTAGGACGCCGCCGACGAGGGCGAACGGCAGATTAATCAGAACGAGAACAAGGTTGCGCCAGCCGCGCGTAACAATGGACAATAGTAGCACAATGGCGATGCCGGCGATGACGGAATTCAGGATCAGATCGCTCTGCGCCTGAGCCTGCGCCTGAGCGCTACCGGAAAACTGGATGTAGGTGCCGGCCGGCAGCTTGACTTGAGATGCAATGCTGGCACGTGCTGCCCGCACGACAGCGGCGGTCGATCCGCCGGCAACATTGAAGGTTACGCTCGCCATCCGCTGTCCGCCTTGGTGCATAATCTGATAGCGGCCGCTCGCTTCGTATATATCAGCGACCTCTTTGAGAAGGACGAGCATGCCGTCAGGAGCCCGCAGCGGGAGGTCGCCTATGTCGCTGACGCTTTTGCGATCCTTGGCGTCGAGGATCAGCATTACGTTGAAGACCTGATTGCCTTGGTACGTTTGTCCGACGGTATCGCCGGCATAGGCTGTCCGCACCGCGTCCAGCACCTCGGTTGGATCAAAGCCCCAACGGACCAGCGCGGCCTTGCGCAGGCTGATCGTCAATTGCGGCATGCCCGGAGGTGACTGTACCGTGACTTCCGTGACTCCCCTCATTCCGTTGAGCGCACGCGCGACCTCCTGCGCTTTCCGGTCGATGCCATCGAGATCGTTACCAAAGATGTTTACCGCTACCGCGGCTGTGTAGCCTGAGAGGGTCTCCTCGATCCGTTCGCTCAAGAAGGTCTTGACCGAAAAATTCACCCCAACGAAGCCTGCCAGTGCTTGCCGGATTTTTGCCTGCACGCCCTCCTGCTCGTCTCCCGAGAGGCTAGGTTTGAGGTCCACCTCGAATTCGCTGTAGTGCGTGCCGTATACATCGCCGGCAAGCTCCGCACGGCCCACCCGCTGCGCCACCGACCGTACCGCCGGGATATTTCGGAGCGCCGCCGACACACGCGCGCCGATCGCCAAGGATCGCTCAATCGACGTGCCGGGCACCGCCGACATGTGGATGATGAAATGGCCTTCCTTCAATTCGGGAATGAAGCTCGCGCCGAACAGCGGCAAGGTGGCGCAGCCAATAATGGTGAAGGCTGCCGCCAAGGCGATGACCACGCGCGGCCGGTTCGATATGCGCAGCAGCAGCGCTTCATAACGTGCGCGAGACCAGCGAACGACCGGAGGCTCGTCCGCCTTAGCACGCCGCGCCAGCAGGGCCATGCTCAACGCCGGCACGATGGTCAAGGCGACGGCGAGAGAGGCCAGCACCGCCAGGCTATAGCTGATCCCGAGCGGCGCAAACAGCGCGCCGGAAATGCCGGGCAGCAGAAGGATCGGCACGAATACGAGGAGCACTGCGAACGTGGCGTAGACGACGGGACTCCGGACTTCGAAAGTGGCGTCGAGGACGACACGGGCGGCAGAGCGTGGATCGGGAAGTTGCCGGTTTTCGCGCAAACGCCGAACGATATTCTCGACCCCAATCACGGCGTCGTCGACCACCACGCCGACGGCAATCGCGAGGCCGCCCAGCGTCATTGTGTTCAGCGTGCCGCCAAGCCTTTCGAGAACGATGATACCCGCGAGCAGAGAAAGCGGTATGGCTACGACCGCAATCACCGCCGTGCGCAAATCGAAGAGGAAGAGGGTGAGGACAATGACGACGAGGACTCCGCCGATATACATGGAGCTGCGGATGTTGCTCACTGCCGTGTTGATGAAATTCGCCGGACGGAAGAGATTTTCGTGGAGGTCGATTGCTTGCGCCTTGAGTCCCGGCGCTAGGTCGGCGATGGCCGCTTCGACCCCGCGCGTCACTTCCACCGTATTCGACCCGTACTGCGCTTCGACGTTCATCACGACGCCGGGCTTGCCGTCGATGGCGGCGGCGCCGATCGGCGGCTCGGGCGCCTCCACCACCTTGGCGACATCGCCCAGCGTTACCCGGGCCGCTCCTTGGGAGAGCAAAACGGTGCGCGAGAGCTGGTCGGGAGTTAGCGATTGCCCTTCGCTCTGAAAGACGATTCGCTGATTGGCCGTATCGATAAACCCCGCCCCGCGCACGCCCGTCGCCTTCTGGGCTGCCGCGAGCACGTCATTCAGCCCGAGCTGGTAGCGCGCGAGTTGGTCGGGACGAACTTGGATTTGGAGAGAGCGCGTGTCGCTGCCAAACACGGAGACATTGGCCACACCCGGCACTGCGAGCAGCCGCGGGCGGATGGTCCATTCCGCCACGGTCTTGAGATCCATCAGCGAACGCGTGTTGGAGGTAAGACCTGCCACCAGCACGATCCCCGTTGACGACGTCAGCGGCGTCATGGCCGGCGCCTTGACCCCTTTCGGAAGCTGTTGGGCGGCGACGGCGAGGCGTTCCGCCACGACCTGTCGGTCCAGATAGATGTTGCTGCCCGGATCGAAGAAGACCTTGACGATGGAGATGCCTTGGATCGATGTCGAGATCAGTTTCTGAATTCCCGGTACGCCGTTGATTTGGGTCTCGATCGGCGTGGTGACCAGCATCTCGACCTGTTCCGGCGTCAGGCCCTGTGCTTCCGTCTGGATACTGACCTGGGGCGGGGCGAACTCAGGAAAAACATCGTATTTAGCGCCAAGCAGACTGAAGATGCCGTAGCCGAACAACATGCAGCCGAGCGCGATGACCACGCCGCGGAAGCGGATGGAGAATGCGATGATGGCCGCTTGCAGGCCGGAGGGGCGAGAGTCAGTGTACGAGGCCACTTTTAATCTCCCCCGACCTGAATCTGAGCGCTGAATTCCTGTGACAGCAGCGCCTGCGCTCCCGTCACCACCAGTGACTCATTTGTGGGGAAGCCTTGTGCGGCGCTATCCGCATCGGATGCAGGCGCGTCCGGCTCTAGGCGTAGCATGGTTGGGAGTACAGGTACGACATAGCCGCCGTTCGGCGACGGCAACCCCGTCGGGATCTCGCGCCGAGTGAACGTATCGGCTTTGGTCTGCAGATAGATCCAGGCGCTTCCCTGGAACCACACCACTGCCGTGCCGGGAATAGCCACCCCCGGTGTCGGCTGCCCGACGGGGAGCAGCGCGATTACGTTCATGCCTGGCAGTGCTTCGCTCGCCGCATCGGCGGTGTAGAAGAAGCTCACTCCTTGAATTTTCGGATCGGTACGCGTTGCCAAAGAGACAAACTCGATCCTGACGCGTTGTCCGGTGGTGGTTTCGATGAATGCCGTCTGCGGCGGCTGCGCGAGCGATACGCCCACGGGAAGCGTGACCTGAACCAACACTTTCCTTCGTTGAATCAGATCGCGGGCTAGTGCGGTGCCGTCCGCGAGCGAGCGGCCGAGCAACGGACCCCACGCTTGATATGCACTTGCCGATGCATTTTGTGTCTGCACCTGCGCCGCCTGAGCGCTTGCCTCATCGGACCGGTAAGTTGCTTCGGCGGTCTGGAACTGGGCCGTCGAGATAGCTTCGCCCTTGCCATGCAGCACTCGCGCTCGCTCAAATGCCGCCTGCGACGCATTGAGTTTTGCCTGAGCGACGGCGAGCTGGCCTTTGGCAGTGGCGATCTTGTTGCTGAGATTCGTGAAAGACTGTAGGTCGAGAACACTGCCGTAGCCCTGCACCTGCCGCTGGTAAGGCACAGTGTTCGGTCGCCTCACCGCGATATCGGCCTGCTTTTGCAAATCCGAGCTCAGCGTGATTGTCGGCAGCCCAGTGTCCGTGTGTGTAACATGGACGGCGGCTTTAACCGGCTGCTCGCGCTGGGCTTCCGCCGTCGCTTCGCTGCGGCCTTCAATGAAGCCCCAGATGAGGAGCACACCAAGAGCTCCGATCAACACCAGCACAATCAATCCCCGAAGGAACCGGCGCACATGTCTAGCCAGGCCCTTATCATCAGTCATGACCATGTTCGCTCCCGACGTGTTTGTTGCCCTCCGCAAATCGCGCCAGCAAGGCGAGGAGGCCGATGAGCGCCATGGCGGTGAGGGCTGCGCCGGCGAGGAAAGTCGCGACCGGCCCATAGATGTCCCAGAGAGCTCCTGCGACGACACTAGCGATGAGCATGGCGATGCCGCTTGCGAGGTTGAACACACCAAACGCTGTTCCGCGCAACTCGGCCGGCGCCGTGTCGGCGACAAGTGTCGCGAGCAGTCCCTGGGTCAAGCCCATATGGAGACCCCAAAACACCACGCCCACCAAAAGGACTGGCACCGATGTCGTGAAGGCAAGGATCAAATCGGCGAAAACAAGCGTACTAACCCCGACGATCAGCACGCCCTGGCGTCCAAACCGGTCGGATAGCACACCGGCTGGATAAGCGGAGAGCGCGTAAACGATATTCATGACCACCATAACGGCGGGCACGATCGCGATTGCGGGGCCCACGTTCTGTGCCCTTAAAACCAAAAACGCTTCGCTGAACCGAGCCAGGGTCAGCACTACGGCAACTCCTACTACGGCCCAGAACGGCCTCGATAGTCGCCAAGCGTCACTGAAACGTGGCTTAGGTTTTTCCAGGGTGGCGGCGGCCCGCTCCTGCTCTGCGACGCCAAACACCATCAGGGCGAGAGCGAAAAACGCGGGGACGACCGCAATCCAAAACACCATCGCGTAATTGTCGCGGGTGAGTAGCATGAGCCCGAGCGCGGCGAGTGGGCCGAGAAATGCGCCAATGGTGTCGAGCGATTGTCTTAGTCCGAAGCTTGCCCCGCGTAGCCCGGCTGGCGCGAGATCAGCTACAAGCGCATCGCGCGGCGCTCCGCGTACTCCCTTGCCTACCCGGTCAAGAAAACGGGCGGCTACAACCCACTCAATCGTAGTCGCGAGCGGAAAGATCGGCTTTGTCACGGCGGAGAGACCGTAGCCGATAGCCGCCAGCAGTTTGCGGCGACCCAGCCAGTCGGAAAGAGCGCCGCTGAAGACCTTAGTGATCATTGCCGTTGCTTCGGCGAGGCCCTCGATCAGCCCGACGGTGAGCGTTGAAGCGCGAAGAACGGTGACAAGATACACGGGCAGCAGCGCATGGATCATCTCGGAGGAGATATCCATGAACATCGATACGAACCCGAGCGTCCAGATTCCGCGTGGCAGGGCTCGAAGACCTATGGAGGGAGGCAAGAACATGATTAGCCATGCTGCCGTCTTCCCGGATGCTTCGGGGCGTGCTCCCGGCCGTTGGCGTCCAGCGGATCTGCATCACATTCTATTGGAGCATTTACGCCTTCGTGAGCGTAGACTTCCTCAGCGAAGGCGGTCAACGCTGTGCCGCAGGTCTCAAATTGCTCCGTTGCCTTCTGTATTCGGGCGTCCGGAAAGAAGTCGCGCGTTTTGATTTTCGCGAACCAGGCTGAAAGCTTGTTGAGGTCATCTTCAATCTCTTCGAGTTCGGCGAAGGTGAACTTCCGAAGCCGGGTCTCCTTTTTAATCTCATCAAGAAAGCCGCGCGAGCGTTCTGCGAATTCATCATATTCCCGAGCTCGATCGGCTTGGAAACGGGTGATAAGCGTTTCCTGTTCAGTTGGGCTCATCGCCTGGACTAGAAATACGGTCGCACTCCCGTTCTGCTTTCGAACGCTATCGGCCAGTTGCGCGAAGAGTTCAGCATGGCCTTCCGCTTGCGGTAGCACCCATGCTCCATTTAGGGCGCTAGCAGCACCCGCTGCGCGCAAGCGCCGCCAAAGTGCCACGCGCGCGCTGGAGGGCGCAGCAGGAAGCTGCGCCAGGAACAGCAGCCAATTCGGTTCGTGAGTAATACCAACCTCCATGCAACACCTGTTGCAATACAGATGACCCAGGCCAAATGCAACAGGTGTTACTCCAGAGCGAGGCTGACTGTTTGCCCGTGCGCATCAGAGGCGCTCGCGCGCCTAGGGTTGCGGAATTCAGCTATGATGCATCTGTCCGGAGAGGCACGGTTCGATCCGCAGACGTTACCCCGACCGGCTTGTAAGGTTGAAACGCCTGGCTGACCCGCTCCCCGCGAGGGACCGGGACGTGCTCACGCTTACGCCGCTTTCCAGATTCGCGCTTCCTTCACCTCACGTTCTTGGAGGGTCTTTTGCTTAGTCAGCGAGGTACGCCAGCCATCTGCCGTCAACGAACTTCCTTCATGACCAGCGAAATGTAGCGTGGCGAAAAGTAGAGGACTCGGCCATAGCGCAGGACGCAGCGAAAACCGTTTCAAAAACCGTTTCAGAATTGACTTTTGAAACGGCGCAATATTGGTAAGCTATTGAATTGACTGGCGCGCCCGAAGAGATTCGAACTCCTGACCCCCAGATTCGTAGTCTGGTGCTCTATCCAGCTGAGCTACGGGCGCGTGTCGCGGAAATCGCGGGTAGGCGAACAGCAACTGCATTCGAGACAGGCGTCTCGAAGGCGGGCCATAGCTAACGGCTCCCTGTGTGGTTTGCAAGCGGCTGCTTTGCAGCGGCGCGGCCGGGAAGTCGCGCGGGCGACCGCCTCGGCGACCGGAGCGCACCGGAGCGGTATTGGCCTGATCGGGCTAACAACCGGCAAAGGCGAAGGAGTTCGCGCATTCCTGCGGCGGAAGGTCTGCAGCGAGGCGCGCCGACCGGAACCCGGCAGGTCCTGATCCCGAATGGCATCAGCCTTCTCGCGATCTTTCCCGCGGTCCCTTTCGCGCAATCCAGGCGCAATGGCGTTTTCGAGCGAAATGGATTCCGGTTCGCGTCAAGAAAACGCATCGAATCAAAATGGAGCCGTGCTTCTGATTCCATCAGAAGCGGACCCCACTTTCTGAGCCCTCGCCGTGAAGCATCTTCCCAGCAGAACATTGGTTCTCCATAAGCATCGCGCACGGCGGTTGCAGCCTTGTGAGCCGCGCAAACGACATTGATGGTTTCCGCTCTTTCAATCCCGGGAATAGCCGATCAGCGGTCGCCGCGGCCGGAACAGCAGCAGCAGCAGAATGCCGGCAATCGCCAGCACCGCAAAAGCCGGCTGGTTCAGAACCAGCTTGATGAGTTCCCACAGCCAGGGCGCCGACGCCTCGATATGGGTGCGGGCCGCCTGCTGACTGGCCTGGTGAATGTCATTCCAGAATTCTCCGAGCTTGGTCAACCTCAGCGTCTGGTCGGCGATCGACCGCGCGCCGTCGTAGATCACAAAAACGAAACCGCCCGCGAGCAGCAGGAGCCCAATCAGGCGAAAAATCCCGCGGATCATGCCGTCACCTCTTCCTTCTGCTGCCGGATCTGAAAGCCGGCCCCTTAAAACTGTCGAACCCGGGAAATTCAACCTCGGCAGCCTTCAAAAAGGCTCGAAAAGCCTCTTGCCGCATATGCCCCAGGAGGTAGGCGTTGACGTCCGAAAACATGGCCTCTATAAGACCGCCAATGGCGGCGGGACGATCCCGCCGCCGCTGTTCGTTAGAAAGGCACCTCGCGAATCAATTCGCTTCGAGGGTGGCATTTTCAGGAACGACCGGAAACACATTCAGGCTCACTCGCGCAATCGAATGGCCGGCACCACCGGCCGGCCCTCGCAGTGAGACACTGCCGAAGGATACGTCGAGACCATGGCCAATACGACCTCCGCCAAGAAAGCGACGCGCAAGATCACCCGACGCACTGCCGTCAACAAGTCGCGACGGACCCTGATGCGCGGCTCGATCCGGATCGTCGAGGAAGCAATCGCGAAAGGCGACCGTGACGCCGCGATCCAGGCGATGAAGCGCGCGGAGCCGGAGTTGATGCGAGCTGGCCAGCGAAACATCGTTCACAAGAACAGTGCGAGCCGCAAGGTCTCGCGCCTCACCCATCGAATCGCCAAGCTCGCAAAATAATCTGATCCTGAGGCTGTACGTCAGCAAGCCTCAGTTCGGTCAAAAGCGTTTCGGCAAAAGGCCCGGCAAGTTGCCGGGCCTTTTTTTGCGCGCTCGTCGCAGGATATTTTTGGTCAACCCGGAACACGCGACGAGCAAGGGGTTCGATGCGTCACAGCCGCCTCGCCTTTCCGGCACATTCACGCCGATGACACACTTTTGATCGGCGTCATGGTTCATGACGCCGAGTATTCGGCACGAAGCATGCATGGCAATTCAACGATGATTGAGTTTCATACCGCCTGAGACCAAACCATGCGAGCCTTCAAGGCGCGTTCCGCCGACCGACACTCCTGCCAAGGCCGATCGCACCAACACGCCGCTGGCATATCCAATGCTTCCACGCGCATATAACCGCGGGCGCGGCGATCGCGGGAACACAGCCTGCACGGGTTACCCTCAAAAACAGCCAGAAAAAAATGCGCTTCGCTAATCACTTATCCACATAGTGTAATGAAGCACTTCCAAAACGAACCGGCACATCCCCTCGTTTTACGGCCTCTTAAAATATTTTGGACCGCGATGCGAATTTGTAACACTGCGCGACGACATCGATTCCGCGCGAAGATTCAAAACGTTGCTGCCGCAGTAATTGCGCGCGCACCGCATCGCTGAGACACATTCGATTTGTGCGACGCAGCCGCGACGTGAAAGCCGTTGCGAGAATTGGGGTGTCGTGTATTTCTTTGGTGGCTCGCGGCACTCACGGCTCTTCACACAGTGCGGATTAGAGAACCTTGGGTAGGCGCACATATCGGCGGCGATATGCACGTTAGCGAAGCTTTCCATGTGATAGCGAATGGCAACTCATAGCAACATGAGAACGGATGTTCTGTGTCGAAATTTCTCAATCGCAGCGTGACTTCCAACGCTGTCAAACAGGAGAGATACGCTCAGGCCAAGCCGCATATCCGCAGAACGCGGACGGGTTGAACTGGTGAGTTAGAGTGCGCGTAGCGGTCCCGACCTGACGTCGGCGTATCGCAGACTAGTTTTAAAATAGATGTAAGAGGACATCTCGGCGCGGTCCATCGCAGCGAGGAGGGGGTTTATGTCAAACAAAAACAACACCACCGGATTTCATTCATTGAATTATTTCGCTGATATTCTCACGAGCGCGACCGCTTTGCTGCGCTCTCCCACGCAGCCTCCGGGCCTGTCCAGTCGCTGCTGACCTCGCGTTCGTTTCGTTTCCCGCCATCTGAACCCGCTTGCGGTACTCGGCCGAACGATCGGCCGTGGCTGAAACGAGACACGCCGGAGGAACAAGACGAGACGCGCGACGCTTCACATGAGGAGCGGTCGCATCGCAACCTTATTCAATCAGAAAAGTAACCAAAAAAAATGTCAGATATGGAACAGGAGCGCTGGTCGCGGGTGAAGGGCCGATTGCGCACGACCGTCGGAGAGGACATCTATTCGAGCTGGTTCGCGAGGATGGATCTGGAGAGCGTACACGGGGAAAGCGTCCGTCTGTCGGTGCCGACCAGGTTCCTGAAGAGCTGGATTCAGGCGCATTACGCCGAGCGTGTTCTCGCATGCTGGCAGGCCGAACTGCCGGATGTTAGCCGAATCGACCTGATGGTGCGCTCGGCCCTGCGCTGCGCCGCGCCTGCCAAAGAGATGCCGACAGCCGATCAGCGCCATGCTGATCAAAGCAACGGTCGCGCCAGCGTCGAATTGAAGACGGTTGCGACCGTGCCGGCATCAGCCAATCACGACGCCCTCGGCGGTTCGCCGCTCGATCCGCGGCTGACGTTCGCAAGCTTCGTCACCGGCCGCTCAAACACGCTCGCCCATGCCGCGGCGCGCCAGGTAGCGGAGGGACGGCGCGGCGACAGCGTCATGTTCAATCCGCTCTACATTCACGCCGGAGTCGGCCTCGGCAAAACTCATCTGTTGCAAGCCGTCACCTGGGCCGGCAACGCCGGTACCGAGCGCAAGGTGCTCTATCTGACCGCCGAGAAGTTCATGTACGGCTTCGTCGCCGCGCTCAAGACGCAGACCGCGCTCGCGTTCAAGGAAGCGCTTCGCGGCATCGACGTCCTGGTGATTGACGACTTGCAGTTCCTGCAAGGCAAATCGACCCAGGCCGAGTTCTGCCACACGTTGAACGCGCTGATCGATGCCGGCCGTCAGGTCGTGATCGCAGCCGATCGGCCGCCGTCCGACCTGGAAAGTCTTGACGATCGCGTGCGCTCCCGCCTCGCCGGGGGCCTCGTGGTCGAAATGGGCTCGCTCGGCGAAGAACTGCGGCTCGGCATCCTGAAATCGCGCGTCGACGCCGCGCGGGTTCATCATGCGAGTTTCGACGTGCCGGAGCCGGTGCTCGATTATCTCGCCAAGGCGATCACGCATAATGGCCGCGACCTCGAAGGCGCGATCAACCGCCTGCTGGCGCACAGCAAGCTCAACGCCCAGCCGGTGACGCTGGAGATGGCGGAACGCGAGGTCCGCGACCTGATCCGTCCGCAGGAGCCGAGACGGATCAAGATCGAGGACATCCAGCGCGTGGTCGCCCGGCAGTACAATGTCAGCCGGTCTGACCTTCTGTCCTCACGCCGCACCGCCAACGTGGTGCGGCCGCGGCAGGTGGCGATGTATCTGGCGAAGACACTAACTTTGCGTTCGCTGCCGGAGATCGGACGCCGTTTCGGGGGCCGCGACCACACCACCGTGCTGCATGCCGTGCGCAAGATCGAGGCGCTGGTGTCAAAGGACACGACCCTGTCCGACGAGGTCGAACTGCTGAAACGCCAGCTTCAGGAATAAGGCACGGCGGGAGAATTTCCGCCAAAATATGGGAAAAAGCCAAAACCCGGGCAAGCCAAGGCTTGCGCCGGGCGCGCTTCCGCGTCACCTTGCGGTCCCGCCAGATTTAAGCAAATCGGCCTTGAACTCGGGTTTACGTGCTGTGGTTGTCCGCGGCATTTTCAGGACGTGAACTGATCGGACGGATCTGCAATGAAGGTCACCGTCGAACGTGCGCAACTGCTGAAATCGCTGGGCCATGTGCATCGGGTGGTCGAACGGCGGAATACGATCCCGATTCTGGGCAATGTGCTGGTCCGCGCCGAAAACGCCAGGCTGTCGCTGAAAGCCACCGATCTCGACCTCGAAGTGACCGAAACTCTCGCTGCGGAAACCGGAACCGGCGGTTCGACAACCGTTCCGGCGCATATGTTCTACGACATCGTCCGCAAACTGCCTGACGGCGCGCAGATCGTGCTGGAAGGCGACGGCGACCGTTCGGTGCTGGCCATCCGCGCCGGACGTTCACGCTTCACGCTGCAGACCCTGCCCGAAAACGATTTTCCCGATCTCGCGACCGGCGAGATGACACATTCCTTCACGCTCGCGGCCGCCGACATCAAGCGACTGATCGATCGCACCCAGTTCGCGATTTCCACCGAAGAGACCCGCTACTATCTCAACGGCATCTATCTCCACAGCGCGGGCAGCGCCAAGAACGCGACGCTTCGTGGCGTCGCGACCGACGGCCACCGCCTGGCCCAGGTCGATCTCGCATTGCCCAAAGGCGCGGCCGGAATGCCGGGCATCATCATCCCGCGCAAGACCGTCGGCGAGGTGCAGCGGCTGATCGAGGACAGCGAGGCCGAGATCGGGATCGAACTGTCGCAAGGCAAGATCCGCTTTACCCTCGGCAACGTCGTGCTGACCTCGAAGCTGATCGACGGCACCTTCCCGGACTATGGCCGGGTGATCCCGCAGAACAACGACAAGGAACTGGTCGTCGACAAAAAGGATTTCGAGGCAGCGGTCGATCGCGTTTCGACGATTTCCAGCGAGCGCGGGCGCGCGGTGAAGCTGGCGCTGTCGGCGGGCAAACTCGTCCTGTCGGTGACCAATCCGGATTCCGGCAGCGCCACCGAAGAACTCGAGGTCGAATACGCTTCTGAACCGCTCGATATCGGCTTCAATTCGCGCTACCTGCTGGACATTGCCGCGCAGATCGAGGGCGAGGCCGCAGTGCTGAAGCTCGCCGATCCGGGCTCGCCGACGTTGGTGCAGGACAAGGATTCCAAGGGCGCACTCTACGTGCTGATGCCGATGCGGGTATAGGTCACGGCGAGCCATCTGCCCATCAGAAGTCGTTACCGGGCTTGACCCGGCAATCCATCGTTCCGAAATCAGGCCATCTGCCGTGCCCGCTTCGGGGATGGATGATGGATACCCGGGTCAAGCCCGCGTATGACACCTCGCATGATCCCGTCCCGTGTCCGCCGACTGAGTCTCACCCGCTTCCGCAACTACGGCGCGGCTGCGTTTGAGACGCGGGAAGACGTGATCGTACTGGTCGGACCCAACGGCGCCGGCAAGACCAATTGCCTGGAGGCCATATCGCTGCTGTCGCCGGGACGCGGCTTGCGGCGCGCCACGCGCGAAGACGTCGCCGACATCCGGGGCGACGGCTCCTGGGCCGTTTCGGCCGAGGTGGAAGGCGCGCTCGGTCTCGCAACGCTCGGCACCGGCGTCGAGACGCCGGACGCCGATGCGGCATCGGGCGGCCGGCGCTATCGGATCGATCGCGAGCCTGTCGCGTCAGCGGTGGCGTTCGGCGATCATCTGCGCATGGTATGGCTGACGCCTTCAATGGACGGCCTGTTCACTGGGCCGGCCTCGGAACGGCGGCGCTTCCTCGACCGCCTGGTGCTGGCGATCGACAGCGATCATTCAAGCCGCGTCTCGGCGCTGGAGCGCAGCCTGCGCTCGCGCAACCGCCTTCTGGAAGCGCGCAACTACGACGCCCACTGGTGCGACGCCATCGAACGAGAAACCGCGGAGCTTGCCGTCGCGGTCGCGGCGATGCGCGCGCAGACCGTGACGCGCCTTGCAGCCGCGCTGGAGACACGCGGCGCGAACTCCGCATTTCCCTCGGCCGGAATCGGGCTCGACGGCTGGATGGAAAACGCCCTGCTCAGCGAGCCTGCGACGACAGTGGAGGACCGCTACCGCGCGATCCTGCGCGACAATCGCGCCCGCGATGCGGCCGCCGGCCGCACGCTCGATGGTCCGCACCTCACCGATCTCGACGTGATCTACGCGCCCAAGAACATGCCGGCAAAGGACGCCTCCACCGGAGAGCAGAAGGCGCTTTTGATCGGACTCGTGCTGGCCCATGCGGGTCTCGTGGCCGAGATGACGGGGATCGTACCGCTGCTGCTGCTCGACGAGGTCGTCGCTCACCTCGATCCCGACCGCCGCGGCGCGCTGTTCGGCGCGCTTGCGAGCCTCGGGGGCCAGGTCTGGATGAGCGGAGCCGACCCGGCCGCATTCGCAAATGTTGGCGCTGGGAGCGAGATTTTCGAGGTCCACTCGGGGCAGATCGCAGGCCGGTCACGATAGCGGTTGCTAAAACCATAGAGCAAGGCCCCGCCACTGCACGATCAGGCTTGCGCCCCCGACCGCGCCCTTGCAGGCTTACTGACGTGCCACGCCTAGACGCAAGCGCTCAACCCAGCCGGCTGATCTGTTCCTCGGTGACCACCCGCTCGATATTGTCGGTCTTGCTCTTAATGCGGTAGCGCGGGCGGCCATCGGCTTCGATCGGCAGGCGAGAGACAACGGTATAGATACTGCGCTCCTTCACATCGGCGCGGCCCTGAGGACCCTGTAGCTGATGGTGGACGTCATCGTTGATCGCGTAGTTGTGGGCCATTGTCTGTGATCTCGCTGAAAGCGGGCTTGTAGGCGCTACGGCGCTGGGATGCAACAACCACCGCCGGCGCACCTGGATTGACGGCGCATCCATCCCGAACGAGACCGAAATCCGGTTTTCCAGTCGCCTGCGCGATCACCCGAAGCGCGCTTTTTCGGGCCTCGCGAATCGGCCGTTCCCGCCCTTGAAAAACCGTCTAAAAATCACATGTATTCAATAGCTTGAAAGGGGTCACTTTGCGCTAGGCGCGGTGCCGCTTTCATGTCAGAAATAGAGCATCTCAGCCGCGATCATTCGCGCTGATTCGGGACACCTTCTGAAGGCCTTTCATGAGCGAACCTGCCCGGCAGCAACTTGCCGCCACCGAACCTGCCGCGCCCGTCGAATACGGCGCGGAATCGATCCGGGTTCTCAAGGGCCTCGATGCCGTGCGCAAGCGGCCCGGCATGTATATCGGCGACACCGACGACGGCTCCGGCCTGCATCACATGGTCTACGAAGTCGTCGACAACGCCATCGACGAGGCGCTGGCGGGACATGCCACCATGGTGGAGGTGATCCTCAACGCCGACAATTCGGTGACGGTGCGCGACGACGGCCGCGGCATTCCCGTCGGCATCCACAAGGGCGAAGGCATTTCCGCAGCCGAGGTCATCATGACCCAGCTTCACGCCGGCGGAAAGTTCGACCAGAATTCCTACAAGGTTTCCGGCGGACTGCACGGCGTTGGCGTCTCTGTCGTGAACGCACTGTCGAGCAGCCTGAAATTGCGGGTCTGGCGCGACGGCAAGGAACACTTCATCGAATTCGCCCACGGCGACGCGGTGGCGCCGTTGAAAGTCGTCGGCGACGCCGTTGGCAAGCGCGGCACCGAGGTGACGTTTCTCGCCTCGACCGAGACTTTCACCAGCGTCGAATACGATTTCGCCACGCTGGAGCACCGCCTGCGCGAACTCGCGTTCCTGAACTCCGGCGTCAACATCGTTCTCTCCGACATGCGTCATGCCGTCGAGAAGCGCGAACAGATGATGTATGACGGCGGAGTCATCGAGTTCGTCAAATATCTCGACCGCAACAAGAAGGCGATGGTGCCGGATCCGATCATGATCCGCGCCGACATGAACGGCATCAATGTCGAGGCAGCGCTGTGGTGGAACGACAGCTACCATGAAAACGTGCTCTGCTTCACCAACAACATCCCGCAGCGCGACGGCGGCACGCACCTCGCCGGTTTCCGCGGCGCGCTGACGCGTCAGGTCAACGGCTATGCCGACGCCATTGCCCGGAAGGAAAAGATCGCGCTGACTGGCGACGACTGCCGCGAAGGCCTGACCGCCGTGCTGTCCGTCAAGGTGCCCGACCCGAAATTCTCATCGCAGACCAAGGACAAGCTGGTGTCCTCGGAAGTGCGTCCGGTGGTCGAGAACGTCATCAACGAGGCGCTCGCCGCCTGGTTCGAGGAACATCCGACCGAAGCGAAACTCATCGTCAACAAGGTGGTGGAAGCCGCGGCCGCCCGCGAAGCCGCGCGCAAGGCGCGCGAGCTGACGCGACGCAAGGGCGCGCTCGACATCGCCTCACTTCCGGGCAAGCTCGCCGACTGCCAGGAACGCGATCCGGCCAAGTCGGAATTGTTCATCGTCGAGGGCGATTCCGCCGGCGGCAGCGCCAAACAGGGCCGCAACCGCGAATTCCAGGCCGTCCTGCCGCTTCGCGGCAAGATCCTGAATGTCGAGCGCGCGCGCTTCGACAAGATGCTTTCGTCGGAACAGATCGGCACGCTGATCACCGCGCTCGGCACCGGCATCGGCCGCGAGGATTTCGATCTCGCCAAGCTGCGCTATCACAAGATCATCGTGATGACCGACGCCGACGTCGACGGCGCTCATATCCGCACGCTGCTGCTGACGTTCTTTTTCCGCCAGATGCCGGCGCTGATCGAGGCCGGCCACCTCTATATCGCGCAACCGCCGCTCTACAAGGTGACCCGCGGCAAGTCCGAGCAGTATCTGAAGGACGAGCGCGCGCTGGAAGATTACCTGATCGAGACCGGGCTCGACGACTGCGTGTTCAAGCTGGCCAGCGGCGAGGATCGCAGCGGCCGCGATCTGCGGGCGCTCGTGGAGGATGCCCGCGTCATCCGCTCGGTGCTGAACAATCTGCACAGCCGCTACAACCGTAAGGTCATCGAGCAGGCCGCGATCGCCGGCGTGCTTAACCCGAAGGTGACCAGCGATCTCGCCACCGCAACCGCCGCCGCCGACTACATCGCCAGGCGGCTGGATGCGCTGGCCGACGAGGTCGAGCGCGGCTGGAGCGGACGTTTCACCGAGGGCGAAGGTTTCTTTTTCGAGCGTACCGTGCGCGGCGTCAAGGACGTCGCCATGATCGACGATGCGCTGCTCGGCTCGGCCGATGCCCGCAAGCTCGACGAATACGCCGCGACGCTGCAGGAAGCCTATCCGCGGCCCGGTCTTCTGCGCCGCAAGGACACGGAGACCGCGATTCACGGTCCGGTCGGCCTGTTCGAGGCGGTCACCGACTCGGGGCGCAAGGGCGTGGCGCTGCAACGCTACAAAGGTCTCGGCGAGATGAATCCGGACCAGCTCTGGGAAACCACGCTCGACACCAACGAGCGGTCGCTGCTGCAGGTGAAGATCAAGGAAGTCGACGAAGCCGACGACATCTTCACCAAGCTGATGGGCGACGTGGTGGAACCGCGCCGCGAATTCATTCAGGACAACTCGCTCAGCGCCAACGTGGACGTGTAAACCGGGACCGCGCCCGATCGCGCCCCGCTATCCCTTCGCGGCGTCCTCCGCCTTTTTGCTCGACGATGCCGACCGGTCGGTCCACTCGGAAACACGGCGTTCGAGATCCCCGAGGTTCTGCCGCATCTGCTCCAGCGAAAAGCCGAGCGCGAAAAAACGCTCGGTCATGTCGCCCGGCAGTCCGCGCGTTAGCCCCTCGCGGCGCATCGCGGCGACTTCCGCAGCATAGGCCTCCAGCGCCGTCTGCACCGGCAGAAAGGCGGGCGCTCCGGCGTCAAGCCGCAACGCCTCGGCAGAAGCCTTCAGATAACTCGTCATGGCCTCGCTGAGCCTCGCGAGTGGCTGCGCCAGCCGCGACTGGAGGTTGGCCGGCAGCGGCGTCACCGTGGCCCGCCCGATCATCACGACGTCATGCCGCAACCGCAACACGGTTCGCAGCAGGGGCCCGGTGTCCGGCCCATGGGACAGCCGGGCCGAACGCTCGCGTTCGGCCTCGGCCCCGATCGCGTTCAGATCGCTGATGGCATGCCCTATTCCGTCCTGGAGCGCGTGAAGCGCGTCATTGTCGCGCCCGCGCGTGAGGCCTGCGAGCAATTCCTGCAGAGCGTCGGCAAGGAGGTTCAAGACGCGCGCAGCATTGACGCGAATCTGCCCGTAGGCGCGCGACGGCAGCACCAGAAACGATACCAATAGCCCCGTGATGGCCCCGACGGTCACCTCCAATATGCGGTCGATCGCGGATTCGAGCGGCGACATCTGCCCCATCGTCGGCAGCAGCAGCACGATGATCGCGGTCACGGTCGCGACGTTCAGGCTCGGATTGATCGCGGCCAGAAAGGCCAATGGCGCAACCGCCAGCACCAAGACGGCCAGCAGGGCGCTTTCGCCGGAATGCGGGATCAGGATCGCGACCGCACCGCCGTAGAAAGCGCCGCCGATGGTACCGATGAGATAGTCGCGCGTCGCCTTCAATGAGCGTCCGACGCTCATCTGGGTCACGATGATGGCCGTCAGCACGGCCCACAGCGGCAACCGAAGGTGCAGCGCGATCGCGAGCGCCAGCGCGGCGAAAGCCGCGGCCGTGACCCGGACGCCGAGGCCCATTTCCACCTTTCGCGACCACAGCCGCGTTGCCGTGCGTTTCAGGAATGAGGTCATGCACCGCAGGTTGGGTTAGCCAGCCGTTCCGACGTTAAAGCCGGTCGCGCATTATTCCGCAACAGGGTCGCTTGCAGGGGCGGAGCCCGTCCGTTAACGATGGCCTTGCGGTCACATGTTCGTGGTAACTGACGACGGAGCATTTCAAATCCGGGCGTGTGAACCATATTCCAGATATTGTCTTGAACCTGAACTCCGTTCGGGGAACTTACTCCCGTAGATCGTGTTTTGTTTGTTCGCGTACGCGTTGGTGTTGTGATGCCGATTTTCCGCTATTTTCTGGTCATGGGCTGCTGTCTTCTCGGCTTGCTTTTAGCCGCCGACTGGATCTGGCCCGGCGACACGGCTTCCGGCGTACATCCGGTTACCGTCGCGACTGCAGGCGCGGCATCCGCAACCTTGCAGGCGACTGGCTTGCAATCGGTGACCTCAAAAGACTCCTCCGCGAAGGACCTGTCCTCCAAGGATTCAGCCTCCGCGGATTCCGCGGCAGGATCGGCGGTTCTCAGTTCGATCGACGACTGGCGCCGCTCCGAGGAACGCTTCGAGCGATCGAAGCAGAATCCGCAACCCATCGTCTATCCGGACGTCGCCACGCTCGCGCCCACCCCCGATCGCCTGCAGTGGGAACGCCAGCTCCGTTATCTGCCGGCCGATCACGTCTACGAAGCACGGGCGGAAATGCCCAAGGGCATGACCATCGAATCCCCGAAGGTGGCGGAAAAGACGGCGCCTCCGCGCAAGCGCGTCACCCACGTCCGCAGCAATGCGAGGATCGCGACGGACATAGAGCGATTGCCTCCGCGCTACGCCCGCAACAGCGCCTGGAACCCGTTCGGCTTCTTCGACTGAGCGAAGGACGCGTCTGTTCGCGCGGTATCACCCCTGTCCGGATCTCTGCTCACCGCCGAGCCAAATCAGCGCGCAGCACCCGCGGGATCAGCCTTCGATGATGATGAAATCGGCTTCCGAACATTTCTGGCGGACCACCTTCGCAGCCTGATATTCGGGGCTTTGATAGCACGCCTTCGCGGTGGCGAGGTCCTTGAACTCGACCACCACGTTGCGGTCGCGCGATGTGCCTTCCATGGAATCGAACGGGCCGCCGCTCACGATGAAGTTGGCGCCGAACTTTTCGAACGCGGGCTTGGCCGCAGCGAGATAGTCGGGATAACGATCCCGGTCGTGGATCGAAACGCGCACGATCCAATAACCTTTTGCCATGCTCGATCTCCGTTTGATGCAGGTTTATCAAAACCACCAGCCGAAGGCGCTCCGACTTTATGATGGGATCCGCCGGCTTCGAGCCGCGCCTCGCCAGTCTCCTGCCCGCGGCTTTCGGCAAGCGCTGCAACGACTTCGTGAAGGCGGAACCGGGCAGCGTCGGGTGAACGCGGTTGTCAGCGCCGCAGTAGCGCCGGATAATCAGGTTCGCCCCATTCCCACGGAGGTGACATGAGCTGGCTTCCCTCCAACGATCCCGTTCTCGGCGACCCCCTGACATGCGACGCACTCGAGCTTGTCATCGTGCCGCGCACCCGCGATCTCGGCGACGGATTTGCGGTGCGCCGCGCGCTGCCGCACGGCAAGCGGCAGATGGTCGGCCCCTTCATCTTCTTCGATCATTTCGGACCTGTGCAGTTCGTCTCCGGCAAGGGCATGGACGTGCGGCCGCATCCGCACATCGGGCTCGCCACCGTCACTTACCTGTTCGACGGCAGCATCATGCACCGCGACAGCGAGGGTAACATCCAGGAAATCCAGCCCGGCGCCATGAACCTGATGACGGCGGGGCGCGGCATCGCGCATTCCGAACGAACCCCCGATGCGCAGCGCGCCAGCGGCCAGTTGATGCTCGGCCTGCAAAGCTGGATTGCGCTGCCGCAGAGCCGCGAGGAGATTGCGCCCTCATTCCAGCACTACGGCGCGGGCAGCCTGCCGACGGTACAGGACAAGGGTTTCCGCGCCCGGATCATCGCTGGCCGGTCGTTCGGCGCAACCTCGCCGGTCGAGATGGTGTCGCCGTGGTTCTACGTCGAGATCAGCTTGGACGCCGGCATGAGCGCGCCGCTGGACGCGGACCACGAGGAGCGCGC
This sequence comes from Nitrobacter sp., assembly GCF_051535215.1. Classification (NCBI taxonomy): domain Bacteria; kingdom Pseudomonadati; phylum Pseudomonadota; class Alphaproteobacteria; order Hyphomicrobiales; family Nitrobacteraceae; genus Nitrobacter; species Nitrobacter sp. Next base: position 255,322 of record NZ_JBPPLY010000001.1, on the reverse strand, counting down.
GATCTATATCGTCGAGGGCGAGATCGAGATCGCCGGCGACCGCCACGAAGCGCCTCAGCTCCTGGTTTTCCGTCCCGGCGACCGCATCACGGTGCGGGCGACAAGGCCCGCGCGGATGATGTTCCTCGGCGGCGATGCGCTGGAGGGACCGCGGCACATCTGGTGGAATTTCGTCTCCTCCAGCAAGGAGCGCATCGAACAGGCCAAGGAAGACTGGAAAACCGGCCGCTTCGCAGCCGTTCCGAACGAGCACGAGTTCATTCCGCTGCCAGAAAACTGATGCGGCTCATAGTTTTCGAGCGAAGTGGAGACCAGTTCGCGTGAAAGAAAACGCGTCAAAACCAGGAATCTGGAGCTTCGCTTCCAACTCAATCAGAAGCGAGGCTCTAAGCCGGCAGGCCGTTTGCCTGCGCAAGCTCCTTCAGCGACACCTGCGGCCGCGCGCCGATGTGCTGGATCACCTCGGCCGCGGCCAGCGCGCCGAGCCGGCCGGCGTTTTCATGGCTCGCACCCCGTACCAATCCGAACAGGAATCCCGCCGCGAACAGGTCGCCAGCCCCTGTCGTATCGACCAGCCTGTCGATCGAACACGCCGGCACCGCAACGACGCCGTCCGTCGTCGCAACCACGCAGCCCTTCTCGCTGCGGGTGACAACGCCGAATGCAATGTCATTGCGCAATTGCGTCAGCGCCGCATCGAAGTCCGAGGTCTGATAGAGCGAATGCAACTCGCTCTCGTTGGCGAAGATCAGGTCGACGGCGCCCGTTCGCATCAGTTGCAGAAATTCGTCGCGGTAGCGATCGACGCAGAACGCATCCGACAGCGTCAGCGCCACCCGGCGCTTCGCCCCGTGCGCGATCTGCGACGCCTTAAGGAACGCTTCTTTCGCCGCCTTGGGGTCCCACAGATAGCCCTCGAGATAGAGGATCGACGCAGCAGCGACGGCCTCCGCATCGATGTCCGCAGGCGACAGATCCTGCGCCGCGCCGAGATAGGTGTTCATGGTGCGCTCACCGTCGGGCGTCACCAGAATGTAGGAGCAGCCGGTCGCCGGACCATCGGACGCGGGCGGCGTATCGAAGGCCACCTGCGCGGCGCGAATGTCATGCATATACAGGCGCCCGATCTGATCGTCCTTCACCTTGCCGACATAGGCCGTGCGCGCGCCGAACCCTGCGAGACCGACGATGGTGTTGGCGGCCGATCCGCCTGACATCTCCGTCGCGGGTCCCATGTCGGCGTAGATCGAGGCGGCGCGCGCCTCGTCGATCAGCGCCATGCCGCCCTTGGTCATGCCATGGGCGGCGAGAAAGCCTTCGTCGGCCCGCACCAGAACGTCGAAAATCGCATTGCCGATCCCGAGCACGTCGTATTTCGCTGAAGTCATTAAGAATATCCAGTTGCGGCAATTGCGGGGAAGCGCGGAATCCGGTCAGACTCCCGCGAAATGGGGTTGCCGCGACCTATCACGGCGCCTCCATGCCATCAAGCACGGCCTAGTGGTCCGATTCTAACATCTGTATCCCGTTGCAGCAGGTGTTCTTGCAAATGTTAGAATCAAAGGACCACTAGCAAATATAAGGTTTCTAGTGGAGCTTTGGATTTGACATTCGCTTCTTGCGTCGCTCCAAACCGGGTAGCGAATGTCAAATCCACTCCACTAGGCCGACATCGCCATGATCCGCTCCGTCCTCACCGTCTCCTCGGGCACGCTGGCCTCGCGTCTGCTCGGCTTCGCGCGCGACGCGTTGACCGCGGCGCTGCTCGGCGCCGGACCGGTCGCCGACGCATTTCTGATGGCGTTTCAGCTCATCAATGTGATCCGGCGGATGCTCGGCGAAGGCGCATTGAACGCCGCGCTGGTACCGGCCTGGATGCGGCTGCGCGACGGCAGCGGCCCTGCCGCGGCAGCGGCCTTCGCCGGCGCGGTGCTCGGCACCGTGAGCGCGGCCCTGATCGCGCTCACAGTGATCGCCGCCGTGGCGATGCCGCTTCTCATGAGATTGCTGGCGCCGGGCTTCGTCGGAAGCGAAAGCCTGCAGCTTACCGTGACAGACGCGCGGCTGATGCTGCCTTATCTGGCTTTCGCCGGCCCTGCGGCCGTCATGATCGGCCTGATGAACGCCCGGCATCGCTTCGTAATTCCCGCCTTCGCGCCGCTGACGTTCAACATCGCCCTGATTCTCGTCGCCGCGGTGCTGCTGCTGTCGCATCGGGACTCGCATTCGGCGGCACTGGTGATGGCGGCGACCGTGGGTGCTGCCGGCCTGCTGCAACTCGTCGCCCTCGCGACTCCGGTCCGCCGCGACAATCTCGCAAGCCCTTTGCGTATATCTTTCGATGCCGGGATGCGGGATTTCGCCCGCAAGGCAATCCCGGGCATGATCGCGAATTCGGCGCCGCAATTGCTGATCGTCGCTGGCGCGATCGTGGCGTCGGCATCGCCGTCGGCAGTGGCGTGGCTTTATTTCGCCAACCGCCTGATCGAACTGCCACTGGGGATGGTCGGCGTCGCCATCGGCACCGTGCTGGTGCCGGAATTGAGCCGTGCTTTCAACAAGAGCGACACCGCCGCGCTCGCTCACGCCGAGTCGCGGGGGCTCGAACTTGCGGCAGGCCTGGCTCTGCCCGCGACGCTTGGCCTGATCGTGCTCAGTGAGCCGATCGTGCGGGTGCTGTTCGAGCACGGCGCGTTTACCGCAGCTGATACCCGTGCCACGGCCCTGGCGCTCGGCTGTCTCGCCCTCGGCCTTCCCGCCCACATCCTGATCAAGGCGGTGTCTCCCGCATTTTTCGCGCGCGGCGATACGATGACCCCGCTTCTGGCGGCGCTGAAGGGCATCGCCGTGGCGATGGTGTTCGCCGTCATATTCGGATGGATGTTCGGAGTCGGCGGAATAGCCGCGGCAATGGCGCTCGGCGCATGGAGCAACGCGGCAATCCTCGCCCGGAACGCCGCCGCGACGTTCGGATTTTCCGTGGACGCCGAAGCGCGACGGCGCCTGCCGCGGATCGTATTGGCCGCATTGCTGATGGGCGGGACTTTGTGGCTTGCCCTTCGATCGCTGCCCATCATGGCTGGCGCGCACTCGATTTTGCAGGCCGCGCTGCTTGCGATTGTGATCGTTTCGGGTATCGCGATCTATACACTGCTTCTGCTGCTGTTTCGGGTGATCGACCGGAGCAACATGCGGGCCGCGCTGACGCGATCCGGCCCCCGCGACTTGCGCGCCTAAGCTCTGCGTGGCAAGGGACGACGCGCCGTATCGGGGCATTGGCCGCGTTTCGCGGCGCTTCGGGACGGCTAGGCAGGAACTGAGAGATGACACGGGTTTTTTCGGGCGTGCAGCCGACCGGCAATCTGCATCTGGGCAATTATCTCGGCGCCATCGTCAATTTCGTGAAATTGCAGGCCGACCACGAATGCCTCTATTGCGTGGTCGACCTCCATGCCATCACCGTGCCTGTTGCGGTCTGGGGCGGGCCGGAGGAATTGCGCCGCAACACGCGCGAGGTCACCGCCGCCTTCATCGCGGCCGGCATCGATCCGAAGCGGCATATCATCTTCAACCAGAGCCAGGTGGCGGGACACGCCGAACTGACCTGGGTGTTCAACTGCGTGGCGCGGCTCGGCTGGCTCAACCGCATGACCCAGTTCAAGGAAAAGGCCGGCAAGGACCGCGAGAACGCGTCGGTCGGGCTTTACGATTATCCGGTGCTGATGGCGTCGGACATTCTGGTCTATCGCGCCACCCACGTTCCGGTCGGAGAGGATCAGAAACAGCACCTCGAACTGAGCCGCGACATCGCCCAGAAATTCAACAATGACTTTTCCGGATCGATCGCCGCCAACGGCTTTGAGGACAAGTTCTTTCCGCTGCCCGAGCCTGTGATCACGGGACCCGCGACGCGCGTGATGAGCCTGCGCGACGGCACCAAGAAGATGTCGAAGTCGGACCCCTCGGATTATTCGCGCATCAACCTCACCGACGATGCCGATACCATCGCGCAAAAGATCCGCAAGGCCAAGACCGATCCGGAGCCGCTGCCGTCGGAGGAAAAGGCGCTGGAAAGCCGTCCCGAGGCCGACAATCTCGTCGGCATCTATGCAGCCTTGTCAGGCACGCCCAAATCCGAGGTGCTTGCGCAATTCGGCGGCGCGCAATTCTCCGGCTTCAAATCCAGCCTGGTCGATCTGGCGGTCGCAAAGCTGTCGCCGATCGCCCTTGAGATGAAGCGGCTGACCGACGATCCAGCCTATGTCGACCGGATTCTGATCGAGGGAGCCGACCGCGCCCGCGCCATCGCCTCGGAAACCATGAACGCGGTGAAGGATATCGTCGGGTTCATCCGCAAACGCTAACGCCTTTTCGCTTCCTGGAATCAGAAGCGGGGCTGTGATTTTGTTTTGACGCGTTTCCTTGACGCGAACCGGTGTCCAGTTCGCTCAAAAACGCTATGGATCAGGATGATCGGATCGATTCGATCCCATCATGAACATGATCGAAATCCAGCATTTCAGGAAAGCGGGATGCGGGCGGACAACCGCGACGCCTTTTCCCTTCAACTGCATCGCCTTCCGCTTTCGGCTCTGTTGATCGCTGTCCGCAACCTGCTTGTCGGAGCGGGGCGCGCCGTGGCAGCATGGCGATGGCTGGTTCAGCACCGGGACATGCATGAGCGCACACCGTCGAAGCTACGAGAGCGGCCACAAGCCGAAATATCTGGTCGTCGTCGACGACAGCGCCGAATGGGACCGCGCCGTCTATTATGCCAGCCGGCGCGCCATTCGCGTCGGGGGCGGCATCGTGATGCTGCGGGTGATCGAGCCGGAAGACCGCAACCAGGAATGGCTCGGCGTCGCGGAGGTGATGCGCGCGGAAGCCTATGAAGGCGCGAACGCGGCGCTCGACCGTGCCTCCGGGCGGGCCAACGGCATTGCCGCGATTACGCCGGAACGCGTCATCCGCGAGGGCTCGCCGCTCGAACAGATTCTCGACATCGTCGACAAGGACCTCGATATTTCGATGCTGGTGCTGGCGGCCAGCGGGGGGCCCGAGGGTCCGGGTCCGATCATCACGACGCTGGCCAAAACCGCGGGTAACTTCCCGATTCCGGTGACGATCGTGCCGGGCAGCCTGGATGACGACGCGATCGATGCCCTGTCCTAGGAGCCTCTGGAATCGAAAGTGAGGTTCCCCATAGGTTTGTTTTGACGCGTTTTCTGGCGCTGACCGATATCCACCCGGCTTGAAAAATACTCCAGATCGGCGTCAGGCGAAGAGCCTGCGGTCGCCCGCGCCCTTGATCGTGCTTTGGCCATGGCTATCTGCTAAGGGAACCTACGCGCCGGCCTTGAACCGGCGACGATGGAGATACCCATGTTCATTCAGACCGAAGTTACCCCCAATCCTGCCACCTTGAAGTTCCTTCCGGGCCGCACCGTGCTCGGCAAGGGCACGATGGAATTCGTCGGCCCCGGCTCGGCCGGGCGCTCGCCGCTCGCCGTGAAGCTTTTCGCCATACATGGCGTCACCGGCGTGTTCTATGGCTCGGACTTCATCACGGTGACGAAGGACGACAGCGACTGGCAACATCTCAAGCCGGCCATCCTCGGCGTGATCATGGAACACTACATGTCGGGCGCGCCGCTGTTGTCCGATGGCGACGGAAACGGCGAGACGACCACGGATAACGACGTCGAATTTTTCGAGGAAGCGGACGCCGAAACCGTGACCCTGATCAAGGACCTGATCGAAACGCGGGTGCGGCCGGGCGTTGCCGACGACGGCGGCGACATCACCTTCCGCGGCTTCAAGGACGGCATCGTTTATGTGAACATGAAGGGCTCGTGCTCCGGATGCCCGTCATCGACCGTGACCTTGCGGAACGGCATCCAGAACCTGCTGAAGCACTTCATTCCCGAGGTGGTCGAAGTGCGGCCGGTTTAGCGGGCGCAACTTCCCCCGCAGAGCCTTCGGCTTCAGAGTTTGGCGACGACGACCAGCCGCTTGATCTGGCCGCTCTTATAGGCGCGCAGGAAGGCGTTGTAGTTCCTGAACGACACGCAGCCGTTGGAGTCGCCGTTCGGCCCGAGCATGTAGGTATGCGCGAGCAGACCACTGCGCCCGTAGATCTTGTCCTCGCCGCCGATCGGTTTCAGCCGGATCGCTTCCACGCCGTGGAACGGACGTTCGCGCAACGACAGGTCATAGGTGTGGGGCGGCGTCACGCCGCGCATTTTCCTGTCGGCGGAACGCGGATCGTCGAGCATCTTGCCGAGGCCCGAATGCGCCTCGAGCTTGGTGCCGTTCGGCATGTAGACCGTCCGCGCCGAAATATCGTAGACGGCAGTATATTGATCGTATTGCGGAATACGGCCGAGCGTCAGGCTCTCGCCGTCGCTCGTCACCCCGCCGTCCGGCGCGGCGAATGCGAGTTGCAGACCGCTGGACACGGACTTACCGAACAGCTTTTCGAAGATCGACGGCTTCTTCGGCTCGGGTTCCGGCTCCAGCGCAGCAGCGGTGTTGGCCTGCGCGACTTCACGTCGGGAAGGAGTGGAAGCCTGCAACTGGCGCAATTCGGCCGGGCGCGGCGCCGGCATCGGCACCACGGCGGCGACTTGCGGCGTCGGCGGAAGCGGCAACGTCTCCGGCATCGTCTCTGCGGGAAGCGAGGCGACCTCTACCGGAGCAGGCTGAGCCGGCGCAGCCTGCGGGCGGAAGGTTTCCGGCTCTCCGCCGAGAAAACGCGGACCGTAGAGCCAGGCCGTGCGGGGCGGGGCGGCGGGATCTTCGATGCGGGCCTTGGCCGTGGCGCTGACTTCGGGCGTTGGCCGAATTGCACGCGGCGGAGGCATCTCATGCAGCGCCTCATACGCTGCGGCGATGCGAGCGGCCGGTATAACGCGAACGGACGCGGCCGGCGGCAGCGACGCCGTGACCAGTTCCGGATCCCCGCCGGAAACATTGGCGTAGAGGGTCCAGGCGCAGGCGAGCGCGATGCAGGCGAGCGCGGCGGCGCCGACAATATTCTGCGGAACGGCCTTGCGGGGCAAGGCGGCGGAATAGGCCGCTACATCGTAATAACGCGTACCCGTAACGTACGTCATTCGCCCCACATCCAGAGTCACTCAGCATCCGAGACATGCGAGCGCACGAAAGTCCGCATGCCGCCCGCAAGGTGCGGATACAAGACTACGCATGGTCGAATCGCTGACCCCAAGTTCGGTAGAACCTGTCGCAGACTTGCGAAGCGTCATTAAGGCGAGTTTTAGTTAAATGCCGATTAAATGCGGGCCAGATCCGGCTCAAAGGCACGAAAGTGGACGGAATCATGGCAATCAGGTGGCTATAACATGGCGACGCCTGCCGGAGCCGCAGGTCACGAGGCGAGAACAGTGCTAGACCGTGATGCTCCGCTTTATGCCGTGATTTGATAAGACGCGCGTTTTCCACGCGGACTCAACGCATTCTCGGATCAGCCGAGGACCTGCTTCAAAACGATAGTCTGGCTTCCGATGCTTGTTCTTGCGATCGACACTGCACTCGATGCCTGCGCCGCCTGTGTCCTGGACACCGACGAAGCCCGGCTTCTCGCTCATGAATCGCTGCCGATGAAGCGCGGACACGCAGAAGCGCTGATGCCGCTGATCGCGCGCGTCATCGACTCAGCCGGTATCGCCTTTTCCTCGCTCGACCGCATCGCCGCGACCACCGGCCCCGGCAGTTTCACCGGCCTTCGCGTGGGGTTGTCGGCCGCGCGCGGCATCGCGCTTGCCGCCGGCAAGCCCGCAGTCGGCGTGACGACCCTGATGGCCTATGCAGCGCCGGTTGTCGGCGAGAACCGCTGCTCGCCGGTGATCTCCGTGATCGATGCCCGCCACGACCAGGTTTATTTCCAGGCTGTCGGCGGCGACGGCTCCATGCTGGTCCGGCCTCAGGTTGCGCCGGTCGAGGAGGCGCTCGCCACCTCGCGTTTCGGTGCGCCGCACCTTGTCGGCAATGCCGCCCGGCTTCTGGCCGACCGATGGCCCGCGCACGAATCGCCTCCGGTCGCGGTCGATCCGCAAGCGGCGCCCGATATCGCCTGGGTGGCGTGGCTCGCCGCAGCCGTCGATCCGGATGCCGCACCGCCGCGTCCGACCTATCTGCGCGCGCCCGACGCGAAGCCCGCAAGCGACCTCCTGCACAAGACATCCAGGCCGGCTGCATCATCATGACCTGGTTCGGAAGCAAGGAACGCGCGACGCCCGTGGTCGAGTCCGCGACCTCTCACGACGCCGCGCGCCTTGCGGCTATTCACGGCGCATCGTTTCACCGCGGATGGGGCGAAGGCGAATTCGAAGTCATGATCGCGGAACGCAACACGCTGGTTCAGCGTTTGCGGCTGAGATCGAGCGTGATCGGCTTCGCGGTGTCGCGCATCGCTGCGGACGAGGCCGAGATTCTCTCGATCGCGATCGACGCGGACCACCGCGGTCAGCGATTCTCGCGCGACCTGCTGTTCACGCATCTCGGCTATCTCGCCGGCCGCGGCGTCCGCAAGGTGTTTCTCGAAGTCGAGGAAAATAATCAGCCGGCGCGGCGTCTCTATGAACGCGCGGGCTTCGTCGTCACCGGGCGCCGCGAACGCTATTATCGGGAGGCCGGCGGCAAGGAACTGAACGCATTGGTGATGCGCCGCGACTTGTCGTAGTCTGCGCGCGGTGGCAAAAGAAAAACGATCGGCGGCGGTGAAAGCGGTTTTGCGTCCGACCGCACTCCCGAATATCATTCGCTTGCATTATCTTTACGCGCTATCTTCATGCGATGCGGCCCACACCTCGGCGAAACATGCGCCATCGGAACCGGACACGTCATGACGGCCCTGAAACCGACTTCTGCGCAGAAGCCCACCAAGATTGAAGCGCGTTGCGCCGCCACCGGGATGCGCATGACCGAACAGCGCCGGGTTATCGCGCGCGTGCTGGCGGAAGCCTCCGATCATCCGGACGTCGAGGAACTCTATCGCCGCTGCGTCGCGGTGGATGACAAGATCTCTATCTCGACGGTCTATCGCACCGTCAAGCTGTTCGAGGACGCCGGCATCATAGAGCGGCACGATTTCCGCGAGGGCCGCGCACGCTACGAGACGATGCGCGACAGTCACCACGACCATCTCATCAACCTGCGTGACGGCAAGGTGATCGAATTCACCTCCGACGAAATCGAAAAGCTGCAGGCCGAGATCGCCCGCAAGCTCGGCTACAGGCTGGTCGACCACCGCCTTGAACTCTATTGCGTCCCGATGGACGAGGACAATTCCTGAGCGCCGATCCATGTCCGACGACATGCGGCAGGTGCGGCGATCTGTCGTTCAGTTGGGAAAAATCAGCCAGGTCGTTTCCGGGACACGCGCCTCCATCGACCCCGGAATCCGGACGTGATCCGGCCGGGATTTCCGGATTCGCGCTCGCAGAGGCGCGATTGCGCATCGGGAATGACAATGGACATACTGGATTTTCCGCCGCGCGGCCTATAACTGAGCGGCATAACCGACAACAGGTTCCATGACGCCGCCGCGCAAGCTGCACATCAAGTCCTACGGCTGCCAGATGAACGTCTACGATGCCCAGCGCATGGTGGACACGCTGGCGGGCGAAGGCTTTGTCGAGACCGCCAGCGCCGAGGAAGCCGATCTCGTCATTCTCAACACCTGTCACATCCGCGAGAAGGCCTCCGAGAAGGTCTTTTCCGAACTCGGCCGCCTGCGCGCCGCCAAGGACGAGGCGGCCCGCGACGGCCGCGACATGAGCATCGTCGTCGCCGGCTGCGTCGCGCAAGCCGAAGGCCATGAGATCATCCGCCGCGCGCCCGTCGTCGATGTGGTGGTGGGACCGCAGAGCTATCATCACCTGCCGCAACTGCTGGCCCGCGCGAAGGCCGACGGCCGCGCGCTCGAAACCGAGTTTCCGGTCGAGGACAAGTTCGGCTTCCTGCCGCAGCCGTCGCCGCAGGCGATCCGCGCCCGCGGCATCTCTGCCTTCGTGACGGTGCAGGAAGGCTGCGACAAGTTCTGCACCTTCTGCGTCGTGCCCTATACGCGTGGCGCGGAGGTGTCGCGCCCGGTGGCAAAGATCGTGGAGGACGTGCAGCGCCTCGCCGACAACGGCGTGCGCGAGATCACCCTGATCGGGCAGAACGTCAACGCCTACCACGGCGACGGCCCCGACGGACGGCCCTGGCCGTTCGGCAAGCTGCTGCATCGCCTCGCCGGAATTCCGGGCATCGTCCGCCTGCGTTACTCGACCAGCCACCCGCGCGACGTCGAGGAGACGCTGATCGAGGCGCACCGCGATCTCGATGCGCTGATGCCATTCGTGCATCTGCCGGTGCAATCCGGCTCCGACCGCATCCTCGCGGCCATGAACCGCAGACATACCGCCGCCGATTACCGCCGCGTGATCGACCGGCTTCGCCATGCCCGACAGGACATTGCGTTCTCGTCGGACTTCATCGTCGGCTTCCCCGGCGAAGCCGAGGAAGATTTCGCCGCGACCCTCGCGCTCGTCGACCAAATCGGATACGCTGCCGCCTATTCGTTCAAGTATTCGCCACGGCCGGGGACGCCGGCGGCGGAAATGCAGGAGACGGTATCAACGGCCGATATGGATGCACGACTGGAGCGGCTTCAGCGCCTGATCGACAGCCAGCAATCCGCCTTCAACAGGGCGGCGATCGGCAGGACGGTCGACGTGCTGTTCGAACGCGCCGCGCGCAATGCGGGTCAGATCGTCGGCCGCACCGCCTATCTGCAGCCCGCGCATGTCATGGCGTCCGCGGACATTATCGGAAAGGTGCTGCCCGTCGCCATCGACAGCCTCGAGCGCTTCAGCCTGCTCGGATCGCTTGCCGGTGCCGGTCTGGTTTCGGCGTCCGGCGAACCTTCGCTGACGGCCGCAACACCTCAAGCGATCACGGGAGCCTGAACCCTTGCCCAAGAGCGCATCGGATTCGCCTTCAATCGCCCCCGGTCAGAAAATCGACATGCAAGCCCCGCCCGAAACGCAAGTCGTCATCGATTTCGACGACAATCGCGCGGTGTCGGCGATGGTCGGACCCTACGGACAGAACCTCGCGCAGGTCGAACGGCGGCTCGGCGTGGTCGTCGATTCCCGCGGCAACCACATCACCATCGCCGGATCGCGCGACGGCTGCGACGCCGGACGGCGCGTGCTGGAAACGCTCTATGCCCAGGCCGCACAGGGCCATGACCTCACGCAGGGCGAGGTCGAGGGCGCGATCCGCGCCGTGATCGCGCAGGGCTCACTGTTCGAGTACGACCCCAAGGCGCCGCGCTCGACATTTGAGGCGATCAACCTGCGCAAGCGGCCGGTGCGGGCGCGCACCGCCGCGCAGGATGCCTATATCCGCGCACTGAAACATCATGAACTGGTGTTCGGCATCGGCCCCGCGGGCACCGGCAAGACCTGGCTTGCGGTGGCGCAGGCCGCGCAACTGTTCGAGCGCAAGGAAGTCGATCGCATCATCCTGACGCGGCCGGCGGTCGAGGCCGGCGAACGGCTCGGCTTCCTGCCGGGGGACCTGCGCGAAAAAGTCGATCCCTACCTGCGGCCGATCTACGATGCGCTGTATGACCTGATGGACTCCCGCATCGTCGAGCGCGCGCTGCAATCCGGCGAGATCGAGATCGCGCCGCTCGCCTTCATGCGCGGCCGCACCTTGACCAACGCCGCCATCATCCTTGACGAGGCGCAGAACACCACCTCGATGCAGATGAAGATGTTCCTGACGCGACTCGGCGAAAACAGCCGCATGATCGTCACCGGCGACCCTTCCCAGGTCGATCTGCCGAACGGCCAGACGTCGGGATTGACAGAAGCGACGCGACTGCTCGACAGCGTCGAGGGCGTGGCGCAGGTGAAATTCACCGCCGACGACGTGATCCGTCACGAACTGGTGGCGCGGATCGTCGCCGCCTATGAGGGGCTGCCGCAGCGGCCGGCAGCCAAAAAGCCATGACGTCGGACACGCCTGGAAAAGGCGACCGGCCTCCGCGAAGGGCCGGCGCCGGCGAAAGACATACGATGACCATCTCCGTTTCGCCTGCAACCGAAATTCTGGTCGTCGCCGAATGCTGGCGCGCCGAGACGGATGCCGAAGCGATCATCCTTCGCGCCGTCGAGGTTGCGGCCGAAATCGCCGATACCGAGACCGGCGATGCCGAACTCGCGATCATGCTGACCGACGACGCCGGCATCCGCACGCTCAATGCCAACTGGCGCGGCATCGACAAGCCGACCAATGTCCTGTCGTTCCCCGCGTTGCAGCCGACCGGCCCGTCTTTGCCCGGCGATCCGCCGCGCATGCTCGGCGACATCGCGATCGCCTATGAGACCACCCGCCGCGAAGCCGACGACGAAGGCAAGGCCTTCGATCACCACCTGAGCCATCTCGCGATCCATGGCTTTCTGCATCTGATCGGTTACGACCACGAAACCGACGATGAGGCCGTGGACATGGAAAACCTCGAGCGCGAAATTCTGGCGCGGCTCGGCATAGCCGATCCCTATGCGCCGCAAGAACGGACGACCTGAGTGGCTTCCGAGGACGAATCCAGCGACAGCAAACCGCCGCAGGACAATCGCAACCTGCCGGTGACGGTGCACAACGGCGAAGTGCTGCGTCCGGTCTCCGAACGTTGGCTGATGCGGGCGATCCGCTCGCTGTTCGGATGGAAAGCGGGATCGGTCCGCGCCGATCTTCAGGTGGTGCTCGACGCATCGACGTCCGACGAGACCAGCTTCACCGCCGTCGAGCGCACCATGCTGCGCAATATCCTCGGCCTGCACGAACGGCGCATCGCTGACGTCATGGTTCATCGCGCCGATATCGTCGCGGTCAAGCGCGACATCCCGCTCGGCGAGTTGATCAACGTGTTCGAGAGCGCGGCGCATTCCCGTCTGGTCGTCTACGACGAAAACCTCGACGATCCCGAAGGCATCGTTCATATCCGCGACCTGATTGCGTTCATGGCCGTGCGGGCGCGCACCGGACTGCCGTCCAAGGCGAAACGCAGAAAAACTCCACCGGCCGGTCTCGACCTGCGCGCCGTCGATCTGGCGCTGCCGTTGAACGAAGCCAACATCATCCGCAAGCTGCTCTACGTGCCGCCCTCGATGCCGGCGATCGATCTGCTGGCGCAGATGCAGGCGACGCGCATCCATCTGGCGCTCGTGGTCGACGAATATGGCGGAACCGACGGCCTGGTGTCGATCGAGGACATCGTCGAGCAGATCGTCGGCGAAATCGACGACGAGCACGACGGCGACGAGCCGCCCTCGATCGTGCGGCAGGCGGACAATTCCTTTATCGCCGATGCGCGCGCCAGCCTCGAGGACGTCCGCGCCATGATCGGCGACGCGTTCGTGACCGGCGAAGCGGGCGAGGACGTGGATACGCTCGGCGGCTTTCTCGTCACCCATGTCGGCCGACTGCCGGTGCGGGGCGAGGTCATTTCCGGACCCGGTCCCTTCGAGATCGAAGTGCTCGACGCCGATCCGCGTCGCGTCAAGCGGCTGCGGATCGGGCTGCGCAAGGAACGGCCTGCCGTCCGCCCGCGCGACGGGCGGCGGCGCGAGGCTGCGCCGGATGCAGGATCGCAGTCGCAAGGTGACCCGGCATCTCCCTCGCCGCCGGGCGATGGAGGCGAAACCTCGTGAGCATTGCAGCCAGCATCCGCACCGCCGGCCTTCCCGTCACTCTGTCATGGGGTTGGAAACGCGCCGTCATTGCGCTTCTCGCCGGCGCCGCGTCCTCGCTTGCGATGGAGCCGTTCAACGCCTGGCCGGTGTTGTTCGTCACCTTTCCGCTTGCGACCTGGCTGATCGACGGCGCCGGCGCCGGTCGCCTCAAGGGCGTGCCGGCCGCGGCGCTCTCGGGATGGCTGTTCGGCCTCGGCTATTTCGTTCCGGGACTGTACTGGATCGGCAACGCCTTTCTGGTCGACGCCCAGACCTTCGCATGGCTGATGCCGTTCGCCGTTCTCGGCCTGCCGGCCTATCTCGCGCTCTTCCCCTCGCTCGGCTTCGCGCTGGCGCGCTGGATCTGGACCCGCGACGCCTCGCGCATTCTCGCGCTCGCCGCGGCGCTCACGATCAGCGAATGGTTGCGCGGACATGCGCTGACCGGATTTCCGTGGAATGCATTCGGTTACGCGCTGACGGAGCCTTTGGCGCTGGCGCAAACCGCGTCGCTGATCGGATTGTGGGGCCTGACGTTCCTGAGTATCGCGATCTTTGCGAGCCCCGCCGTGCTGATCGACGGAAGCAGCCGAAGGCCATGGATGGCTCCGGCGAGCGCCGCCGTTCTGCTCGTCGCCATGGGCGTCTACGGCGCGGTCAGGCTGTCGCGTCATCCGACCGAGTTTGTCGACCACGTCAAGCTGCGCATCATGCAGCCCAATCTGGAGCAGGATGCGCGTTTCAACTATTCCGCCAAGGCGGCGGTAATGCAGAAATATCTGACGCTCTCCGACCGCGCCACCGGGCCGCATTCCACCGGCGTCAGCGGAGCCACCATTCTGATCTGGCCGGAATCGGCGTTCCCGTTCTTTCTCGCCCGCGAAGCCGACGCCATGGCCCAGATCGCCGACCTTCTGCCGAAGGGCACGATCCTGATCACCGGATCGGTCCGCGCGCCCGACCTCCCGCCCGGCGTCCGCATCACCCGGGCCTACAATTCAATCTACGTCATCGATGACGATGGCAGCATCCTGTCGATTTACGACAAACTCCATCTGGTGCCGTTCGGCGAATTCCTGCCGTTCCAGGGCCTGATGGAAAAGCTCGGCTTCGTTCAACTCACCAAGGTCCAGGGCGGCTTCATTCCGGGGACGACACGGCGGACCATCGACCTTCCGAACGCGCCGAGCGTGCTGCCGTTGATCTGCTATGAGGCGATCTTTCCCGGCGATATCGAATCCCGCGGCGGCCGGCCCGGCTGGATCGTCAACCTCACCAACGACGGCTGGTTCGGAATCAGCACGGGCCCCTATCAGCACCTTCAGCAGGCGAGGCTGCGGGCGATCGAGAAAGGGCTTCCCCTGGTGCGGGCGGCAAACACCGGTATTTCGGTGGTGACAGACCCGGTAGGACGGATTGTCGCACGGCTCGATCTCGGCATCGAAGGCGTACTGGATTCCCGCCTGCCCGCCGCGATTCCGCCGCCGCCTTACGGCCGCAGCGGCGACATTCCGGCCGCAATCATGGTGACCATCGGGCTTGCATTGGCGATTCGACGGCGTCGCAAACCCTGACGGTAGCGGCGTGCGTCGGACAGCCGTTCATCCGCACGATCGACATAATTTGTGTAACAATTTGCGCGACTGATATAATGCGACGAGTGGAACCGCTCTAGACTAAACGCAGATTTTTATCACGTGATCCAGTCAGGTTTGAGGATAATAGCAATCGGAAGCGTATCCCCGGGGATCGCTACCTCATTGAGGAGACCAAGGAGATGTCGACCAAGGCGCCCAATCCTGTTGACAGGCATGTCGGCAGCCGTGTGCGCATGCGCCGTATCATGCTCGGCATGAGTCAGGAGAAGCTTGGCGAGGCTTTGGGGCTGACATTCCAGCAAATCCAGAAGTACGAGAAAGGCACCAACCGCGTCGGCGCCAGCCGCATCCAGCAGATTTCCGAAATCCTGCAGGTCCCGGTCTCGTTTCTGTTCGAGGGAAGTCCGGGCACAGGCGTGGCCAAGGTCGAGGGCCTGAGCGAGGCGCCGTCTCCCGCTTATGTCTCCGATTTCCTTGCGACCTCCGAAGGTCTCGCGCTGACCCGCGCATTCACGCGGATCACCGATGCTAAACTCCGCCGCAGCATCGTCGACATGGTCGAACAGATCGCCGCACGCGAGCCGCCGGACCGTCGCTAGGGGGTCCGATTCTAACATTTGCATTCGCGGCAGGCGTGATTGCAAATGCTGGGATCAAAGGATCGCTGGCATTACAGGTTCTCGTGGAGTTTGAATTTGACAGTCGCTTGCCGGGATTGCTGCAAGGTAGGTAGCGAATTTCAAATTCACTTCACGAGGCGGCCATTGCACCACTTTCACCAGACGTCGCAATGACAGCCGCCACTCCCGATCCCCGCGACCGTCATCTGCCGACTGATGACGCATCATCGCTCCATCACGAAACAGTCCGCGTTTCCGGGCAAGGCTCGTTCTTCGGACGCCGCAAGGGACACCGGCTGCGCCCGCACCAGAACGAGTTGATCGCGCATCTGCTGCCGCGCCTCAGCCTCGATCCTGACAAGGCCGGACCCTCCGATCCCGCCGCGCTGTTCGACATGCCCATGGAGGAGTTGCGCGCAGAAATCGGATTCGGCGGCGGCGAGCATCTCGTCGCCGAGGCACTCGCGTTTCCGCGCACCGGCTTCATCGGCTGCGAACCCTACGTCAACGGCATGGCCAAGATCCTCACGCAGATCGAGGCGCACGAGATCGGCAACATCCGTCTGTTCGCCGGCGACGCATCGGAATTGCTGGCATGGCTGCCGCGCGCATCGCTGGCGCGGATCGATCTGATCCATCCCGATCCGTGGCCGAAGCGGCGGCACTGGAAACGCCGGTTCGTTCAGGATGCAACAATCGCGGAGATGGCGCGCGTGCTCCGGCCGGGCGGCGAATTCCGCTTCGTCAGCGACATCGCCGACTACTGCGCATGGACGCTGTCGCACTTCGCCCGCTCGCCGGATTTCCTCTGGCTCGCCGAACGCGCCGACGACTGGCGCAGCCCGTGGCCGGACTACACCATGACGCGCTACGGCCGCAAAGCGATGCGCGAAGGCCGCCGCTCCGCGTATCTGAGGTTCGAACGAATCTGACCCTTGCGACAAAGCACCGGCGCAATGACGATAAAGGCGATCTTCTTCGACGTTGGAGAAACGCTGGTGGACGAAACCCGCCAGTGGTCGTCATGGGCCGATTGGCTTGGCGTGTCCCGTCTTGCCTTCAGCGCCGCGCTGGAGAAAACCATTTCCGAAGGCCGGCATCACAGGCGCGTCTTCGATATCTTCAAGCCCGGCTTTGATTTGAATCAGGCCGAAGCGGCACGGCTAGCTCAGGGAAACCGTTACGTCATCGAGCCTCGCGACTTCTACCCCGATGCAATCCCAACCCTTCGCCGGCTGAAGGCCTCGGGATACGTCGTTGGAATCGCGGGAAACCAGCCTGAGGAAACCGAAGCGGCGCTGGAACGATCCGGTATCGCAGCCGACCACATCGCATCCTCGGCGCGGTGGGGAGTCGAAAAGCCGTCGCCCGACTTCTTTGCGAAAATTGTCGACGTCTCCAGCTTCGCTGCCAATGAAGTCGCATATGTGGGCGATCGACTGGACAATGATATTCTGCCTGCAAAGCAAGCCGGCTTGCTCCCGGTCTTCATTGTGCGAGGCCCATGGGGGCACATTCATGCCCGATATCCGGAAGCCGACCAAGCCGATGTGACCATTCATGCTCTTGACGAACTCCCGGCGGCGCTCCGGCGCATTGTGTAAAGCTTCAGCGATCTGCTGCGAACCGGATGAAAATCCGTCCCTCAGCCTTTCCGCTTCTGACGGAATCGGAAGCTTGGCTCTATGATTTTGATTTGACACGTTTTCTTCACGTGAACCCGGTTTCCGCTTCGCTCGAAAACGCTTATAGTGCCACCCCGGACCTTGCCGAGGGGCGTGAAACCGGCTATATCTGCGGAAACTGTCTCATACGATCGCGTATCGAGAGTGGGCCCCTCCGGACCCGCTCTTTTTTATTTCCTGAACGGACCTGATGCGCCGCAGCGGGTTGCTTTCAGGCGTGCAACTTGCCGACCCGGACCATGGTCCGGGAAAGAGCCCGTGACCGCCGCCGGACTTAACCTTTGACCCTGGCTATGACCGATCCCGTTGCCCAGATCCCGGATCACGACCTGCTCGACGAGCCGCGTCTGGTGGTCGAGCCGGGCGTCGCCGCGCGGGTCTCGGCGGTGGTCGCCCCGGTCCTGCAAGGCATGGGGTACCGCCTGGTCCGCATCAAGGTGTCGGGCGAAGCCGGATGCACCGTGCAGATCATGGCCGAGCGGCCGGACGGATCGATGCAGATCGAGGATTGCGAGGCGATCTCGAAAGCGCTGTCGCCGGTGCTCGACATCGCCGATCCGATCGACAAGGCCTACCGGCTGGAAATCTCCTCGCCCGGCATCGACCGGCCGCTGGTGCGCCGGTCCGACTTCGAACGTCACGCCGGCCACCTCGTAAAGATCGAGATGGCGGTCGCCCATCAGGGTCGCAAGCGGTTTCGCGGCACCCTTCAGGGCGTCAAGGACAACGCGGTGCGCCTGCATCGGGATGACGTCCAGAACGAGGACGACAGCGAGGTCCTTCTGGTCATGGAGGATATCGCCGACGCCCGCCTGGTGCTGACCGATGAACTGATTGCCGAATCGATGCGGCGGGGCAAGATGGCGGAACGCGAGATGAAACGGAATCTCGGCATCCTGCCTCCGCCTCCGTCACATGCAAAAAACGACGCGGCCCGGAGCAACCCGCCGAAACCGAAACTCAGGGGCAAGGCGAAAGCCCCCGCCAGGAAGCTACCGAAAAACACCAAGCAACACCGCCTGGCCGCAGAACGCCTGCGGCGCGGCGACATCGATCCCATCGAAGGAGAATAAGTCATGGCCGCTGTCAGCGCCAACAAGCTCGAACTGCTGCAGATCGCAGACGCGGTGGCGCGGGAAAAGACCATCGACCGCGGCATCGTGATCGCCGCGATGGAGGACGCCATCGCTAAGGCGGCGCGCGCCCGCTACGGCAGCGAGACCGACGTTCATGCGGAGATTCACCCGAAGACCGGTCAGCTCCAGCTCACCCGCCACATGCTGGTGGTCGACCAGGTCGAGAACGCCGCCAACCAGATCTCGCTGAAGGACGCCCAGAGGGCCAACCCGGGCGCGCAGATTGGCGACACCATCGCAGATACGCTGCCGCCGCTCGAATATGGCCGCATCGCCGCGCAGTCCGCCAAACAGGTGATCGTGCAGAAGGTGCGCGAGGCCGAGCGCGACCGGCAATATCAGGAGTTCAAGGACCGCATTGGCGATATCGTCAACGGTATCGTCAAGCGCGTCGAATACGGCAGCGTGATCGTCGACCTCGGCCGCGGCGAGGCGGTCGTGCGACGCGACGAGATGCTGCCGCGCGAGGTGTTCCGCAATGGCGACCGCGTCCGCGCCTATATCTTCGACGTGCGTCGCGAAACCCGCGGTCCGCAGATCTTCCTGTCGCGCACCCATCCCCAGTTCATGGTGAAGCTGTTCGCGCAGGAAGTGCCGGAAATCTACGACGGCATCGTCGAGATCAAGGCGGTTGCACGCGATCCCGGTTCTCGCGCCAAGATCGGCGTGGTGTCGCGCGATTCCTCGGTCGATCCGGTCGGCGCCTGCGTCGGCATGCGCGGCTCGCGCGTTCAGGCGGTCGTCAACGAGTTGCAGGGCGAGAAGATCGACATCATCCCCTGGTCGCCGGACATCGCGACCTTCGTGGTCAACGCGCTGGCGCCGGCGGAAGTCGCGAAGGTCGTCATCGACGAGGACCGCGAACGGATCGAGGTCGTCGTCCCCGATACCAACAATCAATTGTCGCTGGCGATCGGACGGCGCGGACAGAACGTGCGCCTCGCCTCGCAACTGACCGGCTGGGACATCGACATCCTGACCGAGCAGGAGGAATCGGAGCGGCGTCAGGCCGACTTCGAGAACGCAACGCGCATGTTCATGGAGGCGCTCAACGTCGACGAGGTTGTCGGCCAGCTTCTGGCGTCGGAAGGATTTACCTCGGTTGAGGAGCTGACGCTGGTGGATCCGCGGGAACTCGCAGTCATCGAGGGATTCGACGATGAGACCGCGAGCGAGTTGCAGAGCCGCGCCCGCGAATATCTGGAGCAACTCGAGGCCGAACTGGAAAACAGGCGCAAGGAGCTCGGCGTGGACGACGCTTTGAAAACGGTGCCCGGCGTGACGTCGAAGATGCTGGTGAAACTCGGCGAGAACGAGGTGAAGAGCGTCGAGGATCTGGCCGGCTGCGCCACCGACGATCTGGTCGGATGGATCGAGCGCAAGGATGGCGAGGCGCTCAAGCATGCGGGCTATTTCGACGGCATCGAGCTTTCGCGCGAGGACGCCGAGAGCATGATCATGCAGGCGCGCCTGATGGCCGGCTGGATCACCGAAGCAGACCTTGCGAAACCGGCGGAGGTCGAAGCCGCCGAAGATCAACCGGCTTGAACCAGGGGTCGGCTTCGCCGCCCGACACCAAAAGGAGAATACTCCGGACATGCTCGCCATCGCCGACCCGGCAGATCTCGACGGCGGACCGCGGACCAACAGGTCCGCGACGACGCGCATGTGCGCGGCCACCCGTCAGGTGCGTCCGATCGGCGAATTGATCCGGTTCGTGGTGGCGCCCTCGGGCGAGGTTGTCGCCGACCTGAAACGGAAGCTTCCGGGCCGGGGGCTCTGGATTTCGGCTTCCCATGCCGCCGTTGCGGAAGCGGTCCGCCGTCACCAGTTTAGCCGGGGATTCAAACGGGACGTCCGCGCCTCGGCGTCCCTGGCCGACGAGACCGGACAAGCGCTGGTCCGCAGCGCGATCGAGGCGCTGGCCATGGTTGCCAAGGCCGGGCAGGTCGTCGCCGGATTTGCCAAAGTGGAAGAGGCGCTGCTTCGGCGTCAGGCGATAGCCCTGCTCCACGCTGCGGACGGCGCCCCCGACGGAATCCGGAAATTGGACGCTATGGTTAGGAAAACAGCCGCGGATTCCGTCGAAACGCGGGAAATCCCGGTGATTACCGCACTGACCTCTGCAGAATTGGATTTGGCACTGGGGCGGTCAAATGTGATACATGCAGCCCTGCTCGCCGGACCGGCGAGCGGGACGTTCCTGTCGCGCAGCCAGCTCCTGGTCCGATACCGGGATGGCGGACAGCGGCAAGACAGCTGAACAGGCTGGCATTTTCTAACGCAGCGAAAACCTGTACGACCGCGTACGGCGCAACAAGATTGGGACTGCTGAATGGTTGATACGAAAAATCCTGGCGACAAGACTCTGAGCGTCAGCCCGAGCAAGACCTTGACGCTCAAGCCGCGCGTCGAGCAGGGCACGGTGCGCCAGAGCTTCAGCCACGGCCGTACCAAACAGGTGGTGGTCGAGAAACGCGGCAAGCGCCGGCTCGGCGGCGATGCTCCGGCGGGAGAGCCCGCGAGTGTAGCGGAACCGGCCAGGGCGCCCGTCGCCAAAACCCCGCCGGCGCGGACGGCGCCGCCCGCCGCTCCCCGTGCGAGTTCGGGCGTGGTGCTACGGACCTTGACCGAGGACGAGCGCAGCGCGCGCGCCAGCGCGCTGGCCGAGGCCAAGGTCCGCGCCGAGGAAGAGCGCCGGCTTGCCGAAGCCGAAGCGGCGCGCCGCAACAGCAAGGAAGGCATCGAGCAGGCCGAGCGCGAGGCCGCCGAGGCCCGCCGCAAGGCCGAGGAAGAACGTCACCGCCAGGAAGAGGAAGCCAAACGCAAGGCCGAGCTTGAGGCCAAGCGCCGTTTCGGCGAGACCGAGACCAAAGCCGCGCCGGCCAAGACCCCGGCTACCACCACGCGCGCAGCGCCTCCGGCGCGCCCGGCCGCTGTCGCCGCCGACGGCAGCGACGAGGACGAGGCTCCGCGCATGGTCCGCCGTCCCGGCGGCGGCCCTGCACGTCCCGTGGTCGCGCCGAAGCCCGCCGCCAAGCTCGGGCCGCAGAAACAGCGCGGCCGCCTCACCGTTGTCACGGCGCTCAATGCCGACGACGTGCGCGAGCGCTCGATCGCGTCGTTCCGCCGCCGCACTCAGCGCCTGAAAGGCCACGCCTCGAACGAGGCGAAAGAAAAGCTGGTCCGCGAAGTCATCGTGCCGGAAGCGATCACCATCCAGGAACTCGCCAACCGCATGGCCGAGCGCGCGGTGGACGTGATCCGGATGCTGATGAAGCAGGGCGCGATGCACAAGATCACCGACGTGATCGACGCCGATACCGCGCAGCTCATCGCCGAAGAACTGGGCCACACCGTCAAGCGCGTGGCCGCGAGCGACGTCGAGGAAGGCCTGTTCGACGTGGTCGACGATTCCACCGACACCGAGCCGCGCTCGCCGGTCGTCACCGTGATGGGCCATGTCGATCACGGCAAGACCTCGCTGCTCGATGCGTTGCGTCACGCCAATGTTGTGTCGGGCGAAGCCGGCGGCATCACCCAGCACATCGGCGCCTATCAGGTCACCTCGCCGGAGAGCGGCAAGAAGATCACCTTTATCGATACGCCGGGCCATGCGGCATTCACCGCGATGCGCGCGCGCGGCGCCAAGGTCACCGACATCGTCATTCTAGTGGTCGCCGCCGACGACGGCGTGATGCCGCAGACCATCGAGGCCATCAATCACGCCAAGGCCGCCAAGGTCCCGATGATCATCGCGATCAACAAGATCGACAAGCCCGACGCAAGGCCGGAGCGCGTGCGCACCGAACTGCTGCAGCACGAGGTGCAGGTCGAATCGATGGGCGGTCAGGTGGTCGACGTCGAGGTCTCCGCCAAGAACAGGACCAACCTCGACAAGCTGCTCGAAATGATCGCCCTTCAGGCCGAACTGCTCGACCTGAAAACCAACGCATCACGCCCTGCCGAAGGCACCGTGATCGAAGCCAAGCTGGATCGCGGCCGCGGCCCTGTCGCCACGGTGCTGGTCCAGCGCGGCACGTTGCGGGTCGGCGACATTATTGTGGCTGGCGCCGAAATGGGCCGTGTCCGCGCGCTGATCTCCGATCAGGGCGAAACGGTCGACGAGGCCGGCCCGTCGGTGCCCGTCGAGGTGCTCGGTTTCAACGGTCCGCCGGAAGCCGGCGACCGGCTCGCCGTGGTCGAAAACGAAGCTCGTGCCCGTCAGGTCACGAGCTATCGCGCCCACCAGAAGCGCGAAAACGCCGCTGCGAGCGCTTCCGGCATGCGCGGCTCGCTCGAGCAGATGATGTCGCAGCTCAAGACCGCCGGCCGCAAGGACTTCCCGCTGATCATCAAGGCCGACGTGCAGGGCTCGCTGGAAGCCATCCTCGGCTCGCTGGAAAAGCTCGGCACCGAGGAAGTCGCCGCGCGCATCCTGCATGCGGGCGTCGGCGGCATCTCGGAATCCGACGTCACGCTGGCGGAGGGCTTCAACGCCGCCATCATCGGCTTCTCGGTCCGCGCCAACAAGGAGGCCGCCGCCGCGGCCAAGCGCAACGGCATCGAAATCCGCTACTACAACATCATCTACGACCTCGTGGACGACGTGAAAAAGGCGATGAGCGGCCTGCTCGCGCCAACGCTGCGCGAAACCATGCTGGGCAACGCGCAGATTCTGGAGGTGTTCAACATCTCCAAGGTCGGCAAGGTTGCGGGCTGCCGGGTCACCGACGGCACCGTGGAGCGCGGCGCCCATGTCCGTCTGATCCGCGACAATGTCGTGGTGCACGAAGGCAAGCTCTCGACCCTGAAGCGATTCAAGGATGAAGTGAAGGAAGTTCAGTCGGGCCAGGAATGCGGCATGGCGTTCGAGAACTACCATGACATGCGCGTCGGCGATGTCATCGAGTGCTATCGCGTGGAAACGATCCAGCGTTCGCTGTGAGTTCGAATCTCACGAGAATGCTGGGTCAGTTCGAAATACGGCGTCATGGCCGGACGAAAGCGTGAAGCGCGCCTTCGCATAAAGGTCCGGCCATCCACGTCTCAATTCAGATGCTGAGAGAAGACGTGGATGCCCGCGGCATGCAGGGGCACGGCGACTGTTTGAAAGATCTTCTATGCCCCGTCATCATCAACCCGCGAAACATCCCGGCGGCTCGCAACGTCAACTGCGCGTCGCCGAGACCGTGCGTCACGCGATCGCCGACATTCTCACCCAGGGCCTGGTTCATGATCCCGTTCTTGAAGGGCATCTCGTCACCGTGCCCGAGGTCCGCATGTCCGCCGACCTCAAGCTCGCGACGATCTACGTGATGCCGCTCGGCGGGCGCGACACGGCCGACGTGATCGAGGCGCTCGACCGCAACAGGAAATTCCTGCGCGGAGAAATCGCGCGGCGCGTTAACCTGAAATTTGCACCTGACATCCGCTTCCGCGCCGACGAGCGATTCGACGAAGCGGAACGTATCGAGAAATTATTGCGAACACCTGCGGTGCAGAGAGACCTCGCACCGGATTCGGACGAAAGCTGACGACCATGACCACGCCTGATGCCGCCCTCGATTCGAAAATCGGCGAATCCGACGGCGCCGAGAAAAATAAAGCTGCAGCCGAAAACCCCTTTCTCGACGCGCCCCGTAAAAGGCCGAACAACCAGCCGCGCCGCGACCGCCGCGACGTGCACGGCTGGATCGTCCTCGACAAGCCCGTCGGCATGACCTCGACCCACGCGGTGGCGGTCGTGAAGCGGCTGTTCAACGCCAAGCGCGCCGGCCACGCCGGCACGCTCGACCCGCTGGCCTCGGGCGGCCTGCCGATTGCCTTAGGAGAAGCCACCAAGACCGTGCCTTTCGTCATGGACGGCCGCAAACGCTACCGCTTCACGGTGCAATGGGGCGAGGAGCGCGATACCGACGATACCGAAGGGCGGGTCACGCAGACCAGCGAGAGCCGCCCGGATGCGGACGCGGTGCGGGCGTTGCTGCCGCGCTTCACCGGCGTGATCGAGCAGACCCCGCCGCAATATTCCGCGATCAAGATCCAGGGCGAACGGGCCTACGACCTTGCCCGCGACGGCGAGACCGTCGCCCTGCAGCCGCGACAGATCGAGATTCACCAATTCGACCTCGCGGACCATACCGGCGACGGCCGCTCCGTGTTCGAGGCCGAATGCGGAAAAGGAACCTATGTGCGGGCGCTGGCCCGCGATATCGGGCGGATTCTCGGCTGTTACGGCCATATCTGCGCGCTCAGGCGCACCGTCGTCGGCCCGTTCGACGAGGCGGACATGATTCCGCTGGAAGAACTGGAGGCTTTGTGCGATAGAGCCGCATCCGGCGAGGGGAACCTCGCCGATGCGCTATTGCCCGTTGAGACCGCGCTGGACGACATCCCGGCACTGGCCGTCACTCGGGCTGATGCGGCAAGGCTCCATCGGGGCCAGGCCGTCTTGTTGCGCGGACGGGATGCGCCCCAGAGTAGCGGCACAGTCTATGTCACGGTGGCGGGCCGCTTGTTGGCCCTTGCCGAACTGGGACATGGCGAACTCATCCCCAAGCGCGTCTTTAACCTGACCGGGCTGACAGCCAGTTCCGGCCGCAACGAAAGAGGCTGACGATGTCGGTGACCGCCGAACGGAAAGCGGAAATCATCAAGTCCAGCGCCCGCAAGTCGGGCGATACCGGTTCGCCAGAGGTTCAGGTCGCGATCCTGTCGGAACGCATCTCCAACCTGACGAACCATTTCAAGAGCCACACCAAGGACAATCACTCCCGCCGTGGCCTCCTGAAACTCGTTTCCACGCGTCGTTCCCTTCTCGACTACATCAAGAAGAAGGACGAGGCGCGTTACAAGGCGTTGCTCGAGAAGCACAACATCCGCCGCTGAGCGACGCCGCGCGCACCCCTGCGCGCAGTCGTGGACGTGAATGTCCACGCGATTCGTGATCTGCGACAAACGAAAGCCGTTTTTGAAAACAGATCGCGCCCAAGGAAGAGCGTGTCCAGCAGCAATCCGGCGGCTGGGCGATGACGGGTCAAATGCCCGTACCATCGGAAGGATGGACGCCATTCAAAACCCGAAGACCATGGCAGGATCGCCGGACGCCGACGTCGCAACCATCGTTGCGGCCAGCGTCTCGTCATCTTGCGCATGGTTTTTGCGTTCCGGCCTCCGCACTTTCGTGAACCGATGAAAGACCAAACAATGTTCAACAAGCATTCAGTCGAGATCGACTGGGGCGGGCGTCCGCTCAAACTCGAAACCGGCAAGATCGCCCGTCAGGCCGACGGCGCCGTGGTGGCCACCTACGGCGAGACCGTCGTGCTCGCCACCGTCGTCGCCGCCAAGACTCCGCGCGAGGGCGTCGACTTCCTGCCGCTGACCGTCGATTATCAGGAGAAGACCTACGCCGCCGGCCGCATTCCCGGCGGCTATTTCAAGCGCGAAGGCCGGCCGACCGAAAAGGAAACGCTGGTATCCCGCCTGATCGACCGCCCGATCCGCCCGCTGTTCGCCGATGGCTGGCGCAACGAGACCCAGGTCATCGTCACCGTGCTGTCGCACGACATGGAGAACGATCCCGACGTACTGGCGATGGTCGCGGCTTCCGCCGCGCTGACGCTGTCCGGCGCGCCGTTCAAGGGTCCGATCGGCGCGGCGCGCGTCGGCTTCATCAACGACGAATACGTGCTCAATCCGGTGCTCGACGAAATGATCGAGACCAAGCTGGAGCTGGTTGTCGCCGGCACCGCGGACGCCGTGCTGATGGTCGAATCCGAGGCCCGGGAGCTTTCGGAAGAGGTCATGCTCGGCGCCGTGATGTTCGGCCACCGCCACTTTCAGCCGGTTATCAACGCCATCATCGAACTCGCCGAGAAGGCCGCGAAGGAGCCGCGCGAAGTCGCGGCCATCGACGACAGCGCGATCGAAAAGGAAATGCTCGAGCTGATCGAAGGCGACCTGCGCCCGGCCTATGCGATCGCCGATAAGCAGCAGCGTCAGAATGCCGTTGCCGCCGCCAAGGCCAAGGTCATCGCGCATTACTTCCCGGAAGGGCAGGAGCCGAAATACGACAAGCTCCGCATCAGTGGCGTGTTCAAGCACCTCGAAGCCAAGATCGTGCGCTGGAACATTCTCGACACCGGCAAGCGCATCGACGGCCGCGACGTCAAGACCGTGCGCAACATCGTCGCCGAAGTCGGCGTGCTGCCGCGCGCTCATGGCTCGGCGCTGTTCACCCGCGGGGAGACCCAGGCGATGGTCGTGACCACGCTCGGCACCGGCGAGGATGAGCAGTACATCGACGCGCTGTCGGGAACGTACAAGGAGACGTTCCTGCTGCACTACAACTTCCCGCCCTACTCGGTCGGCGAGACCGGACGCCTCGGCGGCACCAAGCGCCGCGAGATCGGCCACGGCAAGCTGGCGTGGCGCGCGATCCACCCGGTGCTGCCGCCGCATCACGAATTTCCCTACACCATCCGCGTCGTCTCCGAGATCACCGAGTCCAACGGCTCGTCATCGATGGCGTCGGTGTGCGGCGCCTCGCTGTCGCTGATGGATGCCGGCGTCCCCTTGAAGCGGCCGACGGCGGGAATCGCCATGGGCCTCATTCTCGAAGGCAGCCGCTATGCGGTGCTCTCGGATATTCTGGGCGACGAGGACCATCTCGGCGACATGGACTTCAAGGTCGCGGGCACTGAGAGCGGCATCACTTCGCTGCAGATGGACATCAAGATCGCCGGCATCACCGAGGAGATCATGAAGGTCGCGCTCGCCCAGGCCAAGGACGGGCGCGTCCACATCCTCGGCGAAATGGCGAAAGCGCTCACCAACGCCCGCGCCGAACTCGGCGAATACGCGCCGCGCATCGAGACCTTCAAGATTCCGACTGACAAGATCCGTGAAGTGATCGGCACCGGCGGCAAGGTGATCCGCGAGATCGTCGAGAAGACCGGCGCCAAGGTCAACATCGAGGACGACGGCACCGTGAAGGTTGCCTCCAACGACGGCGAGGCCATGAAGGCCGCGATCAAGTGGATCAAGTCGATCGCTTCTGACCCGGAAGTCGGCCAGATCTACGAAGGCACCGTGGTCAAGGTGATGGAGTTCGGCGCCTTCGTGAACTTCTTCGGCGCCAAGGACGGCCTCGTGCATATTTCGCAGCTTGCCTCCGCCCGCGTGCAAAAAACCTCCGACATCGTCAAGGAAGGCGACAAGGTCAAGGTCAAGCTGCTCGGCTTCGACGATCGCGGCAAGACGCGGCTTTCGATGAAAGCGGTCGATCAGGAGACCGGCGAGGACCTTGAGGCCAAGCAAAAGGCTGACGCGCCGCGCGAGGCCGCGGTGGAATAATTCTCCCCGGAGCACGGTCATCAATTAAAAGGGCGGCTCCGAGAGGCCGCCCTTTTTGTTTGCCTGCATCTCACCGCTTGAAAGCGCTTCGTCGAAGCACAGCGCGTTCCTCCCGCTTGCGGGGGAGAGTTGCGCTGTCGGTGAAGATTCCCCACCCGCCCGACCTCGTCGGTCGACCTCATTCGGAAGCGGGAGAGGTCAGGAACCGTTCGCCGCAACGCACTCCTTCACCACATCCCCCAGCGCTGCAAAATCAACCTTGCGCGGCGAGGTTCGGCGGAACGCCAGCCCGATGCTGCGGCCCGGCTGCGGGTCTTGCAGCCGCAGAAATTTCACGCGACTGTCGCGCGCCTCGACGGCGGCGGCGATCTGCGGGATCAGAGTCACGCCGTAACCGCCGGCGACCATCTGCATCACGGTGGCGAGGCTGGATGCGCCGAACGTCATGCCGGTTGCGCCCGGCGCCGGTCCGCGCGGGATCGTGGCGCAAAACGCCAGAGCCTGATCGCGCAGGCAGTGGCCGTCCTCGAGCAGGATCAGGCGCGACTGATCGATGTCACGCGCGGCAACGCGGCGGCGCGCGGATCGTGGATCGGTCGCCGGCACCGCGAGCAGGAACAGATCGTCGAACAGCTCCATGGTGTCGATGTCAGGCTCGCCGAGCGGCAGCGCCAGCATCGCGGCGTCAAGCGCGCCGCCCTTGATCTCCTCGATCAGCAGGCGGGTCTGCGTCTCCCGCAATTCAAGTTGCAGGTCCGGAAAACGCGATTGCAGCGCCGGCAGCATGCGGGGCAGCAGGTATGGCGCGAGCGAGGGGATAATGCCGAGGGTCAGCCGTCCCGTCAGCGGCCTGGCGCGGTGGCGGGCGAAATCGACGAGATCGCGCACTGAGGCCAGCACGTCTTCGGCGCGCCGGGAAATTTCCCGGCCGATCTCGGTCAGCATCACGTCACCCGGACGCCGCTCCACCAGGGTGACGCCAAGGAATTGTTCGAGTTCGCGGATCTGCATCGACAGCGCCGGCTGGGTGACGGCGCAGGCGTCGGCGGCGCGTCCGAAATGGCCGTGGCGCGCGAGCGCGGCGAGGTAGCGGAGCTGTTTGAGTGTGACCATCGTCGATAAGTTAGACTTATCAAGGCGCAAAGGCAATTCGACTGGACCTGATCGCTGATATCTTCCAGACTTGCCTCACCCTCGCGTTGCGGAAGGACCGCGGCCTTGTCTGGGCAAATCCTTGGACCTCCGGTCGGCCGGCCCGTCTGAAGAGGCTCGTCTGAGACAAGTGTGGCTCAAGGACCTTTGCCTCGGACGATCCGCCACTGGAATTTGCCGTAGCGGCTATTCGGCAACGACGCGACAGCACAGCATCGGAGACTTGATCATGGACGCAAAGACGAACGACAAAGGTGCCGGCAAATGCCCGTTCACCGGCTCCAGCGGC
This sequence comes from Nitrobacter sp., assembly GCF_051535215.1. Taxonomy (NCBI): domain Bacteria; kingdom Pseudomonadati; phylum Pseudomonadota; class Alphaproteobacteria; order Hyphomicrobiales; family Nitrobacteraceae; genus Nitrobacter; species Nitrobacter sp. The sequence goes on along the minus strand of NZ_JBPPLY010000001.1, from coordinate 225,734 downwards.
CACAGCAACCGGGACTGGTGGCCCGAGCAACTGGACGTTCAGGTTCTGCATCACAACTCGAATCTGTCCGATCCGATGGGCAAGGACTTCGATTATGCCAGAGAGTTTGCCAGTCTCGACCTGAACGCCGTCATCAATGATCTGAAGGCGCTGATGACCGACTCGCAGGACTGGTGGCCGGCCGACTTCGGACACTACGGCGGACTGATGGTCCGTCTGGCGTGGCACAGCGCGGGAACCTACCGCATCACCGACGGCCGTGGCGGCGCTGGCGGCGGTCAGCAGCGTTTCGCGCCACTCAACTCCTGGCCGGACAACGTGCTGCTGGACCGGGCGCGCCGCCTGTTGTGGCCGATCAAGCAGAAATACGGTCGCAAGATTTCCTGGGCCGATCTCTACGTTCTCGCCGGCAACGCCGCGCTGGAATCGATGGGCTTCAAGACCTTTGGTTTCGCTGGCGGCCGTGTCGACGAATGGGAGCCACAGGAGTTGTTCTGGGGTCCCGAAGGAACCTGGCTCGGCGACGAACGCTACAGCGGCGAACGTGAACTCGCCGAGCCGCTCGCCGCCGTGCAGATGGGTCTGATCTACGTCAATCCGGAAGGGCCCAACGGCAAACCGGACCCGGTCGCGGCGGCCAAGGACATCCGCGAAACGTTCTTCCGCATGGCGATGAACGACGAGGAGACCGTTGCGTTGATCGCCGGCGGCCACACCTTCGGCAAGACGCATGGCGCAGGCGATGCATCGCTGGTCGGCCCGGCGCCGGAATTGGCCGCGATCGAGGATCAGGGTCTCGGCTGGAAGAGCAAGTTCGGCACCGGACAAGGAGCGGATTCGATCGGCAGCGGCCTGGAGGTCACCTGGACACAGACGCCGACGAAATGGGACAACAACTTCTTCGACACGCTGTTCAAGTTTGAATGGGAGCTGACCAAGAGCCCGGCCGGCGCTCACCAATGGCAGGCGAAAGACGCCCCGGCGATCACGCCCGACGCCCACGATCCGTCGAAGATGCATGTGCCGACCATGCTGACGACCGACCTGTCACTGCGCTTCGATCCCGCCTACGGGAAGATCTCCAAGCACTTCCACGAGAATCCGGACAAGTTCGCGGATGCCTTCGCCCGCGCCTGGTTCAAGCTTACCCATCGCGACATGGGGCCGCGCGAGCGTTATCTCGGTCCGCTGGTGCCGAAGGAAGTGCTGATCTGGCAGGACCCGATCCCGGCCGTCGACCATGAACTGGTCAACGACAAGGACGTCGTCGACCTGAAGGCGAAGATCCTCGCCTCCGGGCTGAGCGTGCCGCAACTGGTTTCGACTGCCTGGGCTTCGGCCTCGACGTTCCGCGGCTCCGACAAACGCGGTGGCGCCAACGGCGCGCGCATACGCCTCGCCCCGCAAAAGGACTGGGAGGTCAACCAGCCGGACCAGCTCCGAACGGTGCTGACCAGACTCGAAGCAATTCAGAAGGAGTTCAACGGTTCGGCCGGAAGCGGCAAGAAGATATCGCTCGCCGACCTGATCGTGCTCGGCGGCAGTGCCGCGGTCGAGAAGGCTGCCAGGGACGCCGGCCTCGACGTCAAGGTGCCATTCATGCCAGGCCGCATGGATGCCTCGCAGGAACAGACCGATGTCGAATCGTTCGCTCCGCTCGAGCCGCGATCCGACGCCTTCCGCAACTACACCAACAAAAAGAAAGAGCAGTTCATGGCGCCCGAGGAGGCGATGGTGGACCGCGCCCAATTGCTGAAGCTGACCGGACCGGAGTTGACGGCTCTCATCGGAGGCCTGCGGGTGCTTGGCGCCAATGCCGGCGACTCCAAACACGGCGTCTTCACCAAACAGCCGGGCACGCTGACCAACGACTTCTTCGTCAATCTCCTCGACATGCGCACGCAGTGGCTGCCGCCGGGTTCTGACGGAATCTACGAAGGCCGTGACCGCAAGACCAACGCGCTGAAATGGACCGCTACCCGCGTCGACCTGATCTTCGGCTCACACTCCCAGCTTCGCGCGTTCGCGGAAGTCTATGGCTGCGCCGACGCCAGGGAAAAATTCGCACGCGACTTCGTCGCCGCATGGACCAAGGTGATGAATGCCGACCGTTTCGATCTCAAGTCTTGATCGCGGCGGTTACCTCTTCGAGAGACGCGGTCGGTTCTCGCCGTAAAAGCAACAACAAGCCCCTGCGATATCTTCGCGGGGGCTTTTCGTTGTCGCGATGTGGCGATTCCGGCCTGTTATGCGACATGACGAAACGATCGCCGGAAGAAAGGACTTCTCTTCAATGGTGAAACTCTACTGGTCGCCGCACACGCGTTCGTTCACCGCGCTCTGGCTGATGGAAGAAGCCGGACAGCCTTATGAGAGGGTCTTGACCGACCTCTCCACCGGCGCGCAGAAGACACCGGAGTTTCTCGCCATCAACCCGATGGGAAAGGTGCCCGCGCTGACCGACGGCGACATCGCAATCGCCGAATCAGCGGCGATCTGCGCCTACGTCGCCGAGCGTTTTCCGGACACGAAGCTGGCTCCTCCGCTCGGCGATGCGCGCCGGGCGAAATATCTGCAATGGCTGTTCTTCGGACCAAGCTGCATCGAACCGGCACTGATCCAGATCTTCACCAAGATCGAGGTGCCGTCGAGAACGGCGGCCTGGGGAAGCGCCACGCAGGTTTTCGACGTGCTCGACAAGGCACTGGAAAAAGGTCCGTGGATTCTCGGCGACGACTTTTCCGCCGCCGACATCGTGATCGGCTCTGGCCTGAACTTCGCGATCCGCCAGTTCAAGATGGTGCCGTCGCGTCCGTCTTTCGATCGCTACATCGACCGCTGCGTGGCCCGGCCGGCGTTTCAGCGCGCGGAGAAAATCGCGGCGGGCTGATTCGTCTTCCCATGTGGAAGAACGCGATGCGACTGCAGCGCCACCTCGGAAAGCGGCTTACTTCGCCGCCTCGCCCGAGGCGCCGTTGCTGATGCCTTCGCTGCGCAGCGCGTCCGGCTGAGGCATAGCGATGATGTTGTAGCCGGAATCGACGAAATGAATCTCACCGGTGACCCCACCGGACAAATCAGACAACAAATAGAGCCCGGCGCCGCCGAGTTCCTCGAGACTGACGCCGCGCCGCCGCGGCGAATGCTTCTGCTGGAACGCGAACATGAAGCGAGCGTCGCCGATGCCGGCGCCGGCCAGCGTGCGGATCGGACCAGCCGAAATGGCATTGACTCGGATGTTCTGCCCGCCGAAGTCAACCGCGAGATAGCGCACCGACGCTTCGAGCCCCGCCTTGGCGACGCCCATCACGTTGTAGTTCGGCATCGCGCGGTCGCCACCGTTGTAGGTCAGCGTGAGCATGCTGCCGCCATCCGGCATCAGCGCGGCCGCGCGTTTGGCGGCCTCGGTGAAGGCGAAACAGGAGATCAGCATGGTTCGCGTGAAATTCTCCCGCGTGGTGTCGGCGTAGCGGCCGTTCAATTCGCTCTTGTCGGAGAACGCGATGGCGTGGACCAGGAAATCCATCTTGCCCCATGCCTTGCCGATATCGGCGAACACCTTGTCGACCGACGCGATGTCCTCGACATCGCACGGCAGCACCAGGCTCGCGCCCACCGATTCGGCCAGCGGCCTGACCCGCTTGGCCAGCGCCTCGCCCTGGTAGGTGAAGGCCAGTTCCGCGCCGTGCGCGGCCAGCGTCTTGGCGATGCCCCAGGCGATCGAGTGGTCGTTGGCGACCCCCATGATCAGGCCGCGCTTGCCTTGCATCAGGTTTGTCATGCGAGACTCCGTCTTGCCCGCCCCAAGCCGGGCATCCACGTCGTGATAACGTGGACAGGTTGGAAGGTTTGGATGAGCCGGAACGTCCGCGCAAGACGTGCTCCGCGCTTTACCCAGGTCTTGACATAATCGTTATTGCTGCCGCCGTCGTCGGCCTCCCCGGCTGCCGTACGAAGCGATCACGCATCCAGTCGTTTGAATACCAGCGTGGCATTGGTCCCGCCGAAGCCGAATGAATTCGACATCACCGCGCCAATTCTGGCGTTGTCGATACGCTTGCGCACGATAGGCATGTCCGCGAACACCGGATCGAGTTCAGTGATATTTGCGCTTTCGCAGATAAAGCCGTTATTCATCATCAGCAGCGAATAGATCGCCTCCTGCACGCCGGTCGCGCCGAGCGAGTGGCCCGTCAGCGACTTGGTGGCGGAAATCGGCGGGCACGTCTCGCCGGTGCCGAACACCTTGCGGATCGCCTCGATTTCCGGCGGATCACCGGCCGGCGTCGAGGTCGCGTGCGGGTTGATGTAGTCGACTTTTGTTTTCACCGTCGACATCGCCATTCTCATGCAGCGCTCGGCGCCCTCGCCCGACGGCGCGACCATGTCGTAACCGTCCGATGTCGCGCCGTAACCGATGACCTCGCCATAAATGCGCGCGCCGCGAGCCTTTGCGTGTTCGAGCTCTTCCAGCACCACCACGCCGGCGCCGCCGGCGATTACGAAGCCGTCGCGGCTGACGTCATAGGCCCGCGACGCCGTCGCCGGCGTGTCGTTGTATTTCGAGGACATCGCGCCCATGGCGTCGAACAGAACCGACAGCGACCAGTCGAGTTCCTCGCAACCGCCGGCGAAAACGATGTCCTGCTTGCCGATCTGAATGGTCTCGTAGGCATTGCCGATGCAGTGATTGGAGGTCGCGCAGGCCGACGAGATCGAGTAGTTGACGCCCTTGATCTTGAACCAGGTGGCGAGCGTCGCCGATGCGGTGGACGACATCGCCTTGGGCACCGCGAACGGACCGACGCGCTTGGGTCCCTTGCTGCGGGTGATGTCGGCCGCTTCCACGATCGTGCGCGCGGACGGGCCGCCGGAGCCCATGATGATGCCGGTGCGTTCGTTGGAGACGTCACCGGGCTCCAGGCCCGAGTCGCGGATCGCCTGCTCCATCGCGACGTGATTCCATGCGGCGCCCTCCGCCAGAAAACGCATCGCGCGACGATCGACCACCTCGGCCGGATTGAGCGTCGGCGCGCCCTGCACTTGTGAGCGGAAGCCCAGCTCCGCATACTTCTCCGCCCGCGTGATGCCGGACTTTGCCTCGTACAGACTCGACAGCACTTCCTGAGTGTTGTTTCCGATGGACGAGACAATGCCCATCCCCGTGACGACAACCCGCCTCATGATCGCCTCGCACTCTGGTTACGCTGTCTCATGAAGGCATCCTCGTCAAAATCCGAAACCTGCGTCGACCGGCAGACGTGATCGGCACTCATGCACCCGGCGTGGCATCCTGCTTGAACAGGCCGACCTTCAAGTCGTTCGCGCGATAGATAATATCGCCGTCGGCGGAAAGCCACCCGTCTGCGATCCCGAGCACAAGCTTCGAGCGCATCACGCGCTTGATGTCGACATTGTACACGACCTTGCTGACGTGCGGCAGCACCTGGCCGGTGAACTTCAGATCGCCAAGACCCAGCGCGCGGCCACGACCTTCGCCGCCGGTCCAGCCGAGATAAAATCCAACCATCTGCCACAGCGCATCGAGGCCGAGGCAGCCCGGCATCACCGGATCGCCCTTGAAGTGGCAGCCGAAGAACCAGAGATCGGGTTTCACGTCGAGTTCGGCGCGGATCAGTCCCTTGCCGAATTCACCGCCATCGTCGTTGATCTCGGTGATCCGGTCGAACATCAGCATCGGCGGCAACGGCAACTGGGCATTTCCAGGCCCGAACAGTTCGCCCCGGCCGCAAGCCAGCAAACCCTCATAATCGTAGCTGCTGCGCCGATCCTGCATCCTGTCTGGCCTTTCTCTCCTGAGGAATGACGCTCCGCGAGGCGCGAAACGTATCGCTTTCGCCTGAGACGTGCGCCGGTTCCTGGATCGGCGCCGCGGGCTCTCTATCACAGGGTCCGGAGGGGGGCAAAGCAATGCCGGCGACCGGCTTCGTACTGCCGTCGCGTCTTGTGATGCGGCGTCGATCTAGAAGATTCGGCAGCCTCTTGATTCGCATTTGACACCGTTTTCCGGTGCTTGCTTGGCCATCTTCCGAAGAGAGACCTGCGACCGGCGGTCACAGCCCAGCCCGCGGTCAATGTTCTGATATAATCCATCTAATTGATGTATATATGAAATTCCACGAACCGACCTGACGTCGCCTTTTGCGCACTTCAGTTTGGAGCCGTTCTAGTTGCGAAAAACTTGCATCTAAACACCCTTCTTTCTATAGTTTTTCTGACGATCTATCTGCGTGAACAGCTTTCGGGTGCATGGCGTGAGTACGAACGAAAATATCGTGATGGTGGCCGAGGAAGAACGCGAAGTTGCGGCGATCAGTCACGGACGCCAGCCGACGTTGACGGGCTGCCCGTGGCACGACGTCAACGAAATGCTGCAGTCGGTTGGGCTGCGGCCGACGCGGCAGCGCATGGCGCTTGGCTGGCTGCTGTTCGGCAAGGGTGCACGCCATCTCACGGCGGAAATGCTCTACGAAGAAGCGACCATCGCCAAGGTTCCGGTCTCGCTCGCCACGGTCTACAACACGCTCAACCAGTTGACCGACGCGGGGCTGCTGCGTCAGGTCAGCGTCGACGGCACCAAGACCTATTTCGACACCAACGTCACCTCGCATCACCACTTCTATCTCGAGAACAATCACGAGCTTGTCGACATTCCGGATCCGCATCTGGTTTTGCAGAAAATGCCGAACGTGCCGGAGGGTTACGAGATCAGCCGCATCGACATGGTGGTGCGGCTGCGCAAGAAGCGCTGACCCGTTTGCATTTTGATTGATGTTCATCGCGCCCGGCCTCGTGCCGGGCGTTGTTTTTTGCGGCAGAAAATCTGACAAATCAGCTAGAGCCTTTTCATTTCTGATGGATCAGAAGTGATGCTGTATGATTTTGAATTGATGCGTTTTCTTCACGCGAACCGACGTCCATCCCGGTCAGGGCCGAGGACATGCTTTACTCGAAAATGTAATGGCGTCGCCGGTTGGGCCTTGCGCTCAGTTGATTTTCTCGTCGGCATAGACGCCCCAAAGACGCTGCTGCTGAATCCAGCCGTCAAAGCCGTCCCCCGCAATATGGCACCATCCCGTTGCGCAGTGCTTGACCTGCGCCAGGACACCGGCCTGCAGGCGGGCCGCTACCGCGCTCTGGATATCGGCGCTGTCATATAGCGGCGCTAAATCATCCTTGGCCTTCATCGTGACGACCGCGGTGCGGCGACCGGACAATAGCGAGTGATAGACCCAACCCTCGGCGCCTTCCGAATCGCGGATGCGGCGCCAGTTCTCGAATTCGGCCGTAATTTCGACGGGGAGCCCGGCCTTGGTATAGATCCAGGCAACGTCGTTGTCCTTGGTCGGGCCGGCGCGGACGTTCACATGATCTGATTTCAGGCTGACATAACGTGGAATCGGAAGTCCGCTCGTGGATAGCGCGGAGTCCTTGGCGTTGGCGGCGGCTTCGATGCCGACCGCACCGAGCATCGCGGCGGCGCAGGCCATGGACGTGAAAAGCTGTCTCACCATCGTCACTCGCCCCCCTTGCGAAACTCACGTTGCCGGCTGATCCTGACTGATCCGCATTCCACGCCCGGAGGTTCTTGTCTTGGCCCGGCCTTCTGCTAGAGAGGACCAGGCACCCGGCGACCGGGGAGCCCGGGAAACTGCACGGAACGTGCAAGCGACCCGGGGAAACCAAGGTGACAGACGCTGAGATCTGCAGGCGGCCGCAGTTTCGAACAAGCGGGTTAACGGGAACTGAACGGTCCGTCGACCGAACCTGATTCGCTGGATTGCGCCGCCGCATCGGCCGTTTCGATAACCGAAAAAAGCAATACTAGAGGGCAAGAGATGTCGGCGAAGAAGAAGCCTCTGGTTGTCGTCACGCGCAAGCTGCCGGATTCGATCGAGACCCGCATGCGCGAACTGTTCGACGCGCGGCTCAATCTCGACGATCAGCCGATGACGCCGGAACAGCTCATCGACGCCGTCCGCACCGCGGATATCCTGGTTTCCACGGTGACCGACGACATCACCGCGACCGTGCTGAATCAACCGGACTGCAAGCTGAGGCTGATCGCGCAGTTCGGCAACGGCGTCGACAATATCGATGTCGTCGCCGCGCACGAGCGCGGCATCACCGTCACCAACACGCCGAAAGTTCTCACCGAAGACACCGCCGACATGACCATGGCGCTGATTCTGGCGGTGCCGCGCCGCTTCATCGAGGGCGCTGCGCTATTGACTGCCGGCGGCGACTGGCCCGGCTGGTCGCCGACCTGGATGCTCGGCCGGCGGCTCGGCGGCAAGCGGCTCGGCATCATCGGCATGGGCCGCATCGGCCAGGCGGTGGCGCGCCGCGCCCGCGCTTTTGGCCTGCAGATCCACTACCACAACCGCAAACCTGTGGCGCCGAAGATCGCCGACGAACTCGGCGCGACCTACTGGGATTCGCTCGACCAGATGCTGGCGCGGATGGACATCATCTCGGTGAACTGTCCGCATACCCCGGCCACCTTCCATCTGTTGTCGGCACGCCGCCTCAAGCTGATCCGCAAGGACGCCTACATCGTCAACACCGCGCGCGGCACCGTGATCGACGAGGATACGCTGACGAAGCTGATCGAGGCCGGCGAGATCGCAGGCGCGGCGCTCGACGTGTTCGAGCACGAACCCGCCGTCAACCCGCGGCTGGTCCGCCTCGCCAAGGCCGGCAAGGTCGTGCTGCTGCCGCATATGGGCTCGGCCACAATCGAAGGCCGCGTCGAGATGGGCGAGAAGGTCATCATCAACATCCGCACCTTCCTCGACGCCCACAAGCCGCCGGATCGCGTGTTGCCGAGCATGTTGTGAGACATTGAGGCGCATAGCGTGCACCGTTTCACGCTTTCCCCTTGCGGGAGAGGGTTTCGGCGTCAGCGATACGCGCTCAAATCGGTGATGGTCGGGTGATCGCCGTTGAGCGGGTTCGACGGATCGCGCTGGTAGTGCAACGTTTCGAACCGCATCGCGCGCGCGTCCACCATCAGCAGGCGTCCGACCAGTCCCTCGCCGAATCCGACGATCTCGCGAATGACCTCGAGCGCCGTCATCGAGCCGAGCACGCCGGCCAGCGCACCGATGATTCCGGCCTGCTGACAACTCGGCACCGTGCCATCCGGCGGCGGCTCGGGAAACAGGCAACGGTAAGTCGGGTTGAACTCGCCCTCGGCATTTTTTTCGTGGGCGCGGATCGTCGTCAACGTGCCGTCGAACACCCCCAGCGCGGCGGTGACCAGCGGCTTCTTCGCCAGAAAGCAGGCATCCGCCACCAGATAGCGCGTGGCGAAATTGTCGGAGCCGTCGGCGACAAGGTCGTAGTCCGCCAGCAGCGGCAGCGCGTTCGCCGCATTCAGCCGCATGTGATGGGCGCGGAACGCGACGTGCGGGTTGAGCGCGCGGATCTTGTCCGCGGCGCTTTCGACCTTGGGACTGCCGATGTCCGGCGTCGCATGAATGATCTGGCGCTGCAGATTCGACAGTGTCACCACGTCGTCGTCGATCACGCCCAGCGTGCCGACGCCGGCGGCGGCCAGATACATCAGCGCCGGCGCGCCGAGGCCCCCGGCTCCGATCATCAGCACGCGCGCGTTGCGCAACGCATTCTGGCCGGGACCGCCGACCTCGCGCATCACGATGTGGCGGGCATAGCGTTCAAGTTCGTCGGCGCTCAGCATCGTCCCTGTCGTTCTCGTATCTCGATCCAGCGCCGCACAGGCCTGAACCCGATCGCCGCTGTTACCGGCCACGCGGATGTGTTTCAATATAGCGTTTTCGAGCGAAGTGGAATCCGGTTCGCGTGAAGAAAACGCGTCAGACCAAGACGCTAGAGTCTTTCATCGTTTCCATGAAACGGTTAAAGACTCTAGCGCCGTTTCAACGGAGACGAAAGCTGTCATGCGAGCGATGCCGATCGCCGCGGCATTGATGATCGTGACCACCGCGATTTCCGCCGAGGCGCAGCCCGCCGCCACTCATGGACGCGCCGTAACAAAGCCGCAGCCGTCGGCCCGCCCCGCGGTGCAGACTCCGGCCGACACCGCGAGCGCGATGGCGCAGGCGGAACGGCAGGCGCTGCAGTCCGACCTGGCATGGACCGGTCACTATAACGGCCTCATCAATGGCGAGGTCAGCGACCGTCTGATCGCGGCGATCAAGACATTCCAGAGAGATCAGGGCGGCAAGCAGACCGGCGTGCTCAACCCGCAGGAACGCGGCGCGCTCACTGCCGCCGCGCGGAAGATGCGGAGCAATGCCGGGTGGAAGATCGTCACCGATGCCGCAACCGGCGCCCGGCTCGGCCTGCCGGCGCGGCTGGTGCCGCAGCAGTCGAGCGACGGCGACGGCACGACATGGAGTTCGGCGACCGGCACGATCCGGATCCGGCTGACGCGCCGCAAGGATGCCGGCCTCACCACCGCGAAACTCGCGGAGTCCGAGCGAAAGGAACCGGCCGGACGCAAGCTCGACTACAGCACGGTCAAGCCGGATTTCTTCGTGCTGTCGGGCATGCAGGGACTGAAGAAGTTCTATGTCCGCGGCCAGCTTCGGGACAGCGAGGCGCGCATCCTGACCATCCTCTACGATCAGGCCACCGAAGGCACCATGGAGCCCGTGGTGATCGCGATGTCGAGCGCATTCGATCCGTTTCCCGCAGATGGGCCGCCACCGCGCAAAACCGTGGAGTACGGGACGGGCGTCATCGTCAACAGCGATGGCACGATCGTCACCGGCACTGATGTCACCGATGAGTGCAAATCGATTGTCGTCGCGGGCCACGGCAACGCCGACAAAATCGCCAGCGACAAGGATCACGGCATAGCGCTGCTGCGCATCTACGGCGCGCATGGATTGAAGCCGATCGCGCTCGACGGCGGCTCGGCCAGGGGCAGCCTCGACCTTGTCGGCATCATCGACCCGCAGAACCAGGGCGGCGGCTCCGCGGTGAGCCGCGTCAAGGCATCGGTCGCACAGGGAGGCGACAGCGAACCGGCGCTGTCTCCGGCGCCCCCGCCCGGCTTCTCCGGCTCGGCCGCGCTCGACGCAAACGGAAAGTTCGCGGGTCTCGTGCTGTTGAAGCCGGCAACGGTTGCAGTGCCTTCGACGCCCACCGCGCAGGCCGTGCTCGCTCCTGCCGAGACCGTGCGGGCTTTTTTGAAAGCGAACAAAGTGACGCTTGCAAGCGAACCGTCCGACGCGAAAGCCGCGGTGGTCCGCGTGATCTGCGTGCGGAAGTAGATTATGACCTTCGATCATGGTCCGACGGTCGAAAAATGCCTGACGTCATTCCGGAAGCCGCGCAAGCGGCTATCCGGAATCCATAACCAAACAGAATTATGTATTCCGGGCTTCGCGCGCCCTCAGATGCGCAATGGCGCATCGGGGCATGACGGCGCCGGTTGTGCCGTGCGCAGGCGCTACTTCTGACAACTCGGGCACCAGAACGTCGAGCGTCCGTTCTGGGTGAAGCGCTTTACCGCGCCCTTGCATCCGGGGGTGCCGCACTTGTCGCCCTCGCGATCGTATACCCCGAACGAATGCTGGAAGTAGCCGAGTTCGCCGGAAGTCTGCCGGTGGTCGCGCAAAGAGGAACCGCCGGCCTTGATTGCCTGGTTAAGCACATCGTGAATGGCTTCGACCAGCCGTCCGGCGCGCGCGGTCGGTCCGCCCGTTTTCAAGGCGAGCGTCGCGGCGAGACGGCGCGGCGACAGATGCGCGCGAAACAGCGCCTCGCAGACATAGATATTGCCGAGCCCCGCAACCACGCGCTGGTCGAGCAGCGCGGCCTTCAGGCTGGTTTTCTTGTCGCGGCACGAACGCGCCAGCATCGCCGCGTCGAATGCGTTGCCAAGCGGCTCCGGCCCTAGTCCTTTCAGCAGCGGCTCGTCGTCGAGCGCCTCGCGGGCGACGACCTTCATGTAGCCGAAGCGGCGCGGATCGTTGAACACGATCTCGGCGCCGGACGACATCGTAAAACTCACATGATCGTGGACGCGTCTCTCGTCGCGCGGAAAATGAAAATCGCCCGGAGCCGCAGCTCCCGCCGCATCGATCACGCGGAACGAGCCGGACATGCCCAGATGCATCAGCAGCACGTCGCCGGACGCGAGATCGGCCAGCAAATATTTCGCGCGCCGCCCGAGCCCGGTCACGGCCTGCCCCTCCAGACGGGCGACGAAATCGGCCTGAAACGGAAACCGCAGGTCCTTGCGACGCGCCTCGGCGCGCAGGATCGTTGCGCCCTCCATCGCCGGCTGCAAGCCGCGGCGGACGGTTTCGACTTCGGGAAGTTCGGGCACGGTTTCGCTCGGTGTATGATTGTCCCCGCGCTTTAGGTCGGGGTCTCGTCTTCCTCGCTGAACACCAGCGCATTGTAGAACGGATCGGTCACCGTCATCGTGGTGGCGCCCCAGGGCTGATGCTCCAATCCGGGCCGCGCATAGCCGTAGCTCTTGGCGAGCAGCCCCGCCTGATAATCCGCAAGCCCCGTCGTCTCGATGATGACGCGCGCGCCGGGCGAGCAGCTTCCATGGTGCTCGCTGAGATGCAACACCGCCGAACCCAGCGATATCCCCATATAGAGCGGCAGGTCCGGCTCGAACCGGTGCTCGAAATCGACCTTGAATCCTAGAAAATCGAGGTAGAACTCCCGCGCCTTGCGGACATCGAACATCCGCAGGATCGGAGTCGTTTTGGCGAACTGTGGGGGCATCGGCGCTTCCCTCCTGATGTCGCCGGTTAACCACTCTCGAATGGCGATCCATCTTCAGATGGAGTTCGCTTGTAGCGCAGCGCAGCATGGCAGGCTATGGTCCATAGCATGGAGAGCACGGGCATGGATGGAAAGGACCAGACGACGCATTTCGGCTTCAGGGACGTTCCCGTGGAGGACAAGCAACCGCTGGTGAACGACGTGTTCCACAGCGTGGCACAGCGCTATGACCTGATGAACGACCTGATGTCCGGCGGGCTGCACCGCGTCTGGAAGGACGTGATGATCACGGCGCTGAACCCGCCGCGCGGCGATGCCTCGTTCGCGCTGCTCGACGTCGCCGGCGGGACCGGCGATATCGCCTTCCGCGCGGCAAAAGCCGCAGGAGGCGGATTCCGGGCCACGGTCTGCGACATCAATCCGGACATGCTCGCGGTCGGCCGCGAGCGCGCGGTCAAGGCACATCTCGATGATCGGGTGTCGTTCGTCGAAGGCAACGCCGAAACATTGGCGTTCGCGGACCGCAGTTTCGACGCCTACACGATCGCGTTCGGAATCCGCAACGTGCCGCGCATCGACGCCGCGCTGCGCGAGGCGTTTCGGGTGCTGAGGCCGGGCAGCCGGTTTCTCTGCCTCGAATTCTCGACGGTCGACGTGCCCGGCCTCGAGAAGATCTACGACCTGTTTTCCTTCAAGGTAATCCCGCCGCTCGGCCGCGCCGTCACCGGCGATGCCGGCTCCTATCAGTACCTTGTGGAATCGATCCGCAAGTTTCCCAAGCCGAACGCCTTCGCGGACATGATCCGCGACGCCGGTTTTGCGCGGGTCAACTGGCAGATTCTCTCCGGCGGCATCGTCGCGCTGCATTCGGGCTGGCGTTTGTGATCTCCGCATTGACCCATGCCGCGCGGCTGGCGCGTGCCGCGTTCGTGTTCGCGCGCGAGGGCGTGTTCGGCGTGGTCGATCCATCGCTGGTGCCGCCGCCTGGACAACTCGCGCTGCGCATGGCCCGCCTGATCGAACGCCGCGGCGCGAAATCCGGACCGCGGCTGTCGCGGGCGCTGACCCGGCTCGGGCCGGCCTATCTCAAGCTCGGACAGTTCCTTGCCACGCGGCCCGACGTCGTCGGCGTCGTGATGGCCCGCGATCTGGAAAGCCTGCAGGACCGCCTGCCACCGTTTGCGCAAGCGGAGGCCGAAGCCGTGGTCGCGGCCGCGCTGGAAAAGCCGGTGGCGCAAGCCTTCACAAGTTTCGGACCGGCGGTGGCGGCGGCTTCGATCGCGCAGGTTCATCGCGGCGAGGTCGATAAGGACGGCGTCCGCAAGCAGGTCGCGGTCAAGGTGCTGAGACCCAACGTCGCCGCGCGTTTCCGCCGCGACCTTTCCGATTTCTTCTTTGTCGCCAACAAGGCCGAGGCGCATTCCGCCGAAGCGCGGCGGCTGCGCCTGGTTGAAGTCATCAACACCATGTCGCGGTCGGTGGCGATGGAAATGGACCTGCGGCTGGAGGCGGCCGCGCTGTCGGAAATGGCGGAGAACACCCGCGACGATCCTGATTTCCGCGTCCCCACCGTCGACTGGGACCGCACCACCCACAACGTGCTGACGATGGAGTGGATCGACGGCATCGCGCTGAATGATCATGCGCGGCTCGCGCAATCGCATGTCGACCTGCCCGAGCTCGGCCGCAAGGTGATCCAGAGCTTCCTGCGCCACGCGCTGCGCGACGGCTTTTTCCATGCCGACATGCATCCCGGCAATCTGTTCCTCGACAAGTCGGGCCAGCTAGTCGCCGTCGACTTCGGCATCATGGGTCGGTTGGGGCTGAAAGAACGGCGCTTCCTCGCCGAGATCCTGCTCGGTTTCATCACGCGCGATTATCGCCGCGTCGCCGAGGTACACTTCGAAGCCGGCTATGTGCCGAGCCATCACTCGGTGGAGAATTTCGCGCAAGCCATCCGCGCCATCGGCGAGCCGATCCACAATCGCACCGCCGAGGAAATCTCGATGGCCAAGCTGCTGACGCTGCTGCTCGAGGTCACCGGCCTGTTCGACATGCAGACTCGGCCCGAACTGATCTTGCTGCAGAAGACCATGGTGGTGGTGGAAGGCGTGGCGCGCAGCTTCGATCCCAAGCTGGACATCTGGACGGTGGCCGACCCCGTGGTGCGCGAATGGATCACGCAGAACCTTGGCCCGATGGGCCGGATGCAGGGCGCCGTGGCAGGCGCGGGCGAGCTTGGCCGCCTGCTCGGAGGGCTTCCGGCGCTCGCTTCGCGAACCGTCGCCCTGATCGAGCAATTCGAGACGATGTCCCGCGAAGGGCTGGCGCTAGGTCCCGACACCATCGCAGAAATCAAACGAGCCGAAGCGCGCAGTCACCGCTGGAGCATTCTGGCGCTGTGGGTCATCGCAGCCGCGCTGGTCGGCCTGCTCTGGACCGCTCACTGAAATCCATTTGATTGCATTGATAGCATATTTTGCTATCAATGCTGGCGTACTTGACCGCAGGGATGTCATGGCCAGCCTGACCATCCGCAAACTCGACGATGCCACCAAGGCCGAGCTGCGCCTGCGCGCCGCGCGCAACGGCCGGTCCGTCGAGGATGAGGTCCGCGTCATCCTGAGAGAGACGGCGCGTGCTGGATCGTCGGACGCTGCCACGGATAATAAGCCATCTCGCAGCGCAGCAATATCGGGCGAAAAATATTCATCACGTAAATCCAATGGCCTGCGTAACGTGACGCTGATCATCGGCGGCGGCATCGCAGCCTATAAGTCGCTCGACCTGATCCGTCGACTGAAGGAGCGCGGCTTTATTGTGCACTGCATCATGACAAATGCTGCGCAGCAATTCGTGACTCCGCTGAGCGCCAGCGCCTTGTCGCACGCTCGCGTCCACACTGACCTGTTCGATCCAGGCAGCGAATTTGACGCCGGACATATCCGGCTTGCGCGCGACTGTGACCTGATCGTGGTGGCGCCCGCCACCGCCGATCTGATGGCAAAGATGGCGCACGGCCACGCGGACGATCTCGCCAGCGCGGTCCTGCTCGCCACCGACAGGCCGATCCTGCTGGCGCCGGCGATGAACCCGCTGATGTGGAACAACCCGGCGACACGCCGCAACGTGGCACAGCTTGCCAGCGATGGCGTCGTGATGATCGGCCCCAATGCCGGGGAGATGGCCGAAGCGGGCGAGGCCGGCGTCGGACGCATGGCCGAGCCGACCGAGATCGCAACAGTTGCCGAGCGGATTCTCAGGCCCGCGCGCACGCAGCCCCTCAAGGGCCGCCGCGTGCTGGTCACCGCCGGACCGACCTTTGAGCCGATCGATCCGGTGCGCTATATCGCCAACCGCTCCTCGGGCAAGCAGGGCTTTGCCATCGCCGCTGCGGCGCAGGCGGCTGGGGCGGACGTGACGCTGATCGCAGGACCGGTCGGTCTTGACGATCCTGCGGACGTCACGGTGAAGCATGTCGAATCGGCGCGCGAGATGCTGGCGGCCGTCGAGGCGTCGCTGCCAACGGAGGTCGCGATCTTCACTGCCGCGGTTGCCGACTGGCGCGTCGCCCACGAAGGCGCGCAGAAAATGAAGAAGACCGCAGCCGGAATGCCGCCGCTGCAACTGGTCGAGAACCCGGATATCCTCGCAACCATCTCGAACCTGCGCGAGAACCGGCCGGCGCTGGTGATCGGCTTCGCCGCCGAGACCGAGCATCTTATCGACAATGCCAAGGCGAAGTTCGCGCGCAAGGGCTGCGACTGGATGGTCGCCAACGACGTCTCGCCCGGCAGCGGCGTGATGGGCGGCGACCGCAACACCGTGCATCTGCTGACGCGTGAGAGCGGCGGCGAGATCAAGACCGAGTCCTTTCCCGTCATGACCAAGGAAGAGGTTGCCGCCATGCTGATCGAACGCATCGTCTCGGCCGTGACGGATCAGGCCGCATGAATGGTGCGATCAGGGTCGACGTCCGGCAACTGCCGCACGCCGAAGGTCTTGCGCTGCCGGCCTACCAGAGCAGCCAGGCCGCCGGCCTCGACCTGCTGGCCGCGGTTCCCGAACAAACGCCGCTGGTGCTCGCAGCCGGACAGCATGCGATGGTGCCGACCGGTCTCGTCATCGCCTTGCCCGAGGGATTCGAGGCGCAGGTGCGGCCGCGCTCCGGCCTCGCCGCAAGGCATGGCGTCACCGTGCTGAATTCGCCCGGCACCGTGGATGCCGACTATCGCGGCGAGATCAATGTTCTTCTTGTGAATCTCGGTCGGGAGGCATTCACGATCCGGCGCGGCGAGCGCATCGCGCAGATGATCGTGGCGCCGGTGACGCGCGTGGAACTCGCGCGCGCCGATACGCTGCCGGCCACCTCGCGCGGCAGCGGCGGATTCGGCTCGACAGGACGTTAAAGCCTTTCGCTTTTGATAGAATCAAAGCGAGACTCTATGATTTTGCGACGCGTTTTCTTCACGCGAACCGGAATCCACTTCGCTCGAAAGCGCTATAGCATTCTCAACGTCGCGCTCGTCGGCGGGAAAAATCGATTCTATTTTGCAACAATCGTTTCGGAAATGTCGCGGCCACGCATTTTTCCCTCGCCGGATTCGCGTTCACGGTCTGGACTCTTACCCCTCGAGTCCGCTTAAGCGTAATGTTGGTCGATTCGCGAACGGCGAGCAATTTGCCGGTCGTATCGTCGCGCGATTTTGGGGCAGGCATGTCGGGCGTAATCACAGTGATGCGTCGGACCTTGCTGTCATGCACTTCGCTGGTGCAGGGCGGCATCGCGGGCGCTGGTGCCGCTTGTCTCGTCGACATCTCGCCCGCATGGGCCACGGAAGCGGGCTTGCCGGAGCGGTTGATTCACGCCTTCACGAACCTCAACCGGCAGGATCTGACCATGCTGGCGATGGCGCTGGGCGTGCTCGGTTTCTCGGTCGTCTGCGCCATCCTGCTGATGCGCACGCGGGTCCGCGCAACCGCCATCGAGCAGCGGCTGCGCGCCGAAATCCGCGAGCTTCAATCGGAGGCCGACCGCTTCCGCGCACTGCTGTTTGCAGAACCGCAGGTTTTGATTTCCTGGGGCGCGGGCGAGGACCGGCCCCGAATCAGCGGCGATACCGCGCTGCTGTTGCCGCAGGATGCGAAACAGCCCTTGCGGGTTCTGGCGTTCGGAACCTGGCTGCCCCCGGAACCGGCGTTGCAGATGGATCATGCGGTCGATGCGCTACGCACTGCAGGCGAAGGTTTTCTGCTCAACCTGCTTACGTCGTCCGGACGGACGGTGGAGGCCATGGGCCGCGCCATCGGCGGCCAGGCGATCGTGCGGATCCGCGACCTCGGCGGATTGCGGCGCGATCTCGCCGAGATGACGCTGCGCCACAACAGCCTGCGGGAAGAAACCGAGATGCTGCGGGCCTTCGCAGCCGCGGCGCCGTGGCCGCTGTGGGCGCGGGGCAACGATGGCAAGCTCAATTTCGCCAATGCCGCCTACGCGCGCGCGACCGAGGCAGCGAGCGCCGCGGATGCGATCGAACGCAATCTCGAGCTGCTCGACAGCAATGACCGCCTCGCGATGGCGCGAGCGCTGAACGAGCATGCCGCGTTTACCGCGCGACTGCCGATCGTGATCGGCGGCAAGCGGCGCATCTATGACGTCCACGCGCTTCGTGCCGCCGGCGGAAGCGCCGGCATCGCGCTCGACGCCAGCGAAGCCGTCAAGCTGCGCCAGACGCTGGAGCGGATGGCGGACGCGCATCGCCGGACCCTTGACCAGTTGTCATCTGGCGTCGCCGTATTCGACGGCCGGCGACGGCTCGCCTTCTACAACGATTCCTATCGCCGGCTGTGGGACCTCGACCGCGCCTTTCTCGACGGCAACCCGGATGATTCCAGCGTACTCGATCGGCTGCGCGCCGCGCGCAAACTGCCGGAGCAGTCGGACTTCCGCGCCTGGAAGGCCCGTCTGCACGAAGCCTATCGCGCCAACGAAGCCGCCAAGGACGTCTGGTATCTGCCGGACGGACGCGCGCTCAGCATCGTCACCACGCCCAACCCCGAAGGCGGCGTCACCTACCTGTTCGATGATGTCACAGAAAGCCTGGACCTGGCGCGGCGCTACGACCGCCTCATCACCGTGCAGCGCGAGACCCTGGACAGCCTCACCGAAGCGGTCGCAGTGTTCGGCAGCAACGGCCGCGCGCAGCTTTTCAATCCCGCCTTCGCCCGGATGTGGAAGCTCTCGCCCGAGGCGCTCTCACAGTCGCCGCATATCGATACCGTCGAGGCCTGGTGCAAGCCGCTGTTCGACGACGATGCCGCGTGGCAGACGATCCGCAACGCCGTCACCGGTATCGACAATCGTGCCGCGGTGCGGCTCAAGCTCGAGCGCAAGGACGGCACGGTGCTGGACTGCATGACCATGCCGCTGCCCGACGGCGCCACCATGCTGACGTTCCACGACATCACCGACAGCGAGAACGTCGAACGCGCGCTACGCGAACGCAACGATGCGCTCGAGGCCGCCGACCAGATGAAGGTCGACTTCGTCCACCACGTTTCGTACGAGCTGCGTTCGCCGCTGACCACCATCATCGGCTTCGCGCACCTGATGAACGATCCCGGCACCGGGCCGCTCACCGAGAAGCAGGCCGAATACGTCAACTACATCACCTCGTCGACGGATGCGCTGCTCGCGCTGACCAACAACATTCTTGACCTCGCCACCATCGACGCCGGCGCGATGACGCTCGAGCTCGGGCCGGTCGATGTGCGCAAGACCATCGCGGCGGCGGCAGAGGGCATTCAGGACCGCCTGACCCGCGACCGCATCGTCCTAAATGTCGACGTCGATCCGGATATCGGCAACTTCGTCGGCGACGAACGCCGCATCGTCCAGGTCCTCTACAACCTGCTTGCCAACGCCGCCGGCTTCTCGCCGCCGGACGCCGTGATCACTGTGAGCGCCCGGCGCACCGAGCACAGCGTGAGATTTGTGGTGATGGACGAAGGTCCCGGCATTCCGCCCGAGGTCAAGGACAAGGTGTTCGACTGGTTCGAAAGCCACGCCAATGGCTCGCGGCATCGCGGCGCGGGCCTCGGCCTGTCGCTGGTGCGCTCCTTCGTGGAACTCCATGGCGGACGCGTGCATTTCGATTCCACCGTCAAGCGTGGCACCAGGGTCGTTTGCGATTTTCCGCTCGACCGGAGCGCGCAGCGCAACGCCGCTGAATGAACGAACCCTCGACATTCACGACCGCGCTGGTCAACGAGACCGCGACCGCAGACCTGATGGCGGACCTCGCCCTGCTGGTCGGTCCCGGTGACGTCATCACGCTGTCGGGCGATCTCGGCGCGGGCAAGACTGCCGCCGCCCGCGCCATGATCCGCTACCTCGCCGGGGACGATACGATCGAGGTGCCGAGCCCGACGTTCACGCTGGCCCAGCACTATGATCTGCCGCCCTACCCGCTGCTCCACGCCGACCTCTATCGCATCAGTGGCCCCGGCGAGCTTGAGGAGATCGGCCTTGCGCCGCTGCCCGAAGCGACGGTGGTGCTGATCGAATGGCCGGAGCGCGCCGCCGGCGCCCTGCCCGCTGACCGGATCGACATCGCTTTCAGTCATCGCCCGGCGCTCGGCTCGGCCGCCCGCGCCGCCGAGATCACCGGTTACGGCAAGGCCGCGGCTCAGGTCGCGCGGCTGGCGGCGCTGCGGCAGTTTCTCGAGGACGCCGGATATCTCGATGCGAAACGGCAGCGCATGGCGGGCGACGCCTCGACGCGCTCCTACGCCCGGCTGATCCGCGGCGACACGAGCTTCATCCTGATGAACGCGCCGAAGCGGCCGGATGGGCCCGCGATCCACGACGGCAAGTCCTACAGCGCGGCCGTGCATCTTGCCGAAGACGTCAAACCTTTCGTCGCCATCGCGCGCGGCCTGCGCGATCAGGGCTTTTCCGCACCCGCGATCCATCATGCCGATCTGGAATTGGGATTTCTCATCACCGAAGATTTCGGCAGCGCGGGCTTCGTCGAAGGCACGCCGCCGGCGCCGATCGCCAGGCGTTATGAGGCCGCCACCGACATGCTGGCGGCGCTGCACGGCCGGACGCTGCCCGAAATCCTTTCGGTCGCGCCGCATATCCCCTACGCCATCCCGATATTCGATACCGAGGCGATGCTGGTCGAGGTGGGGCTGATGCTCGACTGGTATTTGCCGGACCGGGACATCGAGCCGGGCGACCTGCGCGCCGAATTCATGGCGATGTGGCGCGGATTACTAGAGAAGGCAAATGCTGCGCCGAGGACCTGGGTGCTGCGGGATTTCCATTCGCCCAATCTGATCTGGCTGGAACAGCGTCACGACATCAAACAGGTCGGCGTGATCGACTTTCAGGACACCGTGCTCGGCCCCTCGACCTACGATCTCGTTTCGCTTTTGCAGGATGCGCGGGTGAACGTGCCGGAGCCGCTGGAACTTGCGCTGCTGGCGCGTTACGTGAAGGCGCGGCTGGGAAGCGGCTCGCCGTTCGACCCCGCCGGCTTCGCCGAGCTCTACGCCATCATGTCGGCGCAGCGCAACACGCGGCTGCTCGGCACTTTCGCGCGGCTAAACCGGCGCGACGGCAAACCGCACTACCTGCGGCACCAGCCGCGGATCTGGACCTACCTGACCCGCTCGCTCGCCCACCCCTCATTGGGTGAAGCCCGGGCCTGGTATCAGGCTCACGTCCCGCCTCCGGCGGCTTGAACACATTTGCTTTACGGCTTGTTAGAGGTCATGCCCTACTCTCTGCGACTCTAAGCCGCACTGCGGTGCGGTTTCTCGACGGGAGCAGGGCCATGGGTGCGGAACGGCGCAAGGGCGAACGCGTCACCTTCGAGCGCGGATACAGCGCCCATATGATGGGCATCGACGGCACCTGGCGCCGCGACTGCACCATGGAGGACGTTTCCGAACATGGCGCCAAGCTGACCATTGAAGGTTCCATCGAGGGCCTCCACCTGAAGGAATTCTTCCTGCTGCTGTCGTCGACGGGGCTCGCCTATCGCCGCTGCGAGCTCGCCTGGGTCAATGGCGACCAGATCGGCGTCAATTTTCTGAAACCGAGCGACAAGAAGAAAAAGGCCGCCCGGCGCAACGGCGCCACCGCGGACGCCTGATCCTCTAGTCATTTCGCTTCCGATAAAATCGGAAACCAGCTTTCAGAAAAATTAACGAGAACCCACCCGAACACACCTTTTTCCTGTCACGCTTGCGTCACGCCCGGCGGCTATCGCGTGAGCTGTCGATCGATTCGCCCGTGTCATGATATTGTTCGCTGAATCGATCAGAGCTATTCCCGGCTTCGATGGACTCAAAGTCGGGCTCTCGTTTTTGTTTTGACGCGTTTTTTTACGCGGACTTATATCCATCCTCGGTCAAGCCCGAGGACATGCCTCGCTTGAAAACGCTATAGGAAGCGCCGGAGACCTCGCCGAGAATGCCCGTCACCCCGACCAGAGCCATGGTGCTTGCCGCAGGTCTCGGCCTGCGCATGCGACCGCTGACGGAACGGATGCCGAAACCCATGGTGCCGGTGGCCGGCAAGCCGCTGCTCGATCATGTGCTGGACAGGCTCGCGGATGCCGGCGTCAGCGAGGCGGTCGTCAATGTCCGCTATTTGCCGGACCAGATCATCGACCACGTCGCGCATCGCAGCCGCCCGCGGATCATCATCTCCGACGAGCGCAACGAGGTGCTGGGCACCGGCGGGGCCGTCGCGAAAGCCCTGCCTCTCCTTGGGGATGCGCCGTTCTTCCATCTCAACGCTGACACCATGTGGATCGACGGCGCGCGTCCCAACCTGACGCGGATGGCCGAAACCTTCGATCCCGCGCGCATGGACATTCTGCTGCTGATGGCGCCGACCACGGGCAGCATCGGCTATGCCGGCAGCGGCGACTACGCCATGCTTCCCGACGGCGCACTGCGCAAGCGCGAGGAAAATCAGGTCGTTCCGTTCGTCTATGCGGGAGTAGCAATCATGTCGCCCGCGCTGTTCGCCGGCGCGCCCGCCGGTGAGTTCTCGCTGACGACCATGTTCGATCGCGCCAACGAGCGCGAACGCCTGTTCGGGCTGCGGCTCGACGGCGTCTGGATGCATGTCGGAACGCCCGACGCCATCGAGGCCGCCGAGAAAGCGGTGCTGGTCAGCGCCGCCTGAGCCGGTCGTCGCGGGTCGTCGCCGCTCCCCGCTCGTGCCATGATGGCCTGATCCCGAATCAAGGTCCTTCATGCGCGTCCGCAACGTCCCTCCGTCAGCGCCGTTTCTGCGCACCGTCATCACCGCGCTGGTCGATGGCGCGCTGATCGAGGGATTCCGTCCACGCGCGCAGCCCGAACGGCTCGCCGAGGTCACGCTCTATCTGCCGACCCGTCGCGCCGGCCGCATGGCGCACGACATCTTTCTCGATGTGCTGAATGTCGATGCCGTGATCCTGCCGCGCATCGTCGCGCTCGGCGACATCGACGAGGACGAACTGGCCTTCGCGCAGGCCGTCGCTCCTTCGGCGGAGACCCTCGACCTGCCGCCCGCGCTTGACGGGCTGGCGCGCCGGCTGGCGCTGGCGCAGCTCATCGACGCATGGGCGCGGCAATTGAGGCCCGGCGATCCGGCGCAGGCGCCGCTGGTTCTCGGCGGTCCGGCCTCGACGCTGGCGCTCGCCGACGACCTCGCGCGGCTGATGGACGACATGACAACGCGCGGCGTGGACTGGCGCGCGCTCGACACGCTGGTGCCCGACGCGCTCGACAGATACTGGCAGCTCACGCTCGATTTCCTGAAGATCGCGCGCGAGTTCTGGCCGGCGCACCTAAATGAAACGGGCCGGATCGAACCGGCGGCACGGCGCGACCGCCTGATCGAGGCCGAAGCCGCGCGGCTGGCCGCTCACCACGCGGGGCCGGTGATCGCGGCAGGGTCCACCGGCTCGATGCCTTCGACCGCGAGGCTGCTGCACGTCATCGCCGGACTGCCGCAAGGCGCGGTGGTGCTGCCGGGGCTCGACACCGACCTTGACGAAGACGCGTGGCAACTGATCGGCGGCGTCAGGGACAAAACGAGCGGCGACTTCATTACGCCGCCCGCCGCCGGTCATCCGCAGTTCGCGCTGCACGCCCTGCTCAAGCGGTTCGGCATCGCACGCAGCGAGGTAGCGACGCTCGGTGCGCCGGCGCCATACGGACGCGAGTTGCTGGCCTCGGAGGCGATGCGTCCTTCCGAAGCGACGGCACGGTGGCACACGCGGCTTGCCGAGCCCGAGGTCGCGGAGAAGATCGCGGCCGGAATGACCGGCCTCGCCGTGATCGCCGCCGCCAATCCGGAAATGGAGGCGCTCAGTATCGCCGTCGCGATGCGCGAGGCGCGTGAACTGAACAAGACGGCGGCGCTGGTGACGCCCGACCGCGCGCTGGCGCGCCGGGTGATGGCCGCACTCGGCCGCTGGAATCTGGCCTTCGACGATTCCGGCGGCGACGCGCTGATGGATACGCCCGCGGGAGTCTTCGCGCGGCTCGCGGCCGAGACCGCCTGCAACGCTCTGGAGCCGCCGACGCTGCTGGCATTGCTCAAGCATCCGTTGTGCCGGCTCGGGCGCGCGAGCGGCGGATGGACGCGCGCGGTTACGATATTGGAACTGGCGATCCTGCGCGGCACGCGACCGCCGCCGGGCAGCAAGGGACTGGCGGACGAGTTCGCGCGATTCAGCGACGAACTGGACAAGCTTGGTCGCGGCGAGAACTCGTCGCTCCATCGCAGCGAGCCCCGCGCCGCGCTAAAACCGCATCAGCTTGACGAAGCCCGGGCGTTGATCGCGGCCTTGCAGGCCGCGCTGGCGCCGCTCGAAGGCGATGGCGCAATGCGGTCGGCGGACTTCACCGGGCTCGCCGCGCAGCATCGCGACGCGATCGAGGCGTTGTCGCGCGACGATCAAGGCGTCGCCGTCGCGTTCGAGGGACAGGATGGCGCGGCACTTGCGAAGGCGTTCGACGATCTCGGCGAGGCAGGCGAGCGCAGCGGTCTGACGGTCAGGATCGCCGACTATCCCGAGGTGTTCGAGACCGCATTCCGCGACCGCATCGTGCGACGGCCGCAGGCCACGGCAGCGAATCTGCGCATCTATGGTCCGCTCGAAGCGCGTCTCACCCAATGCGACCGCGTCATTCTCGGCGGACTCGTCGAAGGCATGTGGCCGCCCGCGCCGCCGAACGATCCCTGGCTCAGCCGCCCGATGCGGCACGAGCTTGGGCTCGACCTTCCCGAGCGGCGCATCGGCCTGTCTGCGCACGACTTCACGCAATTGCTCGGCGCGGAGGACGTCATCCTCAGCCACGCCGCCAAGGCCGGCGGCGCGCCGGCGGTGGCCTCGCGATTCCTGCACCGGCTGGAAGCAGTGGCCGGCAGTGAGCGCTGGGCCGCCGCGCTGGAAGCCGGCGCGCGCTACGTTCGATACGCCGAGGCGCTCGACCGTCCCGACGAGGTCAAGCCCATCGCCCAGCCCGCGCCGAAACCGCCGCGCAGGGCGCGGCCGACGCGGTTGTCGGTGACCGCGATCGAGGACTGGTTGCGCGACCCCTATACCATCTATGCCAAACACATTTTGAAACTCACGCCGCTTGATGCCGTGGACATGCCGCTGTCGGCGGCCGACCGCGGCTCTGCGATCCACGACGCGCTCGGCGATTTCACGAAAGCCTATCCGGCGGTCTTGCCGGACAATCCCGCGGAGGTGCTCCGCGCCATCGGCGAAAACCACTTCGCACCATTGATGCAACGCCCCGAGGCGCGCGCGTTGTGGTGGCCGCGCTTCCAGCGCATCGCAGCATGGTTCGCGGATTGGGAAGTCTCGCGCAGGGCGCAACTCGTGACAATCGACGCCGAGGTCAGCGGAGCAATCGAGATCCCGATAGACGGCGATCGCCATTTTGTCCTGTCCGCCCGCGCCGACCGCATCGAGCATCTCGGCGACGGAAGCTTCGCCATCCTCGACTACAAGACCGGCAGCCCGCCGAGCAGCAAGCAGGTGCGGCTTGGGCTATCGCCGCAGCTTACGCTGGAATCCGCGATCCTGCGCGGCGGCGGCTTTGCAGGCATTACCGCGGGCGCGTCCGTGAACGGACTCGTCTATGTTCGCCTCAGCGGCAATAATCCCCCCGGCGAACCGAGGCCGGTCGATCTCGACAACGGCAAGACCGCCCGGCAATCGCCGGATCAGGCCGCCGACCGCGCGCTTGAGAAACTTACCGCGCTGATCCGCGCCTTCGACAATGAGGCGCAGGGCTATACCTCGCTCGACCTGCCGATGTGGAAAACGCGCTACGGCGCCTATGACGATCTCGCGCGGATCAAGGAATGGTCGGCGGCCGGCGGTCTGGGGCTGGAAGAATGGTGAAGGCATCCCGCCCCGTTCATCCCGACGCCAGCGCGCGCCAGCAGCGAGCATCCGACCCCGCGACCTCCGTGTTCGTGTCCGCGAACGCCGGATCGGGCAAGACGCATGTTCTGGTGCAGCGCGTGATCCGCCTCCTGCTCAACGGCGTCGATCCGGCGCGCATCCTCTGCATCACCTTCACCAAGGCCGCCGCCGCCAACATGTCGGAGCGGGTGTTTTCGACGCTTGGGCGATGGGTCACGCTCGACGATGACGCATTGAACGCGGCGCTGCGCGACGTCGGCATCGCGCAGCCCGATGTGAAATGGCGCGAACGGGCGCGCAAACTGTTCGCCTCCGCGCTGGAAACGCCGGGCGGGTTGAAGGTGCAGACCATCCACGCACTGTGCACGCGGCTGTTGCAGCAGTTTCCGTTCGAGGCGCGGGTGCCCGCGCGCTTTACCGTGCTCGACGAGCGCGACCAGACCGAAATGATGGAGCGCGCCAGCCTCAAGGTCATGCTGAACGCCTCGCAGAATCCGGACAGCACCGCCGGCCGCGCGCTGCAATATGCCATGGGCGCGGCCGCCGACACCACGCTGCGCGACGTCATCAATCAGGCCTGCCTCAGCCGCGATCACGTCATGGCCTGGACCGAGGATCGCGGCATCGAACAGGCGATCCGCGATATTGCTGACGCGCTCGGCGTCGATCCGGCCGCGCGGGTCGAGGATGTCGAACGCGAGATCATCAATGGGCCAAACCTGCCGCGATCGGAATGGCAGACACTCGCCGCGGTTCTGGAAGCTGGCAACAAATCCGACATTGAGCAAGCCAAACGCCTGCGCGAAGCGCAGGCCATGGTCGGCGAAGCCGCGCAAACAGATCGCTATCTCGATGTCTTCCTGACCGGCGACGGCAGCCCGCGCAAATCCTTCGTCACAAAGAAGATAAGCGATGTCAGGCCTGATATCGCTGAAATGCTCGCCGATGAATGCCTGCGCGTGACCGCGCTGCTCGAACGTCGCCGCGCGCTCATCATCCGCGACCGCACGCAATCGCTGCTCGTCATCGCGACCGCGATCGCCGCGAACTACCGGCGCGAGAAGCAGGAACGCGGACTGCTTGATTACGATGACCTGATCGACAAGACGCTGGACATGCTGAACCAGACCTCGCCGGGCTGGGTGCATTACAAGCTCGATCGCGGCGTCGACCATGTGCTGATCGACGAGGCGCAGGACACGAGCCCGAAGCAGTGGGACATCGTCGAGCGCATCATCGCGGACTTCACGACCGGCGAAGGCGCGCGTGAGGGCGTGCGCAGGACCGTGTTCGCGGTCGGCGATGAGAAGCAGTCGATCTTCTCGTTCCAGGGCGCGGCGCCGCGCGAGTTCGATGAGCGACGGCGCAAGCTGGAGGGCAAGTTCGCCGACGCAAATCTCCCGTTCCGGAAAGAGGATTTCATCTACTCGTTCCGCTCCGGCAAAACGATTCTGGAGTCTGTCGACTACGTGTTTCGCGACGAAGCTATCTACAGAAGCATCCATGCCGTCGGCGCCCATCCCGTGCATGAATCGCTTGCCGACGCCGCGCCCGGCATCGTCGAGCTCTGGAGTCTGGAGGAGCGCGACAAGCGGGAGGAAATCGAGGGCTGGCGCGCGCCATTCGACGCGATCTCGGCGACCAGTCCGGAAGTCAAGCTGGCGCGGCGCATCCAGAGCGAGATCAAGACGCTGATCGCGCGCGGCACCATGACGGGACATGAAGGCGCGCGCCGTCCGCTCAGCTACGGCGACGTGATGGTGCTGGTGCGGCGGCGCGGCAACGCTTTTGATGCGATAATCCAGGCGTTGAAGCAATCCGGCATTCCGGTTGCGGGCGCCGATCGCCTCAAGCTCACCGAGCACATCGCGATCATCGACCTGATGAACCTTGCGGATACGCTGCTGCTGCCGCAGGACGATCTGGCGCTGGCGGTGGCGCTGAAGAGTCCGCTGTTCGGCCTCGACGACGACGACCTGTTCACGCTGGCATGGCAGCGCAAGGGCTCGCTACGCGATGCGCTCGCCGGCCACGCCGCGGCAGGCGACAAATTCCGCGACGCGTTCGATCGCCTGAAGCTGTGCGAAGGCCGCGCCACGCGCGAGATGCCGTTCGCGTTCTATGCGTGGCTTTTGGGCGAAGACGGCGGGCGGCGGCGGATCCTGCGGCGTCTCGGCCATGAAGCGAATGACGCGCTCGACGAATTCCTCGAACTGGCGCTGACCTATGAGCGCAAGGCCCCTGCGTCGCTGCAAGGGTTCATGGCGTGGCTGCGCGCCGCCGACACCGAGGTGAAGCGCGACATGGAAATCTCGCGCGACGAGGTGCGGGTGATGACCGTGCATGGCGCCAAGGGACTGGAGGCTTCGGTGGTGTTCCTCGCCGATACCGTGACATCGCCGGCCGACACCGAGCGCCTCAGCCTGATCCGCATGGCGCGGGGCAACGCGCCTGCCGATGCGACAGGCGTCACGGTCTGGGCCGGCAGGAAGGCCGAGGATCCGCCTTGTGTGGCGGAAGCCCGCGCGGCGATGATCGCGGAAACCGAGCACGAATACCGCCGCCTGCTTTACGTGGCGATGACGCGCGCGGCCGATCGCCTGATCGTCGGCGGATGCATGCCCGGTAACCGCAAGGAGGTCCGGGACTTGTCCTGGTACGACCTGATCGGCAAGGGCCTGGAAAAGTCCGGCCTCGCGATGCAGGAGATCGAGACCGCCGCCGGCACTGTCAGGCGCTACAGCCGACCAGATACGGATGAGCCGCTCTCCGCGATCGCCGCTACGCAGGCCACTACCGCGCAGATCGCCTTGCCGCCGTGGCTGCATGCCAGCGCAGCCCAGGCTGTGCCCGCGAACCGGCCGCTGCGTCCCTCGGAGACGGACGATACGGCGCATCGACGCATCCGGCCCGGCGAATCCACAGACCAGCGCAACCACGCGCTGTTGCGCGGCACGCTGGTGCATCGTCTGTTGCAATCGCTGCCCGATATTCCGGCCGGTCGCCGCCGCGAGACCGCGCTGGGCCATCTCGCCCGCAATGCGGGCAACTGGAGCGAGGCCGAGCACGACGCGCTGGCGGAGCAAGTGCTGTCCCTGATCGACGATGCCCGGTTCGCACCAATCTTCGCGGACGGCAGCCGGGCGGAGGTGGCGATTGCCGGACGGCTGACGACGCGGCGCGGCGATCCCGTGCTGGTGTCCGGTCAGATCGACCGCCTCGCGGTCACACCCGAGGCGATTCTGATCGTTGATTACAAGACCGGCCACGCGCCGCCTGCAAGCGCCGCCGCAGCGCCGCCGGCCTATGTCCGCCAGCTTGCACTCTACCGCGCGGTGCTGGCCCGGCTGTATCCGAAATTGCCCGTCAAGGCCGCGCTGCTCTGGACCGAGATGCCTGAATTAATGGAGATTTCGGCCGCGATGCTTGATGCCGAGCTGGAAGCCCTCATCTCGGCGTGAGAAACCTTGACCCGGCAGGATCGCCTTCTTAACTTGGCACATAAGCGCAGGCGCATTCTTTCACGGCGCGCGCTCTCATCGAGGCAACGAGGTATTCCATGGCTGTTGGCAAGGTTTCGGACGCCAATTTCGAAGCGGAAGTGCTCAAGGCGACTGGCCCGGTCGTGGTCGATTTCTGGGCCGAGTGGTGTGGCCCGTGCCGCATGATCGGCCCGGTGCTGGACGAGATTTCCAGCGCCATGGGCAGCAAGGTCAAGATCGTCAAGCTCAACGTCGACGAGAGCCCGCGGACGGCCTCGAAATACGGCGTGATGTCGATCCCGACCCTGATGATCTTCAAGGGTGGCGAACTGGCCTCGCGTCAGGTCGGCGCTGCGCCGAAGCAGAAGCTGGAGCAGTGGATCACCGCCACGGTGTGATCCGTCAGCTTCCGGTTTTCTGAAATTTTGCGAACGGCCGGCTCATCACCGGCCGTTTTTGTTTGGGTGTGCCTCTTACCTCTCCCGCTTGCGGGGAGAGCGCTCGCAACGCATCACCGATACGTTTGCCTCAAAATAAATAATTTTAGTTCGGCGGCGTGCCGTTCTCCGCCAGCACATGGCCGGCGAGATAGAGCGACCCCGCGATCAGGATGCGCGGCGGGATTTCATAGGCAAGCCGCGCCACCGACTGCAGCGCCGCACTGACGCTCACCGCGGTTTCGGCGCGCATGTCGAGCGCGCGCGCCGCACCCGCCAGCACGTCCGGCGACATCGCATTTTCCGTGTCCGGAATCGGCACGGCGATGACGTGGCGGGTCAGCCCTGCGAAGTTGGCGAGAAAGCCTTGCGCATCCTTGTTGCCCATCATGCCCGTTATCACCACCAGCGGCCGCGACACCCGCTCCTCGAGATCGCCGAGCGCAGCCGCTGCCACCCGTCCGCCGTCGACATTATGTCCGCCGTCAAGCCAGAGCTCAGCGTCGCGCGGCGCTCGATCCACCAGCCTGCCCGACGTCAGCCGCTGCATCCGCGCCGGCCATTCCGCGCTCGTGACACCGCGCTCGAACGCCGCGGCGTCGATGCTGAAGCGATCCTGCGCCCGCAGCGTCGCGACCGCGAGACCGGCATTGTCGAATTGATGACGACCGAACAGTCGCGGCGCGGCTAGGTCGAGCAGGCCGCGCTCGTCCTGATAGACCAGCCGTCCATGCTCCGTGCCGACGTGCCAGTCCTGGCCTTCGGCGTATAGCGGACCGCGCATCTGCTTCGCCCGCTGCTCGATCACGGCCTGCGCCTCCGGCAACTGCGCAGCAACGATCACGGGCACGCCGCGCTTGATGATGCCGGCCTTCTCGCCGGCGATCTGCATCAGCGTGCCGCCAAGAAATTCGACATGGTCGATGCCGATCGGCGTGATGACGCTCGCCAGCGGCGTTTCCACCACGTTGGTGCTGTCGAGCCGGCCGCCGAGGCCGACCTCCAGCAGCAGCACGTCGGCGGGAGTTTTCGCGAACAACAGGAAGGCGGCCGCGGTCTTGATCTCGAACTGGGTGAGAGGCTCGCCGCCGTTGGCGCGCTCGCATTCGAGCAGCGCGTCGCGCAGATCGCCGTCGCCGACCAGCGTTCCCGCCAGCCGCACGCATTCGTTGATCCGCACCAGAAAAGGCGAGGTGAAAACATGCACTCTCAGGCCGGCAGCCTCAAGGATCGCGCGCAGATAGGCGACGGTGGAGCCCTTGCCGTTGGTGCCGGCGACATGAATGACGGGCGGCAGCATGCGTTCGGGGTGACCGAGCCGTTCGAGAATGCGCCACATCCGGTCGAGCGTGAGGTCGATCTTTTTCGGATGCAGCTTCGAGATTCGCGCGACGACCTCGCCGAGCGGCGTCTGATGGGGAGGAGCAGCGCTCACGCGGGAGGCGCAGGCGGCGGCGCGTCCGTTGCAGGCATCGGCTCGGCGGGCTCATCCGGGCCGGGCGGCGGTTCTGCCGTCGCATCGAACGCCGGCGCCTTCGTCAGCAGCCGGCACAGCCGCGCCAGCGTCGGCCGCAACTCATGGCGATGCACCACCATGTCGACCATGCCATGGTCCCGCAGATATTCGGCGCGCTGGAAACCGTCCGGCAGTTTCTCGCGGATGGTCTGCTCGATGACGCGCGCGCCGGCGAAACCGATCAGCGCGCCGGGCTCGGCGATTTGGATGTCGCCGAGCATCGCATAGGAGGCGGTGACGCCGCCGGTGGTCGGATTGGTCAGCACCACGATGTAGGGCTGGCCTGCCTCGCGCAGCATCTGCACCGCGACGGTGGTGCGCGGCAGTTGCATCAACGACAGCACGCCCTCCTGCATCCGCGCGCCGCCGGACGCCGCGAATACGATGAACGGGCATTGCTTCTCGACCGCGAGTTCGAGGCCGCGCACGATGGCTTCGCCCGCCGCCATGCCGAGCGAGCCGCCCATGAAATCGAAATCCTGCACCGCAACGACGACGCCGGCGTTTTCCAGCTTGCCGTACCCCACCTTCACAGAATCATTCAGTCCGGTCTTGGCGCGGGCATCCTTGATGCGGTCGACATACTTGCGCTCGTCGCGGAACTTCAGCGGATCGACGGCCACCTCGGGCAAGGCGACGTCGTACCAGGTCTCGTTGTCGAAGATCGACCGCATCCGCGCATCCGCGCTCATGCGCATGTGGTAGTTCGAGCCGGGGATGACGAACTGGTTGCTCTCGACGTCCTTGTAGAACACGAGCTGACCGGTATCCGGACATTTGATCCAGAGATTCTCCGGCGTCTCCCGCTTGAGCATATTGCGGATCTTGGGGCGGACGACGTTCGTCAACCAGTTCATGCCTTACTCCGTAACCCCGCCCCGCTCCTCACCGGATAAATGCGGCTCGGCACCCTCTTCCACAAGGGGAAAGGGAAAGTAAAGACTATTCCGCGGCCTGCCTGGATCATGATGGAAGCGGAGCAGACGGAAAGCCGCTGCACACGTTTTCCTCATCCCGCTCTGGCCGACCGCACGCCCTCGGCCAGCGACGCCACGAGACCGGCCACCGCGTTGACCGTCCCGGCCGTCGCCTTGCCCTCAGAATCGAGGCTGCGGCTGAGCGCATCGACCAGCGCGGAGCCGACCACCGCGCCGTCGGCGCCCTCGGCGATGCCGCGTGCCGCCTCCGGGGTGCGAATGCCGAAGCCGACGCAGACCGGCAAATCGGTATGGCGCTTGATGCGTCCGACCGCCGCGCCGACGGCGGCCGAATCCGCGGCCGCACTGCCGGTGATCCCGGTGATCGAGACGTAATAGACGAAACCGGAGGTATTGGCGAGCACCGCCGGCAGCCGCTTCTCGTCGGTGGTCGGCGTCGCGAGGCGAATGAAATTCAACCCCGCCTTCATCGCCGGGATGCACAGCTCGGAGTCTTCCTCGGGCGGCAGATCGACGACGATAAGGCCGTCGACGCCGGCATCCTTGGCGTCAGCGAGAAATCTCTCGACGCCGTAGATGTAGATCGGATTGTAATAGCCCATCAGCACGACCGGCGTCGAACCCTCGCTTTTCCGGAAATCGCGGATCATCTGCAGCGTCTTGGTCAGGGTCATGCCCGCCTTGAGCGCGCGGCGGCCGGCGGCCTGCACCGCGGGGCCGTCGGCCATCGGATCGGTGAACGGCATTCCGATTTCAATGATATCGGCGCCGGCCTCAGGCAGCGCCTGGATGATGGCGAGCGAGGTCGTGGGATCGGGATCGCCAGCCATCAGGAAGGTCACGAAGGCCGAGCGGCCCTGCTTCCGCAATTCGGCAAAGCGCGTGTCGATACGGGTGCTCACTTCTTCCTGCCCTTCAAGATCTCGCCGACCTGCGGCACGTCCTTGTCGCCGCGACCGGAAAGATTGACCACCATCAGGTGATCTTTCGGCCGCTGCGGCGCCAGCTCGACGACGCGCGCGATGGCATGCGCCGATTCCAGCGCCGGGATGATGCCTTCCAGACGCGACAGCAGTTGAAACGCGGCGAGCGCCTCCTCGTCGGTCGCGGACAGATAGGTGACGCGGCCGGTCTCGCGCAGCCATGAATGCTCAGGCCCGATACCGGGATAGTCCAGCCCGGCGGAGATCGAGTGCGCGTCCTGGATCTGGCCGTCATCGTTCATCAGGAGATAGGTGCGGTTGCCATGCAGCACGCCGGGCCGTCCGCCGGTGAGCGAGGCGGCGTGCAGCTTGTCGAGACCATGCCCCGCCGCCTCGACGCCGAAAATCTCCACCGCGGCATCGTCGAGAAACGGATGGAACAGACCCATCGCGTTGGAGCCACCGCCGATGCAGGCGATCAGCGAATCCGGCAACCGGCCTTCCGCCTCCTGCATCTGCGCGCGCGTTTCGTCGCCGATGACCGACTGGAAGTCGCGCACCATCATCGGATAGGGATGTGGCCCCGCCACCGTGCCGATGCAATAGAAAGTATTGTGCACGTTGGTGACCCAGTCGCGCAGCGCCTCGTTCATGGCGTCCTTGAGCGTGCGGGTGCCGGACTGCACCGGCACCACTTTGGCGCCCAGCATCTCCATGCGGATGACGTTGGGCTCCTGCCGCGCCACGTCGACCGCGCCCATATAGACGACGCATTCGAGACCGAAGCGCGCGCACAGCGTCGCGGTCGCGACGCCATGCTGCCCGGCTCCGGTCTCGGCGATGATGCGCTTCTTGCCCATGCGGCGCGCCACCAGGATCTGGCCGAGCACGTTGTTGACCTTGTGCGAACCGGTGTGGTTGAGCTCCTCGCGCTTCAGATAAATTTTTGCGCCACCAGCGCGGCCGGAGGCCGCGGAAATATCACGAAGATGCTCGGTCAGGCGCTCGGCGAAATACAAGGGCGACGGACGGCCG
This sequence comes from Nitrobacter sp., assembly GCF_051535215.1. Lineage (NCBI taxonomy): Bacteria > Pseudomonadati > Pseudomonadota > Alphaproteobacteria > Hyphomicrobiales > Nitrobacteraceae > Nitrobacter > Nitrobacter sp. The sequence goes on along the minus strand of NZ_JBPPLY010000001.1, from coordinate 191,187 downwards.
ATATAATCCTTGCGGTAGCCGGCCATCTCGCGCTGGAACGCAGTATCGGTCCGGGCTTCGGCATAGGCCTTCTCCAGATCGAGGATCAGCGGCATCAGCGTTTCCGCCACGAAGCGGCCACCGAAAATGCCGAAGTGGCCGCGCTCGTCGGGACCGGATCGGAAGGAATTGGGGAGAGAATTCATTGTCACCCTTCGTCATGGCCGGATTTATTCCGGCCACCTACGTCTTGCTCGCTGTGATTTCCGGCCGCCGTGAATGCCCGACATGAAGCCAGGCATGACGGCTGCCATGGTTCTCCGGGACTACCCCACATGCGAGGTCGCTTCGCGCGAATTAATTGCCGCCGCTCGCGCCGCCCGGATGAAATCCCGGATCATGTCCGGATCCTTGATCCCCGGTGCGCTTTCCACGCCGGAGGAGACATCAACCCCACCGGCGCGCGTGATCCGCACTGCATCGTGAACGTTGCTTGCGGCGAGGCCGCCGGAGATCATGAACGGAACCTCGAGAGTGAGGTTTTCCAGAAGCCGCCAGTCGAAGGGAACACCCAGCCCGCCCGGCCGCGTGGCGTCCTTCGGCGGGCGCGCATCGAATAGCAGGCAGTCCGCCGCAGCAGCGTAACCGGGCAGCGTCGCAAGATCGTCGACGCTCTCTACCCCGACCACTTTCATGACCGGCAGCCCGAACCGCGCTTTGATCTCGCGGATGCGAGCCACGGTTTCCTTGCCGTGCAGTTGCAGCAGATCCGGCTGCAGGGCTTCGATGGCATCGCCCAGCGCCGCATCGTCGGCGTCGACGGTCAGCGCGACCTTGCGCGCACGGCCACGTACCTGTGCACCGAGGTCCCGGGCCCGCGCCAGATCAAGATGCCGTGGCGAGGCGGGAAAGAACACGAATCCCACCATATCGGCACCGGCCTGCAGCGCCGCCTCGAGGGTCGCAAGGGTGGACAGGCCGCATATCTTGACGATCAGGGACATGATCTCGCAGGGACAAGGTCTCGAACGATCGGCGCAAGCCGGACGACCGGCAAAAAACCGTCCGGTTCCGGGCATCAAATGCGCTCGCGCGGGTTCTACAACGTCACGCGGCGCTTGTCTCGCCCGCGCGGGGGCCACGGGAGGTTCCCTCCCCGGCGGAAATACCGGGCCGCTATCCGGCCCGCCGCGTCAGATCCGGCAGCCGCGCGGTGTCGCGGGACTCCCAGCGCGCTCGCAGGTCGGCCAGTTCCATGCGCGCCTCCCGCGCATCCGCCTCATACTGGCGCACCTTGTGACGCCAGCGGCGCTGACCGAACCGGGTCGCGACGCTCCCGGCCACCACGCCGAAGATCGCAACCGCAATGATAAGGATGAACAACGGCAGGGTGACGGTGGCCATCCGGTCGTTCGCATCGAAGGGATCGAACGTCACCGTCACCGGGTGACGGTTTGCGAACGCAAACACGATGAAAAGGACACCAAGCGGAATCACGATCAGGCCGGTCAGGAATTTTCGCATGATCTCTCTCGCGACGGTAGCGTCAAGCACTCATGCTGACAGGTTCGGCAGATTCATGGGGCCGTCCCTCGAATGTTCCTACGCGCTCGCTTCACTCGCGGCATTCTCACGATTGAGCCGCTCGCGCATTTCCTTGCCGGTCTTGAAAAACGGCACGCTCTTCTGGTCGACCGGGACGTGTTCTCCCGTGCGCGGATTGCGGCCCGCGCGCGCAGGACGATGTTTGACCGAGAACGCCCCAAAACCACGCAGTTCGACCCGATCGCCCCGCGCAAGCGCGGCGACAATCTCGTCGAGAATCGCGTTCACGATGTTCTCCACATCCCGCTGATAGAGGTGCGGGTTGTGCTCGGCGATGCGTTGAACGAGTTCGGATTTGATCATCGAGACTGGGACCCATATAGGGGAGGGTCCATTTCCGTGAAAATGGTCAGGACTGTCAAGTCGCTAAATGCGATTCGCACGGTTCAGGAAAACCGCCGCAAAATTCTGCACCGCGGCATTTGCGGGCTCCTTACCAGCAAAAATGCCCGCACGCGTCCGATTCGAGCCTCAATTCGAGGGCGCTGGCTGCCACAATGCCAGCATTCCGTCGAGACCCAGCCGATCCGCCGCCCGCACCACGCCGGTCTGCTCCACCTGGCGCGCAATGCCGTTCAGTCCCAGCGCATCGAAGGTCACAAAGGCGGCGGTACGCAGGAACGTCAGGTCGCCGAAGCGCGGCGATAACTTGAAATCGCGCACCGGCAGGTCGGGAGCGACTTTCTTCTCTGCGACCAGCCACGCGATCGCGGTCTTTTCGTCGCCAAGCTGATCGATCAGCTTGAGGTCGATCGCCTGCCGGCCTGTAAAGACACGGCCGTCGGCGACCTTCTCCAGTTGCGCATCGTCCATGCCGCGCCGGCTCTGCACCAGGCCGCGGAACCAGGCGTAGGAATCCTTCACCAGCGCGTCGATTGCGGCCCGCGCCTCCGGGCTGGTCGGCTCATAGCCGTTCGGAGCCGCCTTCAACGGCGACGATTTTACTTCCTCGACCTTGATTCCGACCGTTTTCAGAAGATCGGTGAAATTGGGATACTGAAACAGCACGCCGATCGAGCCGACCAGCGCCGTCTGCTGCGCGACAATGTGATCGGAGGCGAGCGCGGCGATATATCCACCCGACGCGCAGAGCCCTTCGACCACCACCACCATCGGCTTCTTGGCCTTCAGGCGCATCAGGGCGTCGTAGAGCTGTTCGGATCCGGCTGTGGTGCCGCCCGGCGAATTGATGTGCACGATGACCGCGGGCGCGTTCGACTTGCCGAGCCGTTCCAGTGCCTCCACGCGATTCTGGTCGCTGCGGATCAGGCCTTCGATATTGACGCGCTGGATCGCGACGGCGCCGGTCAGCTTGCGGCCCCACGGCGTAGCGTAGGCCGCGACGGCGATAAACGCGGCAATCGCGATCGCTGCCGACGCGACTCGCCAGAACGTGAGCTTGCTGCGCAACCTGCGGCGATCGACGATCACATCCGACTCAATCGACATCGACATTCTCCTCCAGGACCGCAATTCCGGGCTGGCATCCCGATGGGCGCACGGCACCACCTTCCGTCAGTCCAAAATCCGGACAGAACAACTACACCAATTGCGGCGCAATATGAAGAAAGCAAGGCCGACTCCGTCCCGGCCGTCCAGGTCTTTCGCGGCTAAAATTTCCTGAAAACGTGATGCCCGACCTAAGCCGACGCCGGATTCCGTCTGAAGCAACCCGCTCAGGCCAGCGGCTGCCGGCCGCGCCGATCCGGCGCGATCAGCTCGGACCGCGGTCCCGACAACCGCTTGTGCATGTGGACCATGAATGCCATGCCGAACAGCGGCGTCGCCAGATTGACGATCGGGATCGCCACGAAGCCTGCGATGATCAGACCGGCCATGAACACCGTGGCGGCGTTGTCGCGGCGCATCGTCTTGGCCTCCGCGGGCGAACGAAACCGCATCGCCGCGAGTTCGAAATATTCCTTGCCGAGCAGCCATGCGGTAGCGATGAAGAAGGCGATAAAGCCCGCGCCGGCCACGAACACGAAAGGCAGCGCAATCAGGTAGACGAGCAGCGTCAGCAGCGCGGTCTTGATGCCTTCGGACATCGCGAGGCTGAACGGCAGCGGCGCCCCGGGACGGTCAGCCGGATAATGCTCACGCTCGACGATCTCGCCGACGTCGTCGACGAACACGCTCGCGACCAGCGAGGTGATCGCGGGCATCAGAAACACCGCGCCGAACACGATGCCGAAGCCCGCGGCGATCGAAATGATCCAGGCCAGGATGTTGAGCGGCGTGTGGAAGGTCGGCCCGAGCACCGTCTCGGCCCATAACTCGCCGGAGCCGGCAAGCCAGCTCAGCAACCGCTGCAGCCCGATGGCGGAGACGACGATGAGCACCAGCGCGAGCCCGATCGCGCGCCACAGGATGGCGCGCATCGGCGGCGACAGAATCTGCGTGAGGGCCTTGACGGCGGCGCCCATCATGACGGTCAGTTCCCGGTGAACCCCAAGGCTCGGATACAAGGCTCGATACGAGGCTCAGATAAACGCCGTGGCGCGCCCCGGCAAGGGCACGGACCGGCGCGGATGCCGCAGCCGAAACGCGCAGGCGAAATGTGCCGACGTTTTCATGCGCTGGAGATGCGGCAATTCACAAGCGAAAAAGGCGCTAGGCTTCGTAAGTCTGCGCGCCCGCGAGTTCAGCCGCGATCATGGCGCCAAGCGCCATGTCGCTCTGCTGGCCGAAGCCATGATGAACAATGCGGCCGTTGCGGCCGATCAGAATGCTGGCCGGCGTGCCCTGCATGGCATAGCGACCCATGGTGACCGGCAGCGGGGTGCCGTCGCCGGCTGCGTCGACGCCGATCGGAAACGTCAGCCTGTATTCGTGAATGAAGGCTTGAAGCGAAACCGGCGTCATCGCGGCGTGATGTTCGAACACCGTGTGCAGGCCGATCACCTGAAGGTCGGTCGCCTTGAACAGTTCATAGGCCCGCTGGGTCTGCGGGGTGCCATGCGCGACGCAGCCGGGACACAGCATCTGGAACGCATGGAGCAGCACCGGACGGCCACGCAGCGCGGCAAGCGTCAGCGGCTCGCCCGTGTTGAACCATTGCGACACGACAAGTTCCGGAGCGGCGCCATCGGCCTCGGTCATGAATGTCCTCGCATGGCACTCACTTTTTCAGAAAGAACCGGCTGATGCTGGTCAGCCGGTTCGGAAACAGGCGGCGGCGACGCGACCCCGACTTGAAACGGCTCCATAGCGCCCGCCACCTCCCCGAGCGGCTTTTGCCTGTCGGCCCAATGGAGGGACAGATAGTCGAACCCCCGCACGATCGTGGGCTTGACGATCTCGAAATAAGGCGAGATGTCGAAATCGCGCGGCATGTAGAGCGAGGAATCGCGGATGTGCAGAATCTCGCGGCGCGCGTTGCGGCTGCCTGCGCGGGTGATCTTCGGCAGAATCGGATAGCGCACCGCGCCGAACGCCTGCGCGATCAGCGCCGAACAGATCATCTTGGTCGGGTCGCCGGAACCGAACGCGATCATGCGCCGCCGCCAGCGCTGCGGCACGGGCAGCGGCACAAGATATCGCATCAGATCGACGATATTCTTGGTGTCGTAGCCGAAGCCGATCCGGTTGATGGCATATCGGCATACCGTGACACGGTCCTCGTAGGACAGACCAACCGGGCGGCACAACCGGGTGTGATAAGGAAAATATTTCGAAAGCGGCGCGGAGGTGACGCCCATGCCGATTTCGGCCTCGATCAGGACGTGCGGCTCGCCGTCAGGTTCTCTGGCGCCGTCGATCGGGCCGACATAAAGCGCGGAGTGCGACCATGTCGATTGCGTGAGATACTTGATGATGCCGGAGATGCGGCTGTTGCCCTCGACCAGGAGGACGTCGCCCTCCTGAATGAGATCGCGCAAATGCTCCGGATCGCTCGGCGTGAACGGTTCGTAGCCGGGCACCTCCTTCTGGAGATAGGCCGCAATCCATTTCCCGACCATATCGAGCACGAGGCCCATGGCAGTTTCTCTCCGCCGTTCGTCCTGACCGGTTTTCCACTCCTTATCATGGTCAAAGGCCATTGCAATTTAGTTCATGGCGGCGGTCGCCGAATTACGATTGATTCACCATGACGGTTGCCGCAGACGCATTGATGCGGCAAGTTCGCTACGTCCCGAATCCGAAGTTCTCCGGCCTTTTTGCGCGATGTTTTGCAAACTTCGAATTCGAAGGATCGAAAATCTGCGATTTTCGTGTGGCTTCAGGTTCAGAAGTTCTCTGATCGGACGTGCAGCGGAGTGAAGAAACGTCTGAGCCACCGCACGAGCGGTGGCTGCGTTTCAAGACATCGGAAACCATGCCATGACAATGACGCGCCGCGATCTCCTGCTGGCATTCGCCGCGCTCGCCACAGGAGCGGAGAGCGGCGCGGCGCGCGCCGCATCGCTGCCGCGCGAGGCCGACGTGGTGGTGATCGGCGCGGGCGCCGCCGGCATTGCGGCGGCGCGGCGGATTCATGACGCGAACCGCAAGGTGGTGGTGGTCGAAGCGGCGGACCGGATCGGCGGACGCTGCCACACCGATCTGACGACCTTCGATACGCCGTTCGATCGCGGCGCGCGCTGGCTCTTTGAACCCGACACCAACCCGATAGCAAGGCTGGCGCGAAGCGCAGGAGCCGGGGTGTTTCCCGCTCCGCCCGGTCAGAAAATCCGCATCGGGCGGCGCAACGCCCGCGCCGGCGAAACCGAACAGTTCCTTGCAGCACTGGTGCGCGCGAGGCGCGCCATCGCGGACGTCGCGCGCGGCAGGACCGACCTTTCCTGCGCCGCGGCTATGCCCGGTGATCTCGATGTCTGGGCGGCGACGATCGACTTCGTGCTCGGCGCCAGCGCGACCGGAAAGGACCTGAAAGACCTCTCGGCGATGGATCGCGCGCGCGCACCCCAGCGCCACGCCGCGATCGGCTGCGAACGAGGCCTCGGGGCGCTGCTCGCCGCGCTCGGTCAAAACCTGCCGATCAGCCTGTCGACGCCGGCAAGCCGCGTGACATGGGCCGGCCGCGACATCGGAGTCGAGACGCCCGCGGGGCGCATCGGCGCGCGTGCCATCATCGTCACGGTGTCGACCAACGTGCTGACCTCGGGCAACATCCGCTTCACGCCCGAACTGCCGAAGCGTCAGCTTGATGCCGCTGCAAAGGTGTCGCTCGGCAGCTACGACCGCATTGCGCTGTGGCTGCCCGATAATCCGCTCGGGCTCGGACCCGGCGAGACCATGATCGAGCAGAGCGGCGACGGAAAGACCGCGCTTCTTACGGCGGGCGCGATCGGATCGTCGCTGTGCACCATCGATGTCGCGGGCAGTTTCGGCCGCGATCTCTCGGCTCAAGGCGAGGCTGCGATGATCGCGTTCGCCAGGGAATGGCTGACGAACCTGTTCGGCAGCGATGTGGCGAATGCGGTGCAAAGATCCGCCGCCACGCGCTGGAACGCCGCGCCCCATGTGCTCGGCGCCATGTCGGCGGCGGAAGTCGGCGGGCAGCCGTCGCGCAAAATCCTGGTCGAGCCGCTCGGCAACCTGTTCTTCGCCGGGGAGGCCACGCACGAGACGCTGTGGGGCAGGGTCGACGGCGCATGGGAAAGCGGCGACCGCGCGGCCGATGCCGCGCTACGCAAAATCGGCGCGCTCAAGGAAGCGGCGCCCGAGACGCAAACGCGCAAGCCATCCCGGCATCACGGACGGAAACCGTCACGACGCCCGCAGGACTCCTTCGGCTTTCCATTGCCCAGATGACGCGACCACGAGCGCTGATCTCGTGGTCGTCGGGCAAGGACAGCGCCTTTGCACTGCGTGAGATCCGCCGCGCCGGCGCGTTCGACGTCGTCGGCGCGCTGACAACCGTAAATGAGACCTTCGGCCGCGTCTCGATCCACGGCGTGCGCGAGGAGATTCTGCACGCGCAACTGGCAGCCGCAGGACTGCCGGCGAACGTGGTGCCGATTTCCCATCCCTGTCCGAACGAGGTCTACGAAGAGCGGATGGCGGCGGCGATGGCGGACGCAAAGCGGAACGGCATCACGCATGTCATCTTCGGCGATCTGTTTCTCGCGGACATTCGCGCCTATCGCGAGCAGAAGCTTGCCGGAACCGGCATCACGCCGGTCTTTCCGCTATGGGGCCGGCCGACCGCGGCGCTTGCGCGCGAAATGATCGCAAACGGGCTCGAGGCGCGTCTCGTCACGGTCGACCGGACAAAGCTCGACTCCTCGTTTGCCGGCCGCAGCTTCGATCAGGCGCTGCTGGCGGACCTTCCGTCCGGGATCGATCCGTGCGGCGAGAACGGCGAATTCCACACCTGTGTCATCGCTGGTCCGATGTTTTCACATCGGATCGAGGTGGCGTCCGGCGATGTCGTCGAGCGCGACGGGTTCGCCTATTGCGATCTGTTGCTGACGTAATCGCAAGACATTTTTTCTTCGTCATGCGCGCCATAGCGTTTTCAAGCGAAGCATTCTTCGGACTTGATCCGAGGATGATGCCGGTTCGCGTAAAGAAAAAGCGTTCGAAACAAAATCAAAAGTTCCGCTTCTGATCAGAAGCGGAAAGGCTCTAGAGCCCGGCTTTGATTCCATCGAAGCCGGAAGAGCTCTAGCCTCGCAAGCTCCCGCCGGTTTTCTTCGTGACCTCGGCGACGATCTTCGCCGCCACCGCATCGATCTCCTGATCGGTCAGCGTCTTGTCTCGCGGCTGCAGAGTCACCGCGATGGCGATCGACTTCTTGTTTGGGTCGATGCCTTTGCCTTCGTAGACGTCGAACACGGTGACGCCGTCGATCAGTTTCTTGTCCACGCCTTGCGCCGCACGCACGATGTCGGCGGCTTTCACGCCGCGGTCGACGATGAAGGCGAAGTCGCGCGACACCGGCTGGAACGCCGGCAGATCCAGCACCGGCTTGGCGCGCGTCGCTTTCTGCTTGCCTTCCGGAATGCGCTCGAGAATCACCTCGAACGCCATCACCGGACCATCGGCCTTCAACGCCTCAAGCACGCGCGGATGCAACTCGCCGAAATAGCCGAGCACATTCTGCGGCCCGATCTGGATCGCGGCCGAACGCCCGGGATGCAGCCATGCCGGAAAATCCTTTGAGGCGCTGGCGGCGGCGATCTGCAACGCCTGCATGGGCGCACCGGCGGCGGCGAGCACCGCGAACGCATCAGCCTTGGCGTCGAGCGCGGCGGCGGCGCGAGAGCCGGACCAATGGCGGCCGAGACCGCTCGACGATGCGATGCCGCGGCGAACACCGGCAGCGGCGGTGAACTGATCCTGCGGACGGTCGCCGCGGAAGATCTGCCCGACCTCGAACAGCGCCACGTCGGGAAATCCGCGGTCGGCGTTGGCCTGCGCGATGGCGACGAGTCCCGGCAGCAGGCTCGGCCGCATGTCGGAGAGATCCGACGCGATGGGATTGGCGAGCGCCAACTCCGCATTCCCGCCGCCGAACAGTTCGGCCTGCGATTTCGCGATGAACGACCAGTTGACGGCTTCGACCATGCCGCGGGCCGCCAGCGCGCGCCGCGCCTTTCGCGTGCGCGACTGGATCGGAGTGAGCACCGGTTTGCGTGCCGCGCCGCCCCGATCGAAGGGCGTCATCGGGACCTTGTCGACACCGACGATGCGCACGATCTCCTCGACGATGTCGGCCTTGCCGTGAACGTCGGTGCGCCAGGTGGGAATCGCGACCTTCACCACCGGCCCCGTGCCGGCCACCATGAAGCCGAGATGGCCGAGAATGCGGCGCATCTCCGGCAGCGACACGTCGATCGCCGCGAGACGTTTGGTCTCCGCCAGCGGAAAATCGATCACCCGATCGTCGGGCAGCGCCTGTCCGGCAACAACATTCTCCGACGGAGTGCCGCCGCACAATTCCATCACCAGCCGGGTCGCCATCTCGAGCCCCGGCACCATGAAGGCGGGATCGACGCCGCGCTCGAAACGATAGCGCGCGTCGGAATTGATGCCGAGCCTGCGGCCGGTCTGCGCGATGTTGATCTCGCTCCACAGCGCCGATTCGATCAGCACATCCGTCGTGCCCTCGTCGCAACCGGACTCCTCGCCGCCCATGATGCCGGCGAGCGATTCGACACCCTTGTCGTCGGCGATGACGCAGACACCCGGATCGAGCGAGTAGGTGCGGCCGTCGAGCGCCTTAAGCGTCTCGCCGTCGCGGGCACGGCGCACCGTGAGATCGCCATGCACTTTGTTCGCGTCGAACACGTGCAGCGGCCGGCCGCGATCGTAGGTCATGAAGTTGGTGATATCGACCAGCGCGTTGATCGGACGCAGACCGATCGAGATCAGGCGCTTTTGCAGCCATTCCGGCGAGGGACCGTTCTTCACGCCGCGAACGAGACGTAGCGCGAAGCCGGGGCACAGCGTTGCGTCTTCAACCGTGACCTTCACCGGGCAGGGAAATTCGCCCTTGACCGCCTTGATGGTCGGATTTTTGAGGCTGCCCATGTCGGCGGCGGAGAGATCCCGCGCGATGCCGTGCACGCCGGTACAGTCCTGCCGGTTCGGCGTCAGGTTGATCTCGATGACGGGATCGCCGAGGCCGGCCCATTCCGCATAACCCGTGCCGACCGGCGCGTCGGCCGGCAATTCGATAATGCCGTCGTGGTCGTCGGAGATTTCGAGTTCAGCCGCCGAGCACAGCATGCCGCGGCTCTCGACGCCGCGGATGGTGCCGATGCCGAGCGTGATGTCCTTGCCCGGAATGTAGGTGCCGGGCGGCGCGAACACGCTGACAAGGCCCTCGCGCGCGTTGGGCGCGCCGCACACCACCTGGATATAAGCGGGCTCGCCCTTGTCATTGGTCTCGCCGATATCGACCATGCACACGCTGAGACGATCGGCGTTCGGATGCTGCGCGGCCGAGACCACGCGCGCGACGGTGTAAGGCGCAAGCGCCCTCGACTTGTCCGCGATGTGCTCGACCTCGAGCCCGATCATGGTCAGCTTGTCAGCGAGCTTTTCCAGCGGCTCGTCGGTGTCGAGATGCTCTTTCAGCCAGGAGAGGGTGAATTTCATGTGTGGTCTTCGCGTGGGCGGATCGACTCCCTCCCCCCTTGAGGGGGAGGGTTGGGGAGGGGGGTTACTTCGCGGACCACGCCTGCAATCGTTTCGATGACACCGGCGCAGTTTCGGAGAACGTCTGAATTCCAGAAGCGCAAAACACGATATCCCTTGGATCCGAGCCAGCGATCGCGCTCGACATCACGACGTGATTCCGCATGCTGTCCGCCGTCAACCTCTACAATCAGACGGCATTTGTGGCTGACGAAATCGACGATGAACGGTCCAATCAGTGTTTGGCGCCGAAAGCCAAGTTGGTTCAGGCGATGCGCGCGAAGCCGTTGCCAGAGAACCCGCTCAGCATCGGTCATGGCGGAGCGCAGAGATCTTGCGCGGAAGCGCGCAAACTTACTGACAGGCCGATGGGCCACCAAGAGACCCCCCTCCCGGATCGCTGCGCGATCCGACCTCCCCCTCAGGGGGGGAGGTGAAGGTCCGTCGCCGTCGTCGGCGCGCACCATCATGACGACAACCCCCCCGCCAGCGTCGGGACCTCGAGCGGCCTGAAGCCGTAGTGATTGAGCCAGCGCACGTCGCCTTCGAACAACTGCCGCAGATCGGCGATGCCGTATTTCAGCATGGCGATGCGATCGATGCCCATGCCCCAGGCGAAGCCCTGATAGACTTCCGGATCGAGGCCACAGAGCTTCAGCACGTTCGGATGCACCATGCCGCAGCCGAGAATCTCCAGCCAGTCCTCGCCCTCGCCGAAGCGAATCTCGTGCTTGTCGCGGCGACACTGGATATCGACTTCCAGCGACGGCTCGGTGAAAGGGAAGAACGAGGGGCGGAAGCGCATGTTGACGTTGTCGACCTCGAAGAACGCCTTGCAGAATTCGTGCAGGATCCATTTGAGGTGGCCGAGATGCGACGACTTGTCGATCACCAGCCCCTCGACCTGATGGAACATCGGCGTGTGGGTCTGGTCACTGTCGCTGCGATAGGTACGGCCGGGGCAGATGACGCGGATCGGCGGCTTCTGACTGAGCATGGTGCGCACCTGCACCGGCGAGGTGTGCGTGCGCAACAGCAGGCGCGAGCCGCCAGCCCCGGGCTCCGACCCGGTGTCCCCCTTCGGGTTGAAGTAGAACGTGTCGTGCATCTCGCGCGCCGGATGGCCTTCGGGAAAATTCAGCCGGGTGAAGTTGTAGTCGTCGGTCTCGATGTCGGGACCCTCGGCGACCGCAAAGCCCATGTCGGCGAAGATGGTGGTGACCTCGTCCCACACCTGGCTCAGCGGATGGATGCGGCCGGCCTCCGCAGGCGTCTCGCGCAAGGGCAGCGTGACGTCGATGGTTTCCGAGGCGAGACGCGCGTCGAGCGCTGCAGTCTTCAGCACCTCGCGTCGCGCCGCCAGCGCTTCGGTCACCGCATCCTTGGCGAGGTTGATCTTCGCGCCCTCGGTCTTGCGCGCCTCGGGCGACATCTTGCCGAGGGTTGCGAGCAGCGCGGAGATCGAACCCTTCTTGCCGAGCGTCGCGATGCGCACCGCCTCCAGCGCGGCCTCGTCGGTGGCGGCTGCGATCTGGCCGAGGATTTGGGATTGAAGGGAATCGAGATCGGATTTTTCGGAATCGGACATGGACGGCGCCCCGTTCTCCCACCTCCCCCTGGAGGGGGGAGGTCGACCTGCGAAGCAGATCGGGTGGGGGTGAATCGGAATGCGGGGCGCGTGCAGGTTGGCAGGACACCCCACCCCGACGCCTCACGACGACGCAAGCGTCGTCATGCGGCGCCGACCCTCCCCCTCCAGGGGAGGGTAAACAATCAGGCCGCCAGCGCGGCCTTGGCTTTCTCGGCGATCGCCTGAAACGCCGCCGGCTCGTGGATGGCGAGGTCCGACAGCACCTTGCGGTCGACGGTGATGCCCGACTTGGACAGGCCGTCGATGAAGCGGCTGTAGGTCATGCCGAACGGCCGCACGGCGGCGTTGAGGCGCTGGATCCACAGCGCGCGGAAGGTGCGCTTCTTGCGCTTGCGATCGCGGAAGGCGTACTGACCGGCCTTGTCGGCGGCCGCCTTGGCGGCGCGAATGGTGTTCTTCCGGCGGCCGGAAAAGCCCTTGGTAACCTTGTAGACTTTCTTGTGCTTGGCATGAGCCGTCACACCGCGCTTGACGCGAGCCATGACTGAACTCCTCTCAAAATCAACGGGTTAATGCGGGATGCCGCGTTGTCGCGGCGAGCGGAGGTCAGGCGTTGGGCAAGAAGTATTTCTTGATGTTGTCGCCGTCAGTCTTGAACAGCACGCGGGTGCCGCGAAGCTGACGAATCTGCTTCTTGGTCCGCTTGATCATGCCGTGGCGCTTGCCGCGCTGGGCGTGCTTGACCTTCCCGGTGGCCGTGATCTTGAAGCGCTTTTTCGCGCCCGATTTGGTCTTCAGCTTGGGCATTTGGCTCTCCTGTCGCCACGACGAAATCCGCCCGGATAGGGCGGCCTAGTGGCTGAAATTGCTCGCTAGAGCGTTAAAAGTGCTCGGCTATTCTCGTATTTCCCAAAAGAAAATCCCGAGAAAATCCAGCACGGGTCGTCGCCACGGCAGCCCTTGATCAGCCGGGCGGCGAAGGACAGGCTTATGGCAGAGGATGGCCGGATTGGCAACGATTTAGCGAAAGAACGATTTCGCTATTCCCTCCATCCCCACAAGCAGGAGGAGAACAGGCTGGTTTCAGGGCGAGTGCGTCTGTCCACTGCTTGCACTGTGAAGACTTTCGACAGGCTTTGTGCTGCGGGCACCGCTCGCTCCTCTCCCGCTTGCGGGAAAATCAGGGTCGGGGGATTCGCCGAGGCCAATCGAACACGGCCCGCCAGATACCTGACGGGCCATTTCAATTCGAAATCAAATTGACCGATCCCCTCAGCGGGGAGCCAGCACCATGACCACCTGGCGGCCCTCGAACTTGGCGTCCTGTTCGACCTTGGCGTAGGCGGCAACGTCGGCCTTCACCTTGTCGAGCAGCTTGGTGCCGATCTCCTGGTGGGCCATTTCGCGGCCCCTGTAGCGCAGGGTGATCTTGACCTTGTCGCCCTCCTCGAAGAACCGCTGCATCGCCTTCATTTTCACGTCGTAGTCGTGATCGTCGATCATCGGACGAAGCTTGATCTCCTTGATCTCGACGATCTTCTGACGTTTGCGGGCTTCGGCAGCTTTCTTCTGGGCCTGAAACTTGTATTTCCCGTAGTCCATGATCTTGCAGACGGGAGGGCTGCTGTTCGGCGCGATTTCCACGAGGTCCATGCCGGCATCCATGGCCATCTTGATCGCGGCGATCGTTTCCACGGTACCTTGGTTGGTGCCGTCCTGATCGATCAATTGAACCTGGGCATTGCGGATTTCATCGTTGGTGCGCGGTCCGTCTTTCGCGACGGGCATTGGCGCTCTACTGGGACGGCGAATGGGTGGTTCTCCAATGTTGTGAAAGAGACGCCTATTTTGAAGGAATAACCGCCTGCGGGCAAGCGGCGGGATCAGCTCGCCGGCAAAACAGTCAAATGCGCGGTATTTTGGTCACGCCGATCAACTTCCGGGCAAACCCCGGAAGCCGCCGCTTGTTCCCCCGGTCCACATTCGTTTGACGGACAGCGGCGGACCGCGACATACAACGGAAAACGAGACGGACATGCGGACATCATGACGAGCGGGGCGGCGCAGTTCATCGAGGTCGGCGGCGGCGAGACGAAGCGCCGGATCGCCGTTCACGCGAGGCGGGGCGGCCCTCCGGGCCTGCTCTGGCTGGGAGGGTTCAAGTCCGACATGGCGGGCACCAAAGCGCTTGCGCTCGACGCGTGGGCGGCCGAACGCGGCCAAGCCTGCGTGCGGTTCGATTATTCCGGCCACGGGATAAGCGGCGGCGAATTCACCGACGGCACCATCGGTCGCTGGCTCGAGGAGAGCCTTGCGGTGCTCGATGCCTTCTGTGAAGGCCCGCAGGTCGTGGTCGGCTCATCGATGGGCGGCTGGATCGCGCTGTTGCTGGCGCGCGCACTCGCGCGGCGGGCATCATCCCGCGCCACGCTGGCCGGACTTGTGCTGATCGCCCCGGCGCCGGACTTCACCGAGGAACTGATGTGGAAAGCCTTCCCGCCAGAGGTCAAACACGCCATCGAGACGGAAGGCGCATGGCTGCAGCCGTCGGACTACGGCAATCCCTACCCGATCACGCGCAAGCTGATCGAGGACGGCCGCAACCATCTGCTGCTCGGCGGCTCCATTTCGACCGGCTGTCCGGTGCGCATCCTGCAGGGCGCGCAGGACGCCGACGTCCCATGGCGGCACGCCTTCGCGCTGACCGAACGGCTGCCGAGCGACGACGTGGTGCTGACCATGATCCGGGACAGCGATCACCGGCTGTCGCGTCCCCAGGACATCGCGCGCATCCTGGCGGCGGTCGCGGAGTTTTCCTGAGGCGGCTTGCGTTTTGACGCACCGCGCCGACCCGGTCGGACCGGGCAGGGTCCGCCATTCGACCGTCTTTCACCTGCGCGTCACGACGAGTTTGGCGGAGCCTTCATTGTTGCGGTAGAACACGTCGTACAGTCTGGGAATACCCAGCACCGCATCGTTGACGAAGATGAAAAGTTCGCCGCTCCGCGTCGGCCGGATCACCGTCTCGACCTTGCCGTCCTCGGGATCGGGGTCGAGGAAGACCTCCTCGCCGCCGGTCGCACCATAGCGCAGGACCAGGCGGAACCACGGCCGCGTCAGTTCGCGGCGCAGCGGCACACCGAGCATCAGCGCCGCGCGTTGCCACCAGTGCGGCGCGTCGGTCGTGTAGAATCCGCCGAGCGGCGAGGGGATATCACCGTCGCGGAACGGCTGCGTCGTCTCGACCTGAATCAGATAGCGCGCGCCGAAACCGTCCACCGCGATGCCGGTGCCGGCGCATAACTGCGACGTGCTGAAATTGAACGTCGCCTGCTTGCCGCGCGCGAGCCCTTGCGCCGCCGGACTTTCATCGCAGGTCAAACCCGCGACGTCCTGGACGTTGTAGGCGAGATGGCTCGCGAAGGTGACGCCGAGATAGACGAACAATGCGGCGAAGAATGCGGGCGCCCAGCGCCGCTTCAACTGCTGGTGAAACCAGATATAGGGCCGGCTCGCGCGCAGGAGATAGATCCAGTTTGACGGCAAGCCTGTCGGCGCCGCCGACGTCTTCTGCCAGATCGCATTCATGCGGTCGGTGATCCGGGTCGCGAGAAAGACGCCCCACAGCGCCAGCGCGCTTGCGAGCCCGAGCAATGCAACGAACTGCACCGGGCTGCGCGCATAGCCGTTGATCCAGGTTTGCACGAAGCCGGGAAGAAATCCGCCGACGACGCGGATGATGTCCGACACCCAGCGAAACCTGCTGGTGTATTCGTCCGAAGGCGGCAGCGAACGCGCCAGCGGATAAAGCAACAGCCAGGCCGTGGCGCCGACGGTCGCGAAATAGACCAGCCGACGCTTCCAGACCTCGTTCCAGACATGCTCCTGCGTTCCGCTGCGCGCCAGCGCGCCGGCGCTGCTTTCGAAGCCGTATTGATCCGGCGTCAGCACCAGCCCATCCTCGGTCACAACGTCATAGGTCTTCGGCAGCCCGACCGGCGCATAACTTTGCGAACGGCTGGCGATGCGCTTGAACGCGCTGGCATGCACCTTCGGCCGCTCGATGACGACTTCGTCCTTTTTGGAAAAACGGTAGTTGCAGAGTTCGGCCAGCTTGCGCGGCCCGTAGCGATAGTAGCTGCCAAGCCCCTTGCGCGGATCGTAGAGTCGGCCGTCCTTGTCGCACATCGAGATCGCATTCTTGAACGGATCGGGATCGGCCGCCGGCTGGCGCTGATCGGATTTGAACCGCAAGCCGCAGCGTTGCGCCTCCGTCATCATCCAGACCAGCGGGATATAAGCCAACGCATCGTCGGGATAGCCGCCGCCGACATTGGAATGAACGCCGGCGAACCACACCTGGCTGATCTGCTCGTCGGCGAGATAGCGCTTGCCGTCGTCGCGCGGCGTCAACCTCGTCGCGCCGCGCTCGTCCCACAACTCCGGATGGAACGTGGTGCGCGGCTCGTCGAGCGACAGCGCCTGGCAGGCGCGCTTGACGCGCGTGCAGTCGAGCGTGTGATTGGGCAGTTCCAGCGGCCAGATCCATCTGCTGACGCCGCGCGTCATCTCGTCGAGCGGCAGTCCGTAGGCGGCGACGGTGTCCCACACGCCGATGAAGCGGATTTGATCCACCTGACGATTGTCACGCTTGTCGTAACCCTTCGGCAGAAACAGGTCGCGCACGCTGCGAAAGACGTCCTCGATGCGCAGAAACGTATGAAAACGTTCGCGCCGGTACTGGCGATAGGCGGCCTTGGCCTTTCGCGTCAGTTCGGCCTCACTGTCGGCGGCGACGAGCCCCTGATTGAGGATCAGTCCCATCACCACGCGGATCGTGAAGGCGCCGCGGCTGAAGCCGAAGCCGAACAGTTCGTCGCTGTCGTCGCGCCAGTTGCGGCATGCGAACTTGTACAGGTCGATGACGTTGCGCTTCAATCCGAAGCCGAACGCGCCGCCAAGAATGGCGAGCGGCTTGAACGACGAGGTGCCGACACCGTCGTCGTAGAACGCGACCTGATCCGACCCCGACAGATCGAGTGCTTCAAACGAGCGCCAGACATTGGTACGCCAGACTTTCGCCGCCGAGTTTCCAGTGCCGTCGGACAGCAAAACGATTTTTCGGCCCATGCCACCCCCGGAAGACAACGTCGCGCGACGTTGATTCGCTTTTTAATCAAAACATGCAGCGCTCGTGAGAGCCGTCGTTTTGATCAGCGCATCCGATTTGCGGCGAAATTCGGGCTTGCCTGTTGAAACGAAAAAACTGGCGACGGTTCGACACCGTCGCCAGTTCTGTTTTCCGTTGCCTGAGCCGGCAGCCGTCAGAGGAAGTTGGTGACAGCTCTCGTCGAGGAGATCACTGCGTGACTGAACCCTTCCCGAAGGTTGTCCAGCAACTGACCGAAGGTCGAGCGACCGCCGTTTGCAGTCTTGCGCCGTGACTCTTCCAGCCGCCGCAAGCTCAGCGGCTCAGCGTCCGAAGCGGCGGTGGTGTCAACCTCGCTTGCAACGACCGCGAAATCCTGGCGGGCTTCTTCTGCGCCCGACTTGACCATGGTTTCGTAGAACTCACGGATCGCGGCGCTCATCTCTCTTGCGTAGGCAACAACCTTGAACGGCTTGCCGGCGAGATCGAGGACCGGGCTGTACAGGGCCTGCATCCAGACTTCCTTGCCGTTCTTGCCGATCCGCTTGTACTCGATCGACTGCGACTCGCCGCGATTGAGCTTGGCCCAGAACTCACGATATGCGCCGACCTGCCGCTCCGACTGTTCGGCGAACATGCCGTCATGCTTGCCCTTCACTTCGCCAAGCGCGTAGCCCATCGTCTTGAGGAAGTTTTCGTTCGCACTGACGATCGTGCCGTCCAGGTTGAAGGCGGCAACCGCCTGCGAACGGTCGAGCGCGGCGATCCGGCCCGCGTTTTCCAACGCCTCGATTTTCTGCGCGGTGATATCGGTTGCGAGCTCGATGACCTTGGTCGGTTTTCCCTTCGAATTCAGCACCGGGTTGTAGGACGCCTGAACCCAGACCACCTTGCCGTCCTTGCCGATCCGCTTGTATTCGGCCGTCTGCGATTCGCCGCGATTGAGCTTGGCCCAGAATTCGCGATAGGCGGCGCTGGAGCGTTCGCCGGCTTCCACGAACATGCTGTGGTGCTTGCCCTGGACCTCCCTTGCGAAGGCATAGCCAAGCGTCTTCAGGTAATTGTCGTTGGCGGTCATGACCGTTCCGTCCATGCCGAATTCGACAACTGCCTGCGCTTTTCCGATGGCTGCGATCTGACCTTCCAGGTCAGCCATCCGCACTTTCTGTTTTGTAACGTCGGTTGCGAAGGTCACGACCTTGAAAGGCTTGCCGCTCTCATCAGCGATCGGGTTGAAGGTCGCCTGAAACCAGACTTCCTGCCCGCTCTTGCCGATGCGCTTCAATTCGGCCGATTGAGGCTCGCCGCGATTGAGCTTGGCCCAGAATTCGCGATAGACGGCGCCGGAGCGCTCCAACGAATCCACGAACAGCCCGTCATGCTTGCCCTGCACTTCGCCCAGCGCATAGCCCATCGCGCTGAGGAAGTTCTTGTTCGCGGTGATGATCGTGCCGTCGAGGTTGAATTCGACCACCGCCTGCGAGCGATCGATGGCGGAAACCTGACCCGCATGGTCCAGGGCCTTGATCTTTTGGGCAGTGATATCGGCCGCGAGCTCGATAACCCTGGTCGGTTTTCCCCTCGAATCCAGCACCGGAATATAGGAAGCCCGAACCCAGACCTCGTCGCCGTGGCTGTCGATACGCTTGTAGTCGGCCGTTTGTGACTCGCCCTGGTTCAGGCGGGCCCAGAATTCGCGGTACGCGGCGCCGGTCCGTTCGTCGGCGTCCACGAACATGCTATGGTGCTTGCCGCGAACCTCGGCGAGCGAGTAGCCGAGGATGTTGAGAAAGTTCTCGTTGGCGGTGATGATCGTTCCATCGAGACCGAGCTCTGTGACGGCCTGAGTTTTGCTGATCGCTGCGGCTTTCGCGGCATTTTCTTTTGCGATCGCCCATTTTTTGAAGAAAAACATTGATCCTCCCCAGGAGTTAGATCCAAGAACAGCTCGCGACTCGCGGGCGCAAGCTTGGTTTACCGATCATGAAGGGGGGCGGTTAAAGCGAGGTTAATGGGATTGGTAGATTTCCTATAAGCGGGAACCGGCGGCCGGCTTCCGCAACGCATTCCACACAAAGAGGGTGGAAATCGCGTCAAATTCGCCAAAAAAACCGCCCGCGGCCAATCCGGTGCGACAGCACGTCACAGCAAAACCGTCGCATCAGATCACGGGGCCCGCTTCTGAGCCGAACGGGGAAAATCGTAAGCTGCGAAAAGTCTGATGTCGGTCAGGAGTTTGCGCATATCTTGATCGCAAACCCGGCATCGGCGCGCTGGAAAACTGGAGCGGGCGAAGGGATTCGAACCCTCGACCCCGACCTTGGCAAGGTCGTGCTCTACCCCTGAGCTACACCCGCATCCGATAACAGGCCGCCGACTCTCGAGCCGCCGGAGCGCAGAGCTATGCCAAATGCGGCTTGTGAATGCAACAGCCAGATCGTGCCGGGCCTTGCGCGCGGCCGGCCCTCGCCGGATGCCGGCTCCACTATCGAAATCCGGCCGGGCGACCCCGCCCCGAGGTCGTTTTCGCGGCGGAAATCCGAAACAGGGGAGAAATCCTGCTATATTATTCGGGCTTGGCGCCGATTTGCCCGCCCGCGACCGCGTTCCGCCGATTGCAAAATTTTCACGCAGGGACCAATTAAGCGCTTGGGCGGTTGTCGAATCGGCCCGTTCCGGAAGATCAGGCGAGGATCATGTGACTATAGTCGAGCAGGGCAGCGCGCCGTCACCGCAGGCGTCGGATCTGATCAGGGAAACGACGACCCAGAGCTTCATGAAGGATGTCGTCGAGGAATCGATGCGCCAGCCGGTGCTGGTCGATTTCTGGGCACCCTGGTGCGGACCGTGTCGCCAGCTCACCCCGACGCTGGAAAAGGCCGTTCTTGCCGGCGGCGGCAAGATCAAGCTGGTGAAGATGAACATCGACCAGCATCCGGCCATCTTTCAGCAGCTTGCGGCACAGACCGGCAGCCAGTCGATCCCCGCGGTTTTTGCTTTTGTCGGCGGACGGCCGGTCGACTTCTTCATGGGCGCCGCGCCCGAGAGCCAGATCAGCGCCTTCATCGACAAGCTGACGCAGGGCGTCGCGGCGCCCGGCGCGCCGAATATCGAGGAAGTCCTGCAAGAGGCGGAAGCCGCGCTCGCAGCCGACGACCCCACAACAGCCGCTTCGATCTATGCCGAGGTGCTCGGTTTCGATGCCGCCAATCTTCCGGCGATCGCGGGACTGGCGCGCTGCTACACAGTCACCGGCGCACTCGACAAGGCCAGACAGACGCTCGAACTGGTGCCGGAATCCAAGCGCGGCGACGCCGCCGTGAAGGCCGTGCAGGCCATGATCGACCTCGCCGAACAGGCGAATTCGCTCGGGCCCGTCGCCGAGCTCGAAGGAAAGGTCGCGGCCAATCCGCTCGACCATCAGGCGCGGTTCGATCTCGCGACAGCGCTGAACGCCAGCGGCAAGCGGAGCGAGGCCACCGATCACCTGCTTGAAATCGTCAAACGCGACCGCAAATGGAACGATGACGCCGCTCGCAAGCAACTCGTGCAGTTCTTCGAGGCGTGGGGCGGCGCCGACGAAGCCACCGTCGAGGGGCGCAAGCGTCTGTCGACGATCCTGTTTTCCTAGAGCCTGTCCGCTTCCTTTGCAGCAGAGATACGCGCAGATTTGAAGCTGGAGAACCCTGCTCGAATAGCATCCGGATCCGCCGCCCATGCCTATCAATCTCGACTATCGCGGTCCCGGTGACCTTCCCGAAGTGATACCGGTGTTTCCGTTGCCCGGCGCGCTGTTGCTGCCGCGCGGGCAGATGCCGCTCAACATTTTCGAGATGCGTTATCTCGCAATGGTCGACGACGCATTCCGCGACGGCCATCGCCTGATCGGCATGATCCAGCCCGACATCGCCCATTCCGCAAGTGAGGACAAGCCGAAGTTGTTCCATGTCGGCTGCGCCGGGCGCATCACCCAGTTCGCCGAATCCGGCGACGGCCGTTACATCCTCGAACTCACCGGCGTGTCGCGGTTCAAGATCGTGGAAGAGCTGACGGTGCTGACACCCTATCGCCAGTGCAAGGTGGATTTCTTCGCCTTTACCGACGATCTGACCGCACGCAAGGGCGAGGACGAAGTCGACCGCAAGCGGCTGCTCGAGGTGCTGAACGATTTTCTCAAGGTCAACAACCTGAAAGTGGACTGGAGCGGCATCGAGAACGCCCCGAACGAGGCGCTGGTCAACGCGCTGGCGATGATGTCGCCTTACGGCCCGCCGGAGAAGCAGGCGATGCTGGAGGCGCCCGACCTGAAAACACGCGCGGAAATCCTGATCGCCGTCACCGAAATGGACCTCGCAAAAAAGAGCACCAGCGGCGATCCTGGATTACAATAGACAAAGAGCGTTCGTTTCCGATCAACCGTCGCACCAGATGCGGCGGGCCATCTTTCGAAGAGACCACGCATGACGACCTCCTCCGACCGTTCCGAAGATACCGTCGACCCCAAGCTGCTGGAGGTTCTGGTCTGCCCGGTGACCAAGGGGCCGCTGGAATTCGACGCCGGGAGGCAGGAACTGATTTCGCGTTCGGCCAAACTCGCCTACCCGATCCGCGACGGAATCCCGATCATGCTGCCGGAAGAGGCCAGGAAAATCTGAGCGACGGTGACCGCTTCCGTCGTCGCGAGCAGCGTATCGCTTCATTGCACCACTTCGCCGTGCTGGGTGATGTCGAGGCCTTCGCGTTCATTATCTCCCGTGACGCGCAGGCCGATCGCCGCCTTGACGGCGAGCAGGATGAGCAGCGTTGCGATGGCGTCGTAGGCAATGGTGGCGAGGACGCCGTAGACCTGAATGACAACCTGATGGGCGTTACCGTCGATCAGCCCCGTGCCCGCCTTGTTGATGGCGGCGCGGGCGAACACGCCGGTAAGCAGCGCGCCGATGATGCCGCCGACGCCGTGGACGCCGAAAGCGTCGAGGCTGTCGTCATAGCCCATCATGTGCTTGAGGCCCGTCGCGCCCCAGTAGCAGCCGACGCCGGCCACGGCGCCGATCACCAGCGCGCCGCTCGGATCGACGAAACCCGAGGCCGGGGTGATGGCGACGAGACCGCCGACGGCACCGGAGCAGATGCCGAGCACGCTCGGCTTGCCGCGCAGGCCCCACTCCACGGCCATCCAGGCCAGCGCGGCGGCCGCGGTCGCGATCTGGGTGACCGCCATCGCCATACCGGCCTGCCCGCCCGCGGTCACCGCCGACCCGGCGTTGAAGCCGAACCAGCCGACCCACAGCAGCGACGCGCCGATCACGGTCAGCACCAGGTTGTGCGGCGCCATGTTCTCGCTGCCGTAGCCCTTGCGCTTGCCGAGCACCAGCGCGCAGACGAGGCCGGCGACGCCGGCGTTGATGTGAACCACGGTGCCGCCTGCGAAATCGAGCACGCCGAGGCCGCCGAGGAAACCGCCGCCCCAGACCCAATGCGCGATCGGCGCATAGACCAACAGCGACCACAGCCCCATGAACCACATCATCGCCGAGAACTTCATGCGATCCGCGATCGCGCCGCAGATCAGCGCCGGGGTGATGATCGCGAACGTCATCTGGAAGCACATGAACACCGATTCCGGAATCGTCGGCGCGGCAGCCGCGACGGTGTCGGTGCCCATACCGATCAGCAGCATGCGCGAGAAGCCGCCGAGAAAGTTCGTGCCCTCGGTGAACGCAAAGCTGTAGCCGATCACCATCCACAGCACGGTGACGAGACAGGTGATGGCAAAACTCTGCATGACCGTGGCCAGCACGTTCTTCTTCCGCACCATGCCGCCGTAAAACAAGGCGAGGCCGGGGATCGTCATCATCAATACCAGCGCGGTGGCGGTCAGCATCCAGGCGGTGTCGCCGGAATCGATTTTGGGCGGCGTGACCGCAGCAGCGGCGGCCGGCGCGGCGGTCTGGGCAAGGGCCGTGTCGATGAACCCGGCGAGACAGGCCGCGCACAATATCGCTGCGATGACCAGTCCCGCGCGGGCCGGACGTTCGAACCTCATGTGCTTTTTCTCCTCATTGAGCGACGGGGGGTGCGGGATCAGATCGCGTCGGCATCCAGCTCTCCGGTGCGAATGCGAAGCGCGTGCTCGAGATCGATGACGAAGATCTTGCCGTCGCCGATCCTGCCGGTCCGCGCGGTCGAGGCGATGGCTTCGACGACCGCATCGACCAGGTCCGACTTGATCGCGACCTCGATCTTGATCTTCGGCAGGAAGCTCACCGTGTACTCAGCGGCGCGATAGATTTCGGTATGGCCCTTCTGGCGGCCGTAGCCCTTGACCTCGGTCGCGGTCAGACCGTGCACGCCGATCGCGGTCAGGGCATCGCGAACCTCTTCGAGCTTGAAGGGCTTGATGATCGCCATCACAATTTTCATGTGTCCGGTTCCCGGCTGGGCCCGGCTGCAACGCCGGGCGGACTCGGCTGAGGTCACCGCGCAGGAGACGGTCACGAAGCGGCTTCAGCCGTGATCCATAGAATCAAATGCCGTGCCAACCCGGATGGGTGGCTTAACTTACTGTAAGTAAATGTATTTTCGGATCAGCCGCCGAGCGGTGGCGTGAGGCGCGGTAAGCGCCGCTTAAAGCCTGTCCACATCTGCACAAAATAAGGGCAGCGCTAGGCTTTCGGGATACTTTGCCTAACAGAAATGCACCCAGTGGAGCCGAAAGGTTTGAGTCGCTCCTCCAATGAAGAAAAAGCCCGGTTCCGAAACCAGAACCGGGCCCAAAAACGCGACTCACAAGCTGTCGCGCTATTGCAACGCCTCGCCGTGCTGGGAAATGTCGAGGCCTTCCAGCTCGTTCTCGCGCGAGACCCGCAGCGACACGAAAACGCTAACCAGCTTGAGGAGACCATAGGTGACCGCGCCCGACCAGAGCAGGGTGACGCCCACGCCATAAAACTGCAGCAGCAACTGGCGCGGATTGCCTTCCAAAAGACCGGGCACGCCGCCGATCGAGGAGGTCGCAAACACTCCGAGCAGCAGGGTTCCGGTCAGTCCGCCGATGCCGTGGACACCGAACACGTCGAGCGCGTCGTCATAGCGGAAGCGATGCTTGAGGCTGGTGCAGGCCCAATAGCAGACCAGTCCGGCAACGATGCCGATGACGATGCCCTGCAGCGGCGTGACGAAGCCGGACGCCGGCGTGATCGTGCCGAGGCCCGCGACTGCGCCCGAGATCATGCCGAGCACGGAGGGCTTGCGCCGCGTCGACCATTCGACCGCGCCCCATGTCAGCGCCCCGGCGCAAGCGGCCAGATGCGTGGCGATGATCGCCATCACTGCGCGCGAATTGGCGGCCAGCGCCGAGCCGCCGTTGAAGCCGAACCATCCGACCCACAGCAATCCGGTGCCGACCACGGCCAGCGACAGATCGTACGGTGACAGGTTCTCCGAACCGTAACCGTGACGGTTGCCCAGAACTTTCGCGGCGACCAGCCCGCCGACGCCGGCACTGAGATGCACCACGAGCCCCCCGGCGAAATCCTGCACGCCGGCCGCACTGAGGAAACCGCCGCCCCACACCCAGTGCACGAGCGGAACGTAGACAAAGACGAACCAGCCGATGGAAAACAGCAGATAGGCCGAAAAGCGCATCCGGTCGGCCACCGAGCCCGCTACCAGCGCCACCGTGATGATCGCGAAGGTCATCTGGTAAAGCATGAACAGCGCTTCCGGAATGGTCTTCGCCGCGGGATTGACGGCGTCCATGCTCATGCCGGCGAGAAACAGGCGGGCGGGCGATCCGAGCCACCGCCCGTCGCCGGTGAACGCCAGCGAGTAACCGAACGCCACCCACAGGATCGAAATCATCGCGACCGCCGCGAGGCTTTGCGCCATGGTCGCCAGCACGTTCTTCTTGCGCACCATGCCGGAATAGAACAGCGCGAGCCCCGGAATCGTCATCATCAGCACGAAGGCGGTGGCGACGATCATCCAGGTGGTATCGGCCGCGCTGACCGTGGACACCTCGCTCGCCAAAGCCTGCCCGCCTGACGTTGCGAGCATGGCGAGTGCAAAGGTCGTCGCGGCCGCGCGCGCCGGCCAACGTGAAACTGCCCCCATTGTCGATCCCCGGCCTGGCTATCTCCGTCGTTGCGAGGAGCTTCAGCTCCGAAGCAATCGGGTCCCCTCAGTGAGGCGTTAACCGTATCGCTTCGCGGAGCCTGTCCCTGGGCGACGCTTCGCGCCGACCCGTTGGCTCGCAACGACAATACTTCTCTCTGTCATCAATCTCACAGCGCGTCGCCGTCGGTCTCTCCCGTGCGGATGCGCAGGGCGTGATCGATCGGAAGCACGAAAATCTTGCCGTCGCCGATCTGACCGGTATGCGCGGCCGTGGTGATGGCTTCCACGGTTTTGTCCGCGAGCTCCGACGGCACCGCGACCTCGATCCGCAGCTTGGGAAGAAAATTCACGACATATTCGGCCCCGCGATAGATTTCGGTATGCCCCTTCTGGCGGCCGTAGCCCTTGACCTCGGTTACGGTCATGCCATGCACGCCGAGTTCGGTCAGCACCTGGCGGACCTCCTCCAGTTTGAAGGGTTTAATGATGGCGATGACGAGTTTCATAAGGGCTCATCCGCTCGATGGACAACACTGTGATAAACGAATTCGCGCAGCCAAGTCTGACACCTTTCCATGCAAACCGCACAAAAAACTTGCAGAGTGGACGAAAAACGTGCGTCCCCGCCGCCACCAATATGGCGAGCGTCGCGCAAGCCGGCCGGGTTTTCGCGCGTGAACCGCGTTCCAACACTTTTCGACCAATGATCGTTCCGGCCGCGAAGACCGACGGATTCTTTTGGGCAGGTCGGCCACGAAGCCTCAGCGCCGCTCGCGCAGCGAGCCTTCCTGCGCGACGGACGCGACGAGCATGCCGTCGCGCTTGAAGATCAACCCGCGGGCGAGGCCGCGTCCGCTCTGCGCGCTCGGCGAATCCTGCGCGTAGAGCAGCCATTCGTCGGCGCGGAACGGACGGTGAAACCACATCGCGTGATCGAGCGAGGCCGCCATCATGCGCTTGTCGAACAGGGTACGGCCGTAGCGCGCCATCACCGCGTCCAATAGCGCGAAGTCCGACGCATAAGCGAGCGCACACATATGCAGCGCCGGATCGTCGGGCAGTTTTGCTGCTGCGCGGATCCAGACGTGGGTGCGGCCGTCGCCGATCTTCTCACCGAGATAGCGGCTGAATTCAACGGGCCTCAGTTCGATCGGCGGGTCGGATTCGTAATAGCGGCGGATGAACTCCGGCATCTCCTTGAACGTCGGCTGCCTGGCGAACTCCTCAGGCGAGAGGCTTTCCGGCGGCGGCACGTCGGGCATGGGATCCTGATGGTCGAACGCGCCCTCCTCGTCCACGTGGAACGACACCATGGTCGAGAAGATGGCGCGGCCATGCTGGATCGCGGTGACGCGCCGCGTGGAATAGCTCTTGCCGTCGCGCAGCCGCTCCACCTCGTAGACGATCGGGATGGCGGGATCGCCGGGCAGGATGAAATAGCAATGCAGCGAGTGCGGCAGGCGGCCTTCGACGGTGCGGCAGGCTGCGACCATCGCCTGTCCGATCACCTGCCCGCCGAACACCCGCTGCCAGCTCGTCTTAGGGCTGTTGCCGCGGAACAGGTTTTCCTCGAGCGGCTCCAGATCGAGGATCGAGATCAGGTCGACCAGACTTTTGGACATCGGGATGGCTTCCATTGAGACCGTCGTCCCGGACGAGGCGAAGCTCGAACCGGGATTGCGGGTCCGCGTTCAGGTGGCTGAGCCGGAACGGCCGTTCGCGCTCCGCGTTTGGTGAACGTGTTTCGCCCGGCTATAGTGCCGGCGCAAGAAGGTCAGGCGTACCATGACGACACAACAGAGCATTGTCATCTGCGGCGGCGCGTTCGCGGGGCTGGCGCTGGCGCTCGCGCTGCGCCAGGGGCTGGGAGCGGAGGTCCCGATCGTCGTCGCCGACCCCATGCTGGCGAACCGGCCGAGCCGCGATCCGCGCGCCACCGCCATCGTCGCCGCCTGCCGCCGCCTGTTCGAGGCGCTCGGGGTGTGGGACGAGATCGCCGGCACCGCGCAGCCGATCCTCGACATGGTGGTGACGGATTCGAAGCTCGAGGACGCCACTCGTCCGGTGTTCCTGACCTTTGCCGGCAACGTCGAGCCCGGCGAGCCGTTCGCGCACATGGTCGAGAACCGTTACCTGATCGAAGCGCTGGCATCGCGGGCGGAAGCAGCAGGCGTCGATTTGCGCGCCACGGCGGTGACGGCGAACGAGGCGCGGCCCGGCGGCGTCGCGGTCTCGCTCGCCGACGGCTCGACCATCGACGCCAGCCTGCTGGTGGCGGCTGACGGGGCGCGCTCAAAACTGCGCGAGCGCGCCGGCATCGCCACCCACGGTTGGGACTACGATCAATCCGGCATCGTCGTCACCGTCGGCCATGAGCGCGATCATCACGGCCGCGCCGAAGAACATTTTCTTCCCGCGGGTCCGTTCGCGATCCTGCCGCTGACGGGCCGGCGTTCGTCGCTGGTGTGGACCGAGAAACGGGCGGACGCCGCACGCATCGTCGCGCTTGCCGAAGACGAATTTCACGCCGAGCTGGAACGGCGCTTCGGCCTGCAGCTCGGCGAGATCAAGGCCCTCGACAAGCCGCGCGCCTTTCCGCTTCAGTATTTCGTCGCGCGCTCGTTCATCGCCGAGCGGCTGGCGCTGGTCGGTGACGCCGCGCATGTGATCCATCCGATCGCGGGACAGGGCCTGAACCTCGGACTGAAGGACGTCGCGGCGCTGGCGGAAAGCGTGGTCGATGCGGTCAGGCTCGGCATCGATCCGGGACAGGCCGACGTGCTCGAGCGCTATCAGCGCTGGCGTCGCTTCGACACCATGGCGATGGGCCTTGCCACCAACACGCTCAACGTTCTGTTCTCAAACGAATCGACGCTGTTGCGCGGCGTGCGCGACCTCGGGCTCGGGCTGGTCGACCGCATGCCGCCTTTGAAGAACGCATTCATCCGCCAGGCGGCGGGACTGACCGGCGAAGTGCCGCGACTGCTGAAGGGCGAGGCGCTGTAGGGGCGGTGAGATCGGTGTCGAAGTTTGATTTCCGCTACAACAGCCGGATTGTGCTTGGCGTGGATCAAGCCTTAGAATAAACGAGTCATACCAATGGTTTACTAACGTATTGATTCACAACGATGAATCTGCTATATATTTAACCTGAGCAGGCAACGTCGGGACCACTCCGAGTCTCCAATCGCGCGAGGCAATGATCCCTTCAAAAGGATCATGTTAGGAGCCGGGGGCCTGCTCACTTTTTCCTCCAACTATTCGCATTAGCTCCGTAGAAAGTGAAAAGCTCCTTCTGCGGATCGGTAAGGTTCATTTCTCCAAGCAGCGGCATTGGTTTTACGCCAAACCCGAGATACCAGCGTCTCCCATTATGATGCATGAGTGGCTTTAGAAGCTTTGCATACGACGGATCGCACTCGACTTGAGCACCTCGGTTGAGTTCAACGGCTTGGAAAAAAGAACTCGCGATTACATCGGCCAGTTGAAGGCCTGCTCTGTCACCATGATCGTGTGCATAAATTTCATCGAAATCGATGACAGACCAATCAAGCTCCTTGTAGCCTAAAACCTGAGCGCCCCTCTCGTAGTACATCCTCCGAAGGTAATCGGTAAAATCCTTGTAGGTGAGGTCACCACGTCGAGAAAATATAATGCGAAGCTTGTCTTGGTCTTTCCGCGCTTCTGGGACATGTTGGGCGCAAAATGCCGTGACGCGTTCCAATAGCAAGCGAGTCAGAAACCAATAAATCCAGGCTTTATTGTCATCGTCTAGGCGCGGGTTTTTGTATTTCTCGATGTTCTTTTTGTTGGACATCGCGACGAAACACCTCGCAAGCTTCGTCGCCAAAGCTGCACAAACGTGTGTTTTTTTGAAAGGCAGCAGCTTGTTGAAATGCAAGTCAGCCCGCCTACTGATAAACTGTTCCTGAACGTCCCGAGTCCATGTGACCATCTCGGAATCGTTTTGAATCCTTACTAAAAAGGCGGACAGAACGAGCCATTCGGTCGCCCCTTTTGGATCATCCGGTTTTTTGATTTGTTCGAGTCCCGTATCACCAGACTCATCAATGTACACAACGAAAGATACCGGCATGCAGGCTAGACACCTTCAAGGAAGCCGGCGCGCTCCTGCAAAAAATCGAAGACCGCGCTATTATTGACGGCCGCGTTACGACTACAGTTAGAGCAACCGTTGGATGTGCGTTAACGATTAATACCGAGCCGCTATCGCCGCAACGATTGCAGGGCGTAAGCGATTTGATTCACCGCATTTTCAATGTGACTAATCTTCTGGCCCAAATCAGCAATCGCCTTCTCTTGCTTCTTCAGAAGAGAACCGTTGTCGAAATATTCAGTAACGCCAATTGGCGTCTGGCAACTCGTGCATTGGATTGCGTACATCCTGTATGCGGCACCGTTCACGTTCACTTCCTGCAATTTGAACGCAGCGCCTTCACACTTTCCGCATTTGGTAAAACCGAACACTGGACTCTCCTGGTAATTGGAAGAAATCACAACCTATGCGAGTCGCAAGTTCCTCGAAAGAATCGGAGTTTGCGACGCTCACAATCCCCAAGGAGACACCTGAGTACGAAAATCCCCTCTCCCGCCGATGGTTAATCGCGTCTTAACCTCGCCGCACCTATGGTACTCAACTGGCTTTCGTTCCGGCCCCCACGTGTGGCCGAACGTCTTGAAAGTGTTGACGCTTAACCGATGGCAACCACCGCTTCATCGCGCGCGGCGCAAGGCGCCGCCAGCCCGGCCGGGTCCGCCGCGAGTCCGGCCGCGTCCACGACGCCGGGCGAGCGGTCGCCATTTGCCCGCACGGCGGAGTTGCTTGCGCCCCACCAGCCGGGACAGCCCCTGATCTCGCTGTCGCTGGGCGAGCCGCAACACCCGCCGCCCGCTTTCGTCGGCGAAATATTGTCCCGGCACATCAATGAGTTCAGGCGATACCCGATGGCGCGGGGGATCGAGCCGTTCCGCCAGGCTGCCGCAAACTGGATGTCGAGGCGCTTCGCCCTGCCCCGCGCGCTCGATCCCGAGACCGAGATTCTGGTGCTGAACGGCAGCCGGGAGGGGCTGTTTTACGCCGCGATCGCCGCCGCCCGTTACGTGACGCCCCGCAAGGGCGCGCCGGTGATCCTGATGCCGAACCCGTTCTACCCGGCTTACGGCGCCGGCGCCCGCGCCGCCAATTGCGAGACGATCCTGGTGCCGGCGACGCGCGCAGGCGGATTTTTGCCCGACCTCGATTCGCTCGACGAGGCCACGCTGGCGCGCACCGTCGCGATCTATCTCGCCTCGCCCGCCAACCCGCAAGGCGCGGTGGCCTCGCGCGATTACTTCACGCGCCTGATCGCGCTGGCGCGCCGTCACGGCTTCCTCGTGTTGTCCGACGAATGTTATTCGGAAATCTACACACGAGACGCGCCCGGCAGCGCGCTGGAATGCGCGGGCGATGATTTCGCCAACGTCGTCGCGTTTCAGTCGCTGTCGAAACGCTCGAACCTGCCGGGGCTGCGCGTCGGCTTCGTCGCCGGCGATCGCAATTTCCTCGCCGCGTTTCACGAACTGCGCAACGTCGCGGCTCCCCAGGTGCCGGTGCCGCTGCAGCACGTTGGCGTGGCGGCATACGGCGACGAGGCGCATGTCGAGGAGAACCGCCGGCTCTACCGGCTCAAGTTCGATCTCGCCGACGAGATCATCGGCAACCGTTACGGCTATGTCAGACCCGCCGGCGGCTTCTGCGTCTGGCTGGATGTCTCCGCTTGTGGCGGCGACGAGGCCGCAACGGTGAAGCTCTACAGGGAGGCCGGCGTGCGCGTGATTCCCGGCAGCTATCTGTCGCGCCCGCAAGCCGACGGTTTGAATCCCGGCGCAGGCTATATCCGCCTGGCGCTGGTGGCGGACACTGAAACGACGGCCGAGGCGTTGCACCGGCTGGTGAAAACTCTCGGATAGTCGCGGGGGCCCATGAGCATGGCAGCGATCGAACGCCTCCTTCCCATCGTGGATCATCTACCGCCGTCGATCCGCGACGCGCTCGCGCGGCGCTTGCGCGAACTGACCGGGCTCGGCCTGATCGGATTGTCGGGTTCTACTGCTGCCGCGCTGATGACGTGGTCGGTGCAGGATCCGAGCCTCAGCCACGCCACCTCGCGCGCGATCCACAACGTTCTCGGTTATCCCGGCGCGATCGGCGCCGATCTGCTGATGCAGATCCTCGGCCTCGGCGCGATCATGCTGATCCTGCCGGTGGCGATCTGGGGCTGGCGCATGCTGACCCATCGCCCGTTCGATCGCGAGGCCACGCGGCTGGCCTGCTGGATTCTCTGCACCAGTGCTGCCGCCGGTTTCGCCAGTTGCTGGCCGCATAACGGCGCGTGGCCGCTGCCGACCGGACTCGGCGGCGTGGTCGGCGATGCGCTGGTGCGGGCGCCCGCGATCCTGTTCGGCCCGGCGAGCGTGCTGCAGCACGTCGTTTTCGGCGCGATTTTCGCCTCCCTCATGGTCGCGACATTTCTGTGGGCGAGCGGAATCAGATCGCAAGTGGCCGAAGAAACGCTCGCGATCGACGACGACGCGCCGTTCGACGACGGCGGCGATCACGCCTCGGTCTCGCTGGGCTGGCTGGTGCATGCGCTGATGAGCGCGAAGGCGCGCCTGAAGCGTCTCAGGCTCGGGGCGCTTGTCGCGCTGGCCTACAAGTCGCTGGTGTCGAGCGCGCCGCAGAAGTCGGCGGCGCTGGCGTACGAGCGTCAGGAGCCGACCCTCGGCGGTGGCTCCGCTCCGTCGCTGGCGCCGGCGCACGACGAGGATGAGGAAGAAGAGGAAGAGGACGAAGACGAGGAGGAGGATGCTCCGGTCCGCGCGCCGCGACGGAAAGCCGCTTCCCGCGCGCCCGCCAGGAAATCCGTCAAGTTCGACCTGCCCTCGGTCAACGTCCTGACCGCACCGCGCGCCGCCGATCGCCAGCCGCTCAGCAAGTCCGAACTGGAAGCCAATTCGCGGGCGCTGGAAGGCGTGCTGCAGGATTTCGGCGTGCGCGGCGAAATCGTCAAAGCCAATCCCGGACCGGTGGTGACGCTGTACGAACTGGAGCCCGCGCCCGGCATCAAGTCGGCGCGCGTCATCGGCCTCGCCGACGATATCGCGCGTTCCATGAGCGCGCTGTCGGCGCGTGTCGCGGTGGTCGCGGGCCGCAACGCCATCGGCATCGAACTGCCGAACGCGCATCGCGAAAAAGTGTACTTGCGCGAACTGCTCACCGCCAGGGAAGCCGTCGACTCCGTCGCCAAGCTGCCGCTCTGCCTCGGCAAGACCATCGGCGGCGATCCCGTCATCATCGATCTGGCGCGCACGCCGCACATGCTGATCGCCGGCACCACCGGCTCGGGCAAGTCGGTGGCGATCAACACCATGATTCTCAGCCTGCTGTACCGGCTGCGGCCGGACCAGTGCCGCCTCATCATGGTCGATCCGAAGATGCTCGAACTCTCCGTCTATGACGGCATCCCGCATCTGCTGACGCCGGTCGTGACCGATCCGAAGAAAGCCGTGGTCGCGCTGAAGTGGGCCGTGCGCGAGATGGAAGAGCGCTACAAGAAGATGGCCAAGCTCGGCGTGCGCAATATCGACGGCTACAATGCGCGGCTCGTCGAAGCGAAGAAGAATGGCGAGGAACTGACGCGCACGGTGCACACCGGCTTCGACAAGGAAACAGGCAAGGCGATCTACGAGGACGAGAAGCTCGACCTCGAGCCGCTTCCGTTCATCGTCATCATCGTGGACGAAATGGCCGACTTGATGATGGTCGCCGGCAAGGACATCGAAGGCGCGGTGCAGCGGCTGGCGCAGATGGCGCGCGCCGCCGGGCTGCATGTCATTCTCGCGACGCAGCGTCCCTCGGTCGACGTCATCACCGGCACCATCAAGGCCAACTTCCCGACCCGCATCTCCTTCCAGGTCACGTCAAAAATCGACAGCCGCACCATCCTCGGCGAGATGGGCGCGGAGCAACTGCTCGGCCAGGGCGACATGCTCTACATGGCCGGCGGCGGCCGCATCTCGCGCGTCCACGGACCGTTCGTCTCAGACGAGGAAGTCGAAAAGGTGGTTCGCCACCTCAAGACGCAAGGACAACCGGAATATCTCGAGGCGGTCACCGCAGAGGAGCCGACCGACGAGGACGGCGCGTTGTTCGATTCAACCGGCATGGGCGGCGACGGCGGCGGCGATCTGTTCGCGCAGGCGGTGGCGATCGTGAAGCGCGACCGCAAGGCCTCGACCAGCTACATCCAGCGCCGTCTCCAGATCGGCTACAACCGCGCGGCCTCGCTGATGGAGCGCATGGAGCTCGAAGGCATCGTCGGGCAGGCCAATCACGCCGGAAAACGCGAAATCCTGATCGAGGAAGAAGAAAGCCACTTCTGACGCATGACCGGAACGTTGGACGATGCCGTCTCGGAGTCGCGAAATCGCCACAGCGCCGCGCTAGTGGCCGATTCCGCGGCCCGCCTGTCCCTGCAGCAACCTTCGATGCCAATAGACGAACCTCTGAACCAACGCACCGGGCAGCGACATCCGCCCGGAACTCGTCCCGAAAAAAGGATTCCCGCGGCGCCGCAAAGCGCCTAGAGCCTTCTGCTTCTGACGGAATCAGAGGTGAGATTCTATGATTTTGATTTGACGCGTTTTCTTCACGCGAACAGGTACCCGCTTCGCTCGAAAACGCTATGGAGCACGATCAGCAAAAGCGGATTTTCGGTTTTGCGTACGATCTCACTCCAAAATGTTGAGAATGCGTACGATCTTTTCACCAAACCGCTCACACTTCGGCGGATCATGCGTTAGAAAGCACACCTCGGGGCGGACAGGACGAGATATTGAGCAGACAGGTGACACATTCATCCGCGGCCCGTCGTCCGATCCGCGGTCGCGCATGCGCCGGCGCGGTCTGGCTCGCTGTGGTGCTGACCGCCGGTCCTTTCATTCCGCAAGCCTTTGCGCAAGCCGTTCCGATGCCGCGACCGGCGCCTAAGGACCGCGACGGCGCGCCCACGGCGAAACTTCACGAGACCGTCGAACCGGAGGTCACCGGCACCACGCAACCGCCCGAGCCGATCATTCCGGATCGGCGGCGCAACGTGCCGGCAAATTTTTTCGCAACCTTCAGCGCGGATCAAAAGGCGGCGGCGGCTCGGGTCAGCGCCTATCTGTCGTCACTGCGGACACTGGCCGGAAACTTCGTGCAGGTCGGCCCCGACGGCAGCCGCTCGACCGGCGAATTCTACATTCAGAAGCCGGGCAAGGTGCGGTTCGAATACGATCCGCCGTCGCCGATCGCGATGATTTCCGACGGCTCGTCGCTCGTCGTTCGCGACACCAAGCTCGCGACCCAGGACATCTATCCGCTGTCGCAGACACCGCTACGCTATCTGCTGTCTGACCGCATCGACCTGATGAAGGACACCAACGTCGTCGGCGTGACCTCGGACGATCTCTACATCAGCATCACCATCGAGGAGAAACAGGCGCTGATCGGCACCTCCCGCCTGATGCTGATGGTCGGCGTCAAGGACGGCAAGCTCAAGCAGTGGACCGTGACCGATCCGCAGGGCTACGACACCACGGTGGCGATCTACAACCTGAACTCCACGGCGAAGCTCGACCCCGCTCTGTTCAAGATCGACTACACCAGGTATCCGACGTCGAACAATTGAGGCGCCGCCACGCGCACATCGATGGATACGCCGGCCAGGCCCGCGTATGACGACACGACACCGGGCTTGTCGGCGGCTTCAACAGAAATCATGCAACTCTCCCTCACCACCTGGAATATCAATTCGGTCCGGCTGCGCATCGATCTGGTTGCGAAGTTTCTGAAAGCGCAGCGGCCGGACGTGCTGTGCCTGCAGGAAACCAAGTGTCCCGACGACGCTTTTCCGCTGAAACGCTTCCGCCGGCTCGGCTACGAGCACATCGCGCTCAACGGACAGAAGGGCTACCACGGTGTCGCCGTCGTCTCGAAGCTTCCGTTCGACGCCACTCATGTCCGCACCTTCTGCGACAAGATCGACTCGCGCCATGTCACCGTGACATTCGGCCACGAGGCAGGTTTCACCGCGCCGCTGGTGCTGCATAATTTCTATGTGCCGGCGGGCGGCGATATTCCCGATCCCGCGCTCAATCCGAAGTTCGCCCACAAGCTGCAATTCCTCGACGAGATGAAGGCCTGCGCGCCGCTGCATCCGCGCGGCAGCGACCGGCATGTTTTGGTCGGCGACCTCAACGTCGCGCCGCACGAGAACGACGTCTGGTCGCACAAGCAGCTTCTGAAGATCGTTTCGCATACGCCGATCGAATGCGAGAAGCTGCTCGGCGTGCAAAGCCACGGCAACTGGGTCGACGTCGCTCGCGCGCGGATTCCAATGTCGGAGAAGGTCTATACGTGGTGGAGCTATCGCGCCGCCGACTGGGTCGCGGCGGACCGCGGCCGCAGGCTCGATCACATCTGGGTCTCCGAGGCGCTGCGGGATCGCGTCCGCGACTTCCGCATCACCCGCGACGCCCGCGGCTGGAAGCGACCATCCGATCATGTGCCGGTGACGGCGGTCATCGAGGTGTGAATCCGGAATAAGAGGAATGCGGACTTTCTGTTGATGGAATCCTGTTCTTCACGTCCGGCCTGATCGGGGCATCCATCTTGCGGGAAGTGAATGGATTGCCGGGTCAAGCCCGGCCATGACGCCTTGAAGCGCTTCCGTCAAAGTATGATGCCCGTCCTGCTCTAGCTATTCAGCCTGGCGCTCGCCACGAGGATGTCGCTGGTGGTCTGCCGCGTGCGGTTGGAGAGTTCATCGCGAAGGCGGCGGGCGGCGGCGGGATCGCTGTCGAGCACGCGCAGAAAGAGAGTGCGCGGAATGCGGATCACCATCGAATATTCCAGCGCCACCGCCGTCGCCGGGCGCGCCATCGGAACGATCAGGGCCAGTTCGCCGATCAGCGCACCACGCTCGGCGATGACTTCATGATCGCTGCCGTCCATGAGATGGATGCGAAATCCGCCTTCCTGAACGACGTAGCCCGCGTCTGCTTCGTCGCCGGCGCGAAACAGGATCGAGCCGCGCGCGAACTGCTGCTGTTCGGCGCCGATGGCGAGCACGCGCAGTGCCTCGCCTCCCAGCAGGCGCAGGGTCGGGACGCGCTCGAGCAGGACAACGTCATCGTCGATCGACATGGAGGACCGGTCGGCGATCCAGGCCCGGGACCGCCCAAAAACTGTTTTGAAGAGAGCTGATACGAATAGTCAGCCTAGAGCATGATCCCGAAAAGTGGAACCCGGATTTCGGATAAGATCATGCTGTTTCAAAAAGATAGGGCCAAAGTTTGATTCGAGCCCGGCTGAACCGGATCACGGCACCAGCTTGTAGCCGCCGGCTTCCGTGACCAGAATCTCCGGATTGGCGGCGTCCTTCTCGATCTTCTGGCGCAGACGGTAAATGTGGGTTTCCAGCGTGTGGGTGGTGACACCGGAATTGTAGCCCCAGACCTCCTGCAGGAGCGTCTCGCGCGACACCGGCATCTGCCCGGCCCGGTACAGGAAACGCAGGATCGCGGTCTCTTTTTCGGTCAGCCGCACCTTCTTGGCGGTGGCGGTCGTGAGCATCTTGGAGCCGGGCCGGAAACTGTAAGGTCCGACCGAAAACACCGCGTCCTCGCTGGCCTCATGCTGGCGTAACTGCGCGCGGATCCGCGCCAGCAGCACCGCGAAGCGGAACGGTTTGGCGATATAGTCGTTGGCGCCGGATTCAAGGCCCAGAATCGTGTCCGAATCGGTGTCGTGTCCGGTGAGCATGATGATCGGCGCCTTGAAGCCGCCTTTGCGCAAGCTGCGCACCACCTCGCGGCCATCGGTATCGGGCAGGCCGACATCCATCAGCACGAGATCGGGCGAGTGGGCCTTCGCGGCGCTGGCGCCTTTCGCGCCGGTATCAACGGCGGAGGCCTCGAATTCCTCATGCAGGGACAGTTGCTCGACCAGCGTATCGCGCAGATCGGTGTCGTCGTCCACGATCAGGATTTTACGGGCGTTGGCCATCGGTGCGATCCTCCTGGCGGCGGGAACAAAGGCGGCGGCAACAACGAACCACCTTGACCAGGTGTGCCGCCTGATTGGGTCGTGTAAGTGGTGCGTCCGGACGTATGAAAGCTGCAGCCACTCATTTGTCCGACGAAGTCTACTCCAAAACCGGCGGGAATTAGGGTCATTGTTCCTGTAAAATCCGCAGGTTCCAATTTTCGAACCGCAGCACAGGCGAGACCCCTCATTCCATCCAAAATTCTGGGTTATCAATGCCTTGCACCGCACATTCCCGTGATCGGCCACTCGCCGCGATTCGTGTCCGACTGGCCGCCGGCCGGTCGCAGCGGGGCTGGCTGATCGGCGCGGGTCTGACCACACCTGTGGCGATCGGCCGCGGCGGCATCCGCGCCGACAAACGCGAGGGCGACGGCGGAACCCCGAAAGGAATTTTTCACCCGATACGTTTGTGGTGGCGATCCGACCGGCATCCGCGGCCGCGGACATTTCTGCCGGTTCGCGCGATTAAGCCGACTGATGCCTGGTGTGAAGATCCGGCCGACCGCCGCTACAACCGGCCGATCACGCTGACGACCGGCGCGAGCGGCGACCGGCTGACACGCGAGGATCATCTCTACGACTTCATTGTCGAGATCGACCACAACACACACCCCCGGATCGCGGGGCGCGGCAGCGCCGTGTTCCTGCATCTGGCCCGCGACAACTTCGGCCCGACAGCCGGATGCGTGGCGATGACGCGGCCCGCGATGCTGCGGCTGTTGCAGCGGATCGGTCCACGCACGAAAATTGTGATCGGGTGAGATTGAAGAGCAGTGAGGTTGCTTCGTTCTTCCGCAAGGGAAAAAGGGGAAACTACCTCGTGCCGAAAATCGCCGAGCCAACCCGCACATGGGTCGCGCCGAGTGCGATCGCGACACCGAAGTCCGCGCTCATGCCCATGGACAATTGGGTGAGCCCGTTGCGTCTGGCGATCTTGGAGGTGAGCGCGAAATGCGGCGCCGGCGCATCGTCCACCGGCGGAATGCACATCAGCCCCGAGATCGTCAGCCCATACGCGTCGCGGCACCGCGCGATGAAAGCGTCGGCATCCGACGGCGCGACGCCGGCCTTCTGTGGTTCCTCGCCGGTGTTGATCTGAACGAAAAGATCGGGCCGCCGGTCCTGCTTCCCGATCTCTTTGGCCAGCGCTTCGCAAAGGCTCGGGCGGTCGACCGAATGGATGGCGTCGAACAGGGCCACGGCCTCCTTCGCCTTGTTGGATTGCAGCGGACCGATCAGATGCAGCGCGATGCCGGGATGC
Source organism: Nitrobacter sp. (assembly GCF_051535215.1). Taxonomy (NCBI): domain Bacteria; kingdom Pseudomonadati; phylum Pseudomonadota; class Alphaproteobacteria; order Hyphomicrobiales; family Nitrobacteraceae; genus Nitrobacter; species Nitrobacter sp. The sequence goes on along the minus strand of NZ_JBPPLY010000001.1, from coordinate 152,243 downwards.
GCCACCATCAGGGCAGGCCACTTCCGCTCGGCCTCCTGCACGCGATTCTCCCCGAAAATCCGCTGGCCGGCGGCGATCACCGGCGCGATCGCATCCGCATCGAAAGTCTTCGACACCGCCACCAGCGTCACCGAGGACCGTTCGCGCCGCGCCTCCCGGCAGGCGCGCACGATCTCGGCTTCCACGGCAGCGAGACCGCCTGGTGATGGATCCATTGCCGGTGCCGGCCCCGCGTCGTCAGTGATCATTTGGCGTCCCGTCTGGAGCGTTTTCGAGGGAAGGATACCGGTTCGCGCGAAGAAACCGCGTTAAATCAAAAATCCTTGAGCTTGCTTCTGATCAGAAGCGGAAAAGCTCTAGCTTCGCGCCGGGATCGCGAGACCACGCTGCACCGCAGGCCGCGCCAGCCCCCGCTCCAGCCAGGCCGCGACATGGCGGAAGCGATCGAACTCGACGAGCTCGCGCGCGCCGTAAAATCCGATCAGGTTGCGTACCCAGCCGAGCATCGAGATGTCCGCGATGGTGTACTCATCGCCGGCAAACCAGCGATGGGTCGACAGGTGCGCGTCCATCACCCCGAGCAACCGCTTCGATTCCGCCACATAGCGATCGCGCGGCCGCTTGTCCTCGAAATCCTTGCCGGCGAACTTATGGAAAAACCCGACCTGCCCGAACATCGGCCCGACGCCGCCCATCTGGAAGTGCAGCCACTGAATCGCCTGCCAGCGCCGCGCCGGGTCGGTCGTGAGGAACTGGCCAGTCTTCTCGGCGAGATATTGCAGGATCGCGCCCGACTCGAACAAAGCGAGCGGCTTGCCGCCGGGACCGTCGGGATCGAGGATCGCCGGAATCTTGCCGTTGGGATTGAGCCAGAGGAATTCAGCGCTCTTCTGTTCTTCCTTGTCGAAATCGACCAGATGCGGCTCATAGGGCAGCCCGGTTTCCTCGAGCATGATCGATACCTTCACACCGTTGGGCGTCGGCACGGAATAGAGCTGAAGCCGGCGCGGATCTCTGGCCGGCCAGCGGCGGGTGATGGGATAAACGGAGAGATTGGCCATTGACTCGCTCCCAAAGCGCGGTGGGCGTCCCGCTTACACCGCAAAACCACACCGCTTGCAAACCGTGCCGTCCCGCCCCCCGACCCGTTGACCCCCGGTCCGCTTTCATGGCCTAGTCGAGGCCTGCAAATCACGAAAAACACCGCATTTCCATGACCTCAGAACGTTACAACGCCCGTGACGCCGAACCACGCTGGCAAGCCGAGTGGGACAGGCAGGCGATCTTCGCGACCAAAAACGACGATCCGCGCGAAAAATACTACGTGCTGGAGATGTTCCCCTATCCGTCCGGGCGCATCCACATCGGCCATGTCCGCAACTACACCCTTGGCGACGTGATCGCGCGCTACATGCGCGCAAAGGGCTACAACGTGCTGCATCCGATGGGCTGGGACGCCTTCGGTCTGCCAGCCGAGAACGCCGCGATCGAGCGCAAGGTCGCGCCCAAGGCGTGGACCTACGACAACATTGCCGCGATGAAAAAGCAGCTCAGATCCATCGGGCTGTCGCTCGACTGGGCGCGGGAATTCGCGACCTGCGATCCGTCCTATTACAAGCACCAGCAGAAGATGTTCCTGGACTTCCTGCGCGCCGGTCTCGCCGAGCGCGAGAAGCGCAAGATCAACTGGGATCCCGTCGACATGACCGTGCTCGCCAACGAGCAGGTGATCGACGGCCGCGGCTGGCGCTCCGGCGCCGTGGTCGAGCAGCGCGAGATGAACCAGTGGGTCTTCAAGATCACGAAATACTCGCAAGAATTGCTCGACGCCCTCGACACGCTCGACCGCTGGCCCGACAAGGTGCGGCTGATGCAGCGCAACTGGATCGGCCGCTCCGAGGGCCTCCTGGTTCGCTTCGCGCTTGATCCGGCAACGACCCCAAGCGGTGAGAGCGAACTGAAGATTTTCACCACGCGCCCCGACACCCTGTTCGGCGCGAAGTTCATGGCAATCGCGCCGGATCATCCGCTGGCGCAGGCGGCGGCGAAAGACAATCCCGCGCTCGCGGATTTCATCGCCGAATGCAAGAGGCGCGGCACCGCGCAGGCCGAGATCGACACCGCGGAGAAGCTGGGCTTCGACACCGGCATCCGCGCGATCCATCCGTTCGATGCGGCGTGGGCGCTGCCGGTCTATGTCGCCAACTTCATCCTGATGGAATACGGCACCGGCGCGATCTTCGGCTGTCCGGCGCACGACCAGCGCGACCTCGACTTCGTCAACAAATACGGGCTCGGCAACACGCCGGTGGTCTGCCCCGAGGGACAGGATCCCAAGAGCTTCGTCATCACCGACACGGCTTACGACGGCGACGGGCGGATGATCAACTCCCGCTTCCTCGACGGCATGACCACCGATGCGGCGAAGGAAGAAGTCGCGAAGCGGCTGGAAGGCGAGATGCGTGGCAACATGCCCGTCGCCGAGCGCAAGGTGAATTTCCGCCTGCGCGACTGGGGTATCTCGCGCCAGCGCTACTGGGGCTGCCCGATCCCGGTGATCCATTGCCCCAGGTGCGACGTGGTGCCGGTGCCGGGGACGGACCTGCCGGTCACGCTGCCGGAGGACGTCACCTTCGACAAGCCCGGCAACGCGCTCGACCACCATCCGACATGGAAGCATGTCGTCTGCCCGAAGTGCGGAGCCAAGGCCACGCGCGAAACCGACACCATGGACACCTTCGTGGACTCGTCCTGGTATTTCGCGCGCTTCACCGATCCGTGGAACGAGCAGGCGCCGACCACGCCCGCCGTCGCCAACCGCATGATGCCGGTGGACCAGTATATCGGCGGTGTCGAGCACGCGATCCTGCATCTGCTCTATTCGCGCTTCTTCACCCGCGCGATGAGAGCCACCGGCCATGTCGACATGGACGAGCCATTCAAGGGCATGTTCACCCAAGGCATGGTGGTGCACGAGACCTACCGCAAGGCCGACGGCGGCTGGGCCTCGCCTGACGAGGTCCGGATCGAGGCCAACGGCGAGACCCGTCGCGCCGCGCTGATCTCCACCGGAGAAGCGGTCGAGATCGGCGCGGTCGAGAAGATGTCGAAGTCGAAACGCAACACCGTCGACCCCGACGACATCATCGGCACCTATGGCGCCGACACCGCACGCTGGTTCATGCTGTCGGACTCGCCGCCGGACCGCGACGTGATCTGGAGCGAGGAAGGCGTGCAGGGCGCGGCGCGCTTCATGCAGCGGCTATGGCGGCTGGTCAACGAATCGGCGGAGGCCGGCAAGTCCGCGCCGCAGGACAGGCCGGCAAGTTTCGGAGCCGACGCGCTGGCGCTGCGCAAGGCGACCCACGGCGCGCTCGACAAGGTGTCGACCGGGATCGAGCGGCTGCATTTCAACGTCTGCCTCGCCAACATCCGCGAGTTCGCCAACGAACTGGCCGACGCCCTTGCCCGCTCCCACGCCGGGAAATCCGGTCTTGCGCCGGATCTGGCCTGGAGCCTGCGCGAGGCCGCGACCATCCTGGTCCAGTTGTTCAGCCCGATGATGCCGCATCTGGCCGAGGAATGCTGGCAGGCGCTGGGGCAGGCCGGTCTGATTTCGCAAGCCCGCTGGCCACAAATCGAGCGCGATTTGCTGGTTGAAGACACCGTGACTCTGCCGGTGCAGGTCAACGGCAAAAAGCGGGGCGAGGTCACAGTGGCGAGCGGCGCGCCGAATCCGGAAATTGAGACTGCCGTTCTGGCGCTCGATGCGGTAAGACAGGCGCTGGGCGGCAAACCGGCCCGCAAGATCATCATCGTCCCGCAGAGGATTGTGAATGTGGTGGGGTAGGTTGCCGGGTCGACCGGTTCGATCATGGCCTGGTCTGCGCATCGCGGCACGGCTGGGCATCATCGCCGTGCTGGCGGCGCTGACGGCCGGCTGCTTCCATCCGATGTATGCCGAACATACCGACGGCAGCCCCGCCCTGCGCGACAAGCTGATGGGCGTGGAGCTGCTGCCGATCAACAAACCCAACGCCTCTCCCGATGCCCGCATCGGCGTCGAAATTCGCAACGCGCTCGCGTTCAAGCTTTACGGCGGCGCCACCGGCGCACCTCCGACGCACCAGCTCAAGATCCGCTTCTCAACCACCCGCTCGTCGCTGATGCTCGGTGCCAACACCGCCCTGCCCTCCAACGAGAGCTACGGCATCGATGCCAGTTATCAGTTGATCGAGGTCGCAACCGGCAAGACCGTTCTCGATGCGAACACCTTCGCCCGCACCTCCTACGACATTCCCGGCCAGCTCCAGCGTTTCGCGCGCGCGCGCGCCTATCGCGACGCCGAGGATCGCGCGGCGCAGCAGATCGCCGACAACATCAACACGCGTCTGGCGGCGTATTTTTATTCGGGAACGTGAGAACGCCATTCACCTTTATTCTGCGAAGCGATGGCGTTTCCGTATTGCGGCATCCCAAGCGCATTTTCTCTCCCATTGGGAAGGGGCTGGGTGAGGGGTTACAAACTATCGCGGTATCGAAACCTCGCCCGGCGCGCCACGCCGACCTCTCCCACAGGGAGAGTTTGAAGAAACATCGTTCTTGCCGAAACGAGGGTTGGATCGAACGCACATGGTCGCGTTGCGCGGAAAAGACGTCGACAGCTTTCTCGCCCGGCCTGATCCGGGCCGTCCGATCATCCTGCTCTACGGCCCCGACGCCGGTCTCGTACGCGAACGCGCGGACGCCTTGACGGCGTCGGCTGTCGATGACGTCAACGATCCGTTTTCGCTGGTGCGTCTCGACGGCGACGAGCTTGCGACCGAGCCGTCGCGTCTTGTCGACGAAGCCATGACGGTGCCGCTGTTCGGCGGCCGACGCGCAATCCGCGTCAAGGTCGGATCGCGCAGTTTCGCCAGCGGCGTCGAGACTCTGGCGGACTCCGATATCCGGGACTGCCGTATCGTGATCGAGGCCGGCGAGTTGCGGCCCGAAGCGCCGCTACGCAAGGCCTGCGAGCGCGCGAAGAACGCGGTGGCGATTGCCTGCTATCCCGATACCGAACGCGATCTCGCGCGCCTGATCGACGACGAGTTGCGCGCCTCGGGTCTGAAGATCGCACAGGATGCGCGCATCATGCTGACGTCGCTGCTTGGCGGCGACCGTCAGGCATCGCGCAACGAGCTGCGCAAGATTGTGCTTTATGCCCATGGCGCGCACGAGATCACGCTCGAGGCCGTGATGGCCGTGGTGTCAGATGCATCCGACTTCAAGCTCGATCCCGTCGTCGACGCCGCATTCGCCGGACAGCCCGCCATCGTCGAAACCGAATTCGCCAAGGCCATGGTTGCCGGCACTTATCCGGGCCTCGCCATTTCGGCCGCACAGCGTCAGGTCGCCAGCCTGCACAAGGCGGCGCTTCTGATGGAAGGCGGCGCATCGGCCTCATCGGCGGCCGAGGGTGGATTTCCGCGGCTGCATTTTTCGCGCAAGGCAGCGGTGGAAACCGCCTTGCGCAATTTCAGTGCGGCGCGGCTGCTCCAGGTGATGGATCAGCTCGCCATTGCCGCGCTTGACGTACGCAAGCAGTCCTCACTCGCTGCCGTCATCGCACAGCGCGCGCTGATGTCGATCGCGGTGAATGCACGGCGAAGGGGATAGTCTCAATCCGTCCTTGCGAACGAAACGACAGAAGCCCCCTTCTGTCGTCTCCGCGAAAGCGGAGCGTCAGTTCATGTCGGCTGCAATAGGAAGAGTCGGAGATTATGGGTCCGGCTCGCGCTCGCGACGCGCTTGGCCGGGACGACGGCTGGTCGGTTGCTATCCCTTCGTATCCAGCCGCTTCAAAATCTCGTCGAGCTGATCGAGATCACGGTAACGGATCTGCACGACGCCGCCAGGATTTTTGTGATCCACCGTCACCGCAAGGCCAAGCGCGTCGCTGACGCGCTTTTCCAGCGCCAGCGTGTCGGCATCCTTCTGCGCCTTGTCTGCGCGCGCCTTCGGCGGCTTGCGCTCCGGCACGCCCGCCTCATGTGCGAGTGCCTCGGCCTGCCGCACGTTGAGACCTTCCGCGACAATGCGCTTCGCGGCGGTGGAGGGATCGGGCACGCCGATCAGCGCACGCGCGTGGCCCGCCGACAACTCGCCCGAGGCGATCAGCTCTTGCACGTCGTCGGGCAATTTCGTCAGCCGCATCATGTTGGCGACGTGGCTACGGCTCTTGCCGACGATCTTCGCGATCTCGTCCTGGGTGCGTTTGAATTCGTCGGCAAGCGCGTGATAGCCCTTCGCCTCTTCCATCGCATTGAGATCTTCGCGCTGCACGTTCTCGATGATCGCGATCTCAAGCGCGACATGATCGCTGACGTCGACCGGCACGATCGGAACGTCATGCAGTCCCGCCGCCTGCGCCGCGCGCCAGCGCCGCTCGCCGGCGATGATCTCGTAGCGATCCTGAACGCCCTTCACCGGGCGCACCACGATCGGCTGGATCACGCCGTGCTGGCGAATCGAATCGGCCAGCTCGCCGAGCTCGACATCGGAAAACACCCGGCGCGGATTGCGCGGATTGGGTTTCAGGAACTCGATCGCCACCTTGCGCTGCGTGCGCGGGCGTTCGGCGTGGGCCGCCTCACCACCGACGTCGCCGATCAGACTTGCAAGACCGCGGCCCAGTCGCGAACGCGCTTCGTCGGCCATCGCCAGCTCCCTTGGATTCACGCAGAACACTCCCGATCAACGAGATGATTTTGCACGCGCGTTTCAGAACAACGGCGTGGTTTGTTCTTTTAATTTCCTCTCCATTGTGGAGGAGAGAGCAGGTTTCGTTCGGCAAGCGGCGTCGATTCGCTCACGCGCGTCACGAATGATTTCCAGTCCTCAATGCGTCGTGCGCAGATCGCGCTCGCGCTTGATCACCTCGGTCGCGAGCTTCAGATAGGCTTCGCTACCGCTGCATTTGAGATCGTAGACCAGCACCGGCTTGCCGTAGGACGGCGCTTCCGAAATACGCACGTTGCGCGGGATCATGGTGTCGTAGACCTTCGAGCCCATGAACTGGCGCACATCGGCGACGACCTGATTCGACAGATTGTTGCGCGAGTCGAACATGGTCAGCACGATGCCATGGATCGACAGATTAGGATTGAGCGTGGTGCGTACCTGCTCGACCGTCTGCAGGAGTTGCGACAGACCTTCGAGCGCGAAGAACTCGCATTGCAGCGGCACCAGGATCGCGTCCGACGCCGCCATCGCGTTGACGGTGAGAAGGTTGAGCGACGGAGGACAGTCGATCAGCACGTAGGTGTAATCGGCGTTGTCGGCTGCATTGCCGTTGAGCGCGGTGATCGCATCGCGCAGGCGGAACGCGCGATCCTTCGTTGCGCCAAGTTCGAGCTCCAGGCCGGAAAGGTCCATGGTCGAGGCGGCGATGTGCAGACGCGGCACCGCGGTCGGCACCACGGCGTCGCGCAGCGGCGCCTCGCCGATCAGCACATCGTAGGTGGAGACGTTGCGATCGCGGCGGTCGATACCGAGGCCGGTCGATGCGTTGCCCTGGGGATCGAGATCGACGATCAGGACGCTTTCACCGATCGCCGCCAGCGCGGTGCCGAGGTTGATCGCGGTGGTCGTCTTGCCGACGCCACCCTTCTGATTCGCGAGCGAAATGATCCGGGGATGGCGGGAGCACGATTCGCGCTCGCCATCGTATTGATATATCTCATCAATTACCGTCATGCGCGACGCCATGTCTGATTTGTCATGTCTGCTCTGTCGGAGAACTATCGCGCCGCTCGATGCGATCGAGCTCGACGATCCAGCCCCCTCCGCCGGTGCGGCTGGAATGAATGCGAGGTTCAATATTCCAATATTTAGTGGCTTCCGTCAATTCTGACTCTACATCTTGTCCCTTGAGAAACATCGCCCTGGTTCCCTGTTTGACCAGAGGTTCCGCGAAGCCGAGCAGCATTTGTAGAGGCGCTAGCGCTCGCGCGGTCACGCAATCGATCCGGTTATCCAACCTTTCCACATAATCCCCAATATCCGCGTTGTGAATGACGGCGGGCGCCGCGGTGACGCGAATCGCCTCGCGAAGAAAGGCGGCCTTTTTGATGCTGCGCTCGACGAGATCGACCCGGGCGCCTTCGACGCCGGCGAGGGCGCAGGCCAGCACAACGCCAGGAAAGCCGCCGCCGCTGCCAAGATCGGCCCAGAGTTTCGCCTGCGGCGCCAGCGAAAGAAGCTGGAGCGAATCGGCGATGTGACGCGTCCAAAGCTGCGGCATCGTCGACGGCGCGACCAGATTGGTTTTGGTCTGCCATTGGCCGAGCAGGTCCACATAGGCGTCCAACCTCGCCTCGGTTTCACGTGAAACAGGGGTCAGCGCCAGCGCGGCCGCCTTGTCGACGGCCGAAACGGATTGAGCCTGTAAAGGTTTTGGCATGGCCACGCCCGCAGCATACGGGACTGCGTGATTCCCGACCAGATATTTCGTTCCCACAGCTTCACCTCAGTCGGCCATTGGCCGATGGCGGCGGCGGCGTTCCGGCATATGCGACCCGGTTTTTGCTGCTCCCATGGCTGTCGCTGCGAAACAGGGCTCCCTACCGCGCACGGTTGGTTGGCGCCGCCGGGAGTCTTTCGCCTGAAAAACGAACTCAGATGTTTCACGTGAAACATCGCGGCCGGATCGCGCTCAGGCCGAAGCTGCCGCTCTCTTCCGCGCTTCGCGGCGCAGATACGCCGCCAGGATGCCGAGTGCCGCAGGCGTGATGCCGTCGAGGCGACCGGCCTGCCCCACCGTGCGCGGTTGCGCTTTTTCCAACCGGTTGCGCGCCTCATTCGAGAGGCCCGGCACCGTCCCATAGTCGATCCCGGTCAGGATGAGCCCTTCGTCCCGCCGGAATGCTTCGACATCCGCGGTCTGTCGCTTCAGATAGACGTCGTATTTGGCGTCGATCTCCAGATGCACGGCGATTCCCGGATCGATGGCGGATAGCTCCGGCCAAATCGCGATCACCTCGCCCCACCCGATCTCGGCATAGGACAGAAGTTCGAACGCCGACCGCCGATGACCATCGCGATTGAGCGAAAGCCCGTGCCGGGCCGCCTCGTTCGGGGTCACCGACAGCGATTTCGCCAGCGCCTTCGCCGCCTCCAACGCCGCCATCTTGGCCCGGTGATGTGCGGCGCGCCCTGCCCCGACACAGCCCATTGCAATGCCCTTGTCCGTCAGCCGCTGGTCGGCATTGTCGGCGCGGAGCGTCAGGCGGTATTCGGCCCGCGAAGTGAACATCCGATAAGGCTCGGTAATTCCGCGGGTCACGAGGTCGTCGATCATCACGCCGAGATAACCGTCGGCGCGGTCGAAAACGGCGGGATCGCCCCCGCCCGCCGTCAAGGCCGCGTTGAGACCAGCGACCAGCCCTTGCGCCGCGGCCTCCTCATATCCCGTGGTCCCGTTGATCTGACCGGCCAGGAAAAGCCCGGGCATCCGCCTGGTCTGCAAGGTCGGCTCCAGCTCGCGCGGATCGACGTGATCGTATTCGATGGCATAGCCTGGCCGGGTCATCTGGACGCGCTCGAGACCCGGAATCGTCGCGAGGATCGCGCGTTGAACCTCCTCCGGCAACGAGGTCGAAATCCCGTTGGGATAGACCGTAGGATCGTCGAGACCTTCCGGCTCCAGGAAAATCTGGTGGCCGTCGCGGTCGCCGAAGCGGACCACCTTGTCCTCGATCGACGGACAATAGCGCGGCCCCGAGCTTTTGATCTGGCCCGAATACATCGGTGAGCGATGAACGTTGACCCGGATGACATCATGGGTCGCTTGTGTGGTGCGGGTGATGCCGCACTGGATTTGCGGCACCGTGATCCGATCGGTCATGACCGAAAACGGCTCCGGCGGATCGTCGCCCGGCTGCATTTCCACCGCCGCCCAGTCAATGGTAGCGCCATCGAGCCGCGGTGGCGTTCCGGTCTTGAGGCGACCGAGCGTAAAGCCGATCCGCTCGAAGGCCGCGGACAGGCCAAGCGACGGCGCTTCATCGACCCGCCCCGCAGGCCAGCTTTTTTCGCCGAGATGGATCAGCCCCCGCAGAAAGGTGCCTGTGGTGACAACGACCGCCCCCGTCCTGAACTCGCGGCCGTCGCTCAGGCGAATGCCGGCGATTCGGCCGGACGTGACTATGAGATCGTCCGCCTCGCCTTCGATAACCTCAAGATTTGCAGTCTCCCGAATCGCACCCTGCATCGCGGCGGCATAAAGCTTGCGATCGGCCTGAGCGCGGGGCCCGCGCACCGCCGGACCCTTGCGGCGATTGAGCATCCTGAACTGGATTCCCGCCGCATCGGTCACGCGCCCCATCAGCCCGTCCAGCGCGTCGATCTCGCGGACCAGATGACCCTTGCCCAGGCCGCCGATCGCGGGATTACAGGACATCGCGCCGACGGTCGCGAAGCGGTGAGTCACGAGCGCCGTCCGGGCGCCCATCCGCGCGGCCGCTGTCGCGGCTTCACAGCCGGCGTGGCCCCCTCCGATCACGATGACGTCGAATGATGGTGTCATGGGTTTAGCAATATTCGCTGCGCTTTTATCTCAGGTGGGGACCATCCGAAAGATAAGTTTCATCGGTGGGGCGGCACCGGTCAGCGTGTTTCACGTGAAACATTTCGATCCGGAGCAATCTAGCCTCCCATCAGACTAAATAAATGAATACATATTCACTACTTACCGATGCAAAAATCCTTAAAGAGCGAATCAAGAATATTGTCGATGTCCACCCGACCCAGCAGCCGCCCCATCAACTCAACCGAGATCCGAAGCTGCTCGGCGACCAGTTCATCGCCCTGCCCGACCAACCTCTCCGTCTTCGCAAGCGATGCTGCGGCCTCCCGCAATATATTGCGGTGCCGCAAACGTGTGACCGCGGCCATTTCCCCCGAACCGAACCACTCACCCGCGAACTTCGTCAGCGCCGCAACCAATTCCTCCACGCCATCGCCAAGCGCGGCTGAGATCCGGAAATGCTTCGTCGGCGCCCCCTGCCCACATGTTGCCTCAAGATGCCCTGGCTTCGCCCCATCGGTTTCGAGCCCGGAAAGATCGACCTTGTTACGCACGCGCCAGACCGGCACACCCCCCTCGCCGAATGGTCGCGGCAAACGGGCGCCCTCACCGTCATCATCCGCAAGCCACAAAACCAGATCGGCGGACGCCGCGCGCTCCTGCGCCCGCCGCACGCCCTCCCGCTCGACCGGATCGTCGGTATCGCGAATGCCCGCGGTGTCGATCAGCGTGATCGGGTAACCATCAAGATCGAGATGCACTTCGATGATGTCGCGCGTGGTGCCGGCATACGGCGAGACGATCGCCGCCTCGCGGCGCGCCAGGCGATTGAGCAGCGTCGACTTGCCAGCATTCGGCGGCCCCGCAATCGCGACCGTCAATCCGTCGCGCAGGCGTTCGCTTTGTGCCGATGCCGCAAGGGTTTTTTCGATTTCGTGACGGAGCCGCGCGATTTTCTCCATCGCGGGCGTCACTAGGTCTTCCGGCACGTCGCCTTCCTCGGCGAAATCAATTCCGGCTTCGATCAGGGCCGAAGCCTCGATCAGTTGCCTGCGCCACTCACGCGCGCGATCGCCGAGCAGTCCCTGCAACTGCCGTAACGCCTGCCGCCGCTGCCGGTCGGTGTCGGCATGGATGAGATCGTCGAGACCTTCGGCTTCGGTCAAATCGATCTTGCCGTTCTCGAATGCGCGCCGGGTAAACTCTCCCGGCTCCGCTGCCCTCACATTGTCCATAGACGCCAGCGCGGCGAACAACGTGTTCAATACCGCGCGGCCACCGTGAACGTGGAACTCCGCGACGTCCTCGCCGGTTGCGCTCGCCGGCCCGGCGAACCACAAAACAACAGCATCATCAATTACTTCGCCAATCTGATCGCGCAACATGACCCGCTTCGCCAGCCGCGCGGGAGGAATCATTCCTGCGATTTTTGCGAGCGCCGTTCCCGCCAGCGCGCCCGAGACCCGCACAACCGCGATCGCCGACGGCGGCCGGCCCGACGACAGGGCGAAGATCGTTTGCTCTCGCGGATGCATTGCCTATTGTCTTAATCGGCTTCGACGACACCACAAATACTGACGACAGCGGCAAAGCCTTGCAGCTTTCCGTTATCTCATATCCGAATGAAGAGTGCCTCGACATGAATCACGCCGCAGCCGGCTCCGGCCGTCCCGCGAATCGCTTGGCTGCGGAAACGAGCCCTTACCTGCTGCAACACCAGCACAATCCTGTCGACTGGTGGCCGTGGGGACCCGCGGCGCTTGCCGAAGCGCAGCGGACCAACCGTCCGATCCTGCTGTCGATCGGCTATGCCGCCTGTCACTGGTGCCATGTGATGGCGCATGAGAGTTTCGAGGACGACGAAGTCGCCGCAGTGATGAACGAGTTGTTCGTCTGCATCAAGGTCGATCGCGAGGAGCGGCCGGACATCGACCAGATTTACATGAGCGCGCTGCATCATCTCGGCGAGCAGGGCGGCTGGCCGCTGACGATGTTCCTGTCGCCCGACGGATCGCCGTTCTGGGGCGGCACGTATTTTCCGAAGCTGCCGGATTACGGCCGCCCGGCATTCACCGATGTCCTGCAATCGGTGGCGCGGGTTTTTCACGACAAGCCCGACCGGATCGCGCACAACCGCGATGCGCTGCTCGCCCGGCTTTCCGAACGCGCAAGGTCCGAAAATCCGGCGAATCTCGGCCCCGCCGAACTCAATAACGCCGCGGCCTCGATCATGCAGGCGATCGATCACGTGAACGGCGGCCTACGTGGCGCGCCGAAATTTCCGCAATGCTCCGTGCTGGAATTTCTCTGGCGCGCCGGCGCGCGCACCGGCGACGAACGCTTTTTCGCCGCCACCACGCTGACCCTGACACGGATGAGCCAGGGTGGCATCTACGATCATCTCGGCGGCGGCTATGCCCGCTATTCCGTCGACGACAAGTGGCTGGTGCCGCATTTCGAGAAGATGCTTTACGACAACGCGCAGATTCTCGACCTGCTCGCGCTCGACTACGCGCGCAGCAACAATCCGCTGTACCGCGAACGCGCGATCGAGACCGTCGATTGGCTTTGCCGTGAGATGCTGACAGGCGAGGGCGGTTTCGCTTCTTCGCTCGATGCTGACTCCGAAGGCAAGGAAGGCAAGTTCTACGTCTGGTCGCTAAAGGAGGTCGAAGAGGTGCTCGGCGCAACCGACGCCGCTGATTTCGCCGCGCGATACGACATCACCGCAAGCGGCAATTTCGAAGGCCATAACATTCCCAATCGCCTGAAGAACTCCGATCTCGACAGCAATGATGACGCGCGGATGCAGGCGCTACGTGCGAAGCTCTTGGCGCGCCGCGCGAGCCGCGTCCGTCCGGGCCTCGACGACAAGGTGCTCGCCGACTGGAACGGCCTGATGATCGCGGCGCTCGCTCACGCAGCCTGCGCCTTCGCTGTCGCGGACTGGCTGCAGATCGCGCGAACGGCATTCGCGTTCGTACAAACCACGATGACCCGCGACGGGCGGCTCGGTCATTCTTGGCGCGAGGGCCGGCTGCTGATCCCGGCGCTCGCTTCCGACTATGCCGCGATGGAACGCGCGGCACTGGCCCTGTATGAGGCGACCGGCGACAACGCGTTCCTCGAGCAAGCGCTGCGCTGGCAGGCAACGCTGGACACCCATTACGCCGACGTCGAACACGGCGGGTATTATCTCACAGCCGACGATGCCGAAGGGCTGATCGTGCGGCCGCACTCGACGGCCGACGACGCCATCCCCAACCATGACGGACTGATCGCACAAAACCTGGTCCGCCTCGCGGCGCTGACCAGCGATGCCAAGTGGCGCGACCGCATCGACAACATGTTCGCCGCCTTGCTGCCGAGCGCGACCGCGACAGGTTTCGGCCAGTTGTCGCTGATGAATGCGCTCGATCTCCGCCTCGCCGGCGCGGAGATCGTCGTGGTCGGCGAGGGCGCGCAAGCCGACGCGTTGCTCAACGCCGCGCGAAAACTGCCGCACGCCACAAGCATCGTGCTGCACGCGCCGCATGCCGATGCGCTGCCGGCCGGTCACTCCGCGCGCGTCAAGGCGGATTCCGTGCAGGGCGCGGCGGCCTTCGTCTGCCGCAACCAGAGCTGCTCGCTGCCCGTGACAGCCCGGGAGGCTTTGATCGATCTGGTGAAGCAACGAGTCTCTACTTAACGGCAGTCGTCGCCTATAGCCGCGGCGTTCAAACCACTCATGCCCGCTCATCGCGGGCATGCCTGTCTTGCACGGGCATCCACTCTTAAAGCGATCCTCTTATCAAAGAGGTGTGGGGGGCTCGCCCCATAGGCGAGCGAAGCGACGCCGTTCTTTGAACGGCTATGGGCGAGCGAAGCGACGCCGTTCTTTGAACGGCTATGGGCGAGCGAAGCGAAGCCGGTCCTTGAACAGCTATGCCCTGGGCATGACTACAAAACGCGGCAGGATCACGTATTCATCGACTCGAAGAATTCAGAGTTGTTCTTGGTGTTGCGCAGCTTGTCGAGCAGGAACTCGATCGCATCCATGGTTCCCATCGGATTGAGAATGCGCCGCAACACGTACATCTTCTTGAGCAGTTGCGGATCGGTGATGAGTTCTTCCTTGCGGGTTCCGGAGCGCGCGATGTCGATCGCCGGGAAAGTGCGCTTGTCGGCGACCTTGCGATCGAGAATCAGCTCGGAGTTGCCGGTGCCCTTGAACTCCTCGAAAATCACTTCGTCCATGCGGCTGCCGGTATCGACGAGCGCGGTGGCGATGATGGTCAGCGAGCCACCTTCCTCGATGTTGCGCGCCGCGCCGAAGAAACGCTTCGGACGCTGCAAGGCATTGGCGTCGACGCCGCCGGTCAGCACCTTGCCAGATGATGGCACTACGGTGTTGTAGGCGCGGCCGAGCCGTGTGATCGAATCGAGAAGGATGACGACATCGCGGCCATGCTCGACCAGGCGCTTGGCCTTTTCGATCACCATCTCCGCGACCTGGACATGGCGCACAGCCGGCTCGTCGAACGTCGAGGACACGACCTCGCCCTTCACCGAGCGCTGCATGTCGGTGACTTCCTCCGGACGCTCGTCGATCAGAAGAACGATCAGATAGCATTCGGGATGATTGGCGGTGATGGAGTGCGCGATGTTCTGCATCAGCACGGTCTTGCCGGTGCGCGGCGGCGCCACGATCAGCGCACGCTGTCCCTTGCCGATCGGAGCCACGATATCGATGACACGCGCCGACAGATCTTTGCGGGTTGAGTCCTCCAGTTCGAGGCGGAACCGCTGATCGGGGAATAACGGCGTCAGGTTGTCGAAGTTGACCTTGTGCTTCGACTTCTCGGGATCCTCGAAATTGAGCGTGTTGACCTTCAACAACGCGAAATAACGCTCGCCTTCCTTCGGGCTGCGGATGTGACCTTCGATGGTGTCGCCGGTTCGCAGGCCGAAGCGGCGGATCTGCGACGGCGAGACGTAGATATCGTCCGGGCCCGGCAGATAATTAGCGTCCGGCGAGCGCAGAAATCCGAAGCCGTCGGAGAGGACTTCGACCACGCCTTCGCCGATGATATCGATTTCCTGAATCGCCAGTTGCTTGAGAATGGCGAACATCAGCTCCTGCTTGCGCATGGTGCTTGCATTTTCGACCCCAAGCTCTTCCGCAAACGACACGAGTTCGGCTGGAGTCTTGGCCTTGAGGTCTTGAAGTTTCATTTCCCGCATTTGGGAGGGTCCTGTGGAACGCTTCGAGGAGAGTCGTCAGGCGGGTTCATGAAGATGCGGACGGCTGAGAGAAAAGTCCGCAGATCCTGACCGTGGAAAAAACTTTGGGCAAGGAAGGTGCCGAAAGGCTTCCTGGCGTGGCGGCCGGCTCAACAGCGAAACCGGAACGTGACCACATCCGCCTGCTTGGGGGTGGGATGTCCGCAATATAGAAAATTGAACGCTTTCGTGCAAGGAGGAGTGCATCAGTCTTCCGTCGAAGGCTGGCTCCCGCAGTCCGACGATCTCCGGACCTAAGCGACGTCGAGGTCTTGCCTGTCCGCCCTGGGCGCGAAATTCCGCAAAGGGAATGCGGGGTTAGCCCGTACGGCGATCAAGCATTGACGGTACTGTTCTCCAGTCGGCAGCTTTCCGCTTCGAGCCCGGCCGTTACGGCTTGACGATGACCAATATGACGATGCCGACCATCAATGCTGTAACCACCTCATTGATAATACGATAGAATTTCTGACTCATCACGTTCCGGTCAGCCGCGAAATCACGCACGCGGCGAGCGAAATAGCCATGAATGCCGGACATCAGGATCACCAGTGCCAGCTTTCCCTGAAACCAGCCCGCCAGATACCATTGATGCACCCACATCATATAAAGCCCGAGCCCCCAGGCCACCATCATCGCCGGATTGATGATCGCCTTGAACAGCCGCCGCTCCATCACCTTGAACGTCTCGGATTCTTTCGAGCCGATCTCGGCCTCGCAGTGATAAACGAACAGCCGCGGCAAATAGAGCATCCCCGCCATCCAGGAGATGACCGCAATCACATGAAATGCCTTGATCCATTCGTACATCGGTCTTCTCGCTCGGATGACCCGACGATCGTCACTCTGTCGGAACATACAGCCGGCATCAGGGTTATTCCGGCGACGGATAGAGACCTGATCGGGACGATCTCCGCAAGCGACTCTTTTCTAAAAATTAATTTTAAGATTCTTAAGGTTTGAGTCTAAGTGACAGTGAATTCGGCGGGCGCAATTCTGTCCCGGCCCTTTCAAGGGCTTCTTCACAACGTCCCTGAATTAAGACTTGCTCAGCCGTGAATCCGAAAGATCGTTAGCAACGCAAACACTTACGCGTTGTTGGCCCGCAATTACCCAGAGACAATTCCACACAGTCTCACTATTATCGCCAGCGATCGGCGGAGTTATCCCTGCCGCGAGACCTGTGAGCAAAATCTCCGGTTATCCCGCGGTCCTTGCCGGATGAGCCGTATCGCGGCTCGAACTCCACAGCGATGCACAGGGTATTCAGGGGTCATGTCGCCCATCACCGGCAGCAATTTTCATCTTCATCTGGTGTCTGATTCGACCGGCGAGACGCTGATCACGGTGTCGCGTGCGGTCGCCGCCCAATATGCCAACCTCACGCCGGTCGAACACGTCTATCCGCTGGTGCGCAGCCAGAAACAGCTCGACCGCGTTCTCGCGGAAATCGAGGAAACGCCGGGAATCGTTTTGTTCACGCTCCTTGAAAAGGATCTGGTGGAGCGTCTCGAAGCCAAGTGCCAGGAAATCAACAGCCCGAGCCTTTCGATTATCGGCCCTGTGATGCAGTTGTTTCAGGCTTATCTCGGCGCTTCCACGATCGGCCGGGTCGGCGCACAGCATACGCTGAACGCGGATTACTTCAGGCGCATCGACGCCTTGAACTACACCATGATGCACGACGACGGACAGCACGTCGAAGGTCTGGAGGAGGCCGACGTCGTTCTGGTTGGAGTGTCGCGCACGTCAAAAACGCCAACGTCGGTCTATCTTGCCAATCGCGGCATCCGCACTGCGAACGTGCCGCTGGTGCCGGGCATCGCCATCCCGCGTCAACTGGAAACTCTGAAAAAACCTTTGATCGTCAGCCTTCATGCAGCGCCCGAGCGGCTCATCCAGGTGCGTCAAAACCGGCTGTTGAGCATCGGGTCGGGTGCCGGCAATGAGACCTATATCGATCGCCAATCGGTTGCCGATGAAGTGACCTATGCCCGCCGTCTCAGCGCGAAGCATGACTGGGTCCAATTGGACGTCACACGCCGGTCGATCGAAGAGACCGCCGCAGCGATTATGAAGCTGTTTGCGGATCGGCAACGGCAGCGCCAGGCGGAGCAGGGCCGGTGACCGTGGTCTGGCGCGAACCGAAGCCCTTGATCCTCGCATCGCAAAGCCGGGTTCGCCAGGCATTGCTCGCAAATGCCGGTCTGTCATTCGAGACCGTTCCAGCCGCGATCGACGAACGAACCATTCAGCGGAATTCCGGCCTGACCAAGAGCGATGAGATCGCCATTTGCCTGGCTCGCGAAAAAGCCCGCGAGGTTTCGTCGCGCTCGCCCGGCCGCTACGTTATCGGAGCCGATCAGACCCTTGAATGCGAGAACCGCCTGTTCAACAAGCCGGCTGGCCGCGCGGGGGCGGCGGAGCATCTGCGCGCGCTGTCCGGCCGGACTCACACGCTGCACGCCGGTGTCGCGATTGTGCGCGATGGCAAGCCGCTCTTTGAAGATGTGTCGGTCGCCCGCATGACGATGCGGGAACTGAGCGGGGAGACGATCGAGGCCTATCTGAATGCGGCTGGCGATGCGGCTACCGCGAGCGTCGGCGCCTATCAACTCGAGAAGCTGGGCGTCCACCTGTTCAGCCGGATCGACGGCGATCATTTCACCATTCTCGGCTTGCCGCTGTTGCCGCTGCTCGCTTTTCTGCGCGGCCAGGGCCTACTGTCGTTGTGACGTCGGATGTTTGCATATGCTGGTGCTCGGGCTGACCGGATCGATCGGAATGGGGAAATCGACCACCGCCAGGCTTTTTTCGGAAGCCGGGGTGCCGGTTTACGATGCCGACGCGACAGTTCACAAAATTTATGAAGGCGAGGCGGCACCGGCCATCGAGGCGGCGTTTCCCGGAACAACCGTCAACGGAAAGGTCGACCGGGAGAAGTTGTCGGCGAGGGTTGTGCACGACGCTGCCGCCATGACGCAGCTTGAGCAGATCGTGCATCCGATGCTGCACGCGTATCGCCAGACGTTTCTCGATCGGGCCGAGCGATCGGGCGCTGATGTGGCGGTGGTGGACGTGCCGCTGCTGTTCGAAACCGGCGGCGATAAGCATGTAGATGCGGTCGTCGTCGTCACCACGACGCCCGACGTTCAACGCGAGCGCATCCTGACGAGAGGCAACATGACGGGTGACAAACTGACGACGATCCTGGCCCGGCAGTTACCCGACGCCGAAAAGCGCAGCCGGGCGGATTTCGTAGTGGACACCTCGCATGGTATAGACCATGTGCGCGGGCGAATTCGGGAAATTCTGGCGCAAGCTGCTAAAATGCCGCGACGGCGTCCCTGATTCGCGAGTCCGAAAAAATTATGCGCGAAATCGTTCTCGATACGGAAACGACGGGTCTTGATCCGCTTCGCGGCGATCGTCTAGTCGAGATCGGGTGTGTTGAAATTTTCAATCGCATGCCGACAGGGCAGACGTTCCATCGCTATATCAATCCGGAACGCGACGTGCCGCAGGAAGCGTTCGCGGTGCATGGCCTGTCGAGTGAGTTTCTTGCAGACAAGCCCCTGTTCGCGCAGGTCGTGGATGAGTTTCTGGAATTCGTCGGCGACGCGCCGCTCGTCATCCACAACGCCTCGTTCGATATCGGCTTCATCAATGCGGAACTCGATCGCCTGAAACGGGAGGCGATCGGGCGGGACCGGCTGGTGGACACGCTGCTGCTGGCGCGACGGAAGCATCCCGGCGTGTCGAACCGGCTCGACGATCTCTGCTCGCGTTACGCCATCGACAACAGTCGCCGGACCAAACACGGGGCGTTGCTCGACGCGGAATTGCTTGCGGAAGTCTATATCGATCTGATCGGCGCCCGGCAGTCGCAATTGATCCTGGTGGAATCAGTGTCCCGCCAGAGCGGCGGAACCCTTGATATGCCGAGACGCCAGCGCCCTGCGCCGCTGGCGCCCCGCGTGACCGATGCCGACCGCATCGCGCATCGCGATTTCATCGCGACGCTCGGCGGGAAGGCAATCTGGATGGAATTCGTCGGGAACGAGGCCTGAAGCAGGCCGGGACCAAGCCGAAGAGCTTAGGCGGTTTCGAGCGAAACATGCCCTCGGGCTTGGGCCCGAGGGTGTAAACCAGTTCGCGTCAGGAAACCCATCAACTAGATCGGAGCTTCAGCTTGGCTGTTGTTGCTGCTGTTGCGCCGCCTGGCGTTCCATGTTTTGCCGGTACAGGCTCACAAAATCGATCGGATCGAGCATCAGCGGCGGGAATCCCCCCTCGCGAACCACCGTCGCAACGATTTCGCGCGCGAACGGGAACAACAGCCGCGGGCATTCGATCATGACCAGCGGATGCAGGTTTTCCTGGGGAACGTTGACGATCCGGAACACGCCCGCATAGGCCAGTTCGAAACTGAACATCAGCTTGCCGGTATGTTCGGCCTTACCTTCGACCTTGAGCACCACCTCGTAGTCGTTTTCCGCGACATTGGTGGCGCCGACATTGATTTGAACGCTGATCGAAGGGGGCGATTGCTGCGGGGCAAGCGAGGCGGGCGCATTGGGATTCTCGAAAGAGAGATCCTTGGTGTATTGAGCCAGCACATTCAACTGTGGTGAAGGGCCCGCCTCGGGAGGTGTGCCGTTGCCGTTGGTCATTGGATGTCTCTCCTGAAACGTTCAAGCGAAGTCGGGGAATGATTGGCTTGCTTGAAGGGGCAAATTGCCGCGCCGCCGCGAGTGGCTATCACAAGCCTGCCGCTGTCCACAAGGACGGCGGGACCCTCGGGCGGTCCTTGGCGGAGGTCACTCATCACGTTTAGCCTCGGAGGTTTCGGAAAAAATGCCGCAGGTTGCACGGCCTGGCGACTTAAACTGTTGAAGGAACGCGTTTTCTTCCCGCAATCCGATTTCCCCTTTGATCGGAAACGGGCTATCATTCTTTTGAGATGGCAGTTAGGGAGACAACTCCCGATCACGTTCGTTATGCTAAAACGCGCCCTTGGCCGGATTGGATATCATACCTACATTATCGACGCCGTCTGATGCGAACCTGTGACCCCCGCTGGACCTTCGTTCGCCGGACGAGAACCAGACCGATCAGAAAGTGAAGACGAAGTGGATATTTACACCATCATTTTTCTGGCGCTGGCGGTTTTTATCTTCCTGCGTCTGCGCAGCGTCCTGGGACAGCGCACCGGAAGTGAGCGTCCGCCTTACGACCGTGCGACGCGCGAAGTCCTGCATGGCACGAAGGACAACAATGTCGTTCCGGTACCGGGCGCCGTGATCGATCAGGCGCCGTCGGGGCCCGCGCCCGACGTGACGTCTGCATCCGAGCGCTGGAAAAGTCTGGCTGAGCCCGGCACGCCCCTCGCCCTCGGGCTCGAGGCCATCGCGGCTCAGGATTCGTCCTTCGATCCGAAGCATTTCCTCAGCGGCGCGCGCAGCGCCTACGAAATGATTGTGCTGGCGTTCGCCAACGGCGATCGCCGGACCTTGAAGGACTTGCTGTCGACGGACGTCTATGAAAGCTTTGACGCCGCCATCAAGGACCGGGAGAAGCTCGAACAGCAGACGGAAACGCGGTTTGTTTCGATCGACAAAGTGGAACTGATCGGTGCGGAATTGCGCGACGGCGCGGAGCAACTGACCGTTCGCTTCATCTCGCAGATGATTTCGATCACGCGCGACAAGTCGGGGGCAATTGTCGACGGAAACCCTGAGAAGATTTCCGATATCACCGATGTTTGGACGTTTGCCCGCGATATCGCTTCGCGCGATCCGAACTGGAAACTGGTTGGCACCGGAAGCGCCGGCTGATCTTTCTCGGTTGAAATGGTGCGCGGTCGTATTTTGCATCGCCGCCGTTCTTGCGCCTGCCGCGGTTGAAGCCCGGCATGTCCCTCGTCATCCGGTCTGGCCGCTCGAGATCGCCGGCGGTCAATATATTCCGGCGGCATGGGGCGACATCGCCGGCTGGAAAGACGACGATCATCTTGAAGCATTCAGGACCTTTCGCAGGAGTTGCCATGCGGTAACCGCGCGGCAGCCCCCGGCCGCCGGTCAGAAAGCGCTGGGCGCGTCGTTGCGGGAGCCGTGCCGCGCCGCGACCATGGCCGACATATCGAAAGATGCCAGTGCCCGCGCCTTCTTCGAAAGCCGATTCCGGCCGGTACGGATTTCGCGTCTCGGCGAAGCCGACGGTTTTGTGACGGGCTATTACGAGCCGATCATCGACGGGTCGCGCACCCGAACGGACGTCTACACCGTGCCGGTTTACCGGCGTCCCTCGAATCTTTTCGTCCGGGGGTTCACGCAGAGCGCGCCGAGCCTGCCGAACAGCGGACCCGTATATCGCAAGATCGGCCGCCGAAAGCTTGTCCCCTACTATGACCGCGCTGAAATCGAGGATGGCGCGATCGCGGGCCGCGGCCTTGAAATCTGCTGGCTCAAGAGCCAGACCGATCTTCTCTTCACGCAAATCCAGGGCTCGGCGCGCGTTCGTCTTGAGGACGGCTCGACGCTGCGCATCAACTATGATTCCTATAACGGATATCCCTATACCGCCGTCGGCCGTATTCTGATCGAGCGCAACATCATCCCGAAGGATCAGATGTCGATGCAGCGAATCAGGCAGTGGATGACTGAAAACCCGGATGGAGCCAGGGAGTTGCGCCGCCAAAACCGGTCGTATGTCTTCTTCCACGAGGTGAAGCTCTCGGACAATGACGAGGCGGTCGGCGCGCAGGGCGTGCCGCTTGCGCCCGGCCGGTCGATTGCCGTCGATAAATCGCTGCACGTCTACGGCACGCCGTTTTTCATCGAAGGCGAATTGCCGATCGAATCCGAACAGGCGAAAACCCCCTTTCATCGGCTGATGATTGCGCAGGATACCGGCTCGGCAATCGTCGGCCCGGCCCGCGCCGACCTTTACTTCGGAGCAGGTCCGGAAGCAGGCCGCGTATCGGGGCGCCTGCGCCACAATATGCATTTCGTGATGCTGGTCCCGAATAGCCTCGATCCCGCGGTGAGCGGCAGAACCATGCCGCTTCCGGAAAAGCGGCCATCGGCAAGAATCGCAAAGCTGTTTCCGCAGAAGGATCGGAAGCCGGACGGCCTCAAGGCCGCCACGCAGCAGTCCACATCCTCACCCGTGTCCCCAGCCGCGAAGCCGGCTGGGGCTGCTGCCGTGCCGGCGGCAAAAACCGAGTCCCCGGCAGCCGCTCCGTCTCCGGTGATGCGGCCCGAAGTCAGATCCGATCGTCAGCGGCCGCGTCATCACCGCCGGCGTTGGCATCGCCCGATCCGATGAAACGCCCCTCGCCGGATACCCCTACACGACCGCGCCGCCAACGCGTTCTTACCGATGCCGAACGTCAGTTGTGGGAGAGCGTCGCCGCGCAGGCGAAACCGTTACGCAAACGCTCTCGGCCGGCTGGAGCTTCCGTGGCGCTGCGCGAGACATCAGGCATCACGACAGCGTCCGCTTCCGCGCAAAGACCGGCGGCACCCGATGTCGCGAAAGGCAAAAAGACCAAAGCTCAGCCACAGACGCCGCTCACCCGCCGCGAGCGATCGCAACTGTCGCGGGGACGGAAAGACATCGACGCCCGGATCGACCTGCACGGCATGACGCAGACACGGGCGCACCGCGCCCTGCTGCGTTTTCTGCAGAGCGCCTCAGGCGATGGTCTGACCTTCGTGCTCGTCATCACCGGCAAGGGCCGCGCCGCCGATCCGGACTCCGGACGCGGCGTGCTTCGGCGGCAGGTCCCGCAATGGCTCGCGCTACCGGAATTCCGCTCGCTGGTCGTCGGCTTCGACGAGGCGCATGTCGGTCATGGCGGCGAGGGCGCGCTTTACGTCCGCTTGCGACGGGCGCGGAGTTTTAGAGCATGATCCCGAAAAGTGGAAACCGGTTTTCGGATAAGATCATGCTCGATCAAAAAGATATGGCTAGAGTCTGGTTCACCGCAGTTGAATCAGACTCTAGAGAATGAATCTGCTCAGATCGGCGTTCTTGGCCAGATCGCCGACGTGCTTCTGAACGTATGCGGCGTCGATACGAACCGTCTCTCCATTTCGATCGGGCGCCGAGAACGAAACATCGTCGAGCACCCGCTCCATCACCGTCTGCAGCCGTCGCGCGCCGATATTCTCGACCGTGGAATTCACAGCGACCGCAATATCCGCAAGCGCATCGATGGCGTCGTCGGAGAAGTCGAGCGTGACCCCTTCGGTCTGCATCAACGCGATATACTGCTTGAGAAGCGAGGCCTCCGGTTCGGTCAGGATGCGCCGCATGTCGTCGCGCGTCAGAGCATCCAGTTCGACGCGGATCGGCAGCCGGCCCTGCAATTCGGGCAGCAGGTCCGACGGCTTGGCGATGTGAAACGCGCCCGAGGCGATGAACAGGATGTGGTCGGTCTTGACCGCGCCGTGCTTGGTGGAGACCGTCGTTCCCTCGATCAGCGGCAGCAGGTCGCGCTGTACGCCTTCGCGCGACACGTCGCCCCCGCTGCGGCCGTCCCGCACGCAGATCTTGTCGATCTCGTCGAGAAACACGATGCCGTTGTTCTCAACGGCGGCGACCGCCTCCTGGGTAAGCTGGTCGCTGTCGAGAAGCTTGTCGGATTCCTCATTGACCAGGATTTCATGGGAATCTTCCACGGACAGCCGGCGGGTCTTGGTTCGCCCGCCCATCTTGCCGAAAATATCGCCGATCGAGATCGCGCCCACCTGCGCGCCGGGCATTCCCGGAATCTCGAACATCGGTGCACCGCCGGAGGATTGCGTCTCGATCTCGATTTCCTTGTCGTTGAGCTCGCCGGCCCGCAGCTTCTTGCGAAAGGAATCGCGGGTGGCAGCGCTGGAATTAGCTCCCACGAGCGCGTCGAGCACGCGTTCTTCGGCGGCAAGCTGGGCGCGCGCCTGAACGTCCTTGCGCTTGCGCTCGCGGGTCTGGTTGATCGCAACCTCCACGAGGTCGCGAACGATCTGTTCGACGTCGCGTCCGACATATCCGACTTCGGTGAACTTCGTCGCTTCGACCTTGAGGAACGGTGCGTTCGCCAGCTTGGCCAGACGCCGCGCGATCTCGGTCTTGCCGACGCCGGTCGGGCCGATCATCAGGATGTTTTTCGGCAGCACTTCCTCGCGCAGCGGTCCGGTCAACTGCTGGCGCCGCCAGCGATTGCGCAAGGCTATGGAGACGGCGCGCTTGGCGTCGGTCTGGCCGACGATGAAACGGTCGAGTTCGGAAACGATTTCGCGAGGAGAGAAGTGCATCATGATCTCGAAGATAGGTTGGATCGTTGCGGAGACAAGCGGTCAAATGATGGGCGGTCCGGCCTGCCAGTGCCGGATGGCTTCGAATGGGTGAATCAGCATGATGACGTTGAGTGTCAGGTTGTCGCGGATATGCAGTCCCACCAGCACTTCAAACGCGACTGCCAGTAGGATCGTCAAGGCAATCGGCAGTTTGCGCGCAAGCACGAATCCCGCGATCATGGCCAGAGTGTCGGATAAAGAATTGACGATGCTGTCGCCGTAGTAGTCCAGTGAAATCGTCGCGGCGCGATAGCGATCGATGATCCAGGGCGAATTCTCGACGATCTCCCATGCGCCTTCGATCGTTATCGCGATCAGCAGACGGGTAATCCACGGAGCGCGTGGCAGGATCAGCCACGTCGCGCCGTAAAACAGAAATCCGTGGATGATGTGGGAGAATGTGTACCAGTCGGTGAGATGCTGCGAATTTTCGGAGCTCTGCACAACGCCGTGCCAGAACTTGACGTAACCGCAGGTGCAGATCGGGATGCGGCCCATGGCATAGAGAATTGCACCTTGCAGCAGGACCAGGCTGAGCGCGATTGCAATCCCTTTGCCGATCGAGAGGCTCGTTGACGGCAAGGGATCGGTTTGACCAGTCAAAGCGCTCATACGTCGCGCATCATCGAGCGGTGGGGGTAGCGGGCGGAATGTGGAAGCTCGGCATCTCTCAATCCGTGGACAGCGTCTCGATGGTCAGGTTTCGGTTGGTATAAACGCAGATGTCGGCGGCGATATCGAGCGAGCGGCGGACGATCGTTTCCGCGTCCTTGTCGGAATCGATCAACGCCCGCGCGGCGGACAGTGCATAGTTTCCGCCGGAGCCGATGGCCATCACGCCGGCCTCGGGTTCGAGCACGTCACCGGTGCCAGTCAGGACCAACGACACGTCCTTGTCTGCGACGAGCATCATGGCTTCGAGCCGCCTCAGATAACGGTCGGTGCGCCAGTCCTTGGCGAGTTCGACCGCGGCGCGGGTGAGCTGGCCGGGATATTGCTCGAGCTTGCTTTCCAGCCGCTCGAACAGCGTGAAGGCGTCGGCGGTGGCGCCGGCGAACCCGCCGATCACGTCGCCCTTGCCAAGTTTCCGGACCTTTTTCGCATTGGATTTGATGACGGTCTGTCCGATCGAGACCTGGCCGTCTCCGCCGATGACGACCTTGCCGCCCTTGCGGACCGTCAGAATCGTGGTGCCGTGCCACACCTCCGGCTGTGATGCTTGCATCTGAACCCCTTCGTAATCCGCCAGACTTAGACATTGCGGCGCGGCGTTTCAATCGGCGTTCGAAGTCGCGGAATCCGGTCACCATAGTGCGAAGAACTCCCGCAAAAGGCGTCGTCTCGCAGTAGCGAAGGGAGCATGAGCCTGTTAAAAGGGCCCCTTTCAGGATCCCTATGATCCTGAGCGCCTTTTGGCGGATCCTATGCGACGCGGAGAGCTCATTTCATGCGCACGGCGACCATCAAGCGCAAAACCAAGGAAACCGACATCGAGGTCGCGGTGAACCTCGACGGCTCCGGCGTGTCCGACGTTGCGACCGGCATCGGCTTTTTCGACCATATGCTGGATCTGCTCGCCCGCCACTCGCGCATCGACATCACCGTCAAGGCCGACGGCGACCTCCATGTCGACCACCACCACACCACCGAAGATGTCGGCATCGCGCTGGGGCAGGCGGTGAAGCAGGCGCTCGGCACCATGGCCGGCATCACCCGCTATGCCGGTGTTCATATGCCCATGGACGAGACGCTGTCCCGTGTTGTGATCGACATTTCGGGGCGCCCGATGCTGGTCTTCAGGGTCGAATTTCCGCGCGACAAGATAGGCGCATTCGACACCGAGCTGGTGCGCGAATGGTTCAATGCCTTTGCGGTCAATGCCGGCGTGACTTTGCACGTCGAGACCCTATATGGCGAGAACAGTCATCATATCGCCGAATCCTGCTTCAAGGGTCTGGCGCGGGCGCTTCGCGCAGCGGTGGCGATCGATCCGCGCGCCGCGGGCGAAGTGCCGTCCACAAAGGGTCAGCTTGGCGGGTGATTGTCCTGTCGTCGACGGAGAGTGCAGATGCCGGTCTATACAGTCCATGCGCCGCCTGCCGAGGGGACGGACGTGCGCGGCACCACGGATCAGTTCGTGTTCGTTCGTGACGGCTTTTCGTTCTGGGCCTTCGTGTTCGGTCCGTTGTGGTTGCTTTATCAAAGGCTCTGGCTGGCGCTCGCCGGATATATGGTCCTGTCGATCCTGCTCGAAGTCGTGATGACGCTGCTGCGTGCCGGCGGGGGAATACGCTTCGCGGTGATGGCCGTCATCGCCGTGCTGATGGGACTGGAAGCGGCGAGCCTGCGGCGCTGGACGCTGTCGCGGCGCAAGTGGCGTCAGCTCGGGGTCATTGTCGCAGATGACCGTGAGGCCGCCGAGCGGCGGTTTTTCGATCGCTGGACCGCGATGCGAGGGGTGGACTTCGATCCGTTGGCCGTCGATCGCGGGGCGCCCCCGCCGACCCGTGGCCAGCCGCTGCCGTTGCCGCGTGGCGACATTGTCGGCCTGTTTCCGCAACCCGGGATGCCGAGGTGACCGCAGCGATCATCGATTATGGCTCCGGCAATCTTCATTCGGCTGCGAAGGCGTTCGAATGCGCGGCGCGCGGCATTGAGGGTTTGCAAAAGATCGTGGTGACGCGTGATCCGGACATGGTGTTCCGGGCCGATCGCGTGGTGCTTCCCGGCGTCGGCGCATTCGCCGATTGCCGCAGGGGACTCGATGCGCTCGATGGCATGGTCCAGGCTTTGACGGAGGTCGTGCGCGACAAGGCCCGTCCATTCCTGGGCATTTGCGTCGGGATGCAACTGATGGCGACGCGGGGCAGGGAGCATGTCACGACCGACGGCCTCGACTGGATCGCGGGCGACGTCGAAAAGATTTCGCCGCGCGACGAGAGCCTGAAGATTCCGCATATGGGCTGGAATACACTCGATCCGGTACATGAGCATCCGGTGCTCGATGGCCTCCCGCTGGGGCCGAAAGGACGTCACGCCTATTTCGTGCATTCCTATCACCTGAACGCCCTCAACGAGGCCGACGTGCTGGCGCGTGCCGATTACGGCGGCCCGGTGACGGCTGTTATCGGCAGGGACACCGCGATCGGCACCCAGTTCCATCCGGAGAAGAGCCAGCGGTTCGGGCTTGCGCTAATTTCGAATTTTCTGAAGTGGAAGCCGTGATTCTTTTTCCCGCCATCGACCTGAAGAACGGCCAATGCGTTCGCCTCGAGCAGGGCGATATGACGCGGGCCACCGTGTTCAATCTCGATCCTGCCGAGCAGGCGCGCGCCTTCGCCTCGCAAGGCTTCGAATATCTGCACGTGGTCGATCTCGACGGCGCGTTCGCCGGCAAACCGGTCAATGCGGAGGCGGTTGAGCGGATGCTGCAGGCCGTCACCATGCCGGTGCAGCTCGGCGGCGGCATCCGTGATCTGAAGACAATCGAAGCCTGGCTCGGCAAGGGCATCGCGCGCGTCATCATCGGCACCGCCGCGGTACGCGATCCGGTTCTGGTCAAGCAGGCCGCGAAGTCATTTCCGGGGCGCGTCGCGGTCGGTCTCGATGCGCGTGACGGCAAAGTCGCGGTGGAAGGCTGGGCCGAAACGTCTGAAGTGACCGCGCTCGACATCGCGCGGCGGTTCGAAGACGCGGGCATCGCGGCGATCATCTTTACCGATATCGCGCGCGATGGTTTGCTGAAGGGCCTCAACCTCGACGCCACCATCGCGCTTGCCGAGAGCATTTCAATTCCGGTGATTGCGTCCGGCGGCTTCGCCTCGATCGCGGATGTGAAGGCGTTGCTCGCGCCGCGCGCGAAGAAGCTCGCGGGCGCCATCGCCGGTCGCGCGCTCTATGATGGCCGGCTCGATCCCGCTGAGGCGCTGGCGCTGATCCGCGCCGCGCGGGCGGCAGCCTGAGAGTATTTGCGCGCGATGTTCAAGGTCCGTGTCATACCCTGCCTCGACGTGAAGGATGGCCGCGTCGTCAAGGGCGTCAACTTCGTGGACCTGCGCGACGCCGGCGACCCGGTGGAAGCCGCAGTCGCATACGATGCCGCCGGTGCCGACGAACTCACCTTTCTCGACATCACCGCGACGCACGAGAATCGCGGCATCATGCTGGATGTGGTCCGACGCACGGCGGAGGCTTGCTTCATGCCGGTGACGGTCGGCGGCGGCGTTCGCACTATCGATGACATCCGTGTCTTGCTGCGCTCCGGTGCGGACAAGGTTTCGATCAACAGCGCGGCGGTGAGCCGGCGCGAGTTCGTCAGGGAAGCCGCGGAGAAGTTCGGCGACCAGTGCATCGTAGTCGCGATCGACGCCAAGCGGGTGTCGAAAGCGGGCGGTACGGATCGCTGGGAAATCTTTACGCATGGCGGCCGCAAATCCACCGGCATCGATGCGATCGAATATGCTCAGGAGGTGGTGTCGCTCGGCGCCGGCGAGATCCTGCTGACGTCGATGGATCGCGACGGCACTCGTCAAGGCTTCGATCTGCCGCTGACGCGCCTGGTGGCCGACAGCGTTTCCGTGCCCGTGATCGCGTCCGGCGGCGTGGGTCATCTCGACCACCTGGTCGACGGAATTCGCGAAGGCCATGCGACGGCGGTTCTTGCCGCGTCGATCTTTCACTTCGGGGAATTTACCATTCGCCAAGCCAAGGATCATATGGCCCGCGCCGGGTTGCCGATGCGGCTCGATCCCTGACGACTCCGGATCGCGGAAGTGCTAGAGCATGATCCCGAAAAGCCTGCCCAGGACCTGATCCGGGGTGAAAACGGTTTTCGCAATAGATCGTGCTCGATCAAAAAACAGGGCCTGATCTGATTCAATGCAGCCTGATCGGACTGAGGTATTCGGGGATTATCGCGCTCCAGGGTGTGGGCGGTTAGACGAGTAGGACAGATGTCGCGTTTCACGATCCATGATCTTGCTGCCACGATCGACGCCCGCGCTGCATCTGGTGGCGAGGCGTCCTACACGCGAAAGCTGCTCGACAAGGGCCCCGAGCATTGCGCCAAGAAATTCGGCGAGGAAGCCGTCGAGACGGTGATCGCTGCGGTTGAAAACGACCGTAATCACCTGATCGCTGAAGGCGCCGACGCGATGTTCCACTTCCTTGTGCTGTTGAAAGCTCGCGGCGTGAAATTCCAGGACATCGAAGATGCCCTGGCGCAGCGCACGAGAATGTCGGGACTCGAAGAAAAGGCTGCACGCAATCGCGAGTAGCCCCGGGGCGAGCTTCATGGATTCGCGGCCAGAGCAGCAGCAATATAATCCGTATCGGATTTTTTCCCGCGCCGAGTGGGCGAAGCTGCGGCACGACATGCCGATGACACTGGGCGCGAATGAAATCGCGGCATTACGGTCGATGCATGACCGCCTCGATCTCGTCGAGGTCGAGGAAATCTATCTTCCTCTGTCGAGGCTGCTGTCGATCTATGTAACATCGATGCAGCGGCTCTTCGTCGCCCAGCGGCAGTTTCTCGGCATCCACGACCGTAAGGTGCCGTATATCATCGGCGTGGCGGGATCGGTCGCGGTCGGGAAATCGACCACGGCCCGCGTGCTGCAGGCGCTGCTCGCGCGATGGTCGCCACGTCCCAAGGTCGAACTCGTCACCACCGACGGATTTCTGTTTCCGAACGCCGTGCTCGAGCGACATGGCCTGATGCAGAAAAAGGGTTTTCCGGAAAGCTACAATCTGCCGATGCTGCTGGGATTTCTCAGCGACATTAAGGCGGGCCGCACGCCGGTGCGGGCGCCGGTTTACTCGCATCTGACGTATGACATCGTGCCAGATAGTTGGACCGAGGTCAGTCAGCCCGATATCCTGATCGTTGAAGGCGTCAACGTGCTGCAGACCGGTCCGCTGCCGCGTGACGGCAGGGCCGTCCCGGTTGTCTCCGATTTCTTCGACTTCTCGGTCTATCTTGACGCCGAGGAACCGGTGTTACGGGACTGGTATGTCAAGCGTTTCCTGGCGCTGCGGGACACTGCCTTCCATGACCCGCGCTCCTATTTTCATCGCTACGCGCTGCTGTCGGACGATGAGGCGACCGCAACGGCCATCGCGATCTGGGAACGCACCAATCGCGCAAACCTCGAGGACAACATCCTGCCGACACGGCCGCGCGCGACCTTGATTCTCAAAAAGGGAGCCGACCACGTCGTCGAGCAGGTCGCGTTGAGGCGGCTTTAGGGCATTTTCCGGCGAAGTGGATACCGGCTCGCCGTAAGAAAATGCGACGATTTTCAGAGCATGATCCCGAAAATGCCTGCCCTGGACTTGATCCGGGGTGCGAACTGGTTTTCGGACAAGATCATCTCAATCAAAAACAGGACCGGATCAACGGCACGGACCCCTCACGCCGCGAGGTGGCGCGACGCCAGCAGCCTCGCAAGCGCGTCAACCAGCTTGTCCCGATCGAGCGGTTTGACGAGAAAGCCATCCATGCCGGCCTCCAGGCAGGCCTGACGGTCTTCAGTCAGCGTGTTGGCCGTGAGCGCCAGAATGGCGGTGCGGTGGGCGTGACGAACGGCTTCCCGTTCACGGATTTTCCGCGTGGTCTCGATGCCGTCGAGCTTCGGCATCTGGACGTCCATCAGCACCAGATCGTAGGGCGTATCAGCTGTTTCGGCGACGACCCACGATTCAAGCGCTTCCTCGCCGTTTGCGGCGACGGTCACGTCGTGCCCGAGCCGGGTCAGGAGCGAGCGTACCAACAACGCGTTGATCTCGTTATCCTCCGCCACGAGAATCGAAAGACTTTGCGCAGGCGCCGTGGCGGGTGTCCCTGACTCGCCGATCGTCTCGCAGTCGTTATGGCGGTCGCTCGTCCGCTGCGCGGTCGAGCCATTGGGCGGCGCCGTCAGCCGCGCTGCGATCGACGCAGCTCGCAGAGGCTTGACCAGATAGCCCGTGAACGCGGCTGCGCCGGATGTTTGAAGATCGTGTCGCGTCGACGGCGTGACCATGACGATTCGTCGCGGCGCGTGCGAGGATGCAGCCTGACCGAACAGCCAGACATTCTCCGCCCCCATGGCATGATCCACGAACACCGCGTGCCACGGCCGCTCGGCAAGCCGCGCGTGGGCAGCGGCGATCTCCGATACTGTGCAGGTCTCGGCCCCCCATCGCTCCAGCTGCCGGGCCAACAGGGACGCTTCGATCGTTTGAGGGGACACAAGCAGGATCGGCTGACCAGTGAGATCCGGCGGAGCGAACGGCTTTCGCTCCGGGGCGCCGTCATGAGCGGTGAGGGGTATCGAGACCTCGAATGCCGAACCGGCGCCCGGCCTGCTTTCGAGGGCGATGCGCCCGCCCATCCGCTTGACGATGCGATCACTGATGCTCAATCCCAGTCCCGTGCCGCCGTAGTGGCGCGCGATCTGTTCGTCGGCCTGCTCGAATTCGCGGAAAATTCGCGCCTGCGCATCCGGTGTTATGCCGATTCCGGTATCCTGGACCATGAAACGGATGTCTCCCGCCCGCCCGCCGGGCTCGACGATCAGCGCGACGCCGCCGGATGGCGTGAACTTGACGGCGTTTCCCGCAAGATTGAGCAGCACTTGGCGCAACCGCGCCGCATCTCCGATCACTTCGATCGGCAGCCTGTCGTCGATATAGGCGGCGATCTCGAGTTGCCGCGCCTGCGCGCGGGGCGCGAGCAGTTCGGTGACATCCTCGACCAGGTCGGGCAGGACGAAAGGACGGCTTTCGAGTTCGATCTTGCCGGCTTCGATCTTGGAATAGTCGAGCAATTCCTCGATCAGCGACAGCAGTGCGTCGCCGGACGCCTTGACCGCTCTGGCATATGTCGTCTGTTCGGGCGTGAGAGGGGTGTCGAGCAGCAATCCGCTCATGCCGATGATGCCGTTCAGCGGCGTGCGAAACTCATGCGAGGTCATTGCCAGGAAACGCGACTTGGCCCGGTTGGCCGCGTCCGCGTTATCGCGTGCTTCAGCAAGCGCGCGCCCGGTCTCCATGCGACTGGTGACGTCGCGGCCGACGCATTGCAGTTCCGCCGGATGGTTGGCGTCGATCCGGACCAGCCCTTCGCGCCACGCAATCCAGCGCGGGCCAAGCGCGGTTTCGACACGCTGATCGTGGATTCGCGTGCCGTTCGTTTCAAGCGTGCTCTCGCCTTGCTCAAGAACGGGGAGCGCGAACCGGCTGCCGAGCAACTCGGCCCTGGAGCGCTGAGCCAGAACACAATAGGCGTCGTTGACCGAGGTGATAACGCCGTCCGAATCGCGCAGGACGATCAGGTCGCCCTGCGATTCGAAAAGGCTGCGCGCCCGTTCCTCTGCTTCCTTCAACTCCCAGTTCCGGTCCGCAAGTGCCTCGTTGTGAAGAGCGACCTTGCGAAGCTTTTTCCGCATCCAGCGCAGGCGCATGCTGAGAACTGCCAGCCCGACGCAGGCCATCGCGAAAAGAAAACTCACGCCGACTGCGAAGGTATTAGGGTCGTAATCTGCACTTCTGGCGCCGCTTATGAAGCCGTAGGCGCCTCCGAACGTGATCGAAAAGGTCGTGAAGGTCCGAAAGACAAAGCTAAGTCGGGGATGTCGCCGGACCAGGCGGCGCAGACGCGCCTTGAGCCAGAACAATCGCGCCATCATCGCTCACCCGAGTTCGTCTGTGTCCGGCATTTTCGTCCGAGGGCGGAATCCGCCGCAGGAGCGTACGCAATGCGCCGCAGCATGGGGGAACGGTGTTGCGAAGTGTTTGAGGAACCGAGCAAAAATCCCTGTCCGATGCGAACAGGGTTAAGAACGTCTTATTGACGGTCTCCGCTTTGCCGATGGAAGTGAACGCTGGTCAGGCCGCCCGCCTGAGGTCCTCCGCGAGCGCTCGATAGGACAACGCTTCGGCGATATGCAGCCGACCGATTTTATCGGCACCGCCGAGGTCAGCGAGCGTGCGGGCGACGCGCAGCACCCGGTGATAACCGCGCGCCGACAGACGCATGCTTTCGGCGGCGTCGCGCAGCAGCTTCAGCCCCTGTGCATCGGGTTGCGCGATGTCTTCCAGCGCGGCCGCCGGCGCTTCGGCATTGGTGCGGACATTCGGAAGTCCGAGCGCGGCATAGCGCGCCGCCTGAATGTCGCGGGCCGCGGCGACACGGGCCCCTACTTCGGTCGACCCTTCCGAGGCGGGTGGCAGAATGAGATCAGAGGCTGTCACGGCCGGGACCTCGATCCGCAGATCGATTCGGTCCAGCAGAGGCCCGGAAATGCGCATCTGATAGTCCGCGGTGCAGCGGTCGATGCGACCGCGCTTGCAGGCGTAACCAGGCTCGAAGGCGTGGCCGCAGCGGCAAGGGTTCATCGCGGCCACCAGCATGAAACGCGCGGGATAGGTCACGCGATGGTTGGCACGGGAGACCGCGATCTCGCCGTTCTCCAGTGGCTGCCGGAGGGAATCCAGCACGCGCGGATCGAACTCCGGCAGTTCGTCCAGAAACAGCACGCCATTATGCGCCAGAGAGATTTCTCCGGGCTTGGCGCGCGTACCGCCGCCCGTCAGCGCGGCCATGCTGGCGGAGTGATGCGGGGCGCGAAAGGGCCGGCGCGAGGTGAGGGCCCCACCGTCGATTTCGCCGGCCACCGACGCGATCATCGACACTTCCAGCAGTTCGGCCGGCGACAGCGGTGGAAGGATCGAGGGCAGGCGCGCCG
Organism: Nitrobacter sp.; assembly: GCF_051535215.1. Taxonomy (NCBI): domain Bacteria; kingdom Pseudomonadati; phylum Pseudomonadota; class Alphaproteobacteria; order Hyphomicrobiales; family Nitrobacteraceae; genus Nitrobacter; species Nitrobacter sp. Next base: position 117,333 of record NZ_JBPPLY010000001.1, on the reverse strand, counting down.
CGAGCATCGATTTGCCGCTGCCGGGTGAGCCAACCATGAGGAGATGATGCCCGCCGGCGGCTGCGATTTCGAGCGCTCGCTTGGCGCTCTCCTGGCCCTTGATGTCACGAAGGTCGAGAGCAACATTTTGAGTTTCGCGAATCCGGGGCTGTGGCCGGGACAGAACCTGAGTTCCCTTGAAATGATTTGCGATCTGAATCAGCGAGCTTGCGGCGATGATCTGGATGTCCGGGCTCGCCCAGGCCGCCTCCGCGCCGCAGGCTGCCGGGCAGATCAGCCCCTCGTCGCGGCCGTTCGCTCCGATCGCGGCCGGAAGAACGCCTGCGACGGCCGCGATCGAACCGTCCAGGCCGAGTTCGCCGAGCACCGAAAATCCGGACAGGGCGTCGGAGGGAATGGCGCCGATCGCCGCCATCAGGCCGAGCGCGATCGGCAGATCGTAGTGGCTGCCTTCCTTCGGGAGATCGGCGGGGGCGAGGTTGACGGTGATTCGGCGAGCCGGCAGCGCCAAACCTGAAGCGATCAGGGCGGCCCGCACACGCTCCCGAGCCTCCGACACCGCCTTATCCGGCAGGCCGACGATGTTGAAGGCGGGCAGACCCGGCGCGACCTGCACCTGCACGTCGACCGCGCGCGCCTCGATGCCCTCAAATGCGACGGTGGATACCCGCTGAACCATGGCCGCCCCCTCTGCCTATGCGAGATTAGCTTACAACCCTCCCGAGCACAAGAACATTGAGAGAACAAAGTTCCGGATGGCAAGCACTCTCCTTGAGCGTGGTCTGCTCCTAAAACCGGTTCCGCCGTGCGCTGGCAGGCCTGGGATGGTGTCTCGAGCGTTTTCGACCGAAGTGGATATCGGTTCGCGTGAAGAAAACGCGTCAATCAGATCCTGGAGCTTGCTGATTCCATCAGAAGCGAAAGGCACTAGGCTCGTTTCGCCTCGATCCGGTCCCAGATTCGGGCAGCCACATCCGGCCCTCCGAAGGTGGCGATCGCGCGGATGCCGGTGGGGGAGGTGACATTAATTTCGGTGAGATTGCCGTCGATGACGTCGATGCCAACGAACAGCAGTCCGCGTTCGCGCAGCGAGGGGCCGATGCGCTCGCAGATCTCGCGCTCGCGGGGTGTCAGGTCGGTGGCTCTGGCGGCGCCGCCGCGAACCATGTTGGAGCGCAGATCATCCGCGGCCGGAACGCGATTGATGGCGCCGGCGAATTCGCCGTCCACGAGGATGATGCGCTTGTCGCCCTGTTTGACCTCCGGCAGAAAACGCTGGATTACCCATGGCTCGCGGAACGTCACCGAGAACATGTCGAACAGCGACCCGAAATTCATGTCCTGCGGCATCACGCGAAACACCGCGGCTCCGCCATGACCATGCAGCGGTTTCATCACCACCGCGCCGTGCTCGGCGCGAAACGAATTGATCTCGTCGAGATCGCGCGAGATCAATGTCGGCGGCATCAGTTCGGGAAAATCCATCACGAACAGCTTTTCCGGCGCGTCGCGCACGCTTGCGGGATCGTTCACCACCAGCGTCTTCGGATGGATGCGCTCGAGCAAATGAGTACTCGTGATGTAGGCGAGATCGAACGGTGGATCCTGTCGCAGCAACACGACGTCGAATGATTCCATATGCGTGCGTGTCGCATCGCCGAGCGTAAAATGATCGCCGTCCTGATCGCGCACGGTCAGCAGCTGGACCGGCGCAACCACGTCCTTGCCGCGCAGGGACAGCCTGTTCGGCGTGTAATACGAGATCGTGTGGCCGCGTCTCTGCGCCTCCAGCAACAGGGCGAACGTCGAATCGCCGCGCACGTTGATGCGCGCGATGGGATCCATCTGAACGGCGACTTTCAATTTCATGGTGCTCGTCCGTTGATTCAACCGGAGACGCGTAAGCGCCTCAGGCTATGTACTGGCGTCGAATGCACCTGGCAAATGGCGCGGCAATCGTCGTGGCGCAATCAGCATGGCGTCGAAACGAAGCTCGAAAGCTGCATGTTCGGGATGTGCCATCAGCCAGCCTTGCGCCGCGGCGATGATCCGAAGTTGTTGCCGTGGCGTCACCGCATAGGCGGCTTCATCGAGGCTGCGGCGGGCCTTGACCTCGACGAAGGCGAGAAGCTGTCGCCGCCGTGCCACGATGTCGATCTCGCCATGCGGCGTGCGAAACCGCCGCGCCAGAATCCGGTAGCCTTTGGCCATCAGAAAAGCGGCGGCGCGATTCTCCGCCGAAAGGCCCGTATGGAAGGCCGCGACCCGCTCCGGCGCTACTGTCTTCGCGCGGTCGAGGGAATCGTCCCTACCTGCGGTCATTGGCGCCCCTGGCCCGGCCTTGTCCGGCGAGTTCAAGCGCGCGGGCATAGACTTCGCGACGCGGGCGGCCCGACATTTCGACTGCCCGCGCGACGCTGTCCTTGAGGCTGCTTTGCTTCAGCGAAGTCAGCAACAGTTCGTCCAGATCTTCGGATGACATCATGCCTGCGTCAGCCGGAGGCGGGCCGACCACCAGCACAAATTCCCCCCGCGTTTCCAGCGTCTCTGCGGCTTCCGCGAGTTCTCCGAGGGGTGCGCGGCGGATATCCTCGTGCAGTTTCGTCAGTTCGCGACAGATCGCGGCGTCGCGACGTTCGAGGATGGTTGCGAGATCGCGCAAGGATTCCCGGATGCGGCTGCCGGATTCAAACATGACCAGCGTAGCATCGATCCTTGCAAGCTCGGCAAGGCGCGTGCGGCGTGCGGCCTCCTTTGCCGGCAAAAATCCTTCGAAGTAGAACCGGTCCGTCGGCAGCGCGGCGACCGCGAGCGCAGCCAGCACCGACGAGGGTCCGGGCAACGCAACGACCCGATGGCCCGCGGCAGAGACCTCGCGGACCAGCTTGAATCCGGGGTCGGAAATCAGCGGCGTTCCGGCATCGGAGACCAGCGCGATCGAGGCCCCAGCCGCAAGCTGCTCCAGAATTTTCGGACGGGCGGTCGCAGCGTTATGGTCGTGATACGGCTTGAGTACGGCTGTGATCGCGAAGCGTTCGGTGAGACGGCGCGTGATGCGGGTGTCCTCGCATGCGATGATATCGACACCGGCGAGTGTCTCGAGTGCCCGCAGGGTGATGTCGCCGAGATTGCCGATCGGCGTAGCGACCAGATGAAGGCCCGGCGCAGTCTTCGGTGCGACCAGTTGATGACCCGCGATAGAAAAGGTCCGGATACCGGGAGTTTCGGCGTCCGGTTTCAGCGGGGCTGATTTTGCGCGCATAGCGCGGCACTCTATAGCGTTTTCGGGCGAAGTGGATACCGCGCCGAGAAAATCCGTCAGTACGAAAGCCGTGTACTTTGACTCCAATAGAAGGCCAGAACTGCCCAGGGGCGCGAGAAGGGATTCGATTTCACGTTATTTCCGAGAAGTCGGCGGGTTCCGCCGTCCACAAGGTTGGGTACGGCGCCGAGTCGAGGCGGGACACGATCCCTTTGTTCAGGTAATTATTCGTCAGCAATATGCCTGATTCCCTCGGGAGATTGCGCTCGGCCTGTGCGGACGAGTTCATGGCAAGGATGATAATGGCGGACCCGTTCAAACCGAAACCCGAACGTCCGGGCACGACCCGCCGGGCGGCATTGGGTTTTGTCATTGGCGCGCCCTTGCTCGGGGCGTGCTCGGGTGTCCAGCAATCGCTGATCGGTTCGTCGACGCAACCTTCGCCGGCCGCGCCGCCTCAGCAGGGCGCTACCATCGGGGCTGGCCAGGTCAAGGTGGGACTGATCCTCCCGTTGTCGGCTGCCGGCAATGCCAGCATTGCGGCGCAGTCGATGAAGAACGCCGCCGAAATGGCGCTTTCGGAGTTTCAGAATCCGAATATCCAGTTGCTGGTCAAGGACGACGCCGGTTCGGCGCAAGGCGCGCAGCAGGGTGCGCAACAAGCCCTCGATGAAGGCGCCGAAATCATCCTCGGTCCGCTGTTTGCAGCGTCCGTTCCGGCGACTGCGCAGGCGGCGCGGACGCGCGGCATCTCGGTGATCGCGTTCTCGACCGATTCAAGCGTTGCGGGCCGGGGCGTCTATCTCCTGAGCTTTCTTCCCGAATCCGATGTGAACCGGATCGTCGAATATGCCGCGAGCGTCGGAAAGCGCTCGTTTGCCGCCATGGTGCCCGAAAACGCCTACGGCAACGTGGTGGAGGTCGCCTTCAAGCAGACGGTCGGCCGGCACGGCGGGCGTATCGTCGCATTCGAGAAATATGGCGCGGATCGCGCCGGCGCGGCGAAAAACGTGGCGCAGTCGCTTCGCTCGGCCGATGCTTTGCTCATCGCCGATGATGGCGATGCGGTGGTCTCGGTTGCCGACGCGCTCACGGCGGCGGGCGCCAACCTGCGCAATGTCCAGCTTCTCGGCACCGGCCTGTGGGACAATCCACGCGTATCCGCCAGCGCGGCGCTGCAAGGCGGTCTCTATGCGGCTCCCGATCCGTCCGGCTTCCGCGCCTTCGCCGGCCGTTATCGCGCCAAGTTCGGCGGCGAGCCGGTGCGCACGGCGACCCTTGCCTATGACGCGGTTGCGCTGGTCGCGGCCCTCGGGCGAACCCAGGGCGCGCAGCGCTTCGCGGCGGAGACGCTGACAAACCCGTCGGGCTTTGCCGGCATCGACGGCCTGTTTCGATTCCGTTCCGACGGCACCAACCAACGCGGCCTCGCCGTCATGCGTGTCGCGTCCGGTGGTGGCCAAGCGGTTGCCGGATCGCCCAAGAGCTTTGGCGCCTGATCTCTTTGCCGGCATCCCTTAGTGGCCCCCTTGGCTGCCGGAATCAGGCGGCGAGATCGGCCACCACCGCATCGAGCAGCGGAAAGCCATCCTGCGTGACCCGCAAACGGCCGTCGGGGCTGATCGCGATTGCGCCTTCCTCGCGCAAAATGGCGATTCGCCGCGGATCGAGGGGCCGGCCCGACAGCGCCGTGTAGCGCTCCGGATCGATGCCCTCGCGCAACCGCAGCCCCATCAGCAGGAACTCGTCGGCGCGCTCTTCGCTGTTCAGGATATCGTCGGCGACGATCCCGTTGCCGATTGCCTCGACCCGCATGAGCCAGGCCTCCGGCCGCTTTTCCGTGGCGATGGCGTGCCTGTGGCCGTCGATATCGAGACGTCCGTGGGCCCCTGGGCCGATGCCCGCATATTCCTGCCCGCGCCAGTAGACCAGGTTGTGCCGGCATTCCGCGCCGCACCGCGCGTGGTTGGAAATCTCGTAGGCCGGCAGGCCATGATGCGCGCAGATCTCCTGCGTGATGTCATACAGCGCGCGCGCGACCGCTTCATCCGGCGTCCTGAGTTTGCCGGTGGCGTGCATGCCGAAAAACGGCGTGCCTTCCTCGATGGTCAATTGATAGAGCGACAGATGCTCGGCGGCTTCCGCGATCGCGCGCTGCAATTCCTCCGCCCACATGTCAGGCGTCTGGTCGGGGCGCGCATAGATCAGATCGAAGGAATAGCGGTCGAACACCGAGCGCGCGATCGCCACTGCCTCAAGCGCCTCGCGGGCGGTGTGCAGCCGTCCGAGAGCTTTCAGCGAGGAATCGTCGAGCGCCTGCACGCCGAGCGAGACGCGGTTGACGCCGGCGGCGCGATAGCCACGGAACCGCGTGGCTTCGACGCTGGTGGGATTGGCCTCCAGCGTGACCTCGACGTCATCAGCAACGTCCCAATGCTTTCCGATTGCGTCGAGGATGGCGCCGACGGTCTGCGGCTGCATCAAGGACGGCGTGCCGCCGCCGAGGAAGATCGAGGACACGTCGCGGCCGGGTGCGCGGGCGGCGGTGGTTTCGATCTCGCGCACGAATGCCTGCACGAAGCGTTCTTCATCGATCGGCGCGTGCCGGACGTGGCTGTTGAAGTCGCAATACGGACACTTCGACAGGCAGAACGGCCAGTGCACGTAGACGCCGAAAGCGGGCTTCGTGTCAGCGGCGATCAAAGTGCAATCTCCGCAAGCTTCGCGAATGCGCGGGCGCGATGCGACAGGCCGAGGCCGACAGGCGGCAGTCCGTGCTTCTCGGTGCTGGTCATTTCGCCAAAGGTGCGGGCGTGACCGTCCGGCAGGAACGTCGGATCGTAACCGAAACCCGCCGTGCCGCGCGGCGGCCAGACCAGCGTGCCGTCCACGCGGGCTTCGACCTCCTCGAGATGGTCGTCGGGCCATGCGACGCACAATGCCGATACGAAGTGAGCCCGGCGCTTCTCCGGCGTGGTCGCGCCGCGCTCCTGCAACAACCGCTCGATCCGCCCCATCGCCGCGGAAAAATCCGCAGGTTTGCCGGCCCAGCGCGCGGAGTGGATGCCCGGCGCGCCATCGAGCGCGTCGACGACAAGCCCGGAATCATCGGCAAAGGCCGGAATCTTCGCGCGTCTCGCCGCAGCGATGGCCTTGATCCGGGCATTGGCGCGGAAGTCGTCGCCGGTTTCCTCGGGCTCGCCGAGACCGAGTTCGCCGGCCGAGACCGCCTCGACGCCGTAGGGCGCGAGCAATTCGCGCATCTCGGCGAGCTTGCCGGGATTGTGGGTGGCGATCACGAGCTTGCCGGTTATCCGACGATGCATGGCCATCCTGTGACTATTGCGCAAGCGAAGCGCGAATCACGCCACCGCCATTTTCTGCAAATCCACCAGCCGCGCGACCCCTTTTTTTGCGAGTGCCATCAGCGCGAGGAACTCATCCCCCGAGAACGGGGTCTTCTCGGCGGTTCCCTGCACCTCGATGATTCGTCCGTCGCCGGTCATGACGAAGTTGGCGTCGGTATCGGCTTCCGAATCCTCCGCATAGTCGAGGTCGAGGACGGGCGTGCCGTTATAGATGCCGCATGAGACCGCCGCGACGTTGTCGCGGAGCACGCCTGTCTTGAGCATGTTGCGGGCCTTCATCCAGCCGACGCAGTCGGCCAGCGCGACCCATGCGCCGGTGATCGAGGCGGTGCGCGTGCCGCCGTCGGCCTGTATGACATCACAATCGATCGTGATCTGGCGTTCGCCGAGCGCCTCGAGGTCGACTGCGGCACGCAGCGAGCGGCCGATCAGGCGCTGGATTTCCACAGTCCGGCCGCCTTGCTTGCCGGCGGAGGCCTCGCGCCGGGTCCGCTCCAGCGTGGCGCGCGGCAGCATTCCGTATTCGGCCGTGACCCAGCCGCGCCCCTGGCCCTTGAGCCACGGCGGCAGCCGCTCCTCCAGCGTCGCGGTCACCAGCACGTGGGTATCGCCGAATTTCACCAGGCAGGAGCCCTCGGCGTATTTGACAACACCGCGCTCGAGCGACACGGCGCGCAGTTCATCGGGTGCACGGCGGCTCGGCCGCATGGGAAACTCTCCAGCTATCTCGTGAAAATCGATGCTTTCGCCGGTGCTTTTAGGGGCGCGAAGCCGCAACGGCAAGGCTTGAGCATCGATTGTTGCAAAGCTGCTTGCAGCCGATGCCTCCGGGGGACAAATTAGAGGCAGCCATGATGCGCGGGAGATAGTGTTGGTCCATCACGAATCGATTGGCCTGATTGCACCGAATGCCGGGCTTGCCCAGTTGAACGAGCGGTCACGCGACATTTTTCGTCAGATTGTCGAGAGCTATCTCGCGACCGGCGAGCCCGTAGGCTCGCGCAACATTTCCCGCCTGATCGCGGTGCCACTGTCGCCGGCATCGGTTCGCAACGTGATGTCGGATCTCGAACAGCTTGGGCTGATCTATGCACCGCATACTTCGGCCGGACGCTTGCCGACCGAACTCGGCCTGCGGTTCTTTGTCGATGCCCTGATGCAGGTCGGCGACCTCACCGAAGCGGAGCGCCAGTCGATCCAGACCCAGCTCGCGGCGGTCGGCAAGGCGCAGTCGGTCGAAGCCGCGCTCGGCGAAGCCTTGACGCAGCTGTCGGGACTGACGCGCGCGGCGGCGGTGGTTCTGACGGCCAAATCCAACGTGCGTCTGAAGCACATCGAATTTGTCAGGCTGGAGCCGGAGAAGGCGCTGGTGGTGCTCGTCGCCGAGGACGGGCAGGTTGAAAATCGCGTGCTGACGCTGGCGTCCGGCGTTCCGGCGTCCGCGCTGACCGAAGCGTCGAATTTTCTCAATGCGCGAATCCGCGGCCGAACGCTTGCCGAAGCGCGTCTCGAACTCGAGACCGCACTGACGCAGAGCAAGGCCGAACTCGATCAGCTCACCCAGAAGATCATTGCGGCCGGGATTGCGAGCTGGTCGGGCGGCGACAGCGATGACCGGCAACTGATCGTGCGTGGCCACGCCAATCTGCTGGAGGACTTGCACGCGATGGAAGACCTCGAGCGGGTGCGGTTGTTGTTCGACGACCTCGAAACCAAACGCGGCGTGATCGACTTGCTCGGCCGCGCCGAACGCGCCGATGGGGTCCGCATCTTCATCGGTTCGGAAAACAAGCTGTTCTCGTTGTCGGGGTCCTCGACGATCATCGCGCCCTACAGCGACGGCGCCGGCCATATCGTCGGCGTCCTCGGCGTGATCGGACCGACCCGGCTGAATTACGCCCGGGTGATCCCGATGGTCGACTATGCCGCCCGCATCGTCAGCCGGATGCTCGGCGGCTGAGTCCTCGCCGGTCCCCCGCCTGCGCTTGATTTTTACGCCTGAACCACGATATCCCGCACGGACCATCCATTCGTTCGAGACCATTTGCGAGAAGGCTGCGTGATGACCGATTCCGACGGCAAAACAAACAATTCCGGCGATCCCGCTCCGGAGGCCGAGCCGGTGGTATCCAAGCCGTACATCATGCCCGACGATCCCGAGGAAGGGTCGCTGGACGCGCTGACCAAGGAAGCCGCAGAAGCGAAGGACCGGATGCTGCGCACGCTGGCGGAGATGGAAAATCTGCGCAAGCGCACCGCGCGGGAGGTGTCGGACGCGCGAGCTTATGCCATATCGGGGTTCGCCCGTGATGTGCTGGACATTGCCGACAATCTGCAACGCGCGCTCGATGCGGTGCCGGCCGAGGCGCGCGCCGCGGCCGAACCCGGGCTGAAATCTCTGATCGAGGGCGTCGAGCTGACCGAGCGTTCGCTGCACAACGCGCTGGAGAAGCACGGCGTGAGGAAGTTCGATCCGGCCGGCGAAAAGTTCGATCCGAATGTTCACCAGGCGATGTACGAAGTTCCCGATTCGTCGGTTCCCGCCGGTACGATCGCGCAGGTTATTCAGGCCGGCTACATGATCGGCGAGCGTGTGTTGCGCCCGGCGCTGGTGGGTGTTGCGAAGGGTGGCGCCAAGCCGGCCGCTTCCGAACAGGGTTAGCCTGTTTCGCGGGCTTGGCCGCAAGGTCTGTCCACTAAGAGGTCTGCCTACTGGGATTTGGGCTGGATGCCGTCGCGCACCGCGCGAAAGCGTGGAAACGCGGCGGACCATCCGTCGCGCGGCGTGCTGCCGATCAGTCGCATTGCCGTGTTTCCGCTGCCGAACACCAGCCATTGGACGACCGTCACCGGCGCATTCGTTTGTGCGTTGGTGGCGTCGATCCGCGTTTCAAAGCCGGGCGATCCGTTGATCCGCATCGGCTCCGACATCGTGATGCGCGCGTCGCGCAGATTCGGGATCGTTGTGGCGGCGTCGCGTGCGAACCGGTCCCGATCGTCGGGCCGTTCCGGAGCCGAGCCGATCGGGGCGATGATCATGAACGCCTTGCTGTCGATGTCGGTGTCCGTTGCGGCGTCGGCGAGCAGGATGGCGGCTCCCGGCGCCAGCGTGCGGACCGTTTTGAAGGAGCTCAATTCGGTCAGCTTGAAGGGCAGCAGGCTGAGCTGCTCCTCCACCGGCACTTCCTTGCGCAGCGCCACCGTTGCGAACATCTTCTGGACGGCCTCGTCGGAATAGATCTTTTCGACGTTCTCCGGCACTTGCGCCGCGACATATCCGGAAAAGGTGTCGCCCGACACCACCATCGAATAGCGCCGGACGTTGTCGCTGCCGCTCTTGGCGTTCTCGACGATGAAATAGCCCTGTCCGCTTGCGGTCTCGAGGCCTTGAGGCTTCGGACCCTGAGCAGCGGGTGTCCCGGATCTGGCGACAGCCTCCACGTCCCGGAAGGCGGCGGGCGGAAGCTCTGCGACGACGACCTTGACCTGATGATCGGCTGTCTCGAAGCCGGGAAATGTCTTTGAGGGGGAAAGGCCAATCAGCGGAACCAGTCCGATCCGACTGCCAGGCGCATAGATCAAGCCGTCGGCGAAAGCGGCGACGACGCCGGCCAGCAGAAACACAGCGGCTACCGCTTGCGTCAGATATCTCATGGAATCTCTCTTGGAGTTGCATTAAGGCCGTTCAATGATCGGTCGGTACAACGCTCTCGCTGCTTTCGCCAACCGGTTTTGGCGGTGGTTTCCGCATGTCGTTAACGGATCGAATCGCAATGTCGCGATCTGCTGGGGCTGTCCGGAAAAGAGGCAGGCTTCCTTAAAAAGGGATGTTTTCCGCCACGAAGGATCGCGCCGGTCCTTGCGGCCACCACCCCCCCTCCTATATGAGGCTCACCGCCGCTATATCGCGCGCATTTGATATCTGGGGGTCTGGATAAGGGTGCCGTCAGGGCCCGGCCGGACTGCCGCAACAAGAGGGATACAAGGACCATGGGAAAGGTCATCGGGATCGACCTCGGCACCACGAACTCGTGCGTTGCCGTAATGGACGGCAAGACGCCGAAAGTCATCGAAAACGCGGAAGGGATGCGGACCACCCCGTCCATTGTCGCCTTCAGCGATGACGGCGAGCGGCTCGTCGGGCAGCCGGCCAAGCGCCAGGCCGTGACCAATCCCGAGCGGACCATTTTCGCCGTCAAGCGTCTGATCGGCCGCCGTTACGACGACCCCACGGTCGAAAAGGACAAGAAGCTTGTCCCTTACAAGATTGCAAAAGCCGGCAACGGCGATGCCTGGGTCGAGGTGGATGGCAAGACCTATTCCCCTTCGCAGATTTCGGCTTTCATCCTCCAGAAGATGAAGGAGACCGCCGAAGCCCATCTGGGCCAGAAGGTCGATCAGGCCGTCATCACGGTTCCCGCCTATTTCAACGACGCGCAACGACAGGCGACCAAGGATGCCGGCAAGATCGCCGGTCTCGAAGTGCTGCGCATCATCAACGAGCCGACCGCGGCGGCATTGGCCTACGGCCTCGACAAGTCGAAGGCCGGCACCATCGCCGTGTACGATCTCGGCGGCGGCACGTTCGACGTGTCGATCCTGGAGATCGGCGACGGCGTGTTCGAGGTGAAGTCGACCAATGGCGATACGTTCCTTGGCGGCGAAGATTTCGACATGCGTCTGGTCAACTATCTCGCCGATGAATTCCAGAAGGAGCAGGGCATCAACCTGCGCAACGACAAGCTCGCCTTGCAGCGGCTGAAGGAAGCCGCCGAGAAGGCCAAGATCGAGCTGTCGTCGACCACGCAGACCGAAATCAACCTGCCGTTCATCACGGCCGACCAGTCCGGTCCGAAACATCTGACCATGAAGCTCACCCGCGCCAAGTTCGAGGCGCTGGTCGACGATCTGGTTCAGAAGACCATCGAGCCATGCCGCAAGGCGCTGAAGGATGCCGGACTGACGGCGGGCGAAGTCGGCGAAGTGGTGCTGGTCGGCGGCATGACGCGCATGCCGAAGGTCCAGGAAGTGGTCAAGCAGTTGTTCGGCAAGGAGCCGCACAAGGGCGTCAACCCGGACGAGGTTGTCGCGATCGGTGCTGCGATCCAGGCCGGCGTGCTGCAGGGCGACGTCAAGGACGTCCTGCTGCTCGACGTCACCCCGCTGTCGCTGGGCATCGAGACACTGGGCGGCGTGTTCACTCGCATCATTGATCGCAACACCACGATCCCGACCAAGAAGAGCCAGGTGTTCTCGACTGCCGAGGACAACCAGAACGCCGTCACCATCCGCGTCTTCCAGGGTGAGCGCGAAATGGCGGCCGACAACAAGATTCTCGGCCAGTTCGATCTGATGGGCATTCCGCCGGCTCCGCGCGGCATGCCGCAGATCGAGGTGACGTTCGACATCGACGCCAACGGCATCGTCAATGTCTCGGCAAAGGACAAGGCGACCGGCAAGGAGCAGCAGATCCGCATCCAGGCGTCCGGCGGTCTGTCCGAGGCCGACATCGAGAAGATGGTCAAGGACGCGGAAGCCAACGCAACCGAGGACAAGAAGCGCCGCGAGGCTGTCGACGCCAAGAACCACGCCGATGGTCTGGTGCACTCGACCGAAAAGGCGCTGAGCGAACACGGCTCCAAGATCGAGGAAAGCGACCGCCGCGCCATTGAAGACGCCGTCAGCGATCTGAAGGAAGCGCTGAAGGGCGACGACGCCGAGGCGATCAAGGCCAAGACGAATACGCTGGCGCAGGCGTCGATGAAGCTCGGCGAAGCCATGTACAAGCAGCAGGCCGAAGCCGACGCAGCCAAGGACGCCGCGAAGGACGATGTCGTCGACGCCGAGTTTACCGAGGTCGACGACGACAAGAACAAGAAGTCTGCTTAGGCAGCGAGAATGACCATGACCCCCGTTTCCTCTGAGCACGCAGAGCGTCTCGAAGGGCGGGGGTTATGTTTCTTTAAGCGGGACGCTGCATCCTCTGGCCGACGAATCATTCATGCGTCTTTTGGGATGAAGCGACGTTCGGGCGGTATGGACTGATGTCGACCAAGCGCTGTTACTACGAAACCCTTGAGGTTGATCGGAACGCGGACGAATCCAAGCTCAAGGCGGCCTTTCGCAAACTGGCCATGAAATGGCATCCGGACCGAAACCCGGGCGATGCCACCAGCGAGATACGCTTCAAGGAAATCAACGAGGCCTATGAAGTCCTGAAGGACGGCGATAAACGCGCCGCCTACGATCGTTTCGGTCACGCCGCGTTCGAGCATGGCGGCATGGGTGGGGGCGGAGGCGCGGGATTCGGAGCCGGATTCGCGTCATCGTTCTCCGACATTTTCGAAGACCTGTTTGGAATGGCCGGGCAGCGCGGCCGGGGCGGCGGCCGCGAGCGCGGCGCAGACCTTCGCTACAATATGGAAATCTCCCTGGAGGAAGCTTTCCAGGGCAGGACGGCTCAGATCGAAATTCCGGTTTCGGTCACCTGCGAGTCCTGTTCCGGCACTGGCGCCAAAGCGGGGACCAAGCCGAAGAACTGCGCGATGTGCGGCGGAGCCGGACGAATTCGCCAGGCCCAGGGCTTTTTCACACTGGAGCGTACCTGTCCCGGCTGCCAAGGGCGCGGTCAGATGATCGAGGATCCCTGTCCCTCCTGCAACGGTTCGGGCCGCGTGAGCCGCGAGCGCTCGCTGTCGGTCAACATTCCGGCCGGCGTCGAGGATGGCACCCGCATCCGTCTGGCTGGCGAAGGCGAGGCCGGAATCCGTGGCGGGCCGCCGGGCGACCTCTACATTTTCCTGTCCCTCGCTTCTCATGAGTTCTTCCAGCGTGACGGCGCCGATCTGCATTGCCGCGTCCCGATCTCGATGGTCACGGCCGCGCTTGGCGGAGAATTCGAGGTGCCGACCATCGACAAGAGCAAGACGAAGGTGAAGGTGCCGTCCGGGACACAATCAGGCCGCCGATTCCGAATCGCGTCCAAAGGCATGCCGGTGCTGCGCTCGCGCCAGACCGGCGACATGTATGTGCAAGTGATGGTTGAAACACCGCAGAATCTGACCAAGAAGCAGCAGGATCTTCTCGCCGAGTTCGAAAAATTATCGTCGGGTGCCACTCAGCCCGAGGCGGCTGGTTTCTTCACTAAGGTCAAGGACTTCTTCGGCACGCGCGCGGGCCCCTGAAGAGCGTTTTGCTTGACCGCTTCGATTGCCGGCTGTACCTGTGTATAACTTAAGTCTGACATCCTGCCAGTAGTGACCCACCTGGGTGCAAAATGCCTTTGCAAATGTCCGCGCGTGCGTTGAAGAAGCCGCTCCGCCTCGATGACGAGGTTCGCTTTCTCCGCTCGTGGATCGAAAAGCCGCTCCATATGGGTGCGGTCATGCCGTCCGGGCGCCTTCTGGCCCGCACCATGGCGCAATATGTTGATGTCGGATCGAGCGACCCGGTTGTCGAACTTGGGCCTGGCACGGGCGCCATCACCAATGCGCTGATCGAGCACGGCGTGGATCAGAAGCGTCTCGTGCTGGTCGAGTACGATCCGGGATTTTGCGCATTGCTTCGCGACCGTTACCCACAGGCGACGGTCGTTCAGGGCGATGCCTATACGTTGCGGGACTCGCTGTGGAACGTGCTGGGCGCTCGCGCCTCGGCCATCGTTTCCGGCCTGCCGCTCGTCACCAAACCGATGTTGACGCGGCTCAGGTTGATCCGCGATGCTTTCGCGACGCTCGCCCCCGGCGCACCGTTCGTGCAGTTCACTTATTCGGTCGTACCCCCGATCCCCAAATCGCTGCCAGGCATTTCGACGGAAGCATCCGAGCGGATCTGGATGAATCTTCCTCCTGCGCGCGTCTGGGTGTATCGCAGACGCTGACGGGGCAGAGCGGGGTTGTTCAGAGGTTCGCATCCTTTCCCTGAAGTGGTTCAAGCGAAGTTCCGAACCTGAACCAGGTTTGGATTTGTGAATTCGGCAGTATCCATTTCGAATCAGAAGTTCGCTTCGGGATGGCGCCGCACAATGAAGCAAACTTCAGTGTCAGGGTCCTAGCGCGGCTGGACTGCCTGCAATGCGACCGATGTCCGCGCCGAAAATTCTCGTCATTCCCGGCTCGCTACGCACTGGCTCGCACAATGCGAGGCTCGCCGCCGTTGCAGTCGCGGAATTTGTCCGTGCCGACGTCGAAGTCGCCCGTATTTCGCTCGGCGACTTTCCGTTGCCGATCTACGATGCCGATATGCAGGCAAAATCCGGCGTGCCCGCCAGCGCCGTCCGTCTCATGCAGATGATCGGGGCGCATGACGGGATTCTCATCGTGACGCCCGAATACAACGCTTCGCTGCCGCCATTGCTCAAGAATGCCATCGATTGGGTCTCATGCGTTCAGGTTCCGCACGAAGCGCGCGGCCAGGTTTTTCACGGCCGTGCGTTTGCGATCGCGTCGGCCTCCGCCGGACGGTTCGGGGGCGCGCGATGTCTGGCCCAGTTGCGCCTTGTACTCTCCGCGTGCCGCGCGCTGGTGATACCCAATCAGCTCGCTCTGTCGTTCGCAGCCGATGCCTATGATGACATGGAACGCTTGAAGCATCCGGCCGATGCCGATGCGCTGAGGGCCATGGTGCGCCAATTGATCGAGATCGTCGGAAACGCCCGCTGAAGCGGGCGCGGCCTGAGGCAAACCTGCTCACCGCTCACCATGTTCGAAAAGACACCTGCGGTCATCGAGCGCCATGACATTCTCACCGCGCGGCAGGCGATGCTGAGCTTGATCGGTTGCCGGGAAACCCGGCCCCCGCTATACCCGGAGAGTATTTTAAAGGACTCGGTTCGTGGCCGACATGCGTTTGATTGTTGCGGGAGCAGGCGGCCGGATGGGCCGGGCTCTAGTGCGCGCGATGACGGAAACCGGCGGCGCGGTGTTGGCGGGCGCGCTGGAGTCGCCAGGATCCGAACTGGTCGGAAAGGATGCTGGTATTCTGGCCGGCCTTCCCGCCAATGGAATCGAAGTATCGGCCGATCTCTGGTCGATGGCGGCGAATGCCGACGGTATCCTGGATTTTACGGTTCCGGCGGCGACCATCGCGAACGTCGCCATCGCCGCCGAGCGCCGGCTGGTTCACGTCATCGGCACGACGGGCCTGTCGGCTTCGGATATGGCGGTCATCAAGAGCGTGACCTCCCGCACCGTGGTCGTGCAGTCGGGCAACATGAGCCAGGGCGTCAATCTGCTCGCCGCGCTGGTGAAACGGATGGCGCAATCGCTGGACGAAAGTTTCGATATCGAAGTTCTTGAAATGCATCACCGGGCCAAGATCGACGCGCCCTCCGGCACCGCGCTGATGTTGGGACAAGCGGCGGCAGACGGCCGCAAGATCGTGCTGGACCAGCATGCGGAGCGCGGGCGTGACGGGGTCACCGGCGCCCGCAAATCGGGCGACATCGGTTTTGCCTCGCTCCGCGGCGGCACCGTGTCCGGAGACCACAGCGTCATCTTCGCGGGTCCTTACGAGCGTATAACGCTGTCTCATCACGCCGAAGACCGAATGATCTTCGCGCATGGTGCGTTGAAAGCCGCAAAATGGGCGCAAGGCAAGGCACCCGGCCTTTATTCAATGGCCGACGTGCTCGGGCTTGGCGACGTCTAGCATCTAGAGCGTTTTCAAGCGAGGTGGATACCGCTTCGCGTATAGAAAACGCGTTAAAACAAAAAGCTGGAGCCGGCTTTGATCCCTCAAAGCGGAATAGCTCCAGCGGCTACCAGAACTGAAGAAAGCGGGAACAGGCAGAATGAGCGAACGTCTTCTGGTGCTCGTGCGTCACGGCCAGAGCGAATGGAATTTGAAGAACCTGTTCACGGGTTGGAAGGATCCTGATCTGACCGAACTCGGCGTAGCCGAGGCGAGAGAGGCAGGACGCAAGCTGAAGGCGCAGGGCTTTGTGTTCGACATCGCCTTTACCTCGCTGTTGATTCGTGCCGAGCACACACTCGACCTCGTGCTGGAGGAGTTGGGCCAGGCCGGAATTCCGGTCAGGAAAGATCAGGCGTTGAACGAGCGTGACTACGGCGACCTTGCCGGCCTCAACAAGGATGAGGCTCGGAAAAAATGGGGCGAGGAGCAGGTGCTGGTCTGGCGCCGGTCGTATGACGTGCCGCCGCCCGGCGGCGAGAGCTTGAAGGATACGCTGGCACGCACGCTGCCGTACTTCGTGCAGGAAATCCTGCCCTGTGTGCTGCGCGGCGAGTGCACGCTCGTTGCGGCGCACGGCAATTCGCTGCGCGCGCTCGTCATGGTGTTGGAAAAGTTGTCGCCGGAGCAAATTCTCAAGCGCGAACTAGCAACCGGCGCGCCCGTGATCTATCGGCTGAACGCCGACGCGACTGTGGCCTCGAAGCTCGATCTCGCGGCCTGAAAGGCCTTTTAGAGCATGATCCCGAAAAGTGGAAACCGGTTTTCGGAAAAGATCATGCTCAAACAAAAGGGTAAGCGAGGAGTCTGATTCAACTCGGTTGAAACAGACTCTCGCGCGTTTTCGAGCGAAGCATGTTCTCCGGCTCGATCCGACGAATACCGGTTCGCGCCAGATCAAATCATAGAGCCAGCCTCTGATTCAGAAGCGAAAAGTCTCTGCTATTGGAGGCTCTAGTCGAAGCCGGTCTGCCCTGCTTCCCAACCCAGCATCGCCTGCTTGCGGGTGATACCCCAGTGATAGCCGGTCAATGCGCCGCTCTTGCCGAGCACGCGATGGCAGGGCACCACGAACGATATCGGGTTCTTGCCGACCGCGGCGCCCACGGCGCGCGACGCCTTCGGGCGGTCCAGGTCAGCGGCGATGCTTGAATAGGTCGTGGCATTGCCCATGGGAATCCTGAGCAGGGTTTGCCAGACCCGGACCTCGAAATCCGTGCCGATCAGAACCACGCGCAGCGGCTGATCCGCTCGCCAGAGATTCGTATCGAACACACGCTGCGCCAGCGCGGCCGTTCGGGCATGGTCCTCGACATAGGTCGCATTGGGCCAGCGCCGCTTCATATCGGCCAGGGCTGTCTGCTCCCCACCGGTGTCGGCGAAAGCGAGGCCGGCAAGGCCGCGGTCGCTGGCGATCACAATCGCCGCTCCGAATGGCGAGGGATGAAAGCCGAACGCCAGCCTCGTGCCGGCGCCGCCGTTCTTCCATTCGCCGGGCGACATCGCCTCATGCGTGACGAACAGGTCGTGCAGGCGGCCCGGCCCGGACAGGCCGGAGTCGAGGGCTGCATCGAGCACGCTGGCGGACTTGCGCAACAGTCCTCTGGCGTGGTCGAGCGTGAGCGCCTGCATGAAAGCTTTCGGCGTCAGCCCGGCCCAGCGGCGAAAGAGGTGATGCAACTCGTCCGGAGTGACGCCTGCGGCATCGGCCATCGCTTCGACCGTCGGCTGCGTGCGCCAGAATTTTGAGATGAAGGCGATCGCGCGACGCACCGCATCGTAATCGCGCAACGCAGCGTTTTGCGAGCCGGGCTTTGCGAGGCGGGGATCGGTCGGAGCGAGTTCTTTTGCGAGCATCACCATGCGTGAACTGTAGGGCGGCCGCCCTGTTGCAGCCACCCGATTCCCGTGCCGGCCTTTATCGTTTTCAAGCGAGGCCCTCGGCCCTTGCCAAATCGGCTCGCGTGAAAAACAACGCGTCAAAACAAAATCATGGAGCCTCGCCCTCAGAAGCGGAGCGGCCTAGGTGATCGGATTGTAGATCGGACCGCGCTTCGCGATCTGGAGCGCATTGGAGAAGGCTTTGACGAAACTTAATTTTTCATCCGGGCCGAGAAAATTTGCGATCGAGATCCGGCGGCCGCGCGAAACCAGATAGAGCCGCTCGATGCCGAATTCCTCGTGCACGATCTTTTCGAGATGTACCCATAGCGGATTGGAGACCCACTCGACGATATGACCGCGGTGGGTAGTGCGGCGCACCCGCAATTCGAGGTGTGTGATGGAGATTTCCTCGGTGGCTTGGGCGCGTCGGAAGTTGATGCGGAAGGCAAAGTAAATGGCGAGAACGTCCAGACCAAAAAAACCGAATACCGGCCAGGCGCCCATCATCAGGAAGATCATTCCTGCGGCAAAACTCCCCAGGGTCAGAACCGCCATCATCAGCATGAAATGGGCTCGGTTCAACGAGCGGTGCGGCGTCAGCAGCGCCGAAAACAGCGTCTGCTCGGCGAGCTCCGGATGACCAGCCAAGTTACTGTCTAATGCCATTGGAAACCACTATACCATGATCATGTCAAAAAACACCCGTCGCACCTTTGCAACGCTGAGGCCCGCGCGAGAACGGGCGACCAAACTCGCGAACGGCCCTGTGGCGGATTCTCGGCAGCAAAAATCCGTTGCGGCGAAATCGAGGCAGGCTCCGGCGGTTAAAAAGCGGCGAAAGCCGTCGCCGACACCCGAGGCGAAAACCGTCGCCAAGACCGTCAGGGCTGTCGCCGGGCCGCCCGCGCGGAGGTCGGCGTCGCGCGGCGAGCCGTCCCTGAGACCCTGGACGCGTGCCGAAGTCCGGGAGGCTTTCGTGCGTTTCCGCAAGGCCAATCCCGAGCCGAAGGGCGAGCTCGAACATCTCAATCCCTACACGCTGCTCGTCGCGGTGGTGTTGTCGGCGCAGGCGACCGACGCCGGTGTCAACAAGGCGACTCGCGCGCTGTTCGCCGTCGCCGATACACCCGCCAAGATGGTGGCGCTCGGTGAGGAAAAGGTCCGTGATTACATCAAGACCATCGGGCTCTATCGCAACAAGGCGCGGAATGTGATCGCGCTGTCGGAAAAACTGCTCACGGATTTCAACGGCGAAGTCCCGCGCAGCCGCGCCGGAATCGAATCGCTGCCAGGCGCGGGCCGCAAGACCGCAAACGTGGTGCTCAACATGGCTTTCGGGGAGCACACCATGGCGGTTGACACTCATGTCTTCCGTGTCGGCAATCGTACCGGCATGGCACCGGGCAGGACGCCGCTCGAGGTCGAGCTCGAACTCGAGCGCGTGATTCCTGACGAATTCATGCTGCATGCGCATCACTGGCTGATCCTGCACGGACGCTATACCTGCCTGGCGCGATCGCCGCGCTGTGCGGTATGCCTGATTAACGACCTGTGCCGCTGGCCGGAAAAGACGATCTAGAGCGCAGTCGCTGATCCATCGCCTCCAGGGGCTAGATCATGATTTTGGACCGGGTCGATCCAAAATCATGAACGTGATCGATTCCCATAATTTTGAGAAGCGGGACGCGGCGCGGAAAACCGCTGCACACTTTCCTCATCCTGCTCTCCGGCGTCGACCTGAGCCTCGCCGCGGAAAACCTGCGTGTCCTATAAAACGCGAACATGGGCGTTCGGGTTCCGGGGCGAAGCGTCATTGCAAAATAAAAGGCCCCGGTCAAAAACCGGGGCCTTGATTGCTGCAACAGGAAGCCTGAGGCTTACTTGTCCGTGCGCTGCTTCAGGGCAGTGCCGAGGATGTCGCCCAGCGTCGCGCCCGAGTCGGATGAGCCATATTGCGCAATGGCTTCCTTCTCTTCGGCAACTTCCAGCGCCTTGATCGAGACCTGCACCTTGCGGGCCTTCTTGTCGAACTGGATGACTCGGGCATCGACCTTTTCGCCCACGGCGAAACGCTCGGTGCGCTGGTCGTTGCGGTCGCGCGCCAGTTCGGAGCGCTTGATGAAGGTCTGGAACTCGGTGCCGACGATCTGCACCTCGATGCCGCCGTCCTTCACCTCGAGCACCTCGCAGGTTACGACCGCGCCCTTCTTGACGTCGCCCGGTTCGGCGAACGGGTCGCCTTCGAGCTGCTTGACGCCGAGCGAGATACGTTCCTTCTCGACGTCGACGTCGAGTACGACGGCCTTGACCATGTCGCTGCGCTTGAAGTTGTCGATGACCTGCTCGCCCGGGACCTTCCAGTCGAGATCGGAGAGGTGGACCATGCCGTCGACATCGCCCTCCAGGCCAAGGAACAGGCCGAACTCGGTCTTGTTCTTGACCTCGCCCTCCACGGTCGAACCGACCGGGTGCTTTTCGACGAACGCTTCCCACGGATTGCGCATGGTCTGCTTGAGGCCGAGCGAAATCCGCCGCTTGACGCTGTCGACCTCGAGCACCTGCACTTCGACTTCCTGCGAGGTCGAGACGATCTTGCCGGGGTGCATGTTCTTCTTGGTCCACGACATCTCGGAAACGTGAATCAGGCCTTCGATGCCCGGCTCCAGTTCGACGAACGCGCCGTAATCGGTGATGTTGGTGACGCGGCCGGTGAAGCGGGCGTTGAGCGGATACTTCGCCTCGATGCCCTGCCACGGATCGTCCAGGAGCTGCTTCATGCCGAGCGAGATGCGGTGGGTCTCGTGGTTGATCTTGATGATCTTGACCTTCACCGTCTGGCCGATCGCCAGCACCTCGGTCGGATGATTGACGCGGCGCCAGGCGATATCGGTGACGTGCAGCAGGCCGTCGATGCCGCCGAGATCGACGAACGCGCCGTAATCGGTGATGTTCTTGACCACGCCGTCGATCACCTGGCCCTCTTCGAGATTCTGCACCAGTTCCTGGCGCTGCTCGGCGCGGGTTTCTTCGAGCACGGTGCGACGCGACACGACGATGTTGCCGCGGCGGCGATCCATCTTGAGGATCTGGAACGGCTGGGTGTTGTTCATCAGCGGGCCGACGTCGCGAATGGGACGGATGTCCACCTGCGAGCGCGGCAGGAAGGCGACAGCGCCGTCGAGATCGACGGTGAAGCCGCCCTTGACCTGATTGAAGATGACGCCGTGCACCTTCTCGTTGTTCTGGAACGCCTTTTCGAGCTTGCCCCAGCTTTCCTCGCGGCGCGCCTTGTCGCGCGACAGCACGGCCTCGCCAAGCGCGTTCTCGATGCGGTCGAGGAAGACCTCGACTTCGTCGCCGACCTTCAGGGTGCTCTCGCGGCCGGGTCCGGAGAATTCGCGTAGCGCCACGCGGCCTTCGGTCTTGAGGCCGACGTCGATGACGGCCATGTCCTTCTCGATCGCGACCACCTTGCCCTTGATGACGGAGCTTTCCTGCAGGTTGCCGCCGGCGAAGGACTCGTCGAGCATTGCGGCAAAATCGTCACGGGACGGGTTGTAGGTATCAGTCGAAGCCATTTGTTCTCCAAGCGGGATACTTGCCGGCGGTTCAGGTTGACGGGCGTTTCGCGCGGGAAGGGTCAGGGGTCCGCAATCCTGACGACCGTTGTGCGGGAACATGCAACAACGGGCCGGCAGCAGCCTTCACGTTCGAAACGATGAATGTCTCCGGGACCTTCGACGATCGCAAAACGATCGATGGGTCAAGACCTTGAGCGGGGCGTTCCTCCAATGACGGCGGGAGTTTGAAACTCCGGCCGGCCCGCTCGGACGGCCCCGACATTATCGGTGGCGGCCCGGACGCCGTGGATATACTCCCTGAGACATTCTGCGGCAAGCGAGGAATGTGATTCAGGCGGCCAGCCGCTTGGCTTCTGATGGAATCAGAAGCGAGCTCCAGGATTTGATTCGACGCGTTTTCTTCACGCGAACCGGTATCCCCTTCGCTCGAAAGCGCTGTAGGGCTCGATGAAAACGCCGCCCTGCTTGCGCCAGGTTCAGCGTCCCGCCCTGACCGCCTCGACGATGGCGATGGCGGCCTTCAGGCCGGCGTCGATATCGAGATTGGAATTGTCGAGCACATGAGCGTCCGCGGCCGCCTTCAGCGGCGCGACGGGCCTGTTGCGGTCCCGTTCGTCGCGTTTGAGGATGTCTGCCAGAACCACCGCCTCGTCGACGTCCTCGCCGCGCGAGCGCGCCTCCAGCGTGCGCCGGCGGGCGCGTACGACCGGATCGGCCACCACGAAAATCTTCACGTCGGCGTCGGGGCAGATCACGGTTCCGATGTCGCGCCCGTCGAGCACCGCGCCGGGCGGCTCGGTAGCGAACTGGCGCTGAAAGGTCAGCAGCGCCTCGCGCACCCCAGGAAATACCGACACCACCGAAGCCGCCTCGCCGATCGCCCGGGTTTTCAGGGCCGGATGGCCGAATTTTTCCGGGTCGAGTTCGTGCGCGGCCGCCACCGCGCGCGCTTCATCGGCTGGGTCAGCGCCGGCATCGATCAGGGCTTTTGCGACCGCGCGATAGATCACCCCGGTGTCGAGATGACGAAAGTGATAATGCGCGGCAAGGCGCTTGCCGAGCGTGCCCTTTCCCGAAGCCGCAGGTCCGTCAATGGCGATGATCATGCGAAATCCGCTCCCATCCGTCGCATCATCGGCACGAAGTCCGGAAAGCTCGTGGCGATGAAAGCGGTGTCGTCGACCTTGACCGGAGCATCCGATGCGCATCCCATCACCAGCGCCGACATCGCGATGCGATGATCCATGTGGGTGGCGACAAGGCCGCCGCCCGGTACATGGCCGCGTCCCTCGATGATCAGGTCGGCGCCGTCGATCTCGACCGCGACGCCGTTGACGCGCAGCATGGCGGCGGTCGCTTCCAGGCGATCGGATTCCTTGACGCGCAATTCCTGCAGGCCGTGCATCGTGGTGGTGCCTTCCGCAAAGGCGGCAGCGACCGCGAGCACGAGATATTCGTCGATCATCGACGGCGCGCGCTCCGCCGGAACCTCGACGCCGCGCAGCTTCGAGGCGCGCACCCGCAGTTGCGCCATCGGCTCGCCGGCATCGCTGCGTGTCTCGCTCTCCTCGATCGAGGCGCCCATCTCGCGCAGCGTTGCGAACAGCCCGGTTCGCAGCGGGTTGGTCATCACGTCGGTCAGAATGATGTCGGAGCCTGCGGCGATCAGCGCGGCGACGATCGGAAACGCGGCCGACGACGGATCGGCCGGCACCGTGACCTCGGCGCCATGCAACTCTGGCTGCCCGGTCAGCGAGATTTTGCGCCCGTGGGCGCCATCCGGCACGGAAACAATGCTCGCGCCAAAATGCTTCAGCATCAGCTCGGTGTGGTCGCGGCTGGCCTCTTGCTCGATGACGGTGGTGACGCCCGGCGCGGACAATCCCGCCAGCAGCACCGCCGACTTGATCTGCGCCGAGGCGACCGGTGTGCGGTACACGATCGGCAGCGGATCGCGCGCGCCCTGCAATGACAGGGGCAGGCGGCCACCGTCGCTTTGGGAAATGACCCGCGCGCCCATCAATTCCAGCGGATCGAGGATGCGCCGCATCGGCCGCGAGCGCAGCGAACTGTCGCCATCGAAGGTCGCAGTGATCGGACAGCCGGCCACCGCGCCCATCACGAGACGGCATCCGGTGCCGGAATTGCCGAAATCGAGCGGGGCTGCCGGCGTCGCGAATCCCCCGGTGCCGGTGCCGCGCACTGACCAGACGATTCCGCCTTTTTCGTCTATGCGCTCCACCCTGGCCCCCAGCGCCCGCATCGCGTTGGCGGTGTTGAGCACGTCCTCACCTTCGAGAAGGCCCGAAATCCGGGTTTCTCCGACCGCCAGCGCGCCCAGAATCAGCGACCGGTGGGAAATCGACTTGTCGCCGGGCACCCGGACGCGGCCGGTCAGGGGATGGCATTTTCGCGCTTCGAGCGGACTCGGCTGGCCGGAATGAGTCAAGATCGCGTGTTCCTGTTGTGGGCGGCTGGTATCACAGGGGCGGTTGCGCGTCACGCCTGCGGCTCGGTCGCAAAGCGCTATTGACAGGGCCGTCGCAACTAGCCAAGTGAAGCTCCGTTTTCAAGAATATCCCGGGATTCCCCACGTGGCCAAATCAGAGCTCGGAACCAAGCGCATTTGTCCGACCACCGGCAAGAAGTTCTATGATCTGAACAAGAACCCGGTGATCTCGCCCTATACCGGCGAGGTGGTGCCGATCGTCGTGGCGCCGATGCGAACCCGCGGCGAGGCTGCGCGCGCCGCCGCTGCCGCGGCTTCCACGTCCGATACGACTCCGGAGCCGGCGGAAGCCGAAGAGATGGTTTCGCTGGAGGAGGCCGACGCCGAGGAGAACACCGGCAAGGTCAAGAAGGCCGTTGTCCCGGAAACCGAGGATGATATCGAGATCGACGACACCCTCGACGATGACGAGGACGACGACTCCACCTTCATCGCCGACGAGGAAGAGGGCGACGAAGACGTGACCGACATCATCGGCGACGTCGGAGACGACGAGGAGACTTGAGATCGATCCTGAACTGTGGTTCAGGGTCTTAGTAGGCCGCGCTGCATGATTTGGCGCGGACCGGTCGAGGGGCCATAGCTCAGCTGGGAGAGCGCTTGCATGGCATGCAAGAGGTCGGCGGTTCGATCCCGCCTGGCTCCACCATCTTCCGACCGATTTCCCGGGATCGCTTGAACGAGCCTGCGCCCCGCCTTTCTTCGCTGACATTCCGACGTTGATGTCCGGCCTGACGGATGCTTGAGTCCGCCTGATCGTGCTTCCGGCGATGGAACCCGAATGCGGGACGTCCCGTTTCATACGGGTGGTTGAGTTCTTCGGATTTGACCTTTCCCTGGATGCAGTTTGCCCGATATCCTCCTTTCGCTTTCAGGATCGTTTGCAGGTTATCCAGCGGTGTATCGCGCGAAATGAAGATAACAGCCAACCCTTGAGGAAAATGATGGGTATTCGACGATTTGCCGGCGTGGCCGCGATTGCCGCCGCTCTCGGCCTGACGACGCCCGCCCACGCCGTGACGGAAATCCAGTGGTGGCATGCCATGACCGGCGGCAACAACGATGTCATCGTCAAGCTTGCCAACGACTTCAATGCCTCGCAGAGCGACTACAAGGTCGTTCCGACCTACAAGGGCGGCTACGCCGACACCATGAATGCCGGCATCGCTGCGTTCCGGGCTGGCACCGCGCCCGCGATTCTGCAGGTGTTCGAGGTCGGCACCGCCACCATGATGGCGGCGACCGGGGCGGTGAAGCCGGTCTACAAGCTGATGGCCGAGACCGGCGAGAAGTTCGATCCGAAGGCCTATCTGCCGACCATCACCGGATACTACTCGACCTCCAAGGGCGAGATGCTGTCGTTTCCGTTCAACTCGTCATCCACCGTGATGTGGGTCAATCTCGACGCGCTGAAGAAGGCCGACATTGCCGAGATTCCCAAGACCTGGCCGGAAGTGTTCGACGACGCCAGGAAACTGAAAGCGGCCGGCTATTCCACCTGCGGCTTCTCCAACGCCTGGGTGACCTGGGTCAATCTCGAACAGCTCTCGGCCTGGCACAACGTGCCGCTCGCGACCAGGGCCAACGGTCTCGACGGTTTCGACACCAAACTGGTGTTCAACGGTCCGCTGCAGGTCAGGCACCTGCAGAACCTGATCGACCTGCAGAAGGACAAGACCTACGACTATTCCGGCCGGACCAACACCGGCGAGGGGCGCTTCACGTCGGGCGAATGTCCGATCTTCCTGACCTCATCGGGCTTCTTCGGCAATGTCAGCAAGCAGGCCAAATTCCACTGGACCAACGCGCCGATGCCCTACTATCCCGACGTCAAGGACGCGCCGCAGAATTCGATCATCGGCGGGGCATCGCTGTGGGTGATGGGGGGCAAATCGCCCGAAGTCTACAAGGGCGTCGCCAAGTTCCTCGCCTTCCTCTCCGACACCGATCGGCAGGTCTATATCCACAAGGTCTCCGGCTATCTGCCGATCACCAAGGCGGCCTATGCTAAGGCCAAGGAGGAGGGTTTCTACAAGGATCATCCCTATCTCGAAACGCCGTTGAAGGAATTGACCAATAAGGAGCCGACCGAAAATTCCCGCGGCCTGCGGCTCGGCAACATGGTGCAACTGCGGGACGTCTGGGCCGAGGAGATCGAGCAGGCGCTGGCGGGCAAGAAAACCGCGCAACAGGCGCTCGACGCGGCCGTGGAGCGCGGCAACGTCATGCTGCGCCAGTTCGAACGGACGGTAGCGAAGTAGCCGGCGACGCTATCCCGTGGACGCTGGTCGGCTTCGTTTCGGCGTGAAGTACCGTGTCCCCTCCCTGGCGCAAGGGCGGGGGAAGGGAAACAGTGGCGACACGGGGCGACAGCCGATGCAAAAGCAATCCGTCTTTCAGTCGCGCCTGCTGCCTTATCTTCTGGTCGCGCCGCAACTCGCCGTGGTGCTGATCTTTTTCTACTGGCCCGCCGTGCAGGCGGTCATCCAGTCGTTCCTGCTGCAGGACGCTTTCGGGCTGTCGACAACCTTCGTCTGGTTCGACAACTACAGGGACGTGCTGAACCAGCCGGACTATTTCGACGCCGTGGTCCGCACCTTCGTGTTTTCCTTCCTGATCGCGCTGTCATCGCTGTCGCTGGCGCTGCTGCTCGCCGTCATGGCCGACAGGCCGCTGCGCGGCAGCGTCGTCTATCGTACGTTGCTGATCTGGCCCTATGCGATCTCGCCGCCGGTGGTCGGCGTGCTCTGGGTGTTCATGCTCAATCCATCGCTCGGCATCATCGCGCATGGACTGCGCGCCCTCGACGTCGACTGGAATCCGCTGCTCGACGGTAATCAGGCGGCGGCGCTGATCATCCTCGCGGCGGCGTGGAAGCAGATCTCCTACAACTTCCTGTTTTTTCTCGCCGGCCTTCAGGCCATCCCGTCGAGCGTGATCGAGGCGGCAGCGATCGACGGCGCGCGACCAGCGCGGCGATTCTGGACCATCATCGTTCCGCTGCTGTCGCCGACGATCTTCTTCCTCATCGTCGTCAACATCGTCTACGCCTTCTTCGACACCTTCGGCATCATCGACACCATGACGCGCGGCGGGCCGGCGAACGCGACCGAAACCCTTGTCTACAAGGTCTATGAGGATGGCCTGCTCGGCGGCAATCTCGGCGGCTCGGCGGCGCAGTCGGTGATCCTGATGGGTATCGTGATCGTGCTCACAGCGATCCAGTTCCGCTTCGTCGAGCGCAAGGTGAACTACTGATGATCGAGCGGCAGAAATTCGGCAACCTCATTCCGCACGTCGTGCTTTGCATCGGCGTGCTGATCGTGGCGTTCCCAATCTATCTCGCCTTCGTCGCGACCACGCAGGACACCCCCACCATCGCCAACGGTCAGATGTCGCTGCTGCCGGGCGATCACTTCCTCGAAACATTTCACAGGACGCTGTTCATCGGCTCGTCCGGCACCACGCGCGAGCCCGTATTCGTGATGCTGTTCAATTCGTTCGTGATGGCGATGTTGATCGCGGTGGGAAAGATCGCGATCTCGATCATCTCCGCCTACGCCGTGGTCTATTTTCGTTTCCCGTTCCGGATGACGATTTTCTGGCTGATCTTCATCACGCTGATGCTGCCGGTCGAGGTCCGGATCTATCCGACCTACAAGATCGCAGCAGATCTGCATCTGCTCGACAGTTACGCCGGACTGACGCTGCCGCTGATCGCCTCGGCCACCGCGACGCTGTTGTTTCGCCAGTTCTTCATGACGGTGCCCGACGAACTGCTCGAGGCCTCGCGCATCGACGGCGCGGGCCCGTTCCGCTTCTTCAAGGATACGCTGCTGCCGCTGTCGCTCACCAACATGGCGGCGCTGTTCGTGATCTTGTTCATCCTCGGCTGGAATCAGTATTTGTGGCCGCTGCTGATCACGACCCGTGACGACATGCAGACCATCCAGATCGGCATCCGCAAGATGATCGTCACCTCAGACGCGCTGACCGAATGGCCGGTGGTGATGGCGACCGCGGTGCTCGCGATGTTGCCGCCTGTGTTCATCGTCGTGGTGATGCAGAAGCTGTTCGTGCGCGGACTGGTGGAGACGGAGAAGTGATCCCTCATGGCTGATCTCGCTCTCCGCAACGTCCGCAAGACCTATGCCGGCAACGTCGAGGCCATCAAGGGCATCAGCCTCGCAGTCGGCGACGGACAGTTCTGCGTGCTGGTCGGCCCTTCCGGCTGTGGCAAGTCCACGCTGCTGCGCATGGTGGCGGGTCTGGAAACCGTCACCTCGGGCGAGATCGAGATCGGCGGCCGTATCGTCAACGAGATCGGGCCGGCCGACCGCGATATTGCAATGGTGTTCCAGAACTATGCGCTCTATCCGCACATGAGCGTCTACAACAACATGGCCTATGGCCTGCGCAACCGCGGCGTGGCCCGGCCGGAGATCGACAGCCGCGTGCGCGAGGCCGCGCAGATTCTCGAGATCGGCTCGCTGCTCGACCGCAAGCCGAAGCAACTCTCCGGCGGCCAGCGCCAGCGCGTCGCCATGGGACGCGCGATCGTGCGGCAGCCGAAATTGTTTCTGTTTGACGAGCCGCTGTCCAACCTCGACGCGAAACTCCGGATCGCCATGCGGGTCGAGATCCGGAAACTGCAACGACGCCTGAAGACCACATCGCTCTATGTGACCCACGACCAGCTGGAGGCGATGACGCTCGCCGACATTCTGGTGGTGATGAACGGCGGCCTTGTCGAGCAGATCGGCAATCCGCTGGAGATCTACCGGAAGCCCGCCACCACCTTCGTGGCATCGTTCATCGGCGCGCCGCCGATGAACCTGATACGCCTGCAGGGCGACGATATAGGCCTCGCCGACGCGGGAGGGCAGGCGGGAATTCTCGGGGTCCGGCCGGAGGATCTGGTGCTGTCCGACCAGCCGACGCCACCCGGCGGTGTTGCTCTGGAACTGACCGTCGAGACGATCGAACGGGTGGGAGCCGAAACCTACGTTTACGGAGTTCGCGACCGGCCGGCTGGCGTGCCGACTACGAGCGCCGGACCGGGCGAATCGTCTTCCGGCGAGATTCTGGTCCGCATCCCGGGTCAGGGTGGTCCGACGGTCGGCCAGCGGGTTCGCGCGGTTGCAGTGCGGGACAAGCTGCATCTGTTCAGCGCCTGCGGCCGCAAGCGGCTGGATTCTTGACCCGATTTCAAAGTGTTGGCGATGCGCCCGACATCTTGAACGGCATGCAAATCATCGCCATATTCGGTCTGACCGGCTGGGAAGCTCCAGACGGCCGAACGGGGTGCCGCAAGGGCCCCAGCGCATGATCCGACAGGATTGTGCGCGTCAAAGTCGCTTCGAGAGGACTTTGTGAATGTCTCGTGTTCCTTCGTTGTCCAGTCCGTTCCTCCTGGGATTCGACGAAATCGAGCGTGCGCTCGACCGCGTCGTCAAGGGTGCCGACGGCTATCCTCCCTACAACATCGAGCGGTGCGACCGTAACAACGGCGAGCCGGAGCGCCTGCGGATCACGCTGGCGGTGGCGGGGTTCACCCGCGACCAACTCGATGTGACCATTGAGGAAAACCAGCTTGTGATCCGGGGCCGGCAGCAGGAGGATAAGGCCCGGCAATACATCCATCGCGGCATTGCCGCGCGCCACTTCCAGCGCACCTTCGTGCTGGCGGAGGGGATGTTGGTGCTGGGCGCGGACCTGAAAAACGGGCTATTGTCCATCGATCTGGCCAGGCCGGAACCTGAAAGGGTCGTTAAGACAATCGCGATCAATGAACACGAATAATGCATGGCCCGGACAAGCAAAGACCCGGCGAAAAATCATGCATCCGAGTGCAACGAGTAGCGGACTCGACCGCTTAGTCTACAGAAGGAGTCGAGACCATGAGTGAAGTGAGTTCCACGTTCCGGCCCGAAGGCGTCTCGATCGAGACGCTGGCGCAACTCGGCGAAGGTCATATCGCCTATGTGAAGCAGGTTCGTTCCGAGGACGTGCCCGACCTGTTTCCGCAGGCCCCGAAAATAGCGCCCGGCCTCATGCTGTTCGCGCTGCATGCCGCCGACGGCACGCCGATCATGCTCACCGATTCGCGCGAGGCCGCGGTCGCGAGCGCCTGGAGCAACGAGTTGCAGGCTGTCAGCGTGCACTGATCCTGCGCCAAGCCGGCGCGGAGTAACGAGTTAGCGGAAAGCGGCGGCGCGTTGAGTGCAGCCGCTTTTCTGTTTGCCGCCTCCGGCTTTTCTGTTTGCCGCCTCCGGCGGGGGGGCTGTATGGTCCCGCCAACTGTTGAACGTCCGGAAAAAAACCATGCCTGCCTATCGCTCCCGAACCTCTACCCACGGCCGCAACATGGCCGGCGCCCGCGGACTATGGCGCGCCACCGGCATGAAGAACGAGGACTTCGGCAAGCCGATCATCGCGGTGGTCAACTCCTTCACGCAGTTCGTGCCCGGCCACGTCCATCTCAAGGACCTCGGCCAGCTCGTGGCGCGCGAGATCGAGAAGGCCGGCGGCGTCGCCAAGGAGTTCAACACCATCGCGGTGGATGACGGCATTGCGATGGGTCACGACGGCATGCTCTACAGCCTGCCTTCGCGGGAGATCATCGCCGACAGCGTCGAATACATGGTCAACGCGCATTGCGCCGACGCCATGGTCTGCATCTCCAATTGCGACAAGATCACGCCCGGCATGCTGATGGCGTCGCTGCGCCTCAACATTCCATCGGTGTTCGTCTCCGGCGGTCCGATGGAATCCGGCAAGGTCAACCTCAACGGCAAGGTCAAGTCGATCGATTTGATCGACGCCATGATCGCCGCCGCAGACGACAAGGTGACCGACGCCGAGGTCGAAGTGATCGAGCGCTCCGCGTGTCCGACCTGCGGCTCGTGTTCGGGCATGTTCACTGCCAATTCGATGAACTGCCTGACCGAGGCGCTCGGCCTCGCATTGCCTGGCAACGGCTCGGTGCTCGCCACGCATGCCGACCGCAAGGGCCTGTTCATCGAGGCTGGCCACCTGATCGTGGATCTGGCGCGGCGGTATTACGAGCAGGACGACGCGAGCGCGCTGCCGCGCGCGATCGCGAGCTTCAAGGCGTTCGAGAACGCGATGACGCTCGACATCTCGATGGGCGGTTCCACCAATACGGTGCTGCATCTGCTCGCAGCCGCTTACGAAGGCGAAGTGCCATTCACGATGAAGGATATCGATCGGCTGTCGCGCCGCGTGCCGGTGCTGTGCAAGGTCGCGCCCTCGGTTGCTGACGTGCATCTGGAAGACGTGCATCGCGCCGGCGGCATCATGGGCATCCTCGGCGAACTCGATCGCGCCGGCCTGATCGACTCGAGCCTGCCGACGGTTCACAGCGCCTCGCTGAGGGACGCGCTGGAACGTTGGGACATCAAGCGGACGAAAAGCGACAGCGTCCGCAATTTCTATTTGGCCGCGCCCGGTGGCGTGCGCACCGAGATCGCGTTCAGCCAGGACAGGCGATTCGAGGAACTCGACGCCGATCGCGCCAAGGGCTGCATCCGCGATGCAGAGCACGCCTTCTCGAAGGACGGCGGCCTTGCGGTGCTCTATGGCAATATCGCGCGCGACGGCTGCATCGTGAAGACCGCCGGCGTCGACGACAGCATTCTGAAGTTCTCAGGCCCCGCGCGCATCTTCGAAAGCCAGGACGCCGCGGTGGACGCCATCCTTGGCAACCGGATCAAGGCAGGCGACGTTGTCGTCATCCGTTACGAAGGCCCGCGCGGCGGCCCCGGTATGCAGGAGATGCTGTATCCGACCAGCTATCTGAAATCGAAGGGTCTCGGCAAGCAGTGCGCGCTGATCACCGACGGCCGCTTCTCCGGCGGCACCGCCGGCCTGTCGGTCGGCCACGCTTCGCCGGAAGCGGCGGAGGGCGGCGCGATCGGCCTGGTCGAGGAAGGCGATACGATCGAGTTCGATATTCCGGGCCGCAAGGTTCATCTTGCAGTCGATGATGCCGAGATCGAGCGCCGCCGCGCGGCGATGGAGGCCAAGGGCGACAAGGCGTGGAAGCCTGCGCCACGCAAGCGCCGGGTGACGGTGGCGTTGAAGGCCTACGCCGCGCACGCCACCAGCGCCGCGCTCGGCGCCGTGCGGGTGGTGAAGGATTAGCTGACGACTGTAAATAACCTGTCCTCTCGTCATTCCGGGCGTCGCGAAGCGACAAACCCGGAATCCAGCAACAAGAGAAAATCTGTGACTCCTGGATTCCCGATAGCCGCTGGCGCGGCTTCGGGAATGACGGAAGGTTTTTAGCCGGAAAATGCTCTGTCCTGCTTGGGCAATGCTTGTCCGGCAAAGCGGACTTGAGAGCCCCTCAATCCCACAGCCCGTATTCCTGCCACTTCGATTTCGGGATCATCGCGCCGATGCGATAGGTAAACGACAGCACGTTGAGATGATCGGGCGATGCTCTGCATTTGTACGAGAATGCGTACCATTTTCCGCCACTGCGAAATGCGCCGCCGCTCGCTTCTATCGTGTCGCCGTGATGCCGTGGCGGGGTAATGACGTTGGATTTGGCGCGATCCGGTTTCGGAAGATTTCCGCTCTTGCCGATGTGTTCGACTGCCGCGACGTCGCAGACCTGTTCCAGTCGTGTTTGCGGATCAAGCTTGCCGAGGCTTGCAATAAGCCTCGGATCCGCCGCGCCGGCCGGTGTTGTGACCGCGAGAACGAAGGCGCAGACCAGCAGGATGGATATCGCAAAAGGCATCATGACTCCGGATGGATTGTCGATGATTTCTGATGTCGGTTCCAGCGAACGGACCCCAGATTCGCCCTCTCGTCCAGGGGAGGAAAGGGCTTCGATCCGTTCCGCCGGAAGTAAGAATCTCTCTAGAACATCTTCGCCTCTGGTTGAATCAGAAGCGAAGCTCCAGACGAGGACGTGCTCGGCCCGAGAGGTCGGCGGCTTTCCTCCATTTCTTTCAAGAATACGAATCGATCACGGTCATGACTTTGGATCGATTCGGCCTGGAAATCATCGTTGTTTTACGGAGCGCATTTGCGTT
This sequence comes from Nitrobacter sp., assembly GCF_051535215.1. NCBI lineage: Bacteria > Pseudomonadati > Pseudomonadota > Alphaproteobacteria > Hyphomicrobiales > Nitrobacteraceae > Nitrobacter > Nitrobacter sp. The sequence goes on along the minus strand of NZ_JBPPLY010000001.1, from coordinate 83,971 downwards.
CGCGCATTTCAGCAGTCGCAAGCGCCCGCTGGGGAGGGCTGCGAATGCTGGAAGCGGACCACCGGCCGGCGTGATTCGCAGCAGGTCAGGGGACGGTCGCCGGCGGCAGCGCCAGCACCGAATAGATCGCCTCTGCATCGCGCGAGGCGCGCAGCTTGTTGGCGATGTCCTGATCGCGCAGCAGGCGGGCGATTCGCGCCAAAGCCTTCAGATGATCCGCGCCGGCACCCTCGGGCGCGAGCAGCAGGAAAATCAGATCGACCGGCTGGCCGTCCATCGCCTCGAAATCGATCGGACGCTCGAGCCGTGCGAACAGGCCGAATATCTTGTCGAGTTTCTGCAGCTTGCCGTGCGGAATCGCGACGCCGTAGCCGACCGCCGTGGTTCCGAGCTTCTCACGCCGCAGCAGGACCTCGAAAACGGCGCGGTCGTTCTGCCCCGTCAATTCAGAAGCGCGCGCGGCCAGTTCCTGCAGCGCCTGTTTCTTGCTGTTGACTTTCAATGCAGGAATGATCGCCTCGGGTGCGACCAGGTCGGTAATCATCATATGACGTTCCGAGGTGAGTTTTGCCGTCAGGTTGCGAAAGACACGTCAGACAAGCATCAACAGCGTGAGCCCACATCAGGGCAAACGCACATGGTTCGCGGCCCTCCGGCCGGATGACCGGCCTTATAGTCTAACGCGAGCCCGATGCCAATTCCTGAACTTTTTGTCCCTGCCCGATGGAAACCGATCCCGAAGGGCCGCGGACCATAGGGATCGGCGGCCCGGGCGTCAATTGCGGCCGGTCACGCCGAGCCGTTGACCGCCGGCGGGTCGATCCAGCCCACATTGCCGTCAGGCCTGCGATAGATCACGTTGACGCGGCCGCTGGAGCCATGCTGGAAAACCAGCACGGGCACGCCGGTGAAATCGAGCTCCATCACCGCCTCGCTGACCGAGAGCCGCCTGAGCGACGTCGTGGCTTCCGCGATGATGACCGGATTGAAAGCGGTAACCTCGTCCTCGCCGTCGACGGCGGGCGCCTCGATCACGTAGCTCGGCGCGTCGAGCTCGGCGATCGCTTCCGCCGCGGCATGCGCCTTGCGGACTGAGCGATCCTTGAGGCGGCTCTTGTAGCGGCGCAACCGTTTCTCGATCTGGAGCAGCGCCTGGTCGGCGCTCAGATAGGCATCCGAGGCGTTGGATTCGGCTTCAAGCGTCACTCCGGAATCCAGATGCAGCGCGCAGTCGGTACGGAACCCGAAACCGTCCTTGCTTAGCGTGATATGACCCGAATACTTTCCGTCGAAATATTTTCGGAGAACTTCGTCGGTGCGACCGCTGAGGCGCCCGCGCAGCGCCTCGCCGACATTGATGCTCTTGCCCGAGATTCGAAGTGTCATGGCACGCCTCGTCCATCATGAGTAGGAATGGATTATCGGGCGTGGCGGGCGCGCAATCAAGCCGGTGTGGCGTCGCTGGAGCGGTCGGTCGGCGAAGCGGACGCCACCCCCGGCTTGCCGGGCAGGTTCTGTTTGTCGCGGCGGCGCTGCACCGAGGACGGAATGCGCAGCGCCTCGCGATATTTCGCGACGGTACGGCGGGCGATATCGATGCCGGCCTCGCGTAATTGTTCCACAATGGTGTCGTCGGACAGGACGGCCGCGGGATCCTCCGCGTCGATCAGCCGCCTGATGTGATGGCGAACGGACTCCGCCGAATGGGCGTCGCCGCCGTCGGCTGAGGCGATCGAGGCGGTGAAGAAATACTTCAACTCGAAGATGCCGCGATTCGTCGCCATGTATTTGTTGGCGGTGACGCGGGACACCGTCGACTCGTGCATCTGGATCGCGTCCGCCACGACCTTGAGATTGAGCGGCCTCAGATGTGCGATGCCGTGCGTGAAAAAGCCGTCCTGCTGGCGCACGATCTCGGTCGCCACCTTGAGAATGGTGCGGGCGCGCTGATCGAGCGCGCGGACCAGCCAGGTGGCGTTTTGCAGGCAGTCGGTGAAATAGGTCTTGTCGCCGTCCTTGCGGATCGTCTTTGACAGTTCCGCATAGTAGCTCTGGTTGACCAGTACGCGCGGCAGGGTATCGCTGTTGAGTTCCACGAGCCAGCCGCCGTCCGGGCCCGGCCGCACATACACGTCAGGCACCACGGTCTGCGCGCGGGTGGCGCCGAACTTCAATCCGGGCTTGGGATCAAGGTGACGAATTTCTCCGATCATCTCGGCGAGGTCTTCATCGTCGACTCCGCAGATCCTGCGCAGGGCTGCGAAGTCGCGTTTCGCCAGCACATCGAGATGCTCGATCAGTGCCCGCATCGCGGGATCGTAGCGGTCTTTCTCGCGCAACTGGATCGCAAGGCATTCGCTTAAACCGCGGGCGCAGATCCCCGGCGGATCGAAGGTCTGCAGCATTGCCAGCACGGCTTCAACGTCGCCTGCACCAGCGCCGAGCTTGTCGCCGACCTCGCCGAGGTCAGGCGGCAGGTAACCGGCATCGTCGACGAGATCGATCAGATATCGTCCGATCATGCGCTGCGCCGGCTCCGTGATCGCGACCGCGAGCTGTTCGGCGAGATGCTCGGCGAGCGTCACCTCCGCGGCGACGAAGGCTTCGAGATTGTAGCTGTCGTCGCTGGAAGCGCCGCCGCCCCATTCGGTGAACGTGGTCGGAGCGACATGTTGCGCAGTTCGCGCCGCGGCTTCGGACGGCTCTTCCGGAAAGACGTTTTCGAGGCCGTTGTCGAAGGTGTGCTCGATCTCGGTGCGGCTGCCCAGATCGCGGTTCATCCACTCCTCAGACGCGGGTTCGGAATCCCGGCCGCCCGGACGGTCGCCCGCGCCGTCGTCCCCGAATGCCGCGGCCTCGCTGTCTGAAAGGCCGGCGGCCGCCTCGGAAGGCGTGGGGTCCGTTGCCGCTGAACCAGAGCCGTCCTCACCGGCTCGCTCCAGCAGCGGGTTGCGTTCCAGTTCGCCCTCGACGAATGCGGCAAGGTCGAGATTGGACAGTTGCAGCAGCTTGATCGCCTGCATGAGCTGCGGCGTCATCACCAGCGACTGGGACTGCCGGAATTCGAGTCTCTGCGTCAGCGCCATGCCAAGACGGTCCAAAGATTGGTCCGATTCTTGCTTAACTTTTTTGCGGCCAGATGTACACGTCTTGACGGCGACGAAATGCGACTTTGGCGGAAGCCCGAGTCGCCAAAATACGTTCGTTCGCATCGCGGGCGCGTTTCCCGCTTCCGACGAAATCAAAAGCGGGCGTCATGATTCCAATTTGACGCGTTTCTTCACGAACCGATACCGGATCAAGTCGAGGGCACGGCTTGCTCAAAGCCGGGCAGGCGCCGCGCTACCGTCGTGATTCGCGCCGATCAAGTCGAGCCCTCAAATCCAAGCCTTGAGAATCAAGAACCTGACAATCGAGAACGCGCTTCTCAATCCAGGGCCTGCACCGGCGGCATCGCCGGTTCGGCGGCGCGCGGCGTCGCCGCTACCTCCGCTGCCGGCGCTGCTTTCGGCCTTGCCATCGGCGCAGGCGGTGCGCGGCGGGTATCGTTCGCGCTCATCAGTCGCTGCTGCGACCGTCTGGCGGATCGCTGGTGAGGTCGTCTGGACGAGTGACGCATTCCCCATGAATGCGCGATCGAGGGGCCTGCGGTATAGCCGACCACCGCGCCGGCGAGCGCCCCGACAGGCCCCAGCACCACTGCGCCCGACAGCGCACCCAGCGCGGCGTCGCCGGCGCGCTCCTGCGCCAGCGCGGCCGAGGATAGTAGCGGCAGCGCCAAGGCCACCGCAGCGACGACTTTCATGATTTTCATTTTACGCTCCCCATTTTGCCCGCGAGGAAGACTGAAGAATGCGGCGAGACGGCGGTCATCGCGCCGCCGATAAGCCCGATCAGGTTCCAAATTTGGCCACCGAGGCGCGGCAGCTTCCGCAGGCTTGGCGGGCTCCGCTGCGGCAGAGCCGTTCGCTTCCGGATGGAATTGAAAGCCGGGCGGTGATTCGGTTTGGCGCGGTCTCTTGGCACTACAAGGAATTTCCCATGTTCAGAATGAGCCTTCTTGTTGCGGCTGCGAGTCTGCTGGTCGCGTTTCGGGCGTCCGCCGCCGACTTCTCCTACGCCGGCGAACCGCCGCAGCTTGCGCCGGTCGCTCCGACGCGCATGGTTTGCGACGATGACGGGAATTGCTACCGCACGCGCACGCAACGTTACGTCGAACGCTGGCATGATGACGATGATGAGGTTGACGGCGGCGAATACCGCGACGATCGTCCGCGCTATGTCGCGCCGGGTCCCGGCTTCTATCGCGATTATGATGACGACGAGTAACCGGCAGCCGATGTCGAAAAAAGTCGTTCCGAAGAATGCCGTGCTTACGTATGGTCAGGCTGGCGGCCTGCGCGCTCGAGCCTTCCCGCTTCTGATGCAATCAGAAGCGGAATTCCATGATCCGACGCGTTTTCTTCACGCGAACGATTTTTACTTGGCTCGAAAACGCTCTAAAGCCGGAATTCCTCGCCGAGGTAGAGGCGCCGCACGTCGGGATCGTTGACGATCGCGTCGGGGGTGCCCTCGGTCAGGATTTCGCCGGCATAGACGATATAGGCGCGGTCGGTGAGGCCGAGCGTTTCGCGGACGTTGTGGTCGGTGATGAGCACGCCGATGCCACGATTGGTCAGGTGGCGCACCAGGTCCTGAATGTCGCCCACCGCGATCGGATCGATGCCGGCGAACGGCTCGTCCAGCAGCATGTAGTTCGGGCGCGTCGCCAGCGCGCGCGCGATTTCCACGCGCCGCCGCTCGCCGCCCGACAGCGCGATCGACGGCGACTTGCGCAGGCGGCTGATATTGAATTCCTCGAGCAGCGCGTCGAGTTCGGCCTCTCGCTTCTTCCTGCTGGGCTCGACGACCTCGAGCACAGCACGGATGTTCTGCTCGACCGTGAGACCCCGGAAGATCGAGGCTTCCTGCGGCAGGTAACCGATGCCGAGCCGCGCCCGCTGATACATCGGCAGCTTCGTCACGTCGTGACCGTCCAGTTCGATGGTGCCGCGATCGGCAGGAATAAGACCGGTGATCATGTAGAACACGGTGGTCTTGCCGGCGCCGTTAGGACCCAGCAATCCGACCGCTTCGCCGCGACGGACATAGATGCTGACGCCGCGCACAACCTGACGCGAGCCGAAACTTTTTTCCACGCCGTGAACGGCGAGGTAGCCGGGACGCTGGGCCATGCGCGGGGAGCGGCTGTCGCTGGAGGCGGCACGCGGACGGGGAGCATCCGGCGCGGAGCGAACTGGCGGCCGGGACCGGGGGGCAGGCGGGGCGGAAGGAACGTCGCGGGGAGCCCCGCGGGAAACCGGCGGCGCATCGCGCACCGGGTTGGTCAGCATGTCGCCGACGGTGTCGTCGCCGAGCGCCGTGATGCCCGGCTGGTTTCGCGCGAACGCTTGTGGCCTGCGTTTTTGCGGCCGTTTGCGGAACACGTTGAAGATGTCCACCATGGGCGCTTGCTCAGCCTCTCACGGTCGTTCGCCCGCACCCGCGGCGTGCCTGATTCGTCGCACAACCATGAAGGAGCAGATCGCACTTGCCCAGCGAGCCGCCGAAATTAGTCGTGCTTTTCGGTGAGCCGCGCGCACCAGATACAGAGCGTCGCGCATGGATGCAACCTCGGAGGTCGCGTCCGTCAGTCGAACACCATGATGTTACTTGGGTTTTTTAGGGGAGAGGGGGGTTATGGACGGCCCGGAACCCGCGCAGCTTTCGTTATTCTGAATGAACAGACCCTGGACCCTGCCGCTATTGGATTCGACGCGCGATACGCCGGTGGTCATGTCGACCAGCAGCTTGTCGCCGCGCAACACGTTCTTGCACTGGGTCAAGACCACTTTGCCCAGCATCGTGATCAGGTTGGTCCTGGTGTCGAACACTGCGGTCTCGCCGGTTACGACCTGGTCCTTCTGGGTCACCACAACGTCGCCCCTCGCCTCGAGCCGCTTGATCGAGGACGCCCCAGATGGTCCTGGCGTCGCCGCGGCCATCGTCGTCTTCGCCGGCGCGTTGCCTTTGGCGTTGCCATTGGCCGAGTTGCCGCTTTCATAATAGACCACGAGCGTCTTCGACGTCATCGTGGTGTCGCCCTGCACCACCTTGACGTTTCCGGAGAAGGTCGCCTCCTTTTTCTTGTCGCGCATCTCCAGTGCGGCGGCCTCGATTTGGATCGGCTGATCGCGGTTTTGCGAAAAGCCCTGCATCGCATTGGGAACGCCCTGCACGGAGCTTTGCCCGGCCGCTTCACCCGCGGCCGTCACGGCGAGGGCGATCAATCCGCTGCACAACAGGCAGGCGAGGCGGGACGCCCGCCGGAGGTCGACACGGCTTTGCATGGCCAGAATCACTTCGTGTTGCCGGATTTGCGCGAGGGGCTGTGCATGCGCTCCGCCGCGGATGGCGGCGGCGGCGTCTCCTTGGCGGCGGCATCCGCGGTCGCGGCAGGATTGTCCAGGATCAGATGCATCACGACATTGTTTTCGAATCGCACCACGTCGCCCTTTTCTGAAACCTTCATGGTGTCGGCGGTCAGCGTCCCGTTCAGCAATTTGACATCGACAGGCTGGTCCGACGTGACCGTGCCGCGGCCCATATCGACCAGCGCATGGTTCAGCCGCGCCTCATATCCCGTCGAGGACTGCATGAGGATATCCTTGTGCAGATCGAGTATCTGCGTTTTCGTATCGAACAGGCCGGTGCGGGAATCCAGCGTCACCGTCGTGCGGTCTTCCATCAGCACCTTCGCGCGCAAGGTATGCAACTCGACATGATCGGGATCGGTGATGTCTTGAGTCGCCGTCGTGGCGCGCATCTCGTAGGGCCGCTTGTCCGGCGTGAAGCCCGACAGGTGCGGCGACTCCATCGTGATCTTGGTGCCGGAGACGACGAGATTATCCGTGTCGAGCGGCAGCTTGGCGAGCGCACGAAAGGGATTGAAGACCGCGATCGCGATCAGCCCGGTCATGACAAGACCGACCACGGCCGGCACCGCGATGCGCAACGCCCGCACCATGCGGCTGTGACGCGCCGCGCGGGCGAAACGTGCTTCCAGCCCGGCCTGAAGTCCGGTTTGGTAGGTTGGTTTCTGAACCGGATACACCGCTGCTCCAGGCATCTGTTTCAAAACATGATCCCAAAAAGTGAAAACCGGTTTTCGGACAGGATCATGCTCAATCAAAAGACAGTGTTTGAGTCGGATCGACGCAGTTGGATCGCACTCCGACCATTTTACCCCGAACCGCGGGATTTCGCAGCCTGACATCGCAAGAGGTAGCACCTCGCGTCGGCCTCATGATTGCGCCGTCTCCGCGACACGGAACGCGGTGCTCAATCTGCCGTGACGGGCCACCGCAAAACCGGCGCCACCGAGAACGAGGAGTGTGACCGAAACGGGGCGGATCTTTAATGTCGCAGCCTGTTCTGGCCGGCCGACCGTCCTCGGCCGCCAGAATCGTGCCTGCTCACGAGTGGGCAAAAATGTCCTCGTCTCTCCATCCGCAGAGATCGAGTCTGGCTCGCGTCGGCAGGAATTCGAAACAGGCCTGCGCCATCCCGGTGCGATCCTCGCGCGCCAGCATGGCGTCGAGCTTGTCGCGCAGGGCATGCAGATGCAGCACGTCGGAGGCGGCATAGGCGAGTTGCGCATCGCTCAGCGTCTGCGATCCCCAATCGCTCGATTGCTGCTGCTTCGACAGATCGACATTGAGCAACTCGCGCACCAGATCCTTCAGGCCATGCCGGTCGGTATAGGTGCGGGTCAGCCGCGAGGCGATCTTGGTGCAATAGACCGGCTGGGGCATGACGCTCAGCCCGTTGTAGAGCGCGGCGAGATCGAAGCGCGCGAAGTGGAAGATCTTGACGATGTTCGGATCGCCCAGCAGTTTTTTCAGGTTCGGCGCGTCATGTTGGCCCTGCGCGATCTGGATCACATCGGCGGTGCCGTCGCCCGGCGACATCTGCACCACGCAGAGGCGGTCGCGGTGCGGATTGAGGCCCATCGTCTCGGTGTCGATCGCCGCCGAACCGGTATAGCGCGCAAGGTCCTGGTCCGGCAGGTCGCCACGGTGCAGGCGGATGGTCATGTGTCTCGGCCTCGGTCGAATCGGTTGGTGGCTAAAAATATCGTTGAAATGGCTAACAAACGAGGGGTGATCCCTTTTTAAGGACCTCGGCGGCTGGCGCCCGGAGCGGGAGAAGACCGGTTGGCTAATAAAGACTTCCAATGCACTGAAAAGTCTCGATCTTTTTTATAGATTTCGCTGACTCCGGTCCCTGCTTGTGTGCACAACGGCGGCCTATCTTTCACCAATATCAAACGAAACCGCGGCAACATCGGCGAATTGCGGGTTGACGAGGATGCCGGATGAAAAATGAAGCACGATTGCCACGCCTTGCAGTCCTCATCGACGCGGACAACACATCGCCTCAAATCGCGGGCGGCCTGTTCGAGGAGATCGCAAAATTCGGCGAAGCCAGCGTCCGCCGCATCTACGGCGACTTTTCGGGTTCACATCTGAAATCGTGGACCGAGCTTCTCCAGAAGCATGCGATCGACCCCTATCAGCAGTTTTCTTATACCAAAGGAAAGAACGCCTCCGATATAGCGCTCGTCATCGACGCGATGGATTTGTTGCATGGTGAACGCTTGGACGGCTTCTGCCTCGTGTCGTCCGATAGCGATTTCACGCGCCTCGCGTCTCGCTTGCGCGAGCAGGGCGCCGAGGTCTACGGATTCGGCGCGCAGAAAACGCCCGAAAGCTTTCGGCAGGCTTGCCGCCGATTCATCTACACCGAAAATCTAGTTCCCGAACCCCTGTCGTCGAACGCCGACGTGGCAGGGAAACGGGCGTCATTGAAGCCGCCAAGCGCCGCGATTCCTATCCTCAACAAAGCTCTTTCACAGATCGAAGGCGAGGATGGATGGGCGCCTCTCGGCCTTGTGGGACAGCAGATATCGAAATTGTTCTCGGATTTCGATGTCCGTAGCTATGGCTTCGGAAAACTCAGCAATCTTGTCCGAAAGACCGGCGCATTCGAGATCGTTGAGAAAAACGGGCCGATGCGCATCCGGGCGCGCCCGCGCGGGCGGCAAGCTCACACGCCGAGCCAACGATCGTGAACCTGCGAGAGAAAGTCGAAAAACAATCCTGCCAGAGGGAGGATTGTGCTGTCCGACGGCTGCTTCGCGCGAAACAAGATTTCCGGCAGGCGGTCCTATAGCGTTTCCAGCGGGACGGAAAGAAAACGCGTCAAATCACAAGACCCCAGGAACTCCGGGGCTACCCCTTCCGGGCGCTGTCCAGATCGGCCAGATTTTTGTTCGATTGCGCGACATCGGGATGATCGGGAGGGAGCGCCTTCTCCCGGATCGCCAGGGCCTGCTTGTAGAGCGACTCGGCTTCGTCGTAGCGGGCCTCGTCCTTGTAAACCGAGGCCAGATTGTCCAGCGCCGACGCGACGGAGGGATGGTGAGCGCCGAGCGATTTCTCGAAGATGACGACCGCGCGCTTATAGAGCGGCTCAGCCTCGGCATAGCGGCCCTGGGCCTTGTAGACGAAGGCCAGGCTGTTCAGCGACTGCACGAGATCCGGGTGATCGGGCCCGAGAGCCTTTCTCCAGGTCGCCAACGCCCGCTTGCAGAGTGGCTCGGCCTCGGCATATCGGCCCTGGAGGCTGTAGAGTTCGGCCAGATCGGTCAGCCCGAGCGCGACAGAGGGATGCTCGAGCCCGCGCGTCTTCGCGCAGATGGCCAACGCTTGTCTATACAGCGGTTCGGCTTCGGCGTAGCGCCCCTCTGCTTTAAAGATCTCGGCCTGATCGTTCAGCCTTGCCGCAAGCATGATTTCGGATACTGCCATAACACTGGACTCCTGACTCGTGGGCGAGTTTAGCAAAACAGGGGAGCGCCGGTATGCCCTAATTCGCCCCGGCTTCGTCGATTGCCGGCACTTATAGCGTTTTCCAGCGAAGTGAATACCTGTTTGCGCGAAGAAAATGCGTCAAATCAAAATCATGGAGCCTCTCGTTTCCGATTTCATCAGCAAGCGATAAGGCTCCAGCCCGGCGCGTTTGACGCGGCTGGGGGGGTGAGCCCGGAGTTCGCGCCTCGACGGATCGCGGGTACGGCGACTTCGTGACCTCGCTGGTGCGACCGACGGGTGTCGTTGCGGCCTCGTCCGAACCGGAACGCACAGCCCGGCGCTGATGCGTATTTCGTTCGAAGTCGCTTCGGCCGTGTTGCTGTGTCGTCTCGGACGCCTAGCGCCATGCGACTTCTGGTACTTCGCCTGGTCGCGTATCTATCTCGGCATCGGATTGCCGCTGATCTTCATCCCGATCACCACCGCCTCATATGAGGCATTCCGCCGGACAAGACCGATCAGGCGTCGGCTCTCATCAATCTCGCCCGCAATTTTGGCGGCTCCATCGGTGTCGCAATTGGTCAGACCGTGCTGGCGCGTCTCCATCGCAGGAACAGAAAGCAGCGTGCGACCAGGTTCGCGGTCGCTTGCTGATGCGCTTGCATTCATCAGACCCGACACCAACCTAACCAGTCAGCAGCAACAACTCGTAAGGTGTTCCATGCATATTTTCGTTGCTGGCGCCACGGGCGCTGTCGGATGCCGTCTGGTTCCGCGTTTGATCCACAGAGGGTATAGCGTGACCGGACTGACGCGAACGCCCGCGAAAACGAACCTTTTGCGGAAACTCGGCGCGGACCCCGTGGTCGCTGATGCGCTCGACGAGAAAGCCATTCATGCCGCGGTCGTTGCCGCGCGCCCGGATGTGATCGTGCATCAACTCACGGATTTGAAGGGCGCGTCGGACTTGCGTAAATTCGACCGCACCTTTGCAAGCAGCAATCGGCTGCGCACGGCCGGAACCGACCATCTTGTTGCAGCCGCGCAGGCCTGCGGCACGAAGCGAATGGTTGCGCAAAGCTTCTGCGGTTGGCCCTATGCACGGACCGGCGGTCACGTGAAGACCGAAGACGATCCGCTCGATCAGGATCCGCCGCGGGAACTCCGCGGCACGCTGGATGCGATCCGCCATCTCGAGCGCGCCGTGACGACAACGCCGGGCGTGGTCGGTGTTGCGTTGCGCTATGGCGGATTCTATGGCCCCGATACCGGCTTTTGCGATCCCTCCATTTTGGAACAGATTTGCAAGCGCCGCATGCCGCTGATCGGCGGCGGCACGGCGTGGTGGTCGTTCCTGCATGTCGAGGATGCCGCCGAAGCGGCCGCGGTCGCGGTCGAGCGAGGTGAGGGCGTTTACAACATCGTCGACGATGATCCCGCGCCGGTGCACGACTGGCTCACCGAGATCGCCAAGCTGCTCGGGGCAAAACCGCCATTCCGCGTTCCCGCCTGGCTGGGCCGCCTTATCGCCGGACAACATCTCGTGGTCATGATGACCGAGTCCCGCGCAGGATCGAACGCCAAGGCCAAGCGGGAACTTGGGTGGTCGCCACGCTATCCGTCCTGGCGGCAGGGTTTTTCCGAAATCATCGAAAAGGAAATGCGGCTGGCCGCATAGATCGAACGCAGTCGTCCGGAGGGCCGGCAGGCTTGCGCTAAGCGTGGTACGTCTTTAATCCCGACCCGCGCATCAAATTGCAAGGGCGCAGCTCCGTTATGCCGCGTCAAACCGCAAATCTCCGGCTTGCTTTTCGCGGCCAGGGAACGATTTTAGGGCCATGACGTCCTTGACAGAAGTTTCCCGTTCCACGTCCACAGATGCGGCAGCGTTCATCCCCTTCGACAATACCTATGCCCGGCTGCCGGACGCATTTTATCAGCGCGTGATACCTGCGACGGCGCCCGCGCCCGGACTGCTGCGTGTGAACGACGCGCTCGCCCGCCAGCTACGCATCGACCCTCAGTTCCTCAAAAGCCCTGAAGGGGTCGCCGTTCTTTCCGGCAATGTCATCGCACCCGGCTCCGAGCCGATCGCTCAGGCGTACGCCGGACATCAGTTCGGGGATTTCGTCCCTCAGCTTGGAGACGGGCGCGCCATCCTGCTCGGTGAAGTCGTCGACGCTGCAGGCAGGCGCTATGATCTTCAGCTCAAAGGCTCCGGCCGGACCCGCTTCTCAAGAGGCGGTGATGGCCGCGCCGCGGTAGGGCCTGTCATCCGCGAATACATCGTCAGCGAGGCCATGGCCGCGCTTGGAATTCCGACGACGCGCTCGCTGGCCGCGGTACTGACCGGCGAAAACGTCATCCGCGAACGCGTGCTGCCGGGCGGCATCCTGACTCGCGTCGCATCGAGCCATCTGCGCGTCGGCACGTTTCAATATTTTGCCGTACGGGGCGACGTCGACAATCTTCGTGTTCTCGCAGACTACGCCATCGAGCGGCACTATCCGGAAGCGCGCTCGGCTGAAGACCCCTATCGCGCCTTCTACGACGCGGTGGTCGCTGCCCTGGCCCGGCTGGCCGCCCGATGGATGCTTGTCGGCTTCATCCACGGTGTTCTGAATACCGACAACACCGCGATCGCCGGCGAGACAATCGACTACGGTCCCTGCGCCTTCATGGACGCCTACCATCCGGACAAGGTTTTCAGTTCGATCGACCACTTTGGACGCTATGCGTTCGCCAATCAGCCTGCCGTCATCAAATGGAATCTGACCCGGTTCGCCGAGACGCTGCTGCCGCTGATGGCGGATGGCGCGGACAAGGCGATTGAAGCCGCCAACGCATCGATCAGGCTCTTCAATGATCATTTCAACCGGGCATACCTTGCTGGCCTGCGGCAGAAGCTCGGTCTTGCGATCGAAATGGAAGGAGATTTCGAGCTCGCCTCCGATCTCCTCACATCGATGGCTGAGAATCAGGCGGATTTCACGTTGACCTTCCGGGCCCTGTGCGAGGCGGCCGCCGATCCGAAGTGCGATACAGGCGCTCGGGTGCTTTTCGCGAACCCGTCCGCGTTCGACGCATGGGCCGCACGCTGGCGCGAGCGCCTGTCGTTTGAAGAGCGACCCGCCGAGGCCCGCCGGACCGCCATGCTGGCCGCCAATCCGATGTTCATCCCACGCAATCACCGTATTGAGGCGGCCATTCAGGACGCCGAAGCGGGACACTTCGATAAATTTAACCAGCTCGTCGAGGTGCTGGCGCATCCTTACGACGACCAGCCGGAGTTCGCGGACTATGCGAAGCCGCCGGCACCGGAGGAAGAAGTCCGGCAAACCTTCTGCGGGACGTGATCTCCCGTCGGCAGGCAATAAACGCCAAGCCTCGGATGTGCGGGGAGAGCCTTTAACTGCTTCTGATTCCATCAGAAGCGGAAAGGTTCAGTTCCTTGATTTTACTTATGTGATTTCAAAACAAACGCTCGAAAGCGTCATGGTGCCCAGGAAAGGACTCGAACCTTCACGACCTTGCAGCCACTGGCACCTGAAGCCAGCGCGTCTACCAATTCCGCCACCTGGGCACGGACCGGGTTAGTAGGCATCGGCCGCGCGCTTGTCAAATCCTTGAAGAGGCGGCCGAATACGGGTGGGGCATCCCGCCGGTTGACGGGCTGCGGAACGGCGGAATATCCCTTGTTTTCGACCCGATACCAGCGCCCTTGAGGACCAGACCATGGCATCGAATATGGACACTCTCGTCACGGTTTTCGGAGGCTCCGGCTTCCTCGGCCGGCATGTGGTTCGCGCGCTCGCCAAGCGTGACTATCGTATCCGGGTCGGCGTCCGGCGCCCCGAACTGGCAGGACATCTGCAGCCGCTCGGCAAGGTCGGCCAGATCCACGCCGTGCAGGCCAATCTGCGCTATCCGGCGTCGGTGCGCGCGGCGATGCGCGATTCCCATGTGGCGATCAACCTGGTCGGCATCCTGAGCAAGAGCGGCGCGCAGACCTTCGACGCCGTGATGGCCGAGGGTGCCGCGACGGTGGCGAAGGCGGCTGCTGCGGCAGGCGCACACATGGTGCATGTTTCGGCGATCGGCGCGGACGCCAGGTCGGCTTCGGCCTACGCCCGAGCCAAGGCTGCCGGCGAAAAGGCGGTGCTGGCGGCGGTGCCGCCCGCGACCATCCTGCGGCCGTCGGTGATGTTCGGCCCCGAGGACGAGTTCACCAACCGCTTCGCCGCGCTGGCGCTGATCTCGCCGGTTCTGCCGTTGATCGGCGGCGGCGCGACGAAGCTGCAGCCGGTTTATGTCGGCGACGTCGCCACCACGGTGGCGGACGCGGTCGACGGCAGAACCAAGGCGGGCGCGGTCTATGAACTCGGCGGTCCCGAGGTGCTGACGATGCGCGAGATCATGCAGATCATCCTGCGCGTCATCGAGCGCGAGCGGATGCTGGTGTCGCTGCCGTTCATCGCCGCCCGCTTCAAGGCGATGTTTTTGCAGTTCGCTCCGGGCGCGCTGAAACTGACGCCGGATCAGGTCACGATGCTCAGGACCGATAACGTCGTGTCCGAAGCGGCGACCGCTGCGGGACTGACGCTGCAGGGGCTCGGGATCTCGCCGGATTCGATGGAGGCCGTGGTGCCGCAATATCTCTGGCGTTTCCGCAAGGCCGGCCAGTTCGCGACGAAGGGGGCGTGATCTTTGCCGCGCGTGCCCGGCGCGCTGCAGCACGACGTGTTGCGCTTCCGATCCGGGGCTGTGTCAGGGAATGACCCGTTGTAACGGTCGCGGTTCAGCGCAGCAGCGCGATGCGCTGCATCGCGTCCCGGCCACGATCATCTTCCCAGCGCCAGCGCGATCAGGCCGAGCGTGCCGACGATGACCCGCCACCAGGCGAAGAAGGTAAAACCGTTTCGTGTGACATAGCTGAGGAATGCCTTCACCACGATGATCGCGGTAATGAACGACACCACGAAGCCGATCGCGACGATGCCGAGATGGTCGGCCGTCATTTCGGCGCGGCTCTTGTAGAAATCATAGGCGAAGGCGCCGATCATGGTCGGGATCGCGAGGAAGAAGGAAAATTCCGCCGCGGCGCGCTTGTCGGCGCCGAGCAGCATCGCCGAAACGATGGTCGCTCCCGAGCGCGACACGCCGGGGATCATCGCCGTGCATTGCGCGATGCCGATCCAGATATACATCGGCAGCGGAAAGGTGGTGGCGTCGTGTTCTCGCGGTTTGTGGTCGAGCTGATCGACCCACATCAGCGCCGCGCCGCCGACGATCAGCGAAAAACACACCACCCACGGATTGAACAGCAGCTCCTTGATGTACTTGCCGGCAAGCAGTCCGACGATCACCGCCGGCATGAAGGCCGCAAGCACGCCGATGACGAAACGCCGGTCCGCGGCATTGGAGAACATGCCGAGCGCGATCCGCCACAGTTTCGCAAAATAGATAACGACAATTGCAAGAATTGCGCCGAGCTGGATCAGTACCGTGAACGTATTCCAGAAATCGCCCGCGCCGAGATCGAAGAAGCGTTCCGCCAGCAGCAGATGTCCGGTCGAGGACACCGGCAGGAATTCGGTGACGCCTTCGACGATCCCGAGAATGACGGCCCTGATCGCATCGGAAAACATGAAATATCTGCTCCGAATCCCATTCGACGGCACATTGCGGGCTTTTTTCGCTTATTCGCCGCATTGCGGCAATGCCGAAATTCGTCTGATCCGCGATCGGCGCTCCCGGCGCTTCAGGCGGGCCTTCGATCCCCGCGGCGTTAACGCATTAGAGATACTTTTTTAAGAATCGCAAACTTATCAAGGGCGTTATGTTCACGTTGTTTCATCATTCATTCTGCCCACAATCGCGCTTCATTCGCCTCGCTCTCGGCGAGCACGGCCTCGATGTGCGGCCGGTGGAGGAGCGGGTATGGGAGCGGCGCGAAGCATTTCTCGCGCTCAATCCGGCCGGCACCACGCCGGTCCTGATCGCTGAAGGCATCCCGGCGATCCCCGGCGCGGCCATCATTGCGGACTATCTCGACGAGACCTATGGCGAACGGGTCGGCGAGCGGCGGCTGCTGCCGCCGTCGATGCCTGAACGGATCGAGGTGCGCCGTCTGATGGCGTGGTTCAACGAGAAGTTCTTCGAAGAGGCGTCCGGCCCGCTGGTGACGGAGCGCATCTACAAGCGCTTCATGCGCGAGGAGAATGGCGGCGGCCCTCCGGAGACCGACGTGATCCGCGCCGCAAAGGCCAATGTGCGCCACCATCTGGCCTATATCGGCTGGCTGGCACGGACGCGGAATTATCTGGCCGGTGAGAAGCTGACCTATGCCGATCTCGCCGCCGCGGCACATTTATCGGCGATCGACTATCTCGGCGACGTGCCATGGGCCGAGGACGAAGCGGCGAAGGCGTGGTATGCGCGGATCAAGTCGCGGCCCTCGTTCCGGCCGCTGCTGAGCGAGTGGCTGGCCGGCGTGCCGGCGTCGCGCACCTATGTCGATCTGGATTTCTGAAGACCGCTGTGGCGATCATCCGCGCCGGCTCTCGTAGGCCTTCAGATGCGTGTAGACCGTACGCAGCTTCGGCACCGGCAGCCTCGCGGCCTCGGCGCGGGTGATCAGATCGCCGATGATATGGTCGGCCTCGATCCGCGCGCACGCCTCGATGTCGCGAAACATCGAAGCGGTGAGCGGCGAGCCCTCCGCCGTCAGGACGCCGGTGGCGGACGTCAGAATTTCCTCGCGCGGCGCGTGTCCGGCCGCCCTGGCGATCGCGGCAATCTCGTCGCGTGCGCCAAGGATGAAATCGCGGCCGCCGGGCGCGGCGACGATCTGGCCGATGGATGCGCGCATCACGCAGGTGGCGCCCGCCAGCGTCGCCAGAAACACCCACTTCTCCCACATGTCCTGGATGATGTCGTTGGACGCCTGCGATCCGCAATGGGCGCCGGCGAAGACATCGGCGATGGCCCTGACGCGATCGCTCATGCCGCCGTCGCGCTCGCCGAAGCGAAGCATCTGCATCGGCGCGAGGTGAACGATCTTGCGCTCGGCGTTGAGCGTGACCGCGAGCGAGCACAGGCCGCCGAGCACGCGATCGCGGCCGAATTTGGCGTCGAGCGTTTCCAGATGGCGCATCCCGTTGAGCAGTGGAATGATCGCGGTATGAGAGCCGACGGCGGGCGCGAAAGAGGCGATGGCATCATCGAGATCGAACGCCTTGCAGGCCAGCAGCACGGCGTCGAACCTCTCGCTCAAGCCGTCGGCCTGCACGGTCGGAGGATTTTTCAGCGTCACGTCGCCGTGTGGGCTCTTGATGACGAGACCGGTGCTTGCGAGCTCAGTGGCGCGTTTGGGGCGCACCAGAAAGGTCACATCCCGATCCGCCTGGAGCAATCTGCCGCCGAAATAGCCGCCGGTTGCGCCGGCCCCGACCACGAGAATGCGCATCGATGTACTCCGTATTTGTCGTGCCCGGGTTGTTGTCGACGCCAGCTCAGACGCCTGGACGACGGTGTGGCCTCAGATCAGACGCTTGATCTCGCGCTTGCGCCAGACCAACAGGTAGAAGGCCATCTGCAGCGCCATCATGGTGCAGAACGCGGCCGGATAGGCGATCCAGACGCCTTCCACCCCGATCCGGCGGCTGAGCACGACCGCGACCGGCACCTCCACGGCCACAATGGCGAGAATCGACAGCAGCGTCGGGACCACCACCGTACCGCTCGCGCGCATGGTGGCCGAGTACACGGTGGCCATGCCGAACGGGACCGTGCTCCATAACACGATGAACAGCAGCGTCTGCGCCAGATCGAGGACCGCAGGGCCGGTGATGAAAAGGCCGATGATGAGCCGTGAGAGCAGATAGCCCAGAGCGGCCAGGCCGCCGGTCAAAAGCAAATTGAGCCACATGCCGGTGCGGACGATCGCACCGATCCGCTGGTTGTCGCCGGCGCCGATCGCCTGCGCTGCGAAGATCGACGCGGTGATGGCGATCGAGATCGCGGGAAACTGCGCATAGCTCAACACCTGATTGACGGCGCCATAGGCGGCGGTGGCGTCGGATCCGAATCCGTTGACGATGCCGAGCAGGACGATTTCCGCGAGCGACATCACCACGAGCTGGATCGCGGTGGGCACGCCGATGCGCAGCACTTTGCCGAGCAGTTCGCGGTCCAGCCGCATGGCGCGGAAAAACACCGCATCGGGCGCCAGCGGATGATTCATCCGCAGCATGTGGATCCCGAGCCATAGCAGCGTTACCACCGAGGAAATCGCGGCGGCGATCGCGGCGCTGGCGGCGCCGAGCCGGGGCAGACCGAACCATCCCTGTATCAGCGCCGGCGTGACGACGAGCCCGATCACGGTGGAGATCGCAAGCGCCCATAGAGGGGTGACGGTATCGCCGACGCCGCGCATCATCGCGGTGGCGAGCAGGAATGTGAAGGTCGCCGGCATGGTGATCATCATGATGCGGGCGTAGTCGGTCGCGGCATCGAGAATGTTGGGCGGCGTCGCCAGCGCCATCATCAGATGTCGCGCGAACACTCCGCCGCCGATCGCAATCGCGCCACCGCCAAGCAATGTCAGCGCCAGCGTGCTTCCCGCGATCGCTTTTGCCTTGCCGCCGGCGTTCGCGCCCCACGCCTGTCCGATCAGCACCGACGAGCCCGCGCCAAGTCCGATGATGAAGGAAATGAAAAAGAACATCACCGGAAAGAAGATCGAGGCGGCGGCGAGGGCGTCGACGCCGATCATCTGGCCGAGGTAGATGCCGTTGATGGTGCCGAACAACGACTGGAGCACGTTGCTCAGCATCATCGGCATCAGGAAGAAGACATACGCCTGCCACAGCGGTCGCGCGGCGGTCATGATCGGATCCTTGCAGGAGTTCTGACGGCACCGCCGAAAGCTATAGCGTTTTCAAGCGAAGTGGATGCCGCTTAGCGCAAAGAAAACGCGTCGAAACATAATAGAGGGGTCCGGTGGTTCTGACATTCGATTCCCGCTTCAGCAGGCGCTTTTGCGAAGGCTGGAACCACGGGATAACTGGCGGCTATAGGTTTTCCGTGGAGTTTTGAATTGACACTTCGCATTGCGCGGCCACGGCAGATCACAGTGAAATGTCAAATCCGCTCCACAGCTTGATGACGTGATCGCGGATGTCGTCCGGCCAGGTAGCGATCAGGCCAGTCAGCCGCGGTCGGTCGTCTGCGAACAGCGCGCGCGAGGCTTCCTCGAAGTTCGCAAGGTTGCCCGCCATCGCGGACATGAAGTGATAGGCCGCGTCGCGCGCCGCGCGATTGCGATCCCGCTCGCCATTGGCGCGGCGGGCCTCGTCGACCAGCCTGCGCAAGGCGACAGACGCGCCACCCGGCTGGGCGTTCAGCCATTCCCAGTGCCGCGGTAGCAGCGTCACCTCGCGCGCGACCACGCCGAGTTTCGGCCGGCCGCGACCGCGCGGCCCGGTCGCTTCCACCGGTGAGGTCCGCTGCAGGCGGGCGGTGATCTCATCGTCGGATCCCCGCAAATCGAGGTCGACCGGCCGTCCGGTCGCATCGCTGTAGATCGCGATCGGAGCGGTCGTGCGCGTCTCCGCGTGCTTGACCGCGAGCGCGACATCGGCGAGCGGGCCGGAGGCGATGCGCCGCTGGCCCTCAAACGCGGTGAAACAGGAGGTCTGGTCGGAGATCATCGGCAATATCCCTCATGGATTAGGCCGATCATTATTACCCGGATATAATTTACGCGTCAATATTATCCGGGTAATATTATGGAACTCGGCTGTGTTTTGACGGATGAGGGTCTGCCGGCTCAATACCCCGCCGCCTCCGACCCGCGCGTGCGCGGATCGGCCGCCCCGTGGAAGCCGTCCGGTGAGACGGCGATGGAGTTGGCCGAAGTCTGTCCCATCGGCATGACCACGGTATGGCCCCGCGCCCGCAATTCCGCGATGACGTTTTCAGGAAATCCGTGCTCGGCGCGAACCTCGTCGGGCAGCCATTGATGGTGCAGCCGTGGCGCGGCCACGGCGTCGGCAACGTTCATCCCGTAATCGAGCACATTGACGATTATCTGCAGCACCGTGGAAACGATGCGGCTGCCGCCGGGCGAGCCCGTCACCAGCACCGGTTTGCCGTCCTTCAGCACGATGGTCGGTGTCATCGAGGACAACGGCCGCTTGCCGGGGCCGGGCAGGTTGGCCTCGAAGCCGACCAGCCCGAACGCATTCGACGCGCCGGACGCTGCGGTGAAATCGTCGAGTTCGTTGTTGAGCAGGACGCCCGTCCCTTCCGCCACCAGCCCGACGCCGTAGCTGAAGTTCAGCGTATAGGTGTTGCTGACGGCGTTGCCGAAGGCGTCGGTCACGGAAAAATGCGTGGTGTTGTCGCCCTCGTGCGGTGGCGGCAAGGGAACTGCGGCGGCGGGCGTTGCGCGCGCCATGTCGATCGAAGCGCGCTGTTTGGCGGCGTAGTCCTTGGCGAGCAGCGTTGCGATCGGTGCGTGCACAAAAGCGGGATCGCCGAGATAGCGCGCGCGGTCGGCGTAAGCGCGCTTCATCGCCTCGATCAGAAGGTGCAGCGAATCCGCCGACCCCTGATGCAGATCGCGCATCGGGAATCCCTCGAGGATGTTCAGCGATTCGATCAGTACGGTGCCGCCGGACGATGATAGCGGCATCGAGACGATATCATAGCCACGATAGCTGCCGCGCACCGGCTCGCGGACGAGCGGCCGATACGACTTGAGATCGTCCAGTGTCATGATGCCGCCGGCGGCGCGGATCGCCGCCACCAGTTGTTCCGCCACCGGCCCTTCGTAAAAGCCACGCGGCCCGCGCTCCGCGATCGCGGTCAGCGTTGCCGCCAGATCGGTCTGAACCAGACGGTCGCCTTCGCGTAGCGAGCTGCCGTCCGAGCGCGAAAAAATTTTCACGGACGAAGCCCAGCGTGCGAGCCGTCGGTGCCATTGCGGCAAGGTGTCGGCGGTGTCGTCGCCGATCCTGAAGCCGTCGCGCGCCAGCGCGATCGCGGGCTTGAGCAGGTCGGCGAGCGTGAATTTGCCCGAACCGTATTGGCCGAGCGCCAGCGCGAGCCCGGCGACGGTGCCGGGCACGCCGATGCCGAGCGCCGAATCTCGCGACTTCGCAGGATCCGGCTTGCCGTCGGCACCAAGGAAAATGTCGCGCGTGGTCGCGCCCGGCGCGGTCTCGCGATAGTCGATGGCGATGTCGCGATTCCGGTCCGCAAGGTGAATCACCATGAAGCCGCCGCCGCCGAGATTGCCTGCGCGGGGATAGGTGACCGCCATGGCGAAGCCGGTCGCCACCGCCGCATCGACCGCATTGCCGCCACGCGCCAGAATTTCCGCGCCGATTGCGGCGGCCCGCTTCTCCTGCGCCACCACCATGCCATGTTTCGCGTCCACGGGACGGATCGCAACGGTCGCGGGCGGCGGGGAACCGCGCGCATCCTGTGCGGACACGGGCGTTCGGAAAACCAGCAATGCGGCGATCAGGGAAAGACCGATCGCGGAAAAGACGCGCCGGGGCGGCAAAGGGCGTGTCATGTCTGGTCCGGCCATGATGGTTGTCATTTCGTTATCGAAGGGATGCTACAGGGATTTGGGCGCGCGAGGCAGCCGCCCTGTGTGACTCGGTGGGACATATCGATCATGACGGTGACCACGGCCATGACGGCGGGCAACGCCGATAGCGAGGTGCGCTATGCGTCGCGCGCCGCAATCGCCAGTTGGATCATGTTCGACTGGGCGGCGCAGCCCTATTTCACGCTGATCACGACATTCGTTTTCGCGCCCTATTTCGCGACCTTTGTGGCGGCGACGCCGGCCGAGGGGCAGTCGCTGTGGGGCTTTGCGACGGGCTCGGCCGGCATCGTGATCGCGCTGGCCTCTCCGGTGCTCGGCGCGATCGCCGACGCCAGCGGCCGGCGCAAACCGTGGATCGCGGCCTTCGGCGCGCTGCTGGTGATCGGCTCCAGCCTGATGTGGATCGGCAGGCCCGGCGACCCCAGCGTGATCCTGCCGCTCTTGATTGCCTACGGCATCGCCACCATCGGCGTCGAATTTGCAACCGTATTCAACAACGCGATGATGCCCTCGCTGGTGCCGCCCCACAAGATCGGGCGCCTGTCGGGGACAGGATGGGCCACCGGCTATATCGGCGGCATCCTCAGCCTCATCCTGGTGCTCGGCTTCCTCGCCGCCAATCCCACGACCGGCAAAACGCTGTTCGGCCTGTCGCCGCTATTCGGGCTCGATCCCGTGACCCATCAGGGCGATCGCATCACCGGTCCCCTGACCGGCATCTGGTTCATCGTCTTCGTGCTGCCGATGTTCCTGCTGACGCCGGACTTCCCGGCCAAGCGTCCGGTGCGGACGGCGCTGCGTGAAGGATTGAGAGAGCTGCGCGGGACGCTCGGCGAACTGCCGAGGCGCAAATCATTGGCGACTTTCCTGCTCGCCAACATGATCTACACCGACGGACTGGTGTCGCTGTTCGCGTTCGGCGGCATCTATGCCGCCGGCACCTTCGGCTGGCATACCATCCAGATGGGAGTGTTCGGCATTCTGCTTGCCATCGCCGGCGCGCTCGGCGCGTGGATCGGCGGCAAGCTCGACGACCGCGTGGGTCCGAAGCTCGTCATCGCCGCGAGCATGACTGTCCTGCTGCTGTCGATCGCGGTGATCCTGCTGGTCGAGAAGGACTCCATCCTGTTCGTGAAGGTGCCGCCGCCCGTTCCCGGCGGCGGGCTGTTCGCGGCACCCGCGGAGAAGGCCTATCTCATCCTCGGTTGCCTGATCGGCGGCGCCGGCGGACCGTTGCAGGCCGCCTCGCGGACGCTGCTGATCCGGATGGCGCCGAAGGATCGGATCGCGCAGTTCTTCGGGTTGTTTGCGCTGACCGGAAAGGTGACGTCGTTCGTCGGTCCGCTGCTGATCGCCTTCGTCACTGCGATCACCGCCAGCCAGAAGGCGGGCATGGCGGTGCTGGTGCTGTTCTTCGTTGCCGGGCTCGCGCTGCTGTCCCGCGTGCGCGAATAGCCGCGCCCGCGCGTTCAATCGGCTGCGTTGATGGTCCCCGACGGCGGCGACTTTTCGCCAAGCAGGACGCCGTTCACGACCAGCCCGTATTTCGAGGTTGGCTCGTCGTGGAATCGCTTGCGGGTTTCCGCGACCGAATCGACGAACCGCGGATCCTGCGGCCGCTCCTGGCTGTCCATGTAGGTCGCGATATCCCATGCCTCCTGATCGGTCAGCGAGCCGCCGAGACCGAGCGGCATGTTGGCCTTGATGAAGCCCGCGGCGTTGTGGATCGAGGCCATGCCGGCCCCCCAGTTGAATGATCGCGCTCCCCACAGCGGGGGAAACACGGTCTGCCCGTCCGCCGATTTTTGTCCCGCGCCGTCGGCCCCGTGACAGAGCGAGCAATGCTGGGCATAGGCCTTGGCTCCGCGATCGTAATCGGCAGGTTGATCCGGCGCTTTCAGCTTGGGATAGCCCTGGCCTTTGACGACGACGCCGGTTGGGCCGCCCTTCGCCAGGAAGTAGGCGTAGCTCTCCAGCGCAACCAGCACTTTGTCGTTAAACGGCGGCGCCTTGCCATTCATGCTGTAGCGGAAGCAGCCTTGCAGCCGCTCCTGGAAGGTATTCACGCGGGCATTCTTGGCGCGATAGGCGGGGTAAAGAAGATAGGCGGCACCCAGCGGCGCCGAGTTCGGTTGACGGCCGCGATCGATGTGACAATTCGAGCACTGCAGGTCGTTGCCGACGAAGCCTTTCGCATTGTGCTGGGTGTCGTGAAAGATCGCCTCGCCGAGCCGTATCATGTCGCCGAACGGACCGTTCGGGATGTCGCTGTCCGCAGGCGGCGTGTAGGAGGGACGCACGGCTTCCGTTTTTTGCGCGGGAGGCTGCTCAGGCATTGCGCCTGTCGCCGGGGTCGTGCCGATGGCCAGCACGTATCCGACGAAGCCGGTGGCCGCGAGGACGAGAACGGCCGCAGCCGGGAGCGAAGGGGCAACCGGATTGCGTGTCATGGCTTGGTCTCCGATGCAGGGGCCGACGCCGCCACAGGCAGGCTCTCGTAATAGGCGGCGACGCTCTTGATCTGGTCGTCGGTGAGCTTGCCGGCGACATTGGCCATCACGCCCATCGGATCGGTCTTGCGATCGCCGCTCTTCCACGACTGCAGCGCTTTCTCAATATAGACGGCCCATTGTCCGGCGAGACGCGGAAAATCCGTTCCGACGCCGAGGCCAGCGGCTCCGTGACACTGTGCGCAACCCGGCAGGTCTTTCGACCAGTCGCCGGTCGCGGCGAGTTTTGCGCCTGCGGCGATCACCGCCGCGTCGGCAGGCGCGGTTTCGGCCTTCGTCGTCGCCATATCGGCATAATAAGTCGCGAGAGCTTTCTTCTCGGCATCCGAGAGGTCCGACGCGATCATCATCATGATGCGGTTTTTGCGGGTGCCGTCCTTGAAGCCCGCAAGCTGACGTTCGAGGTATTGTGCGTTGAGACCGGCAAGGCGCGGCACGGCCGTCGTCGGCTGGCCCTCTCCCTGCTTGCCGTGACACGGTGAGCACGATGCCGCTCCGGGAGGCATCGCGTTCGCCGTGGTGTTTTTCCCATCCGCCGCAAGCACCGGCAGCGCCGACATGCCGAGAAGCAGCATTGCTCCGCCTAACACCGATCTCATTCTGTTGCCCCCGCCTTCATCTCAAGGTTCGCATCGGCAAGAAAATATCCTCGCCCAGATAGAAAAGCACGTCGCGGCGAATGCCGCTCGACGACAAAAGCCAAATCCGATTTTGGTTCCGCCAAAGCGAGAGCGATTGGCGAAAAGACGGTCCGCATTATCAATATCGAGCACGCAGTCGCCGCAGAGATTGCGCTTTAAAGCCTGACAAAACTACGTTGAATCAGACCCTCGTCTATCCTTCTGAGCATGATCTTATCCGAAAACCGCTTTCCAATTTTCGGGATCATGCTCTGAAAATCGTCGCATTTTCTTACGGCGAACCGGTATCCACTTCGCCGGAAAATGCTCTAATGCCGGAAATGCCGGATGTCGGTGAACACCATGGCGATGCCGTGCTCGTCTGCCGCCTTGATGACGTCCTCGTCGCGCATCGAGCCGCCCGGCTGAATGACGGCGGTGGCGCCGGCCTCGACGCAGGCGAGCATCCCGTCGGCGAACGGGAAAAACGCATCCGACGCCACGACCGAGCCTTTGGTCAGCGGCTGTGCCAGCTTCAGGTCGCGCGCCGCGTCCTCGGCCTTGCGCGCCGCGATTCGCGCGGAATCGACGCGGCTCATCTGCCCGGCGCCGATGCCGACGGTAGCGAGGTCCCTGGCATAGACGATGGTGTTGGACTTGACGTGCTTGCCGACGCGGAACGCGAAGCGCAGATCGCGCATCTCGGCCTCGGTCGGCGCGCGCTTCGTCACAACCTTCAGCAGCATGTCGTCGACGACGGCGTTGTCGCGGGTCTGCACCAGAAGTCCGCCCGCCACCGTCTTCGCGGTCAGGCCGCGCGCGCGGGGATCGGGCAGGCCGCCGGCGAGCAGCAGACGCAGGTTCTTGCGCTTGCCGATGATGGCGATCGCCTCCTCGGTCGCGTCAGGCGCGATGATGACTTCGGTGAAGATGCCGGCGACCGCGTTGGCCGCATCAGTGTCGAGCGTGCGGTTGAAGGCGATGATGCCGCCATAGGCCGAGGTGGTGTCGCAGGCAAGCGCCTTGCGATAGGCGTCGGCGAGATCGACTCCTTCCGCGACGCCGCAGGGGTTGGCGTGCTTGATGATGACGCAGGCCGCGGTACGCGCCGCATCGAATTCGGCGACGCATTCATAGGCCGCGTCGGTGTCGTTGATGTTGTTGTAGGACAGTTCCTTGCCCTGCAACTGCCGCGCGGTCGAGACCCCGGCGCGTCGTTCGGGCGTGCGATAGAACGCGGCGCTCTGGTGCGGGTTTTCGCCGTAACGCAGCGTCTGCGCAAGACGTCCGCCGACGGCGCGATAATCCGGCGCGTCGATCTCAATCTGCGCCGCGAACCAGTTGGAGATCGCGGCGTCGTAGGCGGCGGTGCGCGCATAGGCCTTGGCGGCGAGCCGCTTGCGCAAGCTCAGCGTGGTTGCGCCGGCGTTGGCGGTAAGTTCGTCGAGCACCGCCTGATAATCCTGCGGTTCGACCACGACCGCGACGTCGTCGTGGTTTTTCGCGGCAGCACGGATCATCGCCGGACCGCCGATGTCGATGTTCTCGATGCAATCTTCGTAATGCGCGCCCCTGTCGACGGTCGCCTCGAACGGATACAGGTTGACCACCAGCAGGTCGATCGGCGCGATGTTATGATCCGCCATCGCTTTCGCATGCTCGGTATTATCGCGGATCGCCAGCAGACCGCCATGCACCTTCGGATGCAGTGTCTTGACCCGGCCGTCCATCATCTCCGGAAAGCCCGTGAGCTCCGAGACATCCTTCACCGTCAGCCCGGCCGCTGCGATCGCCTTGGCGGTTCCGCCGGTCGAGACCAGATCGATGCCGAGGCCAGCGAGCGCGCGGGCGAATTCGATCAGGCCTGTCTTGTCGGAAACGGAAAGCAGTGCGCGGGTCACGCGGCGCGGGCGGTCGGTCATGGGCAGATCCTCTGTCTGAAGGGATACCTATGCCCAGGCGCGCGGCAGATATATCCCGCGCTTCCCGATGGTGCTCCATCCAAGGTCGCCAGTCGCGCGAGCGCGGGTTCGTTAGCAGCTTTCGTCGCCCTTCACAACGATCGGAAAAGACCGGGTCTTAAGCTGCTATAGCGGTAATTCCGGCTGCCGGCTCGCATTGCGGCGGGCGGTGGTGGCCGTTGGCGAGGTGGCCGAACGGAGGAAACTCCAGCGCACGCTGGGGGCTTCCCGCGCGCTCTGATGGATCACGATCTGCGCGCTGCGGCGGGGGCCGTCATTGCCGGCGAGAAACACGCTGTCTTCGAGGTCGACGCGGTCGGCGGGCGCGTCGAACGTCCAGACCTCGCGGTTTGGCAGCACCAGCATCACCCCGTGCCCATCGCTGAGGCGGCTCGCCTTGATCGACGGATGCAGATGAAAACGCAATGCGTAGTCGATCCTGCTGCCCTTCATGCGGCCGCCGGGCGCGGGCGCCAGCGTGTCCTCGCCCTCCAGCCGCGCGCCGTCGCGCGTGATCGTCAGCATGCGGCTATGGATCAGGCCGAAGCGGGCGAGATAGCCGTCATGCGAAGCCGTCAGCCGTTCGCCGTCGTCGACAGTCTCGCGGGAGCTTTCGACATGGCGCGGGCCGCCGACGATCGGCGCGCCTTGCAGCAGCCGTTTCATCGCCGACTGTTCGACGAACTGGCAGGATGACGTTTCATGGCAGGTCAGCGTGGAATGCGCCGGCGTGGTGCGCGCGAAGGCGCGCCAGGTGTCGCGGCTGGTCGAGGGTGTGCCGCAATTGATAACGATCCGGTTCAGTCCGGAGGACAGCTCGAACGACAGGCAACCGGCATGCGCTTCCTCGCTGAGGTTCGACGGTGGCGGCGGTCCGGTATCGACGATCAGTGTCGTGGCGCCGGCATCGAGGCGCTGGAAGCCGGTGTGCGGCATGTGGGCCATCGGTATGCCGCGAGTGTCGTCATAGGCCAGCAGCGTTGCCAAAAGGTCCGACGGCGTACCGCTCATACCGTTGAACAGCGCAAAACTGCCGTCGCCGTGACGGAAGAAACGCAGCATGGGCATCATGCGGTCGATGGCGTTCAACAGCGCCGCCGGCGGCGCTATGTTGCGCGCCGCGAAGGTCTGCCGGAGCGGCAGCAGGTCGATCAGCAGTTCGATCAATGCGCCCGGATTGCGCGAGACATGGCCGCCATCGGGCAGGATCTGACGCCGCAATTCGTCGGACAGCTTGCGCGTCGCGGTGCGGATAGTGCGGGCCTGATTGGCAAGGCACAGCGAAGCGTAGCACAGCGCGATCAGCACCTGGAGCCGCGGCACGCCGTCGGGCGCGTCGTGCAGGCCGAAACGCAGCAGGCGGATGTCGCGGGCCAGCGCGCGGAGATAGCGGCGATAGAATTTTCCATCGGTATCGCTGAGCACGAGCGGCGCATGGCACAACAGCGAGATGACGCGGCGCGCCATGACGTCGGCACGGCGTCCGAGCGGCCGCCGGCGCGCCGGATTCGACATCCAGTCGTCCACCAGCGATCGCGCATTGGCACGGGTGATCGCGGTATCGGCGGCGCGCAGGTGCCGCAGCCAGCCGAAACCCAGCAGCGTAGCTTCCCAGTCCTCGGATGGTGGTTCGAGGTCGAAGATCGAGCGGGAACGGCAGGTGACGATCTTGCCCGCGAACACGAAGCGGCCGGCATAGATCTCGGCGGCGCGGGTGGCGTCGGCCGTGCGCAGGTCGTGCGGCGCGATCGTCAGCCGGTCGGCGCGGCCGGGCCAGAGACGCGACAACGCCGCCGGGCCGTCGCCAGCGCGTGCGAGCGTCCGTCGTGCGAAGCGGCGGAGCAACAGCGTTGAAATGCGTCTGCGATGAGCGACCGACACGCTGCGCCTTCAGTGTGAGGATTCCCGCGAATCCCTTTCAGTTGATGGGGACTCTTTCGCGAATCTTTTTAATCCGGAAAGGCCGGCAACGCACTATCTTGAAATGCCACGAATCTGTTTGATCCGGCTTTGGATATCAGCACTTGGTCAATCGCGCCGCGTAGAAACCGTCGAGGCCGCCCAACTTCGGATCGTCGCGCGGCAGATGGCAGGGCAGGGTGCGCAAGTCACCCGCCGGCGTCACGATACCGTCCAGTCCGGCAACTTCCGCGGCGCTGATCGGCGCGCGCCGTACGCCTGCCTCCGACGCGAGCAGCGCGGCGACGGTCCGCTCGCCTTCCTCGGGTTCCAGCGAGCAGGTGCAATAGACCAGTGTTCCGCCTGGCTTGAGCAGCGCGAGCGCTTTTTGCAGCAGCCGGTTTTGCAGCGTGGTCAGCGCCGCGATATCCGCCTCCTGCTTGAGCCAGGCCACGTCCGGATGACGGCGGATGGTTCCGGTCGCGGAGCAGGGCGCGTCGATCAGCACGCCGTCGAAGCCGCCGACTGCCGCATCATCCTGCCATTCGACGGCGTCGGCGACGAGCGCCCGCGCGTCCAGCGACAGCCGGCCGAGATTCTCGCGCAGCCGCGCCACCCGATTTGGGGAACGGTCGATGGCCGTCACGTCCGCACCCGCCTGCGCGAGTTGTGCGGTCTTGCCGCCGGGCGCGGCGCAGAGGTCGACGATACGTCGTCCTTTGAGATCGCCGAACAGCCGCGCCGGCAGCGCGGCGGCGGCGTCCTGCACCCACCATCGCCCTTCCGGAAATCCGGGCAGCATCGCGATGGGGCCCTGCAATGCTGTGCGAACGGTTCCGGTCGGCAAAACCTCGCCATGCAGCCGCGCCGCCCACTGCGCCGCGTCGGTCTTGACGGTGAGATCGAGCGGCGGTTCGTGGCTGATTGCCGCGACAATGGCTTTCGCGGCGCTCTCGCCGTAATGAGCGGT
Organism: Nitrobacter sp.; assembly: GCF_051535215.1. Taxonomy (NCBI): domain Bacteria; kingdom Pseudomonadati; phylum Pseudomonadota; class Alphaproteobacteria; order Hyphomicrobiales; family Nitrobacteraceae; genus Nitrobacter; species Nitrobacter sp. The sequence goes on along the minus strand of NZ_JBPPLY010000001.1, from coordinate 54,471 downwards.
CCATCGCGCCATCAGCCACGGCGGGATATCGAGCGCCTCCGAGCGGACCTCATCGATCAGGCACTGACCCTCGCGGGCGCAGCGGCGCAGCACGGCGTTGACCAGCCCCGCATATTTCGCCGCCCGGCGGTCCGATTGCACGAGGCGCACCGACAAATCGACGGCGGCGTGATCCGGCACGTCCATCCAGAGAATCTGCGCCGCGCCGATCAGAAGCGCGCTCTGGGCGCGCGGTGCGTCGGTCGGGACGCCGCGATCGAGCAGCCGCGACAGCAGATGGCCGAGTGTTCCAAGCCGGCGCAGGATCGTCGCCACCAGGCGCCGCATCAAGGCGCGATCTCGATCGGCGAGCGCCTTCAGGCCGGGATGCGCGGCCGCGCCTTCGAGCTGTTCGTCGAGCGTGCGACGCTTGTGCAGGACGCCGTCGAGAATATCCGCTGCGATGCGCCGGGCTGCGAGGCCGGGGACCTCGGTGGGCGGTGCGAATCTGGTTGACGGCATGAGGCAGGCAAATCGCTTGAAAGTGAGGGATGACGGATACGCATCTGCTCAACGTCCGTCACGGCGGGATCAGATTCGTGACACGTGAATATGCCAAATATAAGAATCGCCATCATGTTCACGCATTCGGAACATGATTTGTGGTGGAAGACGGCTTTCTGGCGACGATGATTCGCTTCCGCCCGCCGGAAAATCGCCACGGGAGTTATGACATGGCGGACGAGCCTTCGATCTTGCCGCACAACGATCCGGCCGATGCGCGAAAGCCGTTGACCCCGGCAGCACAGCGCGCGCTCGCCGAGGCGGAGGCGCGCCGTGCCGTTTCTCAAGCAGCTGCCGGACCAAAAGAGAACCCGAAAGAAATTCAGGGGCCGAAAGGCCCCGAGCCGACGCGGTTTGGCGATTGGGAGCGAAACGGAATCGCATCGGACTTCTAAGCGGATCATTTTCCGCCATCGATGCCTTTTCAGCTTGCAGTTGGGTAAAAATCGGCTATATTAGGAATATGTACCCATATACCAGAATAAATACATCGCCGGCGTCGCGTTGGCGTGGCCGTCTATCGCCGGTTCTGCCCTGGATTTTCACTTTGGGCGTGGTGGCTGGCACCATGCTGCCGATCCGGAACTGGGTGCATTGGCCGCCGGCGGCCCTTAACCAGATGTCGCTGCCGTCCCCGACCGACACGCGCGCGATCTGGGCGCGCGCCGCCGATTCGGGAGCGCGGCACCAGGTCGAGGTCGTCAGGACGATCGACGGCGATACCTTCGAGGCGCTGGTTCATCTGTGGCCCGGTCTCGACATGACGACGCGGGTGCGGCTGCGCGGCATCGACGCCGCGGAGATGAAGGCCGCCTGCGCCGAGGAACTGCGGCTGGCGCAGGCCGCGAGCGCCCGGCTGCGCGATCTGCTCGGCGAGGGCGGTGTCACGATCGCCAATATCGGACCCGACAAATATAACGGGCGCGTCCTTGCCGATGCAGCCACGGCACGAACGCCCGACGTCTCGGCGGCGATGCTGGCTGGGGGTTACGCCCGCGCCTATCACGGCGGTCATCGCGGAAACTGGTGCGACGGCGCGAGGCGGTAGCTTTACGGTTGGCGCTTACCGCCTCTCTCAGTCAGCGTTGCGTCACCACAACCGGCGTTCCGATCGAAACGCGCCGATAGAGGTCGTCGATGTCGTCGTTGTACATGCGAATGCAGCCGTATGACACGAAATGACCGACCGACTGCGGACGGTTGGTGCCGTGAATGGCATATTGCCCGCCGCCGGACAGCGTCATCGCCGCGACGCCCATGGGATTCGACGGCGAGCCTCCCGCAATGACGTCCGGAATATTCGGGTGATCGCGCTTCACGTCCGCCGGCGGCGCCCATGCCGGGTCGCGATATTTGCCTTCGATCTGCGCGGTGCCGGTCCATTGCTTGCCGGCCTTGCCGACGCCGACGGGATAGCGGATCGCGCGATCGGAATCGACGATCAGGTAGAGCCTGCGCTCATTGGTCTTCACCACGATGGTGCCCGGCGCATAATCACCGCGGTAGCTCACCACATCCGGCCGCGCTTCGGCCGGTGCGATAACCAGCAGGCTGGCTCCGATCGTGGCGGCCAACGCCGCCGCAGCCCTCGTCGACATTCCTTTGCTCCAAAACTGCATCGTAGCCGCAGCCGCCACCAACTTCGAAATCGCACGGCGCGCCGTCACGCGCGATTCGATGCGCAGTCTCGGCATTCAAATAAAATTGCCTGAACAAAGTAAATGACCGGAAAACGAACCGCTGCCCGAATGGGACGCAAGCGCAGCCGGCGCAAGTGCAGCGGTCATTCGTTCGGAAGCGCAGAGCGCGAACCGCCGGTGAAGTGGGGGGCAGTCACCGGCGGGCCGGGAGTGGACGGGGAACCTCTGGGGAAAGTCCGTCCGGTTAATGTGGACGGACGACAGGGCGTTCCGGACGATACAAAAAAACCCGCCAGTCGGAGGGAAAAGTTTTTCCGCTTCCCGGTCCGCCCGGCGGTACCCCCGTCAGGAGCTGCGAAGACCGTCATCCCGCCCGCGCGAGCGCGCCGTCGATCATTGCGATGGCGTTCTGCAATCCGTAGACCGCGACGAACGAACCGAAGCGCGGCCCCTTCTCCTGTCCGAGCAGCACCTGATAGAGCATGTTGAACCAGTCCAGCGAGACGCCGGGGCGGCCGTCCTTGGCCAGCTTCTTATGGTTCAGAAAAGGCTCGCGTCGGCCGATCTCATACACCACGTTCTGAATGTCTTCGGCCGACGCGTCTGCCGGGAATTGCGACAGCGCGTCGCGCAGGTCCTGCAACGCGGCGCGCTCGCTCCCCGTCGGCTCGCGGAATTTTTTCGCCGGCGCCACGAAGTCGCGGTAATAGTTGATGGCGTAGCCGACCAGCGCGTCGAGCTTCGGATGGGTCTGCGGCGTGACGCCGGGACGATAGCGGCCGATGAAGCCCCATAGTGTTTCGGCATTCTCCGCGTTCGATGACGATACCAGCGTCAGCAGCAACTGGAACGTGACCGGCATGTCGGCCTCGGGCGGCCGGCCGGCATGAATGTGCCAGACGGGGTTGGCGAGCCGCTCCCTTGCGTCCTGACGCGGGTAGCCTTCGAGGAACTGCTGGTAGTCGTCGACGTTGCGCGGAATCACGTCGAAATGCAGCCGCTTCGCCGCCTTCGGTTCGCGGTACATGAAGAGCGACAGCGATTCCGGCGAGGCATAGCGCAGCCATTCGTCGATGGTCAGGCCGTTTCCCTTCGACTTGGAAATCTTCTGGCCCTTGTCGTCGAGGAACAGTTCGTAGTTGAAGCCTTCCGGCGGCGTGCCGCCGAGCGCGGAACAGATCTTGCCCGACAGCTTCACCGAATCGATCAGGTCCTTGCCCGCCATTTCATAATCGACGCCGAGCGCGGTCCAGCGCATCGCCCAGTCCGGCTTCCACTGCAATTTGCAATGTCCGCCGGTGACGGGGACCGTGACGCGCTCGTTGGTTTCGGGATCGTCATAGGAGACCGTGCCGGCTTTCGCGTCGTGAGCGACGATCGGCACCTGCAGCACCACGCCGGTGCGGGGGCAGATCGGGAGGAAAGGCGAATAGCTCGCGGCGCGTTCCTCGCGCAAGCTGGGCAGCATGATCGCCATCACCCTGTCGATGTTTTCGAGCACCTTCAGAAGGGTGGCGTCGAAGCGGCCCGAGGTATAGTAGGCGGTCGAACTGGCGAACTCGTAGTCGAAACCGAAGGTGTCGAGAAAGGCGCGCAGGCGGGCGTTGTTGTGCTCGCCGAAACTCGGATGCGTACCGAATGGATCGCGCACCTGCGTCAGCGGCTTGCCGAGATCCTGCGTCAGCAGGTCTTTGTTCGGCACATTGTCCGGCACCTTGCGCAGGCCGTCCATGTCGTCGGAAAACGCCAGCAACCGGGTCTTGATCTTGTCCTCGGTCAGCACGCGGAAGGCGTGACGAACCATCGTGGTGCGCGCGACCTCGCCGAAAGTGCCGATATGCGGCAGCCCGGACGGACCGTAGCCTGTCTCGAACAGCACCTCGTCCTTCGGTTTCTTCTTGAGGCGCGCGACGATCTGCTTCGCCTGCTCGAACGGCCACGCATTGGATTGCTCGGCGAGGCTGCGCAGATCGCTCGCTGACATCGGGTCTGACATTTCACTCACTTCACTCTCCATGGCGCGCGCGGTGTCTTCCGTTCCGCCGCACCAATTTTTGATTGAGCATGATCCTATCCGAAAACCGGTCCCGCTTTACGCGCGCGGCGCTTCGCGCCGGGGTCATGCTCTCAACGGGGTCATGCTCTCAAAAGGGACTGACGGAAAAATACCGCAGCCACAGGTCGGTGTAGCGGCCCTTTTCCCAGATCCGGAACAACGCCCAGTTCAGCGCCTGGCGCAGCACGTCGTTGCCCTTCTTCACCGCGATGCCGACACCTTCGCCGAAATAGCGGCTTTCGACAAACGGGCCACCGCTGAACGCGCAGCAGCCTTCCGAATCGGTGCCATTGATCCAGAACGCCAGCCCGATGGCATCGCCGAAGATGAAGTCGACATCGCCCCGCCGCAGCGCCTGCCGCAGCGCCTCGTCGTTCGGATAGGTGTGCAGTTCGGCGTCGGTGAAGAAAGCCTTGAGATAGGCCTCGTGCGCGGAGCCCGCGATGACGCCGACCTTCTTGCCCTCGAGATATTCCGGGCGCACCTCTGGTATCACGGCGTCGCGCCGCGATACGAATCGCGCCGGCGGCCGATAGTACGGATCGGTGAAGTCCACCCGTTTGCGCAACTCCGGCGTCACCGCCAGCGATGCGATGATGGCATCGCCGCGGTTGCTGGTAAGTGCGTCCACCAGCGTCTCGAAGCGCCGCATCTGGATCGTGCAGGTGACCTTGATCTCGTCGCACAGGGCGCGCGCCAGATCGACATTGAAACCGGCCGGATTGCCGTCCGGACCGGTGAAGTTGAAGGGCGGATAGTCTGTCTCGGTCAGAAAGCGGATCACGCTCAGGCGGGACAGTTCGGGCCGGTCCGGGCGGCGACGCGGATCCCAGAAGCCCGGCACCGCCTGCGGCGCGACGGCCGAGGTCTTCGCCGCGGCGGTCGTTGGCGCCGCTTGCGCGCGCGCGTCGTCGGTCGCCGCGCTACAAACCAGCAGCCCGCAAGCGACCAGCAGGCAACCCAGCGTCGTCGCGGGGCTGCGCTTCAATCTTTCGTTGGCGGAGGCGGTAATCTGTGGTTGCATTGAGCGGGGCTTTTTGGACGGAGGTCTTATAGACCATCCGGAGCGCGACGCGAGTATCGTTTGTTGCGCGGGGGCGGCACTTGGCGGGACGTTACTTGGCGGGACGGGATCGTGTCGAGGATGGCGGACGGGTTGTCGCGCCCCGCCTTGCCGTGGCGGAAGGTTGGCCGTTTCCGTTGCCGGGCCTTCCTGCCGGCGTCGTCCCCACTCCGCAATCCAGCAACGACAACTGGCTGTGCGATCCGGAGCCGGGTCCGGCGGGCGAACTGGATTGCCTGCGGTCCGTGCTCGCTCCGTCGCTGTTAAGCGCGGCCGAAGCACGCTGCCGGGAGCTCGGGATCGGTGCGGATCAGGTGCTGATCCGGTTGGGCGTCATCGATGAGGATGCCTATCTGCAAGTGTTGTCCCTTCACACGGGCCTTGCGATCGAAACATTCGCGGAAATATCGCGTGCCGATTGCCCGCTGCCCGATCATCATCTGCTCCGAGCCGCCGAACACGGGCTGCTTCCGTTGCGCCGGCATGGGCAGTTGATCTGGGTGGTCGCTCCGCGCGGCTTCGCCGCGCGAAGACTCTCTCGTCTCGCCGCCGCATATCCATCGCTGCGAGATCGGGTCCGTCTGACATCGACGCGGGATCTCAGTCAGTTTCTGCTGCGGCACGAGGCGGGGGAGGCGCTCGGCCGATCCGCAGCCGACGCGCTCGGCGGGCAATTCCCGGACCTGTCCGCCGCGCCGGTTGCGGAAGGCCCTGGCAGCAGGCGTCGGGTCCTGCGGCGTGTCGCGCAGACCGGCATCCTGACCGTCATGATGACGCTGATGTCCGCCTCCGTCCTGGATATGCTGAACAGCATGCTGGCGGTATGGTTTCTCGCATTCATCGGCCTGCGGCTCGCGGCCAGCTTGCGACCGACGCGTCCGCAGGCGCGGCTGCCGCGCATCCCCGATGGCCGTCTGCCGGTCTACACCGTGATCGCGGCGCTGTATCGCGAGGCGGCGTCGGTCGCGCCGCTGATGCAGGCCATCGGCGAACTGGACTACCCGCGCGAAAAACTCGACGTCATTATCGTTATCGAGCTCGACGATCTCGAAACCCGCGCCGCCCTCGCCAGGCTCGGTCCGATACCGCATGTCCAGGTCCTGCTCGCCCCGCCGCTGGGACCCCGCACCAAGCCGAAAGCCCTGAACTGCGCGCTGCCGTTCGCGCGCGGCATCTTCACTGCCGTGTTCGATGCCGAGGATCGCCCCGATCCGGGCCAGCTCCGCGCCGCGCTCGACGCCTTTCGCATTGGAGGCCACGAGGTCGCCTGCGCTCAGGCCAGCCTCTGCATCGAAAATCAATCCGATAGCTGGCTCTCCCGCATGTTCGCCGCTGAATATGCCGGGCAGTTCGACGTCTTCCTTCCGGGACTTGCGTCGTTCGGCGCGCCGCTGCCGCTCGGCGGGTCGTCGAACCACTTCCGCACCGCCATCCTTCGCAGAGTGGGCGGCTGGGATGCCTACAACGTCACCGAGGACGCTGATCTCGGTTTCCGGCTGGCGCGCTTTGGCTACCGCTCGACCACCTTCGCCTCGACGACTCTCGAAGAGGCGCCGGCGCGTTTCGGCGGATGGTTGCGCCAGCGCTCGCGCTGGATGAAAGGATGGATGCAGACCTGGAGCGTCCACATGCGCCGCCCCGGACGACTGTGGAGGGAAGCGGGCGCCAAGGGGTTTTTCACGCTGAACGCCGTCGTCGGCGGCAATGTATTGTCGGCGTTGGCCTTTCCGTTACTTGCCGCCGACATGGCGGTCGACGTGCTGGCGCGTTCCGGCGGCGGTCCCGGATGGTTCGCCGCGAGCCCGCTCATGCCGCTCTATCTGATCGCGATCGTCGCGGGGTTCGCCTCGACCATCGTGGTCGGCTTGATGGGGCTGGCGCGGCGCGGGCAGTTGCGGCAGGGCTGGATCCTGGCGCTGACGCCGCTCTATTGGGCCTGCCTCTCGATCGCGGCGTGGCGCGCGCTGTATCAACTGCTGAGAGAACCATATCGATGGGAGAAGACAGAGCACGGCCTTTCCCAGCGAACCCGACCGAATGACACCTCTCAGACGCTCGGCTCCCGCGCCGTGGCCCTACAGCGCCAGCGGCGCTACAGATAACGCTTGAGATCGGCGGCGGCCGCGTCAGGCGAGCGGTTGAGATTGAACGGCGAGACAAAGTTGCCGTCGCGATCCATCAGATAGATCAGTGCCGTATGATCCATCGAGTATTCGCCGTCTTTCAACGGAACCTTTTTGGCGAAGACCCGATATGCGGACACGATCTTCCCGACCGCGGCCGCATCGCCGGTCAGGCCTTTCAGGTGCGGATCGAAGCTGGACAGATATTCCTTCATCGCGGCCTGGGTGTCGCGCTCCGGATCGACAGTGACGAAATAGGCGTTGACGCGGTCGGCGTCCTTGCCCATCGCCCGCAGCACTTCCGACATTTCGAATAGCGAGGTCGGACAGACGTCGGGGCAATGGGTATAGCCGAAGAAGATCAGCGTCGGCCGGCCGATCAGATCCTTTTCGGTGACGCTCCGGCCGGTCTGGTCGGTCAGCTGGAACGGACCGCCGATCTTCGCCGGCTGGGTCTTGCCGAGCAGGTTGTTACCAAAGGGGCCGCCGCCGGCCAGCCAAAGCACCGCCGTGAGGCCGATTGCCAGGCTGCCGATGAAGGCCGCGAACACGGTCAGCGGGCGGGTAGCTCGATTTGCCATTAGATGTCCTTAGAGCATTTTCCGGCTGTGTGGAATTCGGATAACCGTAACAAAACGCTCGCGATTATGCCTGTCCTGATCACGAAACCGGTATCCACTTTGGAGGAATCCGCGCTAAAAGCAGGCGGCAATGCCGGAGGCCAGCATCTCGAAGAACACGGCGGTGCCGTAGTGCGCCCACAGCGCCAGCGCTCCGAGCAGCAGCACGGCGCCGGCGGCTGCGCTGCATGCTACGATCGTGGAGGCGATACCTCTTTGCGAGGTTGCCAGTTGCGCCGGGCGCTGCATGATTTTTCGCAATTCCCGTGAAGAATCAACCCTCGCCACTCGGCAGACGCGCCGCCGCCCATGCGATCCGTTGAAGCTTCAGATAAGGCCAGTCGCGCCCTCAAGGCAAGCGTAACCGCCGACGATCACGTCGTGATGAAGTGGCGGCAGCGTCAGTGCGCCGACGAGGCCTGAGCATCGAGATAGCACGGACGGTACATGTCGGCGAGCTGGCGGCCGCGCAGGAAGATCATGCGCCGCGTCAAGCCGCCGCGCTGTTGAATCCAGCGCCGTACCGCGGAAGGGTACATCAGATAGAGCATGTGGGTCGCTTCGGGATTGGTCACGGCCTGACCGTCGGATCCGATGTCCCAGGCGGCATGAAATCCGAGCGCGGCGTGCGACGTCACGCAGATCTTGTCGTGGGGAACCGCGCCGAGAACAATGGTGCAGGCCGATGCGCACAGCCCGTCAATAATGACGGACTGCCCCGAGTTGCGAAGGTTTTGATATTTATCGACGTAGGTGCCGATACGGCCGCCCCGGTCTTCACCGATCCGGACAACGGCGTGACTCGCCGCAACATGTCCCATCACCAGAACCGCTGCGAGCAATCCTGTCACGACCTTCATCGTTCGCCCCGATGTTGACCCCGAATCCGTCGGGGACCGTCGTGCGATTCCCAACCTCGGCAGCCTCCGGCGAGATCGGCGCTTTGTCCAGATGACTGCGCTCTCTTTCATCAAATTCAAATCCAGTGTTGCTGACGCGCTGCACTTTCCGCGACCCGCGATCAGGATTGGTCTCTGATCGCGGTCACGTCCGCTATCGCGGCATGCGCAGCAGGTGAATCGTGGAACCGCCGCAGATATGGTTAATCCGAACCGACCGGGAACCTCGGCGGTTTTGCCGCATCCATGTCTTCAACGACAGAGCTATCCTGAAAACGGGAGGAGCGCATGCAACAGATTCAGTCCCGGCTGGCCGCGGAGACCGTTGACGACGATCTGGACTTGGTTCGCCGCGCTCGCGCGCGTGACGAGGGCGCTATCCGTGCCATCATGCAGGCGAACAACCGCAAGCTCTACCGGATCGCCCGCGGCATCCTTCGCAACGACAGCGAGGCGGAGGACGTCGTGCAGGAAACCTACGTTCGCGCCTTCACGCATCTGGAAAGTTTTCGGGGCGATGCTCGTCTGGCGACCTGGCTCGCGCGCATCGCCATGAACGAGGCGCTCGGCCGGCTGCGTCGCCAGCGTCCGAGTGTCGACTGGACCACGCTGGAGCCTGTCGCGTCGGACGCCCGTATCATCCAGTTTCCCGGCTCCGCCACGTCAGATGATCCGGAAAAAACCATGGCTCAGCGCGAAATGCAGCACATCGTCGAGCAGGCGGTCGACGAACTGCCTGAAGCTTTCCGTATCGTCTTCATCACCCGCGTGATCGAGGGAATGAACGTGGAGGAAACCGCCGAGATTCTGGACCTGAAGCCGGAAACCGTGAAAACGAGGCTTCATCGCGCCCGCGCGATGCTGCGCAAGAACGTCGAGAAGAAAATCGGTCCGGTGGTGATGGAGGCGTTTCCCTTTGCCGGCAGACGTTGCGCGCGCCTGACCGATGCGGTTCTCGGTCGGCTGGGCCTGACGAAATAATCCAGGAACCTGTTCCGCCCCGCTGCATCCAACCCTGTGTCTCAACCAAACGCCACGGCGATCCGGTCGCGGCGTCACAGGAGTATCAAAGATGCTTGTCCGATTGAGCGCGGCGATCGCCGCAGCAGTGCTGCTGAGCGGCGGCGCCTTCGCGCAGGATGCGAAGCCCACCGACCCGCAGATCGCGCATATTGCCTATACCGCCGGCGTCATCGATGTCACCGCGGCGAAGCAGGCGCTGGAGAAATCCGAGAACAAAAAAGTGAAGGCGTTCGCCGCCGACATGGTGCGGGATCATGAGGCGGTGAACAAGAAGGCGCTCGCACTGGTCAAGAAGCTGAAGGTCACTCCGGAAGACAACGATACCAGCCGCACGCTCTCCAAGAATGCCGCCGCCAAGCTCAAGGAATTGTCGGCGCTGAAGGGGGCCGCGTTCGACAAGGCCTACGTCGACAACGAGGTCGCCTATCACAAGGCGGTCGACAGCGCGCTCGAGACCCTGCTCATTCCGTCCGCCAGCAATGCCGAGCTGAAGAGCCTGCTGCAGACAGGGCTCAAGATCTTCCAGGGCCACGAGCAGCATGCCGAACACGTCGCGGCCGAACTGAAATAAGGAGCGCCCCATGAAGCCGGGCGGACATTTTCTGATGGTTGCAGCCGCGGGATTCGCGCTCTCAGGCGTCGCAATCTTGGAATTGTCCGTCCCGGCCCATGCGGCGACCGTTCAAATCACAATGCGCGACCTCGAGATCGCGCCCGCCGCGGCGAATGCCAAAGTCGGCGACACCATCGAGTGGGTCAATGATGATATTTTCGTGCACAGCGCGACGGCGCGGAACGGCGACTGGGACGTTGAGCTGCCGCCGAACAAGACCGTGAGGCTGGTGCTGAAAAAGCCGGGAACGATAGACTATTATTGCCGCTTTCACCCCAACATGAAGGCCAGGCTGACGATCTCGCCATAGCGCGGTTCACGCCCGGACGTGCGTGCTCAGGTCGATTGCGTGCGCCGTCGCAACGCCATCGCAAGGCAGATGGCGACGCCGGCCTGCCACACCGGATAGAGCGTCGACACCAGGTCGAGGCTGAGCGCGTTGTCGAGCGCGAGTAGCGCGCCGGCGCTGGTGCCGGTCACCAGCATCGGCAGCCACGCCAGCGGATCGCGCGGGCTGGCCGGCAGCAAGCTGACGCCGAGCGCCAGAGTGCCGGAGCCGACGAAACCCCCGGCGAGACCGGACAACACATTTCTTACGGCGCTTTCGGAAACCGAAATCCGCCCGTCGATCCAGACCGCAACGCCGACTGCCCAGACGAAGGCGATCACAGCCACCACGCCCCCTGCCAGCGCCGCCCACCGTGGATTGTCCGAGCCGATCTGGATCAGAACGAGGACGAGGATCGCGAAGGGTACGGCCAGAAGCGCTATTCGCAGGTCTGCCGGCGCGCCGTTGATGTGGTCGATCATCGGTTGAATCAGCGGCGTCAGTATCCCTGTTCCGGCGCCCGCGGCGCCGGTCTTCAGGAGTCCGTCACGGCTGCGGTCATGCGGCGCGGCCATCCCGTCAAGAGCCCTCCTGATCCACCTCAAAGAGCGATGATGGAGCGGGCGAAGGGAATCGAACCCTCGTATGCAGCTTGGGAAGCTGCCGTTCTACCATTGAACTACGCCCGCCTATTGCTTCTCGTCCTCTGATGTAGCCGAGACGGAGCGGTCCGCCAAGACGGTTAGTCCAGCCCGTGAACATGGCGGCGGGGAGACGGCGGTAATATTTTAAAGCAGCCGCACGATCTGGATGCCTGCGATCAGCGCGCTGATGGAGAGTACGACGGAGCCGATCATGTAAGCGCTGGCCGCCGCCCACTCGCCGCGCTCGAACAAATAGAAGAAATCGAGCGAGAACGTGGAGAAAGTGGTGTAGCCGCCGCAAATACCGACCGTGAGGAAGATGCGCACCGCCGGGGGCAGATTCCATCGCGTCGCGAACAGGCCGGCGAACAGGCCGATCAGGAGCGATCCGGTGATATTGATGAATAGGGTGCCCCACGGAAACTTTGGACCCAGCAGCCGCCCGAAGCCGATGCTGACGAGATAGCGGGCCACCGATCCAAGCGACCCGCCGGCCGCGACGGCCAGAATAGACGTCCAGTTCAATGTCGGCCTCCATGGGGCGTTTTCGAGCGAGGCGAATAGCGGTTCGCGTGAAGAAAACGCGTCGAATCAAAATCAAGGCTTGCTTCTGACTTCATCACAAGCGGTGCTCCGGCGGCGATTGGATCATGCGGCCGAGAGCGCCGATCACCGCCAGCGGCACCAGCAGGAGCACCGCCAGCGATACCAGCAGAGAATCTATCGGGACCATGTCGGAATCCGTCAGGTATGCGATCGCGACCGCAATCCAGCAGACGCCGATGCCCCATAACGAGACTGACAGCGAATTCGGCAGTCTGGTCATAAGCGCCCTTTCTCGGGCGCTGCGGGGGAAGGAAACAGCTCCTACCGACGCGCAAGCGCCCGGTAGGAGTCATCAGCCTTGCGGCGGTTATCGGGGGACTCCATCCCCATCGATCTCAGCCATGCTAGCCGGATCGGCGAGCCGGTCAAGTCCGAAGGTCCATTGTCATACGCGGAAATGCTTCGACAGCTTGAGGCCCTGGGCCTGATAGTTGGAGCCGATGCGCTGGCCGTACATCGCGTCGGGCCGCGCCAGCATTTTTTCATAAACCAGACGGCCGACGATCTGGCCATGCTCGAGAATGAACGGCACCTCGCGCGAGCGCACCTCCAGCACCGCGCGCGAGCCCTGGCCGCCCGCGCCCGCATAACCGAATCCGGGATCGAAAAAGCCGGCGTAATGCACACGGAACTCGCCGACCAGCGGATCGAACGGAACCATTTCGGCGGCGTAATCGGGCGGTACCTGCACCGCTTCCTTTGATGCGAGAATGTAGAACTCGCCGGGATCGAGGATGAGACTGCGATCCGGCCGCGCCGCGATCGGCTCCCAGAATTCGCCAACCGCATAGCCGCCGCGGCGATCGATATCGACCACGCCGGTATGGCGCTTGGCGCGATAGCCGACAAAACCGCCGCCGTTCTCGCCCGAGAGATCGACACTGAGCGCGACCCCGTTGGCGCAGTCGGCATGCTCGACATCGACCAGCCGTTCGCTCGCATGCAAGGCGTCGAGTTCGTCGGCCTCGAGAATGGCGTCGCCGGTGCGGAAGCGGACCTGAGACAGCCGTGAGCCTTCACGCAGCAGCACAGGAAACGTCTTGGGGCTGATCTCCGCATAGAGAGGGCCGTGATAGCCGGCGCCGATCATGTCGAAGCGCCGTGTGCCGTCGGCGATCACGCGCGTGAACACGTCGAGCCGTCCGGTCGAACTTTTCGGATTGGCCGAAGCGATGATCTCCGGCGGCAGGGCAAGGCTTTCAAGCAGCGGCACGATGTAGACGCAGTTGGTCTCCAGCACCGCGCCATCGGAGAGATCGATTTCGTGCAGCTTCAATTCGTCGATGCGTTCGGCGACGGTCGCATCCGGTCCCGGCAGAAAGCTGGCGCGCACCCGGTAGGCGGTGGCGCCGAGCCGAAGGTCCAGACTAGCCGGCTGGATCTGGCTTTCGACGAAGGGATACTCGGGAAGGATCAGCCCTGCATCCGCCATCGCCGCGATCATGCGGTCGGGCAGGATGCCGTTGGCGTCCGGCGGGAGCGTGAATGACACGATGTCGTCCTTGCGGCGTGGGCGATATCGACCCGGGAGCAGGCTTTGATCCGTTATCCGACGGGCGCAACGCGAATGTCAATTCGTTGGCTTGACGGACAGGACGTGCCGGACTAGGCATGAGGCGTTCCGTGGTGATTTGAGCCGGCCGGCTTGCAGCCACGTTAAATAAGTCGCTAAACAGGCCGGGGACAATGTGATCCCGGCCTGTGGATTTTTTCCAGGCCGGTTTTTTGTGGCCGTTTTTCATGGCGGCCGCGCAGGAGGTCACATGTCGCAGTCTTCACCCACCGCCCGATATCGCCCAGAGACCCGGCTGGTTCATTCCGGGACATTGCGCTCGCAGTTTGCCGAGACGTCCGAGGCGCTGTTTCTGACGCAGGGCTATGTCTACGACACCGCCGAGCAGTGCGAGGCGCGGTTCAAGGGCGACGACCCCGGCTTCATCTACTCGCGCTACTCCAATCCGACCGTCGCCATGTTCGAGCAGCGCATGGCCGAGCTTGAAGGCGCGGAGGCCGCGCGCGCCACCGCCACGGGCATGGCGGCGGTGACGACCGCGATGCTCGCCCCGCTGAAGGCAGGCGACCACGTCGTCGCGGCCAAGGCGCTGTTCGGCTCCTGCCGCTACGTGGTCGAGGACCTGCTGCCGCGCTACGGCATCGAGTCGACGCTGGTCGATGGCCTCGATCTCGATCAGTGGCGCAAGGCGATGCGGCCAAACACCAAAAGCTGCTTCATCGAAAGCCCCACCAACCCGACGCTCGACGTGCTCGACATCGGCGGCATCGCCGACATCGCGCATCAGGCCGGCGCGCGGCTGGTCGTGGACAACGTGTTCGCGACGCCTATCTGGCAAAGCCCGCTGGCGCTCGGCGCCGACGTCGTGGTGTATTCGGCGACCAAGCACATCGACGGTCAGGGACGCACGCTCGGCGGCGTCATCCTGGCGTCGAACGCCTTCGTTCAGGATCACCTGCAGACCTTCATCCGCCAGACCGGACCGTCGATCTCGCCGTTCAACGCCTGGGTGTTACTGAAAGGGCTTGAAACGCTGGGCGTCCGCGTGCGCCAGCAGACCGAAAGCGCGGCGGCGATCGCGGATGCGCTGGCGTCGCACCCCAAAGTGTCCCGCCTCATCTATCCCGGCCGGCCCGACCATCCGCAGGCGGCGCTGGTGAAGAAGCAGATGCGCGCCGGATCGACGCTGATCGGCTTCGAGGTCAAGGGCGGCAAGGCGGGCGCCTTCCGCTGCCTCAACGCGCTGAAGCTCGCGCGCATCTCGAACAATCTCGGCGACGCCAAGAGTCTTGTGACCCATCCGGCGACCACCACCCACCAGCGGCTGGCGCCCGAGGTCCGCGCCAGCCTGGGCATCGGCGAAGGCTTCATCCGCTATTCAGTCGGTCTCGAACACAAGGACGACCTGATCGAGGACCTCGTCGCCGCGCTGGAGACCGTGTGAATCCTGAGGTCGTTCGGATACGGCTACTTTCGCTCGGCTCGTCATGTCCGGCACTCGGGTCCGGCTTCGCCGGCCCGAGCACAGGCCGCTCGTCCCGGCCAAGGACGAACGCCGATTCTCGGCCAAATCCTCAGAACCTGCGGTGCAATCTCACAACGGCCGATTGACCGCCGTGGCCGCTGGCAGCCTGACGCCGGCCTGCATCTGGTCCACCGACCTGATGATGTCGTCGCCGAGCAACTGGGCGAAACAGGCATAGCCCCAGTCGTTCATGTGCAGGCCGTCCTTGTTCACGAAGGCGTCGAATGGCAGCGACTGCCGGTCGTGCCAGTCGCGCATGACCTCGAAGCGCGGGAAAATCCCGACGTGCCTGACGTGCGCGACCTTGCTCAGCAGACTGACTATCCTGCCGGCATTCTCGCCCCTCGCATTGACGGCGGGGGCGTATTGCGGATCAACCAGAACAAGATCGGCACCGGAGGCCTGAATGGTCGCGACACCGTCTTCGACGGTTTTCACCGTGCTTGCGGGATCGAGATTGCGCAGCACCGCGTTGGTGCCGACCTGCCAGATCACCATGTCCGGCTTGGCGTCGATCACTTCCGATCGCAGCCGCTTTATCATCTCGGGAGCGTCCTCGCCGCCCTTGCCGCGATTGATCACGGTGATGGCTGCCGCCGGATATTTGCGATGCAACTGGGCCGCCAGCCGATTCGGGTAATTGAATTCGGGCGAGGTCGCACCAAAGCCCTGCGTCGACGACGAGCCGAAGGCGACGATGACGACCGGCTTGTTGGCGGCAAGCTTGGCCGCGACATGCGGCAGCGACCCCATCGATTGCGAGACGCCCTTCGGCGGCAGGCAGGGGACGCGGTTGAAGATGTCGCGGACGCGGGCGGCAACCGCCTTTGCCTTGTCGATCGGGGTTTCGGTCAGGGTCTGCGTCGGCGCGCCGGAGGCCGCCCCAGCGCCGCTCGACGGCGGTGGGGAAAGGCCGGCGCTGCCCATCGGCAATGCCGCCGCATTCGCCGGTGCAGTTTGCGCAACCACGCCCGAGGTCGATACGCCTATCAACATGATCGCCAGCATGGCCGCACCAGCGTTGCTGGAGAAGCGACCGCGGCTCGTCATTGGCGGGTCCCGCGTTCGGCGGCGTCGATATGGGCCGTATTGATGATGAATGTCGACAAGGCGCGGCCGAGGCAATCGTGAACACGCTTGGCCTGGTCGACGCCGCGCACCGGGCTGAACAGATCGAATTTGCCGGTCTCGTTCCATTGGTTCATGATCGCGAACCGGTCGAACAGCGGAACGTCGTGCTGCTGCGCCACCACCCGCATATTGTCGATGTAGGAGGTCGGCGAAACCATGGTTTCGGTACGCGGGCTGTATTGCATATTCATCAGCACAACGTCGGCCCCCGCATTTTGCAACGCAGTAACGCCCTGGTCGATGGCATCGTGAAAACTGTCGACATCGACAGATCGGATAGCATCGACCGTGCCGGTCTGCCATACCACCAAGGTCGGCTTTTTTGTCTGTACCAGCTTGCCAAGGCCGGGGACGACATCTTCGGCGGTTTTCCGGGGCGACAGTTCCACGGAAACGGATACGACGATTCCGGGTAATTTCTCGCGGAGCGCAGCCTGCAGCTTGGCGGGATAGGCGTCGTTTTCCGCTCCGGAAATGGTTGAGGAACGGCTGCCCACAACCAGAATATCGAGCGGACCGCCGGTCTTGACCGCCGAAGCGACCCGCGACAGCGTGCTTTCGCTGGTCAGCAGATAGGCCGCGACGCTGCAACTTTTTGGCGGGTCATCGGCACGCGCGAGAGCAGTGGCCGACAAACCGGCCACCACGAACAAGACCGACATCCAGCCGGCCCTCATGCTCCTCCTCCCGCCAGATCAGCGTCGCCGTCAGCGGTCCTGGTACGGCTCCCGCTCTTGCCGGCTACCTTTTTGTACCACGAAAATACCCATGCGGCTGCGGACATGATCAGGATTCCGCAAACACTGATAATGAAGTGCATTCCGGCACCGCCGGACAACTCCGCGAGAATGAACTGTCCGGCGAATGCCAGGAAGACGCCGATGCAGAAAATCTCCAGCGAGTGCTGACCGCACAGGATCATCGGCCGCAGCCATGGCGAGGTCAGCCCCGGCCAATCCCTCGGCAGGAAGCGGACGGTAAGCGCGGCGAGCGCCAGGAAATGGGCGATGCGAAGCACGTCGAGGTTGGTCTTGTCGATGGGATACATCCACTGCTCGACGATGCGCGGCATGAAATAGTTGAGCTGTGGCACATGCCAGGTCAGCGTGGTGTAGAAGGCGAACAGCAGATAGGCGACGCAAACCCACAGCGTGACCGGCCAGCGGATGATGCGCGACGTCCGCTTCGCGCCTCCGAGCGCGCACCACGCCCCGAACACGAACAGCAGTTGCCAGGCGAAGGGATTGAAGAACCAGACCCCGTTGGGATACGCCGGCAGGGCCAGATCGAACCACCAAGTGAGCGCATAAAGGCCCACCGACAGCGCCAGCGCCAGGTCTGCCTTGCGCTGCATCAGCGCCAGCATCGGCGGGAAGAAAAGCATCAGCGCGATATAGAGCGGCAGCACGTCCATGTTGACGGGCCTGAACTTCAGCAGCATCGCCTGCACGATCGTGACGTCGGGCTGCTTGAGGAAATCGAGAATGCCCATTTCCTCCGTGTAAAGCGGGTTCTCGAAGCGGCTCGCGACATAGGAAATTTCCGCGAGAAAGATCGTGAACAGGAAGATATGCGCCACATAGATCTGCCAGACGCGCTTGAGAATGCGCGCGGCGGCGACGACGAAGCCACGCTGCAGCATGACGCGCCCGTAGACGAACGCCGCCGTATAACCCGAGATGAAGATGAAAATCTCGGTGGCGTCGCTGAAGCCGTAATTGCGGATGGTGAGCCAGGTCAGAAGGTTCTGCGGCAGATGGTCGATGAAGATCAGCCAGAGCGCCAGCCCGCGGAACAGATCGAGCCGCAGCTCGCGTTCGGCGGGCGCGGTCGGACTCGAAATGGCCGGTGCTTCGCGCCTGGCGCCATCGGCCGCCACCTTGGCGCGGGCTCCGACAACCTGATCGGCAACCGACGGCATGCGCACTGTTTCGAAACGTCTCGATCGCTCCCGACCGAGACTGATTTACGGGACGACAGCTTCACGCTAACGGTGACAAAAAAGCAATATTGCGGCCGGAATTCTGGCCCGGAACTGCACGGTTTCACAACTAAGTGGGGGCTGGTTCCTGGGCCTGTTTTCGCTATGATCGCTCCGGACGCCTTGAGCCTTCCGCTTCCGACGAAGCAGGCCGCTATGTGTTTGGTTTGATGCATTTTCTTAATGCGAAGACGCGCTTGCGCGTATTCCGCAAAGGTGGATGCCGGTTTTGCGATCGGAATACGCGCAAGTTATAAGTTGAGGGCATTTTCTTCCCGCCAGCCGGATTTCACTTAGCCGGAAAATGCTCTAGAGAGAGTCGAGATGTACCGCGCAGTTACCCGCCAGATCGAAGTCACCGTGGAGCCGAACTTCATGCCGGAGCGATCGTCGGCTGAGCGAGGCCATTTTTTCTGGTCCTACACCGTGGTCATCACCAATGCCGGGTCGGATACGGTCCAGTTGCGCACGCGGCACTGGATCATCACCGATGCCTCCGGGCGGAAGCAGGAAGTCCGCGGCGAGGGTGTGGTCGGCGAGCAGCCGGTGCTCGCGCCGGGCGAGCGCTTCGAATACACCAGCGGTGTTCCGCTGCCGACCGCCAACGGCTTCATGAGCGGCCGCTATCAGATGATCTCGATCCGGAGCGGCGAGCCGTTCGAAATCGATGTCCCCACCTTTTCGCTCGACAGCCCCGACAGCAAGCGCGTGCTGAATTAGAGCGGTTTCGAGCGAAGTGGATGCCGGTTCGCGTGAAGAAAACGCGTCCAATCAAAATCATAGAGTCCGGTTCTGATTCCACCAGAAGCGGAAAGCCTCTGAGCCGGGAGCCTCTATTCCACGCCGGCTTCCTCAGGCGTGAATTCATATACCGAACTGCAGAACTCGCAGGTCACCGCGACCTTGCCGTCCTGCACCATCCCGGAGCGGTCCTGCGGCGCGAAGCTCTTCAGCATCGCCGCCACGGCGTCGCGCGAGCAGGAACATTGCGCGTGCAGTGCCTGCGAAGGAAACACCCTGACCCCGCGCTCATGAAACAGCCGGTACAGCAGGCGTTCGCCCGATAAATCAGGATCGATCAGTTCGATATCTTCGACGGTTGCGATCAGCGACTGGCCCTCGACCCAGGCATCGTCCTCCGCCACGGTATGCACCGCGCTGCCTTCAGGGGCGTCGCCGGGATCGAGATCGGCCTGACGCGCGCGCTCCGGCGCCTTGGGCAGGAATTGCAGCAGCATGCCGCCGCCGCGCCAGCCGCGTTTCGGACCATTGCCGTCCCTGCGCCACTCCTCGCCGACCGCGAGGCGGACCCGCGTCGGTATCTGTTCCGAGCGCAGGAAATATTCATGCGCGGCATCTTCGAGGCTGCCGCCTTCCAGCGCCACCAAGCCCTGATAGCGGCTCATGTCCGGCCCCTGATCGATGGTCATGGCGAGATGACCGCGCCCCAGCAGCGCGCCTGAATCTACCGCGTCGCCAAGCCGTGTTTTATCGAAACGGGCATAGGCCCGCAGCCGCGCCGGCGCCCGGAAGTCGACGATCAGGAACGATACCGGTCCGTCGGTCTGGGTCTGCAGGATGAAGCGGCCCTCGAACTTGAGCGAGGAGCCGAGCAGCGTCGTCAGCACGATCGCCTCGCCGAGCAGCTTGGCGACCGGCGCGGGGTAGTCGTGACGGGCCAGCAACTCGTCGAGCGCTGGTCCGAGCCGCGTCAGCCGTCCGCGCAGGTCGAGAGCGCTCACCTCGAACGGAATCACGGCATCGTCGACCGGAACGGCGGAGGGCGCGCGCACCGGGGTTTCAGGCGAAATGGCGGAGGCGGATGGTTGTGAGGTCATGCCGCTTTATCTGGGGTCGGCGGTGCAGGATCGAAACCCCTCGAAAAGCCGGTTTCGGCATGCTGCGCCCGCATTCCACTCCGGTATCGAATCTCTAATATTGTTCTCGAGGGAGTGGAAACCGGTCCGCGTGAAGAAAACGCGTCGAATCAAAATCATAGAGCCCCGCTTCTGATTTCCTCAGAAGCCACAACGCTCCAGAACCCGCGCAGGGGGCGCTTCACATCCTTTTCATCTCGACAGACACTTTCGGTCCATTTTTGATGGTCTGATAGACGACGCAATAGCGCTCGGTCAGCTTGAGAAGGAGATCGAGCTTGTCCTGCGGTGCATCGGTCTCGACATCGAACCGCAGGCGGATCGATTCGAAGCCGACGGGCGTTTCCTTGTCGACGCCGAGCGTGCCGCGAAAATCGAGATCGCCCTCGGCGCTGACGTGGCCGGATTTCAACGGCACTTCGATCGCGGTCGCGACCGACTTCAGCGTGACGCCGGCGCAGGCGACCAGCGCCTCCAGCAGCATGTCGCCGGAGCATAGTTCGAGGCCGGAGCCGCCGGTGGCCGGATGAAGCCCCGCGACCGCAAGCGCGCGCCCTGTCTCCACCTTGCAGGCGATGCCTTCGTTCTCGATCGAACCTTTGGCCTTCAGCGTGATCAGCGCTGACTTCGGGTCGCTCTTGTATCGCTCCTTGATCGGGGCCTGCGTGGCGCGAAGCTCGGCGGCGTCCATCAACCTCTCTCCTTTTCCTCAACTCATTCAGGGCAATTGTAGCCACGGCGTGCCGGGTTCACCACCACAGTGCATCGCCGGTCTCGGCAGCCGCCGTCGGATCGGGCGCGGCCTGGTCGAGCGAGCGATCGAGTGCGGTTAGGATGCGCCGCTTGGTGGTCTCGAACAGTTCCGAATTGCGGTCGCGTGGACGCGCCAGGCTGATCTCGGTCTGTTCGAACAGCCGCCCCGGCCGCGGCCGCATCACCACCACCCGGTCAGCCAGCACCACCGCCTCGTCAACATCGTGGGTCACGAGCACCAAAGTCGGGCGCGTCTCCGACCAGAGATCGAGCAGGTGATCCTGTAGATCGCGCCGCGTAAAGGCGTCGAGCGCTGAGAACGGCTCATCGAGCAGAAGCACTTCGGGCCGCACTACCAGCGCCCGCGCGATCGCGACGCGCTGTGCCTGTCCGCCCGACAGTTCGCGAGGCCACGCCTTAGCCTTGTCGGACAGGCCGACCTTGGCGAGCGCGGCGGTGACGCGGTCGCGGCGCTCGGACGATGGCACGTCGGAGAGACCGAAGCCGATATTGTCGGCGACGCTCAACCACGGCAGCAGCCGCGGCTCCTGGAAGATGATGCCGACCTTCGGATGCGGCGCGGTGAGGGCTTCGCCGTCGAGGGTGATGGTGCCGTAGCTGGCGCGGTCGAGGCCGGCGACGGCGCGCAGCAGCGTCGATTTTCCGCAGCCGGAGCCGCCGATCACGGCGACGATCTCGCCGAGCCTGATCTCGATCGAAAACCGCTCAAGCGCGTTGACGCCGTTGGGATAAGTCTTGCCGACGCGGTCGAGCACCAGCATCAGAACGCCCCGCGGCTCGGCGCGAACGCGTCCTGCCAGCGCAGGAACGGCATCGCCGCGATCTCGATCAGCCAGTCGGTAGTCTTGCCGAGGATCGCGAAGATCACGATGGCGGCGAGTATCTGCGCCGGCTTGCCGAGCTGCTGGCCGTCGATCAGGAGATAGCCGAGCCCTTCGGACGCACCCATGAATTCCGCCGCCACCACGAACATCCAGCCGAGACCGAGGCCGACGCGCAACGACACCACATAGGCCGGCAGCACCGCAGGCAGCAGAATGCGCCGGATCATCGCCGGCCCGCTGAGACGAAAGGTGCGGCCGACCTCGACGATCTTGCGGTCGACGGACAGAATTGCGCCCATGACGCCCAGATAGATCGGGA
Organism: Nitrobacter sp.; assembly: GCF_051535215.1. NCBI lineage: Bacteria > Pseudomonadati > Pseudomonadota > Alphaproteobacteria > Hyphomicrobiales > Nitrobacteraceae > Nitrobacter > Nitrobacter sp. Next base: position 32,369 of record NZ_JBPPLY010000001.1, on the reverse strand, counting down.
AAAACACGCCGACGGCGATCAGGGCGACCTTGGACAGTTCGAAAATGCCGAGCCACAGGATGAACAGCGGCACCCAGGCGATCGAGGGAATGGCGCGCAGCGCCTGGATGGTCGGATCGAGCAGTTGTCGGGCCAACCCCCAATAGCCAGAGATCGCGCCCAGCACGGTGCCGGCCGCAACGCCGAGCGCGAATCCGGCGCCGACGCGCTCGAGCGTGGTCGCCATGTGGCGGAACAGTTCGCCGCTGCGGGCGAGTTCGTCGATGGTTGAAATCACCGTCGACGGCGGCGGCACCAGTCGTCCGTTGGACCAGCCGGCGGCCACCGCCCATTCCCACGCGACGGCTGCGGTAAGTGGCAGCAGCAGACCGAGCGCCGGCCGAGTCCAGCGCCGCCACCGCGCCGCCGACGGCGGCGCGAGCGACTGTGTACTCTCGACGGGGGTGTCCAGCATCATCGTCATTGCCAAACCCTGTCCGGCCGCTGATTGCAAGACCGAAAAACGGCGAGGCCCGGCAGGCCGGTTCTCGCCGCTCCGGACGAGCCGACCGGTCAGTTGGCCGGCAGCGGGATCTGATCGTCGATCAGATTGTCGAGTGCAGCTTTGACGTCGACCTTGGCGTCGAGGACTCCAGCCTGCTGAAGCGCCAGGCCGGCGGCGAGAATGCTGTCGCGTTGGGCCTTGCCGATCTTGCCGTTCGAGATGTCGGTGCGCTCGCGCAACTGCTTCTCGACCACGTCTTTCGGCAGCTTGGTGGCGGCGATGAAGCTCGCTTCCAGTTCCTCCGGATGGGCCACCGCATATTTGCGCGCGGTCTCATAGACGGCCAGCACGCGCTGGGTGATTTCGGGATACTTCTTCAGGAACTCTTCCCGCACGTTGAGGATACCGTAGGTGTTGGCGTCGGCATCGCGGTAGAACAGCCGCGCGCCGTCCTGCAGCTCCGCCTGCGCCATCATCGGATCGAGTCCGGCCCAGGCTTCGACGTCGCCGCGGATCAACGCGGTCTTGCCGTCCGGATGCTGCAACAGCACCGGCACGATGTCCTTTTCGGACATGCCGAACTTCTGCAGCGCCCGCACGAGGAAGATATGCGGATCGGTGCCGCGCGTGACCGCGACGCGCTTGCCCTTGAGGTCGGTCACCGTCTTGATCGCCGTGTCCTTGCGGGTGACGAGCGCCGTCCATTCCGGTTTCGAATAGACATAGATGGATTTGAGCGGATTGCCGTTGATCCTTGCCACCAGCGCCGCAGAGCCGGCGGTGGAGCCGAAATCGATCGAGCCGGCGTTCAGAAATTCGAGCGCCTTGTTGGAACCGAGGGTCTGGACCCAGCGCACGGCGATGCCGTCCTTGGCGAATTCCTTTTCAACCAGGCCCTTGTCCTTCATCAGCATCGACACCGGATTGTAAGTCGCCCAGTCGATATGAATTTCTTTCGGCGCGTCAGCGGCGAACGCCGCCGCGGGCAAAAGCGCGGCTGCGGCGATGGCGGCGAGCACGGCGCGTCGTGCGGGCTTGAACATGATAATGTCTCCTGGGAGGTTGAAACTGCGAGCCGTTCGGCCGGGCGAAAAAGCCATCTTATGTCAAATAGTTGTAAACCTCAGTCAACGAGAAAATAGATTTTTCGGATGCTTTGGCCGGAGCAGATCATTGCTCAAAGCCGGGAGTGCGAAGCATGGACCCACCGTGTGCGGCCGACAATCTCCGGTGACAGCCCGCGTGGCGTCCGTTATCCGGGTAGGCGATGGACATCGTGACGACAAATGAGGCGGCGGGAGCCGCCGACGGCTTCGATACCGCCAGGATCACCGGCGACATCGACGCGCTGGCCGAGAAGCATGCCGGACACGAGGATGCCATCCGCTCCGCGGTATCCAGGTTGTTGAAGGCGGAATTCGCTAGGGTGCTCGATGCGGCGCAGGCGAAGCTTTTGCGTGATCGTCACGGGCGGCGCTGCGCCGAACGGCTTTGCTTCGTCCAGGATGAAATCATTCGCCTCGCGTTTTCGGCCGCGACGCGCCACCTCTATCATTCCCCGATCCCTTCCGACGGCGAGCGCATGGCCGTGGTTGCGACCGGCGGATACGGTCGCGGCCTGATGGCGCCAGAGTCCGATCTCGATCTGCTGTTCATTCTTCCTTACAAGCAGACCGCGTGGGGGGAACAGGTCGCAGAGGCGATCCTGTATTGCCTGTGGGACATGGGGCTGAACGTCGGTCACGCGACGCGATCGGTGAGTGAATCGATCCGGCAGGCGCGGGGTGACATGACCATTCGCACCGGCATCTTGGAGACCCGGTTCCTCGCCGGCGACCGGGCGCTTTACGACGAACTGGTCACCCGTTTCGACAAGGAAGTGGTGCAGGGAACGGCGGCGGAATTCGTCACCGCCAAACTCGCCGAGCGCGAGGAGCGTCATCGCCGCGCCGGCCAGTCGCGCTATCTGGTCGAGCCCAACGTCAAGGACGGCAAGGGGGGACTGCGCGACCTGCACACGCTGTTCTGGATCGCGAAGTATGTCTACCGGGTCCACGAAAGCCACGAATTGCTGGAGTGCGGCGTGTTCGATGTCCGCGAGTACCGGACCTTCCGCCGCTGCGCCGACTTCTTATGGTCGGTGCGCTGCAACCTGCACTTCGCCACCGGCAGGGCCGAGGAACGGCTGTCGTTCGACCTGCAACGCGAAATCGCGGTGCGGCTTGGATACACCTCTCATCCCGGGATGCAGGATGTCGAGCGCTTCATGAAGCACTACTTCCTGACCGCCAAGGATGTCGGCGACCTCACCGCCATCCTTTGCGCGAAGCTCGAGGACCAGCAGGCCAAGCCGGCGCCGGTTCTCGGCCGCATATTGTCGGGACGGAAACCCGGCACGGAACTGCGCCGGGTGCCGGACGACGATGACTTCATCATCGACAACAACCGTATCAATCTCGCCGCGCCGGACGTCTTCAAGCGCGATCCCGTCAACCTGATCCGCATGTTCCGTCTCGCGCAGAAGAACAACCTGGCGTTTCATCCGGACGCCTTGCGAACGGTCACGCGGTCAAGACGGCTGATAAATGCGCAGCTTCGCGAGAACCCGGAAGCCAACCGGCTGTTCATCGACATCCTGACGTCGAACGATGCGGAGACCGTGCTGCGCCGGATGAACGAGACCGGCGTGCTCGGTCATTTTATCCGCGCTTTCGGCAGAATCGTCTCGATGATGCAGTTCAACATGTACCACCACTACACGGTGGACGAGCATCTGATCCGCTGCATCGGCATCCTTCAGGACATCGAGCGCGGCGGCAATGACGAAGTCGCCCTCGCCAGCGAATTGATGCGCAAGATCCGTCCGGAACACCGGCCCGTCATCTACATCGCAACCCTGCTTCACGACGTCGCAAAAGGCCGGCCCGAGGATCATTCGATCGCGGGCGCCAGGGTGGCGCGCCGGTTGTGCCCCCGCCTCGGTTTCAACGCTGCCGACACGGAACTTGTCGCCTGGCTGATCGAGCAGCATCTGACTATGTCCAAAGTGGCCCAGTCACGCGATCTGTCCGACCGCAAGACCATCGAGAATTTCGCCGCCGTGGTGCAGTCGGTCGAGCAGATGAAGCTCCTGACGATCCTGACCACCGCGGACATCCGCGGCGTTGGTCCGGGCGTCTGGAACGGCTGGAAGGCGCAACTGTTGCGTACACTTTATTATGAGACGGAGCCGGTGCTGACCGGCGGCTTTTCCGAGGTCAATCGCGTCCAGCGTATCGCGGCGGCTCAGGCGGAGTTTCGCGCCGCCTTCACCGAATGGTCCGAGCAGGAGCTCAACGCTTATATCGCGCGGCACTATCCGGCCTACTGGCTGAAGGTCGATCTCGCGCACAAGATCAAGCATGCGCGTTTCCTGCGCGCCAGCGAGCAGACCGGGCGGAAGCTGAACATAAATGTCGGCTTTGATGAAGCGCGGGGCGTCACCGAACTCACGATCCTTGCCAATGACCATCCCTGGCTGTTGTCGATCATCGCCGGAGCGTGCGCGTCCGCCGGCGCCAACATCGTCGATGCGCAGATCTATACGACCACCGATGGGCGAGCGCTCGACACCATCGCGATCTCCCGCGAATACGACCGCGACGAGGACGAGGGACGCCGCGCCGCCCGGATCGGCGAGATCATCGAGCAGGTACTCGAAGGCCGGCTGCGCCTGCCAGACGTGGTTGCACGCCGCGTCGCCGGAAAGGCCAAGTTGCGGCCGTTCGTGGTCGAGCCGGCTGTCACGGTCAACAACCAGTGGTCGGATCGTCATACGATGATCGAGGTTTCCGGACTGGACCGTCCCGGTCTGCTGTTCCATCTTACTACGGCGATTTCGAAGCTCGACCTCAACATCGCGTCCGCCCACGTGGCGACATTCGGCGAGCGCGCCCGCGACGTGTTCTATGTCACCGATCTTCTCGGGGCCCGGATCACCGCCCCGACGCGACAGGCCGCGATCAAGCGGGCTCTGATTCATCTGCTCGCCTCCGGCAATGCGGCGGACCCGTCCGCCGCCTGAGGTTCCACGCTTCCCGCAGGCCCGCCTTGCAATGCGCTTGACCTTCATTCAGGTTTGAGCCGACGCTTGATTCGACCGGACCATGGACACGATCATGCATCTGGTGAGCACGATCATAAGCAATGCAATGAAAAACCGTGTGGTGAGTTGGGTCGCGACGGCAGCCATGGCTGTCGCGCTCTCGGCCTCGCAGGCCTCCGCTCAGAAAAAATACGGTCCCGGCGTCACCGACACCGAAATCAAGATCGGTCAGACCGTTCCGTTCAGTGGGCCGATCTCGGCTTATGCCACCATCGGCAAGGTGCAGGCCGCCTATATGAGGATGGTTAACGACGAAGGCGGCGTTAACGGACGCAAGATCAGGCTGATCCAGTATGACGATGCCTACAGCCCACCGAAGACCGTCGAACAGGTCCGCAAGCTGGTCGAGAGCGACGAGGTGCTGCTGACCTTTCAACTCATCGGAACGCCGCCCAATGCCGCCGTTCAGAAATATCTGAACGTGAAGAAAGTGCCGCAGCTCTTCGCCGCCACGGGAGCCACGCGCTTCAGCGATCCGAAGAAATATCCATGGACCATCGGCTTCAACCCCAGTTACTTCGTCGAAGGACGGATCTACGGCCAGTACATCCTGAAGGATCATCCGGATGCCAGGATCGGCGTACTCTACCAGAACGACGATGTCGGCAAGGACTATCTCAAGGGGCTGAAATCGGGGCTGGGCGCCAAGGCCTCGAAGATGATCGTCGCCGAAGCGGCCTATGAGGTGTCCGATCCCACCGTCGATTCGCAGATCCTCAAGCTGCGGTCTGCCGGCGCCACGCTTCTGTTCAGCGCCGCGACGCCGAAGCAGGCGGCCCAGGCGATCAGGAAGACCTTCGAGATCGGCTGGAAGCCGGTGCATATCCTCGACATCAACGCAACCTCGGTGGGTGCGGTGTTGCAGCCGGCGGGCCTGGAGGCTTCAAAAGGCATCATCAGCACCAACTACGGCAAGGACCCGCTCGATCCGCAGTGGAAGGACGACCCGGGCATGAAGAAGTACTTCGCCTTCATGGCGAAGTACTATCCGGAGGGCGACGAGAACTCGAACTTCAATTCCTATGGTTACAGCACGGCGCAACTGCTGGTGCGGGTGCTGAAGCAGTGCGGTGACGATCTCACGCGCGCGAATGTCATGAATCAGGCCGCCAACCTGAAGGACGTCAGCCTCGACCTGTTGCTGCCCGACATCAGGATCAACACGGCGCCGGACGACTATCGCGTCAACAAGCAGATGCAGATGATGCGCTTCAACGGCCAGCGCTGGGAACTGTTTGGACCTGTCATTTCCGACGATGCGAGCGGTTAGCGCATGATTCCGAAAAGGGGCAACCGGTTTTCGGATAATGAAACTTTTCAACGCGTCATGGCAGGGCGTCAATCGAACCTCATCCCGCTCTCGCGCCGTAAGGCGGACTTGCGCCGTTCCCTTCTCTAATCTTACGTTAACTTTACGGTAACCGCCCCTTAAACCCCGACCGCTAGCGTGCCGCGGAAAAGGCATGGGCGTTGTTGCGTATGGGATGGGGACGAAAAAAGCGCGGCGGACGCAAGGAGCCGGTCTTCAGCGGATTTGCCGCTTCGCTTGCGGAGTTGCGCCTCAATCCGCTCGATCGCATCACGGTTGCCGACGACGCGCCGGCCAAACGCGCGACGCCGCGCAAGGCGGGGCAGGGTGGCAGCGGGTCACACAAGCCGTCGCCTGATCGGAGCGGCAAAGACCGGACGAAGAAGCGCCGGCGCGTTCGTCTGTCCCGCGTGTTCTATTGGGGCGCCGTGCTTTCTTTATGGGCGGCCATCGCCATGGTCGGCGTGGTGGTTTATGTCGGCGCCCATCTGCCGCCGATCCAGTCGCTTGAAATTCCGAAACGCCCGCCGACCATCCAGATCGTCGGCGCGGACGGCAGCGTGCTGGCGACGCGCGGGGAAATGGCCGGCAGCAACGTTTCGCTCAAGGACCTGCCGCCCTATCTGCCCAACGCCTTCATCGCGATCGAAGACCGCCGGTTCTATTCGCATTACGGGGTCGATCCGCTCGGCATCCTGCGCGCGGCTGTTGCCAACGTCATGCATCGGGGCGTGTCGCAGGGCGGTTCGACCTTGACCCAGCAACTTGCGAAAAACCTGTTCCTGACCCAGGAACGCACGCTCGAGCGAAAGCTTCAGGAGGTCGAACTCGCGCTCTGGCTGGAGCGCAAGCACACCAAGGCGCAGATCCTCGAACTTTATCTCAACCGCGTCTACTTCGGCTCCGGTGCTTATGGCGTCGAGGCGGCTGCGCAGAAATATTTCGGCAAGCCGGCGAAGGACGTCACGCTCGCCGAGGCCGCCATGCTGGCCGGTCTGGTCAAGTCGCCGTCGCGGCTCGCACCCGACCGCAATCCGGAAGGCGCCGAGGCTCGCGCAAAGGTCGTGCTCGCGGCGATGGCGGACGCCCATTTCATCACCGCGCAGCAGGCGCAGGCCGCCGGAACCCGTCCGTCCTATGCCGTGAAACCGGCCAGCGCCGGCACGATCAATTATGTCGCCGACTGGGTCGGCGAGGTGCTCGACGATCTTGTCGGCCAGGTCGACCAGAGCATCGTGGTCGAAACCACCATCGATCCGAAACTGCAGAGCGCGGCGGAAGCCGCCGTGATCGACGAACTGGCCGCGAAAAGCGTCAAGTTCAATGTCAGTCAGGGCGCCTTGGTGGCGATGACGCCCGACGGGGCGGTGCGCGCCATGGTCGGCGGCCGCAACTACGCCGACAGCCAGTTCAATCGCGCGGTGACGGCGAAGCGCCAGCCCGGTTCCGCGTTCAAGCCGTTCGTCTATCTCACCGCGATCGAGGCCGGACTGACGCCCGAGACGATCCGGCAGGACGCGCCGCTCGACGTCAAGGGATGGCGCCCGGAGAATTACAGTCACGAATATTTCGGCGCGGTGACGCTGACACAGGCGCTTGCGATGTCGCTGAACACCGTTGCGGTCCGGCTCGGACTGGAGGTCGGGGCCGCGAATGTGGTCCGAACAGCGCACCGGCTCGGCATCACCTCGAAACTGGAATCCAACGCCTCGATCGCGCTCGGCACCTCCGAGGTTTCGCCGCTGGAACTGGTCGGCGCCTATGCGCCGTTCGCCAACGGGGGCTATGCGGCCAACGCCCACATCGTCGATCGCATCCGCACCGTCGAGGGAAACAAGCTGCTCTACGCGCGCTCGCAGGACGCGCCGGATCGTGTGGTCGATCCGCGCGCGGTCGCCATGATGAACACCATGATGGAGCAGACGATCATCAGCGGCACCGCGCGCAAGGCCGAGATTCCCGGATGGACCGCCGCCGGCAAGACCGGCACCAGCCAGGATTTTCGCGATGCGTGGTTCGTCGGCTACACGGCGAAGCTCGTGACTGGGGTCTGGCTCGGCAACGACGACAACACGCCGACCCGCAAGGCTACCGGCGGCGGCTTGCCGGTGGAGATCTGGACGCGCTTCATGCGCGCCGCGCATCAGGGTTTGCGGCCTGAGCCGATCCCCGGCACGCAGCGCGGCCTGCTTCCGGACATCGCGCAGCTTGGCCGGCAGGTCGTCGCGCCGCCGACGCCTGTCCCCGCTGCGGCTCCGGTGCCGGTCGGCAACCGACCTCAGCCGATGCGTTCCGATGTCCGGCCGGAAGCTGCAAGCGGACTCGACGGCTGGCTCGTCGACCGGCTTTTCGGCGGGCGGTAAATCAATAACTGCCGCTGTCCTCCGGATACCGCGTTGGCGACGATCCGGAAACCACAGTCAGTCTCCATTGTGGTTATGGAGTCCAGGTTCGACGCCTTCAGGCGACGTCTCGGAATGACAAAAAGGAAACAAAAAGGAAGGTGAGCGGACTGCGACGAGCCCGCTATAGCGTTTTAGCGAAGCGGATACCCGTTCGCGGGAAGAAAACGCGTCAAACAACAATCTAGAGCTTCGCTTCCGATTCAATCGGAACCGAAAATGCTCTAGTCCTGAATGCCGTAGCGATGGAGATCGTTGCCTTCGGCGTCGAGCCACCGTTTGGCCCGCTCGACATGATTGCAGATGCGGGCCACCACCTTCCAGAACCGCGGCGAATGATTCATCTCAACGAGATGGGCGACTTCGTGAGCGGCGAGATAGTCCAGCACGAACGGCGGCGCCAGGATGAGGCGCCATGAGAACGACAGCGATCCCGATGATGTGCAGGATCCCCAGCGGCTCGACTGATCGCGGATCGAAAGCCGCTTCACCTTGACGTCCAGCATGTCGGCATAGCGTTGCGCGGCCTTTTGCAGGTCGCGCCGCGCTTCGCGTTTGAGAAAATCGTGCACGCGCCGGTCGAGATGTTCGAACCCGCCGGCCACGCAAAGAATCCTTTCGCCGCTGTCGCGCGTTTCGGTCCACACCGTGCCACGCTCGCCGGCGCGATGCACGATCCGGTGAGCGACGCCGCGCAGCGGAATGATCGCGCCGTGGTGGAACGGCGCCGCCTTCGGCAGCCGCCCGAGGCGCGCCGCGATCCATCCGCCATGGCGCTGCGCAAAGTCCTTGGCCTCCGCGAGTGTTCCCCGCGGCGGCATGGTAAGGATCGCTTCGCGATCGCTCGGATGGATTCGCAACGTATAGCGGCGAGCGCGGCGATGGCGGCGTAAGCGCACTGAATAAATCTGGGAGCCGTGCTTGACGAGAAGCCGGGACGGTTCAGCGGGGCGTCGATAGAGGAGTGCGCGGGCCATTTCAGCAAATCCGGGGGCGGGGGTAGCGGCCGGACTTTGCCATAACCGACGCCAGTCAAATCGCTCGGCGCAAAAACAAATCATTTGCCCAATATACAGCGGGTTTTCTAATGGGACCCCCTATGGAATGGGCCTCGGAACAAAATATTTGACGTTCATTCCACGTAATTCGGCTGTTCTAGGTGTGAATATGAATTCATTATTTTACAGCACTGAAACTCGGTTGAAATTCCCGCGGCCAGCCGAGCTTCGCCGGATCCATTCCTCACCAGAGAATAGATTGAGTGTTATTCAGATTCACTCCGCCGCCACACGGAGTGACGTACGCATTGGTGTTGTGGTGACGGATTGCATGAAATCGTTGATGCGCGGCACGATCTCCGACTTGAAACGCGAGCCGTTGAACACGCCGTAATGGCCGACGCCTTTCTGCACGTAGTGAATCCGCCGATTATCGGAAATCGACGTGCATAGCGCGTGCGCCGCTTCGGTCTGCCCGAGCCCCGAAATGTCGTCGTTTTCGCCTTCCACCGTCATCAGCGCCACACGCATGATCTTCGAAGGATCGACGGCCCGTCCGCGATGGGTCATTTTTCCTTCCGGCAGCGCGTGCTTGACGAACACCAGATCGACGGTCTGCAGATAGTACTCCGCCGTCAGGTCCATGACGGCGAGATACTCGTCATAGAAATCGCGGTGCTTGTCGACGAGATCGCCGTCGCCCTTGACGAGATTCTTGAACAGACTCTTGTGCGCCGCCATGTGACGGTCGAGGTTCATGCTGATGAAGCCGTTGAGCTGCAGGAAACCGGGATAGACGTCCCGCATCACACCGGGATGCGGAAACGGCACCTTGGTGATGACATGGTTGCGGAACCAGTCCGTACCCTTCTCGGCGGCGAGGTTGTTGACCGCAGTGGGATGGTTGCGGGTATCGATCGGTCCGCCCATCAGCGTCATCGATAGCGGCACACATGGATCGCCCTCGGCCTCCATCACCGACACCGCCGCCAGCACCGGCACCGAAGGCTGGCAGACCGCGATGACATGGACGTTGCCACCCAGCACATGCAGCATCTCGATCAGGTAATCGACATAGTCATCGAGATCGAAACGCCCCTCGGAGATCGGAACCATCCGGGCGTCGGACCAGTCGGTGATATAGACGTCATGCGTCGGCAGAAACGCCTCGACGGTTCCGCGGAGCAGCGTCGCGTAATGACCCGACATCGGCGCCACCAGCAGCACGCGCGGCTGCGGCCGTCTCAGCGGACGCACATGCTTGCGGTCGAAGTAGAGCAGACGGCAGAACGGCTTTTCCCAGACCGAGCGAATCTCGATCGGCGTGCGTACGCCGTTGACCTCGGTCTCGTGCAGGCCCCATTCTGGTTTGCCGTAGCGGCGGGTGGTGCGCTCGAACAATTCGCAGCCGGCGGCGATGCTTTTGCCGAACTCGGTGCCCGACCACGGATTGAGCGGGTTCTGGAACAGTATTCGTGTCGCGTCGGTGACGGCGCGAGCCGGATTGAGTGACGCCTGCGCCATCTCGTACATCCAGTACATCGGCGTCGTCATCGTCGGACTGACTTCCGCCGGCAGCTCCGGCGGGCGTCCAAATTCACCGATAGGCATTCTGCTCGATCCCCTTTGGCATTGCAAAATAGTGGCCGCTGCGAAGCACTGCGTCAATCCGCCCCCGGTCTATAGAGATCTACATATAGTATGATAATGCTTTCCGCGAGCCCGGATGTGGCGAAAACATTTCTCGCTACGCAAGTTCCTTGGAACGAACGCGGCGAGCGGCGCTTCACAGGGATCAGGCTTCCCCATGCGCTTCACAAACGCGGCGCCTCGATTGCGCGGATCAAGGTCATGTGTCGCCGCGTCTTGCGAGCGTCGCCGCCTTCCGCGTCGCGAGAATCGCTCGAAAACGCTATAAGCTTGCCCGACATGACCGACGTCGCCGCCTCCGACTTGAACCATCCGCGCCGCTACGTCCGGCTGGACACCATCCTGCGGCTGCGCTGGCTCGCGGCGCTCGGACAACTCGCGGCGATCTTCATCGTCGCGCAGGGGCTGGAATTCGATCTGCCCATTATTCCCTGCGTGACGATCGTCGGGCTGTCCTCGCTGCTCAATCTGGCTTTGCAGGTGATCTTCGATCCGATGCAACGGCTCGAACCGCGTCATGCCGCGGCGCTGCTTGCGCTGAACATCACCGAACTCGCGGCCCTGCTATTTTTCACCGGGGGTCTGCAAAATCCCTTCTCGTACCTGTTTCTCGCGCCCGTGCTGATCTCGGCCACGGCGTTGCCGACACGGTTGACCATGGCGCTCGGCGGGTTCGCGATTGCTTGCGCGACAGTCCTGGGCTTCACGCATCTGCCGCTGCCGTGGGATGCCGATGACCCGCTGATCCTGCCGCCGATCTATCTCGCCGGCGTCTGGTTCTCAATCGTGCTCGCGATCGGCGTCACCAGCCTCTACACGTTCCAGGTGACGGAGCAGGCGCGCAAACTCTCCGACGCGCTCGCGGCAACCGAACTGGTCCTGACCCGCGAACAGCATCTGACCCAGATCGATGGCCTCGCCGCCGCCGCCGCTCATGAGCTTGGAACGCCGCTGTCGACCATCTTCCTGGTTTCGCGCGAACTGGAAAAAGCATTGCAGGAGAACGGCGCGCAGGATCCCCAGCGGCTCGCCGGCGATCTCGGCATCGTGCGGGAGCAAGCGCAGCGGTGCCGCGACATTCTCGCCAAGATCGCGCAACTGTCGTCGTCGGGCGCGCCGTTCGACCGGATGCCGCTGTCGACTCTGATCGAGGAAACCGTCGCGCCTCATCGCGATTTCGGCATCGACATCAAGACCACGATCGCGGCCACCGGCGATCACGAACCGGTCGGCATGCGCAATCCCGCGATCCTCTACGGCGTCGGCAACATTCTGGAAAACGCCGTCGACTTCGCCCGTAGCGCCGTCGACGTCAATGCCTGGTGGAACAGCGATACCGTCGGGATCGTGATCTCGGATGACGGCCCGGGAATTGTTCCGGACATTCTCAAGCGGATCGGCGAACCTTACCTGTCGCGCCGCCGCAACCTTGGCGATGCGCAAGGCGGACGCAGCGGCCTCGGTCTCGGGATTTTCATCGCCCGCACCTTGCTCGAGCGCACCGGCGCGAGGGTCTCCTTCAGCAACCGGACATTTCCGGAGCATGGCGCGGTGGTGCAGATCGTCTGGCCGCGCGTCCGTTTTGAAACGTCGAAAACGATTGCGGAGACAACGGCTTAGCTTTCAACGCCAATGATCGTGATCCGCCATCGCTTGCGGCGCCGCTTTCAGCGCCCATATGTTCCAGAGATAACCAAGTGCGAGGTATCATCGTGAACGCTACTCCCGACGTTTTCCCGCAAGCCGACCGCTCGCTGCTGATCGTCGAGGATGACAAGCCGTTTCTCGAGCGCCTGTCGCGCGCCATGGAGACCCGCGGCTTCGAGGTGACGTCCTGCGACAGCGTCTCCGACGGCCTTGCACATATCGGAAAATCGGCGCCGGCCTTTGCCGTAGTGGACTTGCGGCTCGGCGACGGCAACGGTCTCGACGTGGTGTCGGCCCTGAAGCGTGAGCGTCCCGATGCTCGCGCGATCGTGCTGACCGGCTATGGCAATATCGCAACCGCAGTGACCGCGGTGAAAATGGGTGCCGTCGATTATCTGTCGAAGCCCGCCGACGCCGACGATGTGGTCGCGGCGCTGCTCTCCAGCAACTCGGAGAAGTCGGAACTGCCGCAGAATCCGATGTCGGCGGATCGCGTGCGATGGGAACATATCCAGCGCATTTACGAGATGTGCAATCGCAACGTGTCGGAGACGGCCCGGCGGCTCAACATGCATCGGCGTACGCTGCAACGTATTTTGGCGAAACGCGCGCCGCGGTGATTTTATCCTCGTGAATGATAGCGTTTTGAACGAACCCCATGAATACCGGTTCGCGTCAACAAAATCACGGAACTCGCTTCTGATTCCATCGGGAGCGAAAGGCTTTAAACAAACGACCTTCTTCCGCGAAAAAGCTAAAACCCTCCCTCGGCATAACCTTGCGGATCGATCAGACGATTGAGCCGCTGGGCCGCCGCCAATGCGAAGCGCAGCATCATCACCTTGCGCGTCGGCGCCGTCAGGCGGTGTTCCGGCGCCTCGCAATGCAGGTGGGCGCCATAGGCATCGGCGACGATCAGGCCGGTGTCGGTGGGGAAAATCCCGCACGGCAGATCGCGCGTGAAGGCGAAGAACAGGCGGTCGCAATGCGCGCGATAATCCCGCCACTTTCGATCGGCGCGCAAATCCTCGACAGACGACTTGATTTCGACGATCCAGATCTCGCCGCTCGCGTTCAGCGCCACGAGATCGGCGCGCCGTCCTGATGGCAGCGGCAATTCGCTAACGCAAGAAAATCCCAGCGATCGCAAAAGCCTTCCTGTTCCGCGCGCAATCGCGAGCGCCGTCTCCGACTGGCGACGGTCTGGCGGAGGCACGAGGGCGATGTGGGTCGCGTTTGATTCCATGGGACGCGACCATAGCAAAAACGAGGGCGGCCACGCCGGTGTTTTTTGACCTGTAGCGTTTTCGCGCGAAGTGGATACCGGTTCGCGTCAGGAAAACGCGTCAAATCAAAATAATGAAGCCCCGCGTCTGATTTCATCAGAAGCGGAAAGGCTCGAGGGAGTGTATAACGGCCCATGGGTTTCAAACTGCTGGACGCCACAAAAATCGGAACTGCTCGCGCATGACCCGGGAAAAGCCGACCGACAACCAGACCGGCGCGAAAGCCGGCGTTACGATCATTCCGGTGACACCGTTCCGGCAGAATTGCGCGCTGTTGTGGTGCGAAGCCACCAGGGATGCCGTTGTCATCGATCCCGGCGGCGATGTTCCGCTCATCAGGCGCACCATCGAAAAAGCAGGCGTGAGGGTCAGGCAAATCTGGCTCACGCATGGTCACATCGATCATGTGGGCGGTGCGGCGGAATTGCGTGACGCACTGAAGGTCCCGATCGAGGGGCCGCATATCGCGGACGAATTCCTGCTCGATCTGGTGGTCGAGAGCGGGCGCAATTACGGCATGACCGGGATGCGCAACTTCGCGCCGGATCGCTGGCTCGAAGAGGGCGACCGCGTCAAGATCGGCGAACTCGAATTCGACATCCTTCATTGCCCCGGCCATTCGCCGGGCAGCGTGGTTTTTTTCAACAGGGAAATGGGCTTCGCGCATGTCGGCGACGTTTTGTTCAACGGCTCGATCGGCCGCACCGACCTGCCCGGCGGCCATCATGCCACGTTGATCAAATCCATTACCGACAAGCTGCTGCCGCTCGGCGACGACGTCGCGTTCATCTGCGGACACGGCCCGGGATCGAGTATCGGCCATGAGCGAACAAGCAACCCGTTCCTGATCGGCTGCGTGTAATGCCGCGTCCCTGAACGCATAGAGGCCGCCTGCGACGGCGGCCTCATAAACTGCATTATTAAGACAGCGCTATTCGATGACGTCGACGATCCGGTGGGTCCTGGGATCAACCAGGACGGTCCGATCGTTCACCACCGTATAGCGATATTGCGGTGCGCCGTATTCGGCCGGAACCTCATAGTAGGTCACCCCGGCTTCCGGCAGGACGGCACCGACGCGGACTTCCTCACGATAGCGGTAGGACGGACGATGTTGCTCGACCACATAGTGGCGGAAGCGCGGACGCTGGTCGACGCCGAGCACGCCGGCGACGCCGCCTACAACTCCGCCAATGGTACCGCCGACGACTGCACCCACCGGCCCCGCGGCCCGCTCACCTTCGCGGGCTCCCCGCTCGATGCCGCCCGGGACGCCCTGCGCGATGGCAGAAGCTGGAAGCACCAATGCGATGGCAACTGCGGTAGTTCCGATAATGCGACGGATCATAAAATTTCCTCCGATCGTGAATGTTGCGGAGGAGGAAAGTCCGGGCTTGTGCATTCGTTCCGCGAGTTTTTACCGGCAAAATGCGTCTAGGCGGGGAACAATATCACTCCGGTCGTATCGGGATTTTCCCGCGTTCACGATGACGACGTTCGAATGCGTTTGGTGCGTCAACTTGAGATGTTGATACGTCAACTTGAGATGATGTCACGCACACGCTGCGACAGATGGTCGAGATCGAACGGTTTGGTGATCATGTCCATGCCGGGTTGCAGAAAGCCTTCGGCGTTCGCGGCGTTCTCGGCATAGCCGGTCATGAAGAGGATTTTCAGATTCGGCCGCAGCTCCCGCGCCTGATCCGCAAGCTGGCGTCCGTTCATGCCCGGTAATCCTATGTCTGTCAGCAGAAGATCGACGGGTTTGTCCAGTTGCAGAATCCGCAAGCCCGCCGCTCCGTCCGCGGCTTCGCATGTCAGGTAGCCTTGATCGCGCAGCATCTCGATGATGACGCCGCGCACGACCGGTTCATCCTCGACGACAAGCACGGTTTCGCCGGTGGCCGGGATCCTGTCGCTGCTGATATGCGGAGCCTGGTCGGTCTCGGGAACGCCGTCATGGCGCGGCAGACAAAGCCTGATCGAGGTGCCCTGTCCCGGCGCGGTGTCGAGGGCGATGTGGCCGTTGGATTGCCGGGCGAATCCGTAAATCATCGACAGCCCCAGTCCGGTCCCCTGACCGATCGGCTTGGTGGTGAAGAAGGGATCGAAGGCGCGCGCCGCCACGTCG
Source organism: Nitrobacter sp. (assembly GCF_051535215.1). Classification (NCBI taxonomy): domain Bacteria; kingdom Pseudomonadati; phylum Pseudomonadota; class Alphaproteobacteria; order Hyphomicrobiales; family Nitrobacteraceae; genus Nitrobacter; species Nitrobacter sp. The sequence continues at coordinate 16,318 of NZ_JBPPLY010000001.1, read as the reverse complement.
GGTGTCATGCCCGTTCCGGTATCGGTGACGGTGATGCAGATATAATCGCCCGGCTGCATGGCGGAGGAGCCGTCATCGGCTGCGCCGACGGTCGTGTTCGTCGTGGCGATCGTGAGCTTGCCGCCGCCGGGCATGGCGTCCCGTGCATTGATGGCGAGATTGAGCAGCGCGCTTTCGAGCTGGTTCGGATCGCACAGCGTCTGCCACAGCCGTTCGGACGGCGCGATCTCCAGTTCGATGGCCTCGCCGATGGTCCTGCGCAGCAAGTCTTCAAGTGAAAGGATAAGCTGATTGGCATCGACCGACTTCGGCACCAGGGGCTGCCTGCGGGCGAACGCCAGCAGCCGATGCGTCAGCGCCGCGGCACGATTGGCCGACGCCATCGCGGCCTCGATGTAGCGGCCGGCGCGATCGGTCCGGCCCTGATTGAGACGGGTCTGCATCAGGTCCAGCGAGCCCACGATGCCGGTGAGCAGATTGTTGAAGTCGTGGGCGATGCCGCCGGTCAACTGGCCGACGGCTTCCATTTTCTGCGATTGACGCAACGCTTCCTCGGCCGCTCTCAATCGTTCGGCCGCGGCCTTCTCCGCGGTGACGTCTCGGGCCACCGCATAGATGAGGTTTTGATCCGGGACTGCGGTCCAGGACAGCCAACGGTATGAGCCGTCCTTGTGACGGAGCCGGTTTTCGAATCGCAACCTGGCCTCGCCGAGCGCAAGGCGGCGAATTTCCGCCCGGGTCTTGCCGGTGTCTTCGGGGTGTTCGATCCAGTCGACGGTGCGTTCCAGCAGTTCGGCCTCGCTCCAGCCGAGCGTCCTCGTCCAGGCGGGATTGACGGAGCGCCAGACGCCGTCATGGTCGGTGACCAGCAGCAAGTCCTGCGACACATTCCAGATCCGGTCGCGCTCGCGGGTTTTCTCCTCGACTCGCTCGGCGAGCGTGGCGTTCAGTTCGGCGAGCTTGCCGGCGATCCGTTTTTGATCGTGGACGTCGGTATTGGTACCGATCCAGCGGGTGATGCGACCGTCTTCATCGCGCGCCGGCACGGCGCGAGCCAGAAACCAGCGATAGCTGCCGTCGGCGCCGCGCATCCGAAATTCGATCTCGAAAAACCGGCCGCTGGTCACTGCACGGGTCCAGGCCGCGACGGAGGCAGCCGCATCGTCCGGGTGGACCATCTTGCTCCAGATCTTGCTGCTGAGTTCGCCCGGCTTCACGCCGACATAGTCGTAGACGCGCGGATTGAACCAGTTGAAGGTTCCATCGGGTGTCGCGGTCCAGACGTGATGCGGCAGCGCCTCCGCAAGCGTGCGGAATTCCTCCTCGCGCTGGCGGATGGCGCGCTCCGCTTCGACCTGGTCGGTGATGTCGATGTGCGCGCCGAACAGCCGCACAGCCCTGCCGTCGGCATCGCGCTCGATCACCGATCGCGCCGAAATCCAGCGTGTCTCGCCGTCGCTTGGCCGGATGATCCGGTAGCGCACTGCATATTCGCGATCACTGCCGCGCACCGCATCGATGAACTGCCCTTCGGCCACCGCGCGGTCATCGGGATGGACACGGCGGAGCCAGTCCTCGTGGCTTTCGTGGACGGCTTCGGGGGGGAGGCCGTGTATCTTCAGATACTCCGGCGACTTGCGGCTGCGATGGCCGGTGCGCAGGTCGACCTCGAGACCGCCGATCCGGCCGATCATCTGCACACGCGCAAGCTCGGCCTCCCGCTCCTGCAAGGCGAGCTTGGCAAAATGATCGCGGGTGACGTCGCGGCACACCACGAGCACCCCGCCGACGCCTTGATCTTCATCGATCGGGCTGAAGCCGTAGGTCCAGTAGACCTGCTCCAGCTTGCCGTCCCGCGTCACCGGAACGAGCTGATCCTCATGCCAGGTCGCGCCGCGCCCGGCCATGACGTGCTCGATCTGCGGACCGATGATGTCCCAAATCTCGGCCCAGCACTCTTTGCCCTTCTGACCGAGCGCGCTGGGATGCCGTTCTGATCCCAGGGTTTGGCGGTAGGCGTCATTATAGAACTGGATCAGATCCGGCCCCCACCAGATGAACATCGGATGGTTGGTGTTGAGCATGATGCGGACGGCCGTGCGCAGGCTCTGGGGCCACGCCTCGGGAGCGCCGACCGATGTGACGGCCCAATTGAACCGGCGCGTTAAACTTCCCATTTCCTCGCCGCCAGCGAGGTAAGCCCTAGGGTTGATACTTGCCTTTTCCAGCATCGAACGGACAGGTCGTTGGGTAGGCCGGTCTGCAGGGGGTATCCCCAAATACGCCGCATACCAAATCACATCCGGATGGAACGCCTCATCCCGCTGTTCGGTTCCAATTTTTTTTGAGGACGGGAGGTGGCCGGAAGGGCACGGCGAGAACCGTCGCGAAAGGCCAGCCGAACGTTGACTTCACCGACCGCGAACAAGTGGCCTCAAGCGGCGGGGCGGAGTCGCCGCCGCCGCTTTTGAGGTGACGAATTTGCGTCGTTGGAGCGCGCCGTCAGTTCAGCTTGACTACTTCGACCCGGCGATTCCTGGCGCGGCCGTCTTCGGCGTCATTCGAGGCGGCCGGCGCCATCATGCCGACGCCGGCTGCGCGCAGGCGCCTAGGATCGATCCTGTAATTCGCCGCCAGCGCCTTTACCACCGCCTCGGCGCGTCGGCGCGACAAGTCGAGGTTATGGTCGAACGCCCCCTGATTGTCGGTGTGACCGACGATCAGCACAGCGAGCCTCGGGTCGGCCTTGAGCAGGCCTGCGATCTCGGCCAGCGTCGGACCGGATTCGGGTTTGAGATCGGCCCTGTCGGTGTCGAAGAAAATGCCATAGAGCGCGACACGGCCGGTCGAACCGATGCTTCGCGCCATCTCCTCGGCCTTCACAACGACCATCTTCTGCTCGCGCGGCTTCGGCTCGACGATATGCACCAGCGCCACGGTCCGTTCGTTGAACGCCTTGCAGTAGAGATCGTCCTTGACCTGGAAAGTCTGCACGGTGACGTAGGCGTCGCCGCCATCTTGCGGAATTTTCGCGGCGAAGAACCGCTGGTCGTCGATATGAGACGCCAGCGCGCATTTGCCGTTGGAAAAATCCGCATCCTTGAGCTGGCTTGCGTAAACGAAATACATCATCAGGCTCATTTCGCCGCCGCCGCCGTCGCTGGCGCGCTCGGGGTCGCCGCCGCATTCTTCCTTCTTGCAAGTGTAGAGCACTTCGCCGCCGGCCTCTTTCACGACGTCCTGATAGTTGCGCAACACCTCCAGCGGCGAGCGCCCGGCGGGCAGCAGATAAGCAATCCGCGTGCGCGCGCCCTCGACCTCGATTTCCTCTTTCGGTTTGAACACCCGGTTGTTCATGCGATCGTGCTGATCGTCGCCCGCCTTTTCGAGCCTCGACAGCGGCACCTTGAAATCGGTGAAGGCGAGGCGCTCATAGCTCACGATGAACGAGCCGTCGTAACGCTTCAGCAGCGCGTTGTCCCTGGCGCCGGCAATATCCCTGGTGGGAATGATGGCGTCGGCGCTGGCAGCAGCCATCGCGCCGAACAAACCCATCGCAACAGTCAGCATCGCAATCCGCTTGAGCATTTCTATGGAATCTCCATGCCAAAGCGTCACACGAAACCGATTCCGAAGTGGCGGGCAAGCGATGGACTGCGGGCGATTGGCCGCAGCCGGTTCGCTCGCCTGCCATGAACCGGAGACGATTCTCAAGCGACAAAAGTGGTTTGCCTTGCGATGTAGGTTTTAGCTAACCCCAGGGGCCGCGGCGCGAAGGCCCCTGTCCACCCCATGGACCGCCTGAGCCGTCACGAGGCGGTGCGGACGGCGTGGAAGCGCCGCCGAATTGGGAGGTCAGCCGCTGCAACGCCGCGATACGGTTTTCGGTCGAAGGATGGGTGGCGAACAAATTGTCCATGCCGCGCCCCGACAGCGGATTGATGATGAACATGTGCGCGGTGGCAGGCGCGCGCTCCGCCTCCATGTTTGGCACCTGATGCGCGGCGTTGTCGATCTTCGCCAGCGCCGAGGCGAGCCACATCGGCTGGCCGCAGATGCGCGCGCCCATCTCGTCGGCGGCGTATTCGCGAGTCCGGCTGATCGCCATCTGCACCAGCATGGCGCCGAGCGGCGCCAGGATCATCATCGCCAGCGAGCCGATGATGCCGGGCCCGTTGTTGTCGCGGTTGCCGCCGCCAAAGAACATGCCGAACTGAGCCAGCATCGAGATCGCGCCGGCGATGGTTGCGGTGATGGTCATCAGCAGCGTGTCGTGATTCTTGATGTGCGCGAGTTCATGCGCGATCACGCCGGCCAGTTCCTCGCGGCGCAAGGACTGCACCAGTCCGGTCGTCACCGCCACGGCGGCGTTCTCCGGATTGCGGCCGGTCGCGAAGGCGTTGGGCTGCGGATTGTCCATCAGGAACACCCGAGGCATCGGCAGCCCGGCACGCGCGGCGAGTTCGGCCACCAGCCGGTGCAGGTCCGGTGCCGTGCCGGCCTCGACCTCATGGGCGCCGTACATCGACAGCACCATGCGGTCGGAGTTCCAGTAGGCGAAGATATTGGTTGCGGCCGCGACGACGAGCGCGATCGCCGCGCCGCTGGCGCCGCCGATCAGATAGCCCACAGCCATGAACAGGCCGGTGAGGCCTGCCAGCAGGATCGCGGTACGAAAATAGTTCATCGAGCTCCTCGGATCGCCCCCGGAATAGGGACGGCACCACAGAACATGGGAATTGCGGATCGGCAGCCGCAAGTGCGGCGGCCCGTCGCGGAGACCCGCGGAACGGCTCCGGCGCAGCGAAGGGACGGGCTTTGGTGGGTGCTCAGAGCGGAATAGCTGTCGGCGAGATTTCGGGGACTGTCGTGCTGCCGGGGCCGAGCGGGAGTTGCATCATCACCGTGTCGAGCCAGCGGCCGAACTTGAGACCGACCGTGGGATGGGTGCCGATCATCGCAAAGCCCGCGCGTGCGTGTACCCCTATCGAGCCTGCATTGGCGGAATCGCCGATGACTGCGATCATCTGGCGATAGCCGCGCGCCTCGGATTCGGCAATCAGGCGGCGCAGCAACTGTATGCCGATGCCGCGGCGATGGACGGCGGACGCCAGATAGATCGAGTCCTCCACGGTGAAGCGATAGGCCGGTCGTGGCCGGTAGGGGCCGGCATAGGCGTAGCCGACCACGGCGCTTGCGAGTTCCGCTACCAGATAAGGAAAGCCGCCATCCCGCAGCGCGCCGAAGCGCCGCGTCATTTCCGCGAGATCGGGCGGGACAAGCTCGAAAGTCGCGGTCCCGAAACGGACGGCGTGCTCATAAATTTCGGTGACGGCTGGGAGGTCGGCCTCATCGGCCGCTCGGATCACGAGATCGGACATGGCGCAGAGATTAGGCCGAGTTCCGTAAAAGAGTCACCGCTTTCGCGGGCGTTGCCGCGGCCACACGTCGAATTCCACTCATAAAAAAAGGCCGCATCGTCATCCGATGCGGCCTTCTTGCCCACTCCCCAAATCATCGACGCCGGGTTGCGAAGCCCCGCGCTGTTGCGATCAGTATCTCGCGCTCACCGGCGTGTTGAAGTGATAGTTCAAGCCGGTGCGGAAGATGTGTTCCTGTGCACCGGTTGTCAGCACGCCCGGCGCGTTACCGAAGTCGAAGCCGTGGCTGGAGCGGCCGAGATCGACGTAAAGGTATTCCGTCGTCGAGGTCCAGTTCGGGCCGAACAGGCCGAGCAGGGTGAACGGCGTCTCGATGCCGCCGCCGACGGTCCAGCCGGTGCGGGTATCCGAGAAGCTCAAACCGTTGAGCGCGGTCTTGACGTTGCCATAGGCGAAACCGCCGGTCGCGTAGAACAGCGAGGGGCCCACCGCGTAGCCGAGGCGGCCGCGCACGGTGCCGAGCCACTGCAGCTTCGAATTGAAATCGAGCGAGGCGCCCGGCGCGCAGCCGATGCAGGTCTTGTTGTCTTCCATCGTCGAGCCCTGGAAGTCGGTCTCGAGGCCGTAGACGATGTTGCCGGCTTGCCAGTTGTAACCCATCTGGCCGCCGCCGATGAGGCCATCGGGTGCGAGATTGAACAGCACGCTGGTACCTGCGTTGATGTCGGTTACCGTAGCATGGTTGCGGCTGGTGCCGGAGCCGGCATTGCCGCCGAGATAGAAACCGTTCCAGTTGGCGGTGGCCACGGGCGCATACGTGCTGTTGCCGCCGATGCGATAGTTCAGCCCGAGGCGAAAGATATTCTCGCGCAGCTCGGAATGCAGCGTTTGACCGGCAAATGAGTCGGTGCGATTGCCGAGGTCGACATAAAGATATTCGATCTTGCCGGTCCAGTTTCCGCCGAGCGCGGCTTCGACGCCGCTGCCCCAGGTCCAGCCGTCGCGGTTGCCGCTAAATGCGAACGGCACTCCGGCTTCGGTGATCGTCGTGTTGACGTTTCCGTAAGCGTAGCCGCCGGTCAGGTAGGTCAGGGTCGGGCCGTTGACCAGACCGATACGGCCGCGCGCGGTGCCGAACCAGTCGAGCTTCTGCCGATACTGGATCAAACCGATGAAGTCTGTCCGGTTGTCAGTCATGTCCGCGCCCTGAATGTCGGCTTCGACGCCGAACACGAGTGGGCCGAGAAACGAATTGGTCTGCCAGTTATAGCCGATCTGGCCGCCGCCGATCGCGCCGAGCGGCTGCAGATACGTTGAAATTCCCGTGCCGCCGAGATCATGCACGGCCCGGTCGCGGCCAAGCCCGAAGCCCGCATTCACGCCGAGATAAAATCCGGTCCAGTCGTAGGCCGGAGCCATTACCGGGGCCTTGGTGTATGTCCGCGGTGCGAGATCGGCCGCCTGGGCGCTCATCGCGGTGCTGGCAAGCAAAACACCGAGCAGGATTTTTTTCATTATGGTCCCCGTCTGCAAATGACCCGGAAATTGTACGCTTCGGCGGCAAATTTGTCTGTGGTCCGCTGGCCACACTCGCCGGTAATGATGCCGTGCAAAACGGAAAATGCTGCAAGATCAGCGTTCCGCGCGGCGATTCCCGGGCGTGGGCGGCTCCGTCGGAGGTATCCGAGCCTCTCAAGCCGGCTCGGGCGCCTGCCGATTCGCATTGGAAGCGGCGCGCGCGGATTCCGGCCTCGACCGGGCAATCGGGACCGCTTACCTCTCGGGCGTGGACATCGATGATCGCGAAGCGCGGCTTCCGCTGCCCGACGGTTTCCTGCGCTGGTTTGCGGCGCGGGGTTGGTCACCGCGCGCGCACCAACTCGAATTGTTGCGAAAGGCGCGCGAGGGACGTTCGACGCTGCTGATCGCGCCGACCGGCGCCGGCAAGACGCTGGCGGGATTTCTGCCGACGCTGGTGGAGCTTTCTTGCTTGCCCTCTTCCGCGAGGGGAGAGGTAAGTAAGAGCCAAGGCCTCCACACGCTTTACATCTCGCCGCTGAAGGCGCTGGCGGTCGATATCGCCCGCAACCTCGAAGCCCCGATCGCCGAGATGGAACTGCCGATCAGGGTCGAGACCCGGACCGGGGATACGCCGGTGTCGCGGCGCCAGCGCCAGCGGCGCTATCCGCCGGACATCCTGCTGACGACGCCCGAGCAGATGGCGCTGCTGTTGGCGTCGGATGATGCGCCGTTTCTGTTCTCGTCGTTGCGCCGCGTGGTGCTCGACGAACTGCATGCGCTGGTGACCTCAAAACGCGGCGACCTGTTGTCGCTCGCGCTGGCGCGGCTGTGGCGGCTCGCGCCGCGGATGCGCACGATCGGACTGTCGGCGACGGTGGCGGAGCCGGAGTCGCTGGCGCGATTTCTGGTGCCGCAGCGAGGCGAGGCAAACGCCGCCGACATCGTCACAGCCGGCGGCGCGGCCGCTCCCGTTGTGGAGATGCTCGACACCCGCGAGCGGCTGCCATGGGCAGGGCATTCGGCGCGCCATGCGCTGGGCGAAATCTATGAGTTCATCAAGCGCAACAAGACCACGCTGGTGTTCGTCAACACCCGCAGCCAGGCCGAGATGCTGTTTCAGGATCTCTGGCGCGTCAATGACGACGGTCTCGCCATCGCGATGCATCACGGCTCGCTCGATGTCGCGCAGCGCCGCAAGGTCGAGCAGGCGATGACGGCGGGCCGCCTGCGCGGCGTGGTCTGCACCTCGTCGCTCGACCTCGGCGTCGACTGGGGCGACGTCGATCTCGTCATCAATATCGGCGCGCCGAAAGGCTCGTCGCGGCTGATGCAGCGGATCGGTCGCGCCAATCATCGGCTCGACGAGGCCTCGCGTGCGGTGCTGGTGCCGGCCAACCGTTTCGAGGTGCTGGAATGCCGCGTCGCCATCGATGCGGTGAACGAGAACGCGCAGGATACGCCCCCCTTGCGCTCCGGCGCGCTCGACGTGCTGGCGCAGCACGTGCTCGGCTGCGCCTGCGGCGAGCCGTTCCGTGCCGATCAACTCTATGACGAGGTGCGCACCGCGGCGCCCTACGCCAATCTCACGCGCGCCGATTTCGACGATGTGATCGATTTCGTCGCCACAGGCGGCTACGCATTGAAAACCTATGAGCGCTTTGCCCGCATCAAGCAGGACAAGGAAGGCCGCTGGCGCGTCGCCAATCCGCGCGTGCGGCAGAGCTATCGCCTCAACGTCGGCACCATCGTCGAGGAGGCGATGCTGAAGGTGAAGCTGGTGCGCTCGCGGCACCGCGGTTCCGGATCGACAGGCACGATCGCGCGTGGCGGCCGGATGCTCGGCGAGATCGAGGAGTATTTCATCGAGGGCCTCGTCACCGGCGACACCTTCGTATTCGGCGGTGAGATCGTGCGCTACGAGGCGCTGGTCGAGGATCAGGTCTACGTCTCGCGAGCCAATGACGAAAATCCCAGGGTGCCTTCTTATATGGGCGGCAAATTTCCGCTCTCGACCTATCTCGCCGAACGGGTGCGCAACCTGCTCGACGACAAGCGCGCATGGAGCGGCCTGCCCGATCAGGTACGGGAATGGCTGTCGCTGCAGGCATCGTTCTCACGAGTCCCTCATGCGCGCGAGATGATCGTCGAGACCTTTCCGCGCGCCGACAAGCACTATCTGGTCTGCTATCCCTTCGAGGGACGGCTCGCACATCAGACGCTCGGCATGCTGCTGACGCGGCGGCTGGAGCGCATGCGCGTGCGTCCACTCGGCTTCGTCGCCAATGAATACGCGCTGGCGATCTGGATGCTCGGTGACGCGTCGACCATGATCCGGCAACGCCGGCTCGATCTCGACGCGCTGTTCGACCCGGATATGCTGGGCGACGATCTCGAGGCGTGGCTTGCGGAATCTGCGCTGATGAAGCGCACCTTCCGCAGTTGCGCGATCATCTCCGGGCTGATTGCGCGGCGCTTCACCGGCGAGGAGAAGTCGCGGCGGCAGGTTCTGTTCTCGACCGATCTGGTCTACGACGTGCTGCGCAAGCACCAGCCGGATCACGTGCTGCTGCGCGCGGCGAGGGCGGACGCCGCGACCGGACTGCTCGATATCCGCCGCCTGAGCGATATGCTGGCGCGTATCAGGGGCCGCATCACCCACAAGCCGCTCGACCATATTTCGCCGCTCGCGGTGCCGGTGATGCTGGAGATCGGCCGCGAGGCGGTCTATGGCGAGGCGTCGGACGAGTTGCTGGCGGAGGCCGCTGAGGATCTCGTGAAGGAGGCGATGGAGCGGTGATGCCATCGCCGTCGATATTTGCCGGGTTCCGTTGGTCTCGGCTCTTTTCGGAAGATCGTTCGCATGATCTATGAAAACGACGAGCCTCTTTCCGATTCGGATCATCTCTTGAGCGTGCTGGCCATCAACGACGCCCTTCCGGGTTCCCCCCTGCTGGTCGCAGCCGTCGAGTTTGTTGCCGATCTGTCGGGCGCGCTGTTCTGGGAACAGGAGCGGCTGCTCGTCGTCTCCGACCTGCATCTGGAGAAAGGCTCGAGTTTTGCCGTCCGCGGCGTGCTGCTGCCGCCCTATGACACCCAGGCGACGCTTGCGCGGCTTGCGACCGTCATCGCGCATTATGATCCGCGCATCGTGATTGCGCTCGGCGACAGCTTTCACGATCGCGATGCGCACGAGCGGCTGTCGGCGGCGGATCGCGATGCGCTATCGGCTCTGCAGGCGCCGCGTGACTGGATCTGGATTTCCGGCAATCACGATCCGGCGCTGCCGTCCGATCTCGGCGGCGTGGTTGCAACCGAGGTGGCGCTGGGCGGGATCGTGTTCCGCCACGAGCCGACAGGTGAGGTCGGAGAAATCGCGGGTCACCTGCATCCAAAGGCGCGGGTCTCGACGCGTGGCCGTTCCATGGAGCGGCGCTGCTTTGCAAGTGACGGCGAGCGCGCGGTGATGCCGGCGTTCGGTGCCTATGCGGGCGGCCTCAACATTCGCGACAGGGCGTTCGCCAGGATTTTTGCCGCCGATTTCGTTGCGCATGTGCTTGGAGACCGTCGGATGCATGCGATAGCGGCGACGCGCTGTTGCTAGAGCGTTTTCGAGCGAAGTGGAAACCGGTTCGCGTGAAGAAAACGCGTCAAAAACAACAGTCTGGGGCTTCGCTTCTGATTCAATCAAAAGCGAAAATGCTCTAAGCGCGTCCTCTCACGCCGCCTTCTGCATCGAACTGCAGAAATCCGCCAGCAGATCGGCGACGCGCAGCGTGGCCGGGCCCGCCTCCGGCGCCGCGACCAGCGCTACCTCGGTTTTGGCGATCGGCGCAAAACCGTCTTTCGCCGTCAAAACGCGATGCGCAGGCTGAATCGCGATCTCCGAGAGAATGCTCAAGCCGAGGCCGGCGGCCACCGCGGCCTGGATGCCCGCGAGACTCGAACTGGTATAGGCCATGTGCCAGGCTCGGCCTGCGCTTTCGATGGCGTGAATGGCGCCGGCCCGATAAAGGCAGCCCTGCGGAAAGCCGATCAGCGGAACGGATTGCGTCTGCAGATTGACGGGATGGGTCTTGCTGGTCACCCAATGGACTTGTTCGAGCCAGGCGCTGATGCCGCCTTTCTCGCCGGCGGGCCGCTTGAGCAGCGCCAGATCGAGTTCGCTGCGCTCGAGGTCGCGGCGCAGATACGTGCTCTGGTCGGCGCGGACGTCGAGCCGCAGACCGGGACGCGAGCGCATGAAACTCGCCAGCAATTCGGTCAGGCGATAGGCGGCGAAATCCTCAGGAATGCCGAGCCGGACCACGCCGTCGCCTTTCGGCCGCGCCAGCACGTCGCGGGTTTCCTCCGCCAACGCCAGCAACCTCCGCGCATAGGCCAGGAGTCGCTCGCCGTCCTCGGTGGGTATGACCTTCTTGCCGATGCGGTTGAGGAGGGGACGGCCGAAGTCGTCCTCCAGCCGCTTGATCTGCTGGCTGACGGTCGACTGGGTGCGGTGGACGCGCTCGCCGGCGCGGGTGAAGCCCCCGGCGTCAACCACGGATACGAAACTGCGCAACAGCTCGAGATCCAGCATGGCTCATACCATTCAAAAATCCACTTATCATGATTGTATCATTTAATTTCCAAATAACAAGGCGTCGGCCTACATCACGGGCAAAGGAGACTTCCTCATGTCCCTCACGTCCCCGACCCTTGCCTCGCCCACCGCACCGCGATCCACTTTTAATACGCTGCCGCTCGCCATTGCCGCATTCTGCCTGCTGTGGAGCTTCGCCTTCGTTGCCGGCAAAATCGGCGTCACCGATTGTCCGCCGCTGATTTTGCTGGCAGCGCGTTTTCTGCTGGCGGGCGTCCTGATCTTCGGGATCGCCATGCTGCGCGGCGAGGGCTGGTCACTCTCCCGCCGCGACGTCGCGATCTTTGCGCTGCTCGGCATCGCCAACAATGCGCTGTATCTCGGTCTTGGCTATATCGGCCTGCAGACCGTCTCGGCCGGTCTCGGCGGCCTGATCGTCAGCGCCAACCCGGTTTTCACCGCTGTGCTGGCCGCTGTCTTTCTTGGCGAAAGCCTGACCTGGCGCAAGATCGCGGGCCTGATGCTTGGCATCGCCGGCGTGGCCTTCATCGTCTGGGATCGCATATCGGTCGGCGCCGACAGCCTGCACGGCGTTGCGTTCACGCTGGCTTCGCTGGCCTCGATCGTGGCCGGCACCATCTTGTTCAAGGTCTTTGCGCCGAAAGGCGATCTGTGGCTCGGCAACGGCATCCAGAATCTGGCTGGCGGCGTCGCGCTGCTGCCGTTCGCTTCAACGCTGTCTGATGTCGGCGACATCGTGCCGAGCTGGCGACTGCTGGCGGCGTTTGCCTATCTCGTGTTGTGCGGCTCGATCCTCGCCTATGTGCTGTGGTTTCATCTGCTCAAGGTCTGCGGCGCGACCGCGGCAAGCGCCTATCACTTCCTGATGCCGCCGCTCGCCATGTTGTTCGCCTGGCTGGTGCTCGGTGAGCACCTCGCGCTCCGCGACCTGCTCGGGATCTTGCCTGTGGCGCTCGGCATCTATCTCGTCACCCGTCCCGCTGCCGATTCGGTACGGCCTGCCCGTTAGCAAGCCGCTGTTTTCCGGAACTGGCACCGGCCGGCCGCGTTGTCTGGCGCGGCTGGAGCGGGAATGGAACGTTCAAAAGCGGTACGCGAAAAAAATGAGGCGCTGGGCACATCCAACCCGTCTTTGAAAGGCGAGGGTCGGGAGCCGTTTCGGTGGCGTGCCATTTTCAAAACACTGGGTCCGGGCCTCATCACCGGCGCGGCCGACGACGATCCCTCCGGCATCGGCACCTACAGCCAGACCGGCGCGCAGCTCGGCTACGCCGCGAGCTGGACCATGGTGCTGACGTTTCCCCTGATGGCGGCGATCCAGGAAATTTCCGCGCGGGTCGGGCGTGTCACCGGGCACGGCATCGCCGGCAATGTCTGCCGACACTATCCCGCGGGCCTGCTGAACGGCATCGTCGCGCTTCTGTTTATCGCCAACACCATCAACGTCGCCGCCGATCTCGGCGCCATGGCGGATGCGTTCAAGCTGCTGTTCGGCGGGCCTGCCTTTGCCTATGTGCTGCTGTTCGGCATCACATCGGTGGTGGCGCAGATCTTTCTCGATTACGCCCGCTATGTCGCAGTCCTGAAATGGCTGACGCTGAGCCTGTTCGCCTATGTCGGCGCGCTGGCGGTTGCGCATGTGTCCTGGGGCGAGGCGGTCGCGGGTCTGCTGATCCCGCGCGTGGAATTCAACGCGGCGTTTCTCACCACCGTCGTCGCCATTTTGGGCACGACGATCTCGCCCTATCTGTTCTTCTGGCAGGCTTCGCAGGAGGCCGAAGATCAGCGTGTCGATGCCGCGAAACAGCCGCTGGTCCACCGGCATCATGGCGCGCGGCAGGAGTTCAACCGCATCCGCGCCGACACTATCGTCGGGATGGCGTTCTCCAGCCTGATCGCGATCGCGATCATCCTCACCGCCGCCGCGACGTTTCATGCTGCCGGCAAGACCGACATCGAGACGTCGGCGCAAGCCGCGGAAGCGTTGCGGCCGATTGCGGGCCGATTCGCGGAAGTGATCTTCGCGCTCGGCATCGTCGGCACCGGGTTGCTGGCGATTCCGGTGCTGGCGGGTTCGGCCGCCTACGCCGTTGGCGAGGGGCGGCGATGGCCGGTGGGACTGGCGCGCAAGCCGAAGGAGGCGGCCGCGTTCTATGCTGTGCTGGCGCTGTCGGCGGTGATCGGGATCGCTCTCAATTTCACGCCCGTCGACCCCATTCAGGCGTTGTATTGGAGCGCGGTCATCAACGGCGTGCTTGCGGTGCCCGTGATGGTGCTGCTGATGGCGATGGTGCGTCGCCGCGAGGTCATGGGCAGGTTTGTCGTCACCGGCAAGCTGTATTGGCTGGGCTGGCTCGCCACCGCCGTGATGGCCGCCGGAGTCGTTGCGATGGGCGTCGCATGGGCGTTGTAGCGCGCCAGGGATTGATCGTCAGTCTCTGCGGAAGACGATCGACGCCATCCAGCCCGCCATCAGCCCTATACATGCCGTCGCCACGCCGTAGAGGAGGCCGTGCTGCCGTGCGGCGGTGGCGACGAACTGTTCGAAACCGACCTTGACGATTTCGAATGCCGTGTCGGTCTTTGTGATCAGTGCACCATCTGCGAGAAGCTTGATGCCGACGGTGTAGGTGCCGATCGGCACTTCCGCCGGAAGCGGAATACTGGTGCGGAACAAGGTCGGCGTCAGGAAGGTCACGGCCGATGTGTTCTCGCGATACAGCCCCTGTTCGGCGCGCAGCCTTATGAAGGCGCGGCGGAACGGGTCGCTCGTGACGACGTCTGCATAATCGGGGCCGACGCGCTGCCTCAGCAGCACGTTGTTCAATCCGAGCTGCTGCCGCCGCAGGACGTCCGGCGCGGCGATCTTGTCTAGCGGCCGGTTGGCGAACGCCGCAAGATAGGATGGGACCTGGAGAAATTCCCGGGAATCGGCATTTACCCAGATGCCGAACCGGCGCTCCTTGCGGCGCGTGACCATATCGGCGCGGGGGCCGCTGACGGTCACGACGAGATCGTAGCCGCTGCGCGGAACGGCCGCATTGCCGTCGCGCTCGATGGAGCCGAACAGCACCAGCTCCTCGCCTGAATAGTTCGACGTCACGGTAACGCGATGGTTCGACACCGAGACGATCAGGTGCTCGGCGCGCGCATCGTCCGCAACGTAGGCAGCGCTGAGCAGCAGCGCCAGGCCCATCGCCGCGCATGTTGCGCGCCTCCTCATGGGCCGCCCGTTATTTCGCGGACCGTGTAAAGGTCGTTGGGGCGAATACCCAATTCGACCGCAAAGCGGATTCCGACCGCCAGGATCAACAGCCCGAGCAGCAGGCGCAGGTGTTCGCCGCGGATGCGCTGGCCGGCGCGTGCGCCGAATTGCGCGCCTGTCACGCCGCCGGTCATTAGGATCAATGCGAGCACGACGTCGACAAGATGGTTGGTGGCGGCGTGCAGTACGGTGGCGAACGTCATGGTGACGAGGGTGAGCAGCATGGAGGTGCCGATCACCGTCGATGTCGGTATGCGCAGCAGGTAGATCAGCGTCGGCACCAGGATGAAGCCGCCGCCGATGCCCATGATCGCGCCGATGAAGCCGATGGCAAGTCCGATAGCGACGACCGGGATCGCAGACAGATAGATTTTGGAACGCTTGAAACGGACTTTCAGCGGCAGACCGTGGATCCAGCCGTGACCGCCGGAGCGCCGCGGCGGCACGACCTGACCATGCCGGGCACGCCGCATGGCGCGCAATCCCTCCCAGAACATCGCTCCGCCGACGCCGGACAGCAGCACCACATAGGACAGTGCGATCAAAAGATCGAGCTGACCCAGCGCGCGCAACTGCGTGAAGGTCCAGACGCCGAGCATGGTTCCGGCCGTAGCGCCGCCCAACAGGATCAGCGCGAGCATCGGATCGATCGCGCGTTTTCGCCAGTAGGACAGCGCGCCGGAGAAAGAGGAAGCCGCGATGTGGCTCGCGACCGTCGCGACCGCGACCGCAGGCGTGATGCCGACAAAGATCAGCAGCGGCGTCATCAGGAAGCCGCCGCCGATGCCGAACATGCCCGATACGAAACCCACCGCCGCGCCCATCGCCAGGATGAGGAATACGTTGACCGGAAGATCGGCGATCGGGAGATAGAGTTGCACGCGCGTTCGGTTTCGGATTTGGCCGCGGACCGGCCGGCGCCTTTCCGCAGCATGGACCTTCGGTGAGCGGCGAGGTTGCAGGCCGCATCACTTGCATAACCGAAATCATCAGCGGCCGGGGTTAAAGAATTCGGCACGGCCCGGCTTTTTCGCCCGGCTCCCGCTCAGGTCCCAGCGTTCGGTGACTAACGGGATTAACGCGTAGCCTGTCTGGTAGCCATCGATTGCTTGCCCGGTGCGGAGCGGGCTGCCGTGGTTTTGGCCAGGGGCTTGGTCGTGGCGAAGGGTTTTGCGTCGGGCTGCGCGGCCGCGCCGTCCCATCCGCCGGCGGGGCTCGCGACACCGACCGCATCGTCCGGCTGAGGCTTGGGTACGAAGGTTTGAACCGCCTGCTTGGCCGCGGCAAGCGTCTGCGGATCGAGCCGCTTGGCGATCTCGTCACGCTTGCGCCCGGAATCAACGTCGCCCTGGGCGGCGGCGAGACTGAACCACTTGTAGGATTCGGCGAGATTTTGTTCGATGCCGATGCCGCGGGCATAGAGGATGCCGAGGTTGAACTGGCTGTCGGCGACGCCGCGCTCGGCCGCCTTGCGGAACCATTGCGCCGCGCTCGTGTAGTTGGCGCCCTTGCCGCCGCCATCGGCGTCGAGCACCGCGAGATTGTGCATGG